>JBBIKG010000011.1:0-85239 GCA_037445555.1 Lentimicrobiaceae bacterium
AAGAATAGGAGCAAAAGCGAAATTTTGGTTGGCTTGGAGCAAACAAAAAAACGCTAACTACCTGGTAATTAGCGTCGATTGAATTGTTTTGCTTTTTAAGATGTGATCCGGAAGGGATTCGAACCCCTGACCCGCAGCTTAGAAGGCTGCTGCTCTATCCAACTGAGCTACCGGACCATGTGGGTGCAAAAATACAAATCTTATCATTCACTGCAACCGGGGAGGGCAGCCAATAAAATGCCGGCCTGGAGGCCGGCAAATCGAACATTCTTTTGTTTCAGGGTATTTAACTATCCTGCTACTGTCCCTGCCCCAGCGAGTAGGCTGCCTTGCCGTCGAAGGTATACAGGTTCTCGGTCTTAATGACGTCAACCCGGTGTGCCAGTGCAGAATTCAGAAGCTGGATTATATGTTGGTGTGTCATGGAATACCCTGCAACAGGCTCAAAACGGCAACGCCAATGGTCGGTGCAAAAGGTTTCCCTGAACCCTTCGGGCCAAACCTTGATGCCACGGTTAGTGATCATCTTCAGCGTTACTTCTGGTGTGATTAGCTGCTGGATTACCGGAGCCAGCTCGTTGGGATCGGTGCCGTTCCAATGTACAAACAGGTCCACACCCACGAGTTCTTTCTTTTTTGGAGGTTTTCGCTGGTATTTTGGCAGGTTGAGTACCTTATCCCTGGCATAGCTTACGGCTTTTAGCTGCGTAGGTTTTTGGCCAAGGTTTCTGATCACTGCTTCGGCAAACTCGCGTGTGCCAACCTTCATTTTGCTTACTCCATCCTTGAAAATATCGTATGTGTGGATGCCGTCTTCAATGGTTTTTAGCCACGCGTTCTGCACACTTTCGGCTACTTCAGTCTGTCCCAGGTGCACCAGCATGAGGATGGCTCCTTGCAGTAGTCCGGACGGATTTGCCATGTTTTGCCCTGCCCTGCGTGGCGCCGAACCGTGGATGGCCTCAAACATGGCACATTCCTCGCCAATATTGGCTGAGCCTGCCAGGCCCACCGAACCGGCAATCTGGGCAGCCACATCTGAGAGTACATCGCCATAAAGGTTGGGCATCACAATCACGTCAAATGCCTCGGGAGTGTCGGCCATCTTTGCAGCACCGATGTCGATGATCCAATGTTCGTTTTCGATATCGGGGTATTCTTTTGCAATCTCGTCAAATACCTGATGGAAAAGACCATCGGTTTGCTTCATTATGTTATCTTTAGTGAAGCAGGTAACTTTTTTTCTGCCGTATTGCCTGGCATATTCAAACGCGTAGCGGATTATTTTTTCACTGCCCGGGCGGCTGATCAGCTTCAGGCACTGCACTACCTCGTCGGTTTGCTGATGCTCAATTCCTGCATACAAGTCTTCCTCGTTCTCACGAATTATGACCAGATCCATGCCGGGATGCTTGGTTTTTACATAAGGATGCAAACTAACGCAGGGGCGAATATTGGCGTAGAGGCCCAGGAATTTTCGTGTCGAAACGTTCAGGCTCTTGTAGCCTCCTCCCTGGGGAGTTGTGATCGGTGCTTTCAAAAACACCTTGTTACGACGTATCACATCCCACGATTCTTTGGTAATACCAGCACTGTTGCCGGCCAGGTAAACCTTTTCGCCAACTTCAATCTCGTCAATTCCGATTTGGGCGCCGGCAGCTTTGATGATTGCCAGCGTGGCATCCATTATCTCGGGTCCTATGCCATCGCCTTTGGCAACTGTAATCCTTGTCATTGTCATTCCGTGTGTTTGTTTTCAGTGTTTGTTATTTTATGCAATAATAACACAAACATAGGTTTATTGTTGAATATCTTGCCGAATTCACAGAAAATTCATGGCTGCCTTCTGCTTTGAACCATTGGTTTGTTACGCGCTCCGGAAGTCTTCTATTCAGATTTCAATTCTGAGATTGTCGTAGGCCAGCCTGATATGGGAAGGAAGCTTGCTTTCGACATCGCTGTGGCAGCCCAGAAAATGACTGACATGGGTAAGGTAAGCTTTTTCAGGTCCGATCTGTTCAATCATTCCAACGGCCTCCGAAAGGGAGAAATGAGAGATATGCCGCGAATTGCGCAACGCATTCAGAACCAAAACCTTCGATCCTTTGATTTTTTCGATTTCGCCGTCGCTTATGAAGCTGGCATCAGTGATATATGTGAAATCGCCAATACGATACCCCATAACGGAGAGCTTGTTGTGCAGCACCTCAACGGGCTTGAAATCAATGCCATATATCTCGAAAGGTATGTTTTCGATGACGTGCACATCGAGCTTAGGTGCGCCCAGGTAGTGTGTTTCTTCAAAAATATAGGGGAACTCGGTTTTTATGGCTCCCATCACTTCCCGGTTGCCAAAAATGCTTACCCGTTTGTTCAGCACATAGTTAAATGCCCTTATATCATCCAGTCCGGCAATATGATCGCGGTGACCATGCGTGAACACAATGGCATCAATATCTTCAATCTGGTTGTTCAGCATCTGTATTCGGAAATCCGGTCCGCAGTCGATCACGATATTCCGGCCACCCACTTGCAGCAGGGCAGAAGTGCGCAACCGTTTGTCGCGTGCATCCTCCGATTTGCACACCTGGCAGTTGCAGGCGATCACCGGCACTCCGATAGAGGTTCCAGTGCCAAGAAATGTTACGATAATTCGGTCGTTCTGCATCATTGCTGGTCTTAATAAATGAGTTCCTCAACCTGACGGCGGTCGATATCCAATTTTCTGCCCAGATCTGTGTCGTTTTCGAAATCCATCTGATCGCGCAGCCGTTTGTGGAAATTTATGGTGGCGGTTTTTCCGGCGGCGTCGTTCGGAAAATCGATCATATGAAGGTAAATCAGCGGTTGTATCGCATTTGGAGGCAGGGCAGGGGGGGTGTTATTTATAATCAGTAAACCTTTTCCGCTCCATCCGCCGACAGCCACACTTACGGCATACAATCCTTCCCTGGGTGCCAGTTTAACATCCTCGTCGATCATCACCTGGTAAACCTCCAATGTCCCATTGAGCGAAACTGGCTTTTCCAGTTCACCGATGATGATATAAAAGTGATCCAGATAGGCGTTGGCACGTTGGATACGGCCATCAGCCAGTGCCTGCCTGATTTTGGTGGAGCTTACGGTTTCATTGTCAATATCCTGCTGGGGAATTTCCTCAACCGTGAACCCGTAAAACTTCCCGAGTTCAAGCAGGTATTCATAATCTCCTTCACGATTGCGGCCAAAATGGTGGTTAAAACCGATGACCACCTTACGGGTGTGCAGCTTATCCACCAGCACCTTGCGTATAAAATCAATACTGGTCATTTGTGCAAATTCGGGTGTGAAGGTCACAATCAACAGGTTGTCCAGCCCTGCTTTACGCAGCAGTTCGATCTTTTCGCGCTGGCTGCTGATGAGTTTAAGGTCTTTACCTGCACTGTCAGGATAAAGCACCTTGCGCGGATGCGGGTGGAAAGTTACCAGTACACTTTCGCCGCCAATCTCTCTTGCAATAGTGTTCAGACGGTTCAGTATCACCTTGTGGCCGACATGAACACCGTCAAATGAACCGGTGGTGACCACCGCATTTTTTACCGGAAGCGCACTTGCAAGATCTCTATAGATTTTCATGCTCTGAAAGTAGCCCCCTTATGGTGTGGTTTTTTGTTTCTTGACGAAATAGGCCACCTTTTCGAGCGAAGTGATCATATCGTATTCCTCGAGATAGATGTGAGTGGGAACGTTGATGCGGGTGGGAGTGTAGTTGAGGATTCCTTTGATCCCGCTCATTACCAGTTCCTCCGCTATCTGGATAGCCACTGAAGGTGGTACGGTAACGATGGCGATATCGATGTCCTGCTGACGGATTATTTCGCGCAGTTGATGAACGTGGAAACAATTCACTCCGGCATACACACGGTGTATCTTTTCCGGATCGATATCGAAAGCCGCCACCATTGAAATATTCGATTGCTTGCCGCTGTAGTAATTTATGATGGCGCTTCCAAGATTTCCGACACCCACCACTGCCACTTTCATGCCTTTGTCGATGTCGATGATGCGACCGATTAGATTGATCAGCTCGCGAACATCATAGCCTTTGCGGAGTGTGCCTGAATATCCTATCAGCATGATGTCGCGGCGCACCTGCACCGAAGTGATGTGCAGAAGGCTGGCCAACTCGTGTGAATAAATATGCTGACGCCCTGTATTGAGGTACTCCATCAGGGTTCTGCGGTATTGGCTAAGCCGTTCAACGGTTTTATCGGGTAATTTTTTCGTCATCATTGCCATGATATCTCTTTGCTAAATAGCGCCTTACATAAAACTGCTTAAAGTTGTTGTTGATCTATGGGTATCGTAACAGTGAACGTGGTACCCTTGCCGGGTGTGCTTTTCACCTCCACCTTTCCGTTGTAGAGGTCTACGGTTTTTTTGAGTATAGAAAGCCCCAGGCCACTTCCTGAGATGTTCTTGGTGTAGGTGGTACGCACCCTGTAAAAGTCATCGAAGATTTTGTCTATCTCTTCAGGCTGTATTCCAATGCCGGTATCATTCACCATGAGGATAATATTTCCGCCCTCTTCCCTGATGCTGCAGTCGACACGTCCTCCCTGAGTATTGTATTTTACAGCGTTTGATATCAGGTTGTTCATGATGATGTCCATCTCGTCGCGGTTGGCCAGCAGGCTAATATCCTTCTGGGCGTTCAGGTACATATCCACGTCTTTCTGTATGGCATAGGGGCGCATGGTATCCATCGAGTTTTGAGCCACTTCATACAAATTGACCTGGTCGCGCCGATAGCTGGTTTTGCCCGACTCGAGCTTGGTCAGGTCGAGCATATCCATGATCAGGTTACGCATGCCCTTGATGCGATCAAGCGAACGGTCTATCATTTTATCGTAGTCCTCGAGGTGGTTGCCAAACTGGCGGTTTTTCATGATCTGCAGGTATCCTTCGATGGCATTGAGTGGCGATTTAAGTTCGTGTGAAAGGACCGACAAAAACTGGAATCGTATCTGTTTTCCTTCGCGCCGTAAGGTCTGCGTCATCCTCTTCAGGAACAGGTGTTTGCTTATGTTCTCGATAGACGTACGCAGCTCCTGGGGTGTAAAAGGCTTGGGAATAAAATCGAAGGCGCCGTCGCGTGTGGCTTTCACGGCAAGCTCCAACGAGGCATAACTGGTAATCATCACTACCAGCACCGGGATATTGTTTTTCTTAATGTAATCAAGCACTTCAATACCCTGCATCCCCGGAAGTTTGTTATCGAGCAGCAGTATGTCGGGCTGATTGGCGTTGAGCATCTCGAGCCCTTCCTCGCCTGTAGCAGCCTCAATCACCTCGAATCCAATAGGTTCGTCGAGAAAAGGATAGTCGACGTTGTAGGTTTTCAGAATTCGGGAGATCCCTGAGCGGATGCCCGATTCATCGTCAATCACCAGTATTTTGAGCGTTGCCATATCAGATTTTCAGAAGTTTGTTTATTTCGCGTTGCAGCTGATCGGTCCGGATTCCTTTGTCAAGAAACACATCGGCTTTGATCCACTGCCTGTTTTCATCGGTACGCACATCAAACGACATACCGGTTTCGGCGGTTACAGCGGTAGCGATAATAATTGGTACCTCAGGATATTTTCGTTTAATCTTGTAGGCGAGGATAAAGCCGCTGTCTTCGTTTTCCATCATCAGATCCAGGATGGCCAGATCGGGTTTCAGGTCGTTCAGGATGCGTTCGGCTTCGTACTGGCCGTCGGCGGTTACCACTTCAAGACCAAAGCCTTTCAGCTTAAGTTCCATCTGAAACAGGTAGTCGCTGTCGTCATCAACCAAAAGAACTAATTTGCTCATATTTGTATGTGTGCGTTCGTTATTTCATTCGTTTATTCAATTCTGTGCCGTGGCAGCCGTATCTTGAAAGTGGTGCCGGTAGGACCTGTTTCCGGATCCGCATTTGATTCCACGCGGATATCGCCTTTGTGCATCTTCACAATGCCATAGATGATAGAAAGACCCAGCCCGGTCCCCTTGCCGATGGGCTTGGTGGTAAAGAACGGCGTGAACAACTTTGCCTGGTTTTCCTTTTCAATTCCTGTTCCCGTATCGCTTACCGCGATAAAAATGTCATTGGCCGAAGCTTCCAGCCCTATGCCGATTCTGCCGCCTTTTGGCATGGCGTCCACAGAATTTTTTATGAGGTTTGAAAATACCTGCGTCATCTGGTCTTTGTCAGCCATGGCCATGGTTTTTTCAGCAGGCAATGTCAGGTCAACGGATATTCTATCGGGAATGATTACGGAATTGATGCTGGTGCTGATGAGATGGTTGAAATCCACCTCACTGAAGTTTACCTGGTTTTTTCGTGCAAAATTGAGCAGCCCACCCACAATTTTCTTACAGCGATCAGCCTGCTCAACAATAAGCCTCATATCGCTTACAATGTCGGCGCGGTCTGCAAGTTCTTCCGAAAGGATGTTGCTGTACATGGTAATTACCCCCAGCGGGTTGTTGAGCTCATGGGCAATGCCTGCAGACAGCTGCCCAAGGCTGGCCAGCTTTTCTGACTGCTTGAGGGCTTCCTGCACTGTGGCGAGCTTTTCATTGGAGATATTCAGTTCGCGGATATAGTTGTGCAACTTTTCAATAGTAAAGGGCAGGCACATCTCGTTTTCGGCCAGGCCGTTCAGGATAGCCATGGCATGGTCGATGCACGACTCATAGCCGCAAGAGGAACAGTCGAGGTAATCTTTGGAGGTGAATTTACCCATTCGTTTCAGCACCTCGTCTATTTCTTCCCATTGTGGCCGGCGCATAGAGCGGTCATCGGCTTCAAACGTGCGGCTCAGGTCGATTTTGGAGTACGTTTCAATATCGCTTTTCCATTGTTTTCTGTCGAGGTGTTTCAGCTTTTCCGACACATACCTGCTCACCAGGTTACGTTTGGTGTAGCGGCGGGCAGTCGGGTGCAGGGTTGTAGGCAGCGACATGCCTGGCCCCATCACACACCCGTCGCAGCAAAGAAGCTCAAGGTGCTGATCTTCGATAAAACCTCCTTCAAATTCTTTGAGAGCCTCCTGGAAGGCAATGCGGCCTTCGGCCACAATCACATTACCATCAAGGATGTCTTCTTCGATCTCCATCGTCTGAAGCAGCCCGCGGTTCACCGGAAACAAGGCTCCCTTGGCGCTATGCGGAGGATCGAATGCCGAATCTGCCGATTTTTTGGCAAGAATGTTTTTTTCTCGGAAAATGTCGCGCAACTCACGAAACGTAATAGCTGCATCAATTTCGGCCGATTCGTCTTTTTTTGCCAGGCAGGGGCCAACGAAAATGAGCCTGACATCATCCCCGTATTTCTTTTTCACTACACGGGCCATAGCCACCATGGGCGAAACAATAGGAGCCAGCTGCGGCACAAGGGCCGAATGGTAATACTCAATAAAAGTGACGATGGCAGGGCAATCGCTCGAAATCATAGGCGAATTACCCGGGTTGCTGATGAGTTTCTTGTATTCGAGCGCTACCAGGTCGGCTCCGAATGATACCTCAGTAACGTAGTGAAAACCAAGCTGGCGAATCATACCTACAAGCCGTGAGGCCGGAATATCATCAAACTCGGCCGGAAAACTAGGGGCAACCAACGCCACGCAGGTATGTCCTGCCTGGATAAGTTCCTCAATTCGTTGTGTTTCAATGCGGAAGGATTTTGCATTCTGGCTGCATACTTTTACACAGTTTCCGCAGGCTATGCACCGCTTAGCCACCACCTCAGCCTGCCCATTATTGATCTTGATGGCTTTTGACGGGCATTCCCTCACGCAGGTGTAACAAACACGGCAACGCTCGCGGATCGTAAATACTATTTTCTTTTCCTTTTGCATAGTTATATCAGAACGTCGCGCGCATGATAACGGGTATGAAATAGCTGACTATATTCGTCCGGATCTTTATTGGTTTGGAGGGTATGAAGAACCTCGGCCAACACAGGATTTTTGTGCGCCGCTTTAATGGATTCCTTCTCATCCATATCATACAGCGCTTTGGTGCGTGCCTTCACATCGGCAGGGATGGCAGGGATGGGTTGCCCTCCGCCGTTGACACATCCTCCAGGACATGCCATCACTTCGACAAAGTGCAAGTTCTTTTTCCCTTTCTCAATTTCCACCAGCAGATCCTTCACATTGGCCATACCACTTACGATAGCAAAACCGAAGGTTCTGTCACCGGCCTCCACCTGAAACTCCTTCCTTGATTTGCCCGTACGCGCCTCCGTGATCCTGAATTGCATCAACTCTGTTCCGAGGATCATATGATGTAGGGTTCGGATGATGGCCTCCGTTAATCCTCCTGAGGCAGCTTGCAGAAGTGCAGATGAGCTGCGTGAGCCATAGGGCAGATTTATCAGTTCAGGCTCCATGTTGCTGATATCAATCCCGCAGAGCCTGATAAACTTCACCAGTTCGCGAGTGGTCATTACCATGTCAACATCACTCACTCCCTTACAGGTCATCTCTTCGCGCTGTGCCTCAAACTTTCTGGCTGTGCAGGGTGTGACAGCAACGGTAAATATGGACCCGGATTCCGATCCGGCTGTAGAAGAATTCCCCTGTTTTATCAGGGTTCCAAGCAATTGCTGCGGCGACTTGCTAACTGAAAGATGCGGGAGCAGGACGGGATGATATTGTTCGAGATATTTCACCCATGCAGGGCAGCAGCTCGAGAAAAGAGGCAGGCCTTCATCGCCGCGGTTCAGAAGTTCGTTGGCCAATTCTAATGCATAGAAATCGCCACCGAAGGCCGTGTCGAATACTTTATCGAAGCCTGTCCTACGCAGGGCTGCATTAAGAATACCGCCTGCCTCCTTTCCGCTTTTCATACCAAAAGCTTCGGCAAACGTGACGGCAACCGCAGGGTGGTACTGAACGACAGCATGTTTGCTATGATCGTGGATGATCTGGAGCAGCTCGCCGAAGTCCGATTTTTCGTGCAAGGCCCCGGTAGGACATACCATGATACACTGCCCGCAGACAATGCAATTTGAAAGATTTAGGGGTTTGCTTAGAGCAGTATCAATACAGGTCTCTTCACCCCGCCGCATAAAATCAAATGTTGAAACACCTATCACCTCTTCGCACACCCTAACACAACGTCCACAAAGGATGCATTTTTCAGGATCACGTACCACGCTTATGCTGGATGGATCTGTCTTTTTCTTTATGCGCTTTCCAGAAAACCGTCTCTCCGCCACATTCATCTCGGAGGCGAGATTTTGAAGTTCGCAATTGCCGTTGCGCATGCAGTAGAGGCAGTCGTCAGGATGGTTGGCTAAAAGCAGTTCGATGATGGTTCTGCGGGCATTGACTACCCGGGGCGAGTGCGTACGTATCTGCATCCACTCTTCGACAGGTTGCGAACATGCCGGAATAAGATCGTGTTTGCCTTCCACCTCCACCACGCACATGCGGCAGGCCCCTGTAGGCGTGAAGCCCTCCATGAAACACAGGGTAGGAATTCGTATGCCATTTCGGTTCAGCGTCTGCAGGATCGTGTCGCCTTTCCGGGCCTTTATCACCTTATTGTTTACCTCTATGTCGAAAATCATGGTATTGAGTGATTAAAAGGTTTACCGTACATGAATGGCCGAAAACTTACACACTTCATAGCATATTCCACAGCCTGTACATTTGCCCTCGACAATAAAGTATGGATTCCGCGGTGTGCCGATAATAGCGGTTTCGGGACATTTGACGGCGCAAATGCTGCAACCGGTGCATTTTTCGGTGTCTATCACATAGGTGCGCAGTTCGGTGCAAAAACCTGCCTTGCAGGTACGGTCAAAAATATGTTCTTCATACTCGTCTTTAAACCACCGCAGCGTGCCAACAACCGAATTCGGAGCCGACCGTCCCAGCCCGCATAGGGCAGTATCGCTGATAACCTGGGTCAGGTTATCAAGTTGCATTACTCCCTTGAAGCGTTCAAGCGTATCATGTCCCGACTCTCTGTAAGGCCTGCGGGTGACACTGTCCAGTATTTCGGAAATGCGCTTGATACCTTCGCGACAGGGAATGCATTTCCCACAGCTTTCTTTTTTAAGTGAATCGATGAAAAAACCGGCCAACGAAACCATGCAGGTTTTTTCATTCATTATAACAAGGCTGCCCGAACCTATATGCATGTTTTCGGTCTCAAACGATTCGAAGTCTAATGAAATTCCGGCCTTAGAGGCCGGAAAGGTATGTCCCAATGGCCCGCCTATCTGAATGGCTTTCAAGGAGTGGCCATCCGGCACCCCACCGGCGATATCATCAATCAGGAAACTGAGGCACGTGCCCATCGGAACCTCAATGATGCCCTTGCGTTGCAAACTGCCGGTTAATGCCAGAATTTTAGTGCCTTTGCTGCGCAGCGTACCAACCGAGGAGTACCAGCTTGGTCCTTTTTCAAAAATCAGTGGAACATTGGCCAGGGTTTCGACATTATTAACGACAGTAGGCCGGCCAAACAACCCTTTTTGCGCAGGGTAAGGGGGCTTGTGCGACGGCATTCCCCTCTTTCCTTCTATACTGCTGATCAGGGCGGTTTCTTCGCCGCAAACCAGAGCACCTGCATTTCTGAAAAGGACTATTTCAAGATTTACCCCGCTACGAATGATATTATTGCCGAGCAATCCGAATTCACGTGCCTGCCTGATGGCGTTTTCAAGAAGCCGCACGGCCTTTTCATATTCTTTGCGGATGTAAATATATGCTTTGGTCGCCCCGATGGCATATGCCGCTATGGCAATACCCTCAATAACCAGGTGAGGATTGCCTTCGATCAGTGAGCGATTCATATAGGCTCCCGGGTCACTCTCATCGGCATTGCAGACAAGGTATTTCTGGTCCGACGGAGTGTCCTTGGCAATCCTCCACTTCTGACCCGTAGGGAAACCCTTTCCTCCACGTCCGCGCAACCCGCTTTTTTCGATGATTTCGCAAACGGCATCAGGGGTATAGTTTCGCAGTAGCTTCAGGAATGGCTTGTAGCCGCCAAAAGCAATATAATCGACTATATTTGCCGGATCTGTGATGCCGCAGTATTTAAGGAGCAATCGGCGCTGGTGCCTGAAAAAAGGATGATCATCCATGAAAGGTGCGCCTTTCCAGGGGTCTTTTGACGGAATCCTGTATTGTCCGAGCAGATTGGATGACGGTAGTTCATTGTTTAAGACAGCTGAAAGAATTTGCGGAACTTCTGAAGGCGTTACCTTTGAGAACGAGAGGCGCGGGCGGGCAGGAAGTTGTATATCCATAATCGGCTCTTCTGAACAAAGTCCGATGCATCCTACCTCAATCACGTCAGCTTTCAATGCATTTTCTGACAAATAACTCATGACAGACTCCAGGGTGGCGTTTGCGCCGGCAATCTCTCCACAGCTGGATTTGCCGATAAAAATCGTAGGCCGGATGACAGACTCTCGCCTGATAAAAGCCAGCTTTTCCTGCTCGAAGTCTTCATTGTCGGCAAGCGAATGCAGCTTATTGCGTATCCAGTCAGTTATCGACGCCCTATCCGTTTGATTCATCATTGCGCCTTTTGCTTTTTGCATTTATTGATGATAGAAATAAGTTGTTGTTTGCTTTGAATGGAATAAAACACGGTATTCAAACTTATGACCGGCGCCAGGCTGCATGCACCCATACAGGTGGCTTCTTTCAGCGAAAAAGCATTGTCGCGTGTTACCTGCCCCGGTTTGATCTTAAGTTCAGCTTCAAGATCTTTCAGGATTTTTGCCGAACCATGAAGATGGCAGGTGGTTCCGCAGCATACCTTGCAAGAGGTCGCAGGTTTTGGATTGAAACTGAATTCATCATAAAACGAGGCCACGCCGTGCACCTTACTCACAGGCAGTTTAAGGTATTTGCCCACTTTGATCACAGCTTCTTCCGAGATCTGGCCCGTTTCTTCCTGGATGCGTTCAAGCATGGGTATCAGGTAGTCGCGCTGCCCGAAAGGAAAAGATTCCAAAATCCGGTCAATTTCAGTGCTCATGAATAAAATCAATAAATTCACTCACAAAAATAGAAAACAAACCCGAACAATTTACATTTGATTGTTATTTTTTTAACAATGTTACAAGAATAACAATAAAATTTGACGAAACATGAGAGCTAATATTATACCTTTGGAGATAATATAGCACACATAATTTAGATGAGTTAAGCAAACCTTGTTCATGTCGTTTTAACTGCTCCAAGCTAACAATTTGCCTATGAAGCTAATTCACCTCGATCCGGAAAAATGCACCCAATGCGGCATGTGCGTTCCTGCATGCCCGGTTCAGGCCATTAAACATATCGGCGAAGACGATCTGCCTGTCATCAGCGAAGCACGCTGCATCGGTTGCGGGAGTTGCATTTCGGCCTGCCCGGTCGCAGCCATCACTTATCATCAGTCCATTAAGGATGTTTGGTCACTGATCAACACAGAAAACAAGGTGGTGGCTATAGTCGATCCGAGCATCGCTGCCGAATTCCCCGACATTACCGACTACAGGAAGTTTGCCGGCATGATACGGATGCTCGGTTTTACAAAAGTTACGGAAACAGCCTTTGCCGTTGAGCTGGTGGCAGCCAGGTTTGCCAGCCTGCTGGAATCGTTTAAGGGACGCTACTATATCACGTCAAACTGTCCGACTCTGGTGATGTATATTGAAAAGTATTTTCCGCACCTTATCGATAATCTTGTTCCGCTTGCCTCACCCATGCTTACCATGGCTGCTGTGGTTCGCGAGAACTTTGGCAGTGATACGAAAGTGGTGGCCATCACCCCGTGTGTATCGCAAAAAATCGAGGCGGTGCGAAGCCAGGGAGCCATGTCAGTAGATCAGGTGCTGACATTTACCGAATTGCGCCAGATGTTTGCCGAAAAAAATATTACAGAAACCTCGCTCGAATTTTCAGATTTTGACCCTCCTCATGCCCGAATCGGATCAATTTATCCTATTCATCATGGCTTTATTCAGGCCGCAGGTCTAAGCGAACATATTTTCGACAGCAAAATGGTTACGGCGAGCGGGAAACGGGAGTTTTTGAACGCTGTGAGGGAATTCGACAGGCATCCTGAGTTAATCAACCGTCACTTTAATGTGTTTTATGATAAGGGCTGCCTGATGGGCCCCGGTATGACCCCAAGTACCGACCTGTACCAGAGGCAGGTACTCGTTACTGATTATGCTCTGCGCAGAGCTTCAGCCATAGATAAGCGGGAATGGCAGCAAAATTTTGCCAGGTTCTCACAAATTGAACTGGGCCTGTCTTTCGCAGCCGATGATCAACGATTGCCCATACCCGCCGAAGAAATCATCAACGAAGTGTTACAGGCTACCGGTAAGTTGGAGGCCTCCAATACGCATATCTGTGAGATGTGCGGGTTTGAATCATGCCGAGATTTTGCCATCGCCGTGGCGCAGGGCCTGGTGAGAACCGAAAGCTGTGTGGCTTATTCATTAAAAAATAAGAAGGAATACATCCGAACATTGCGCCAGCGGAACGATGCATTGGACAAATCGGAAAAACAATTGCGTGAGAATGAGAAAGATATGCGCGAAGCTCTCGGCCGCGCACAGGACACGCTTGAAACGATGGGACTTTTGATGAAAAGACTATCTGCCGGCATGGTCATGGTCGACGAAAACCTAAGGATTATGGAGTCGAACCCGGCTTTTATCGATATGCTGGGCGAAGATGTAGCCATGATCAACGAGGTGATACCCGGGCTGAAGAATGCAGACCTAAAGACCATGCTGCCGTTCAATTTCTACAACTTGTTCAAATATGTCCTGAATTCGGGCGAAGACCTAATAGGAAGGGATATAAAGCTGAACAACAACCTATTGAATGTTTCGATTTATTCTATTCTGCGAAATAAGGTTGTCGGTGCCGTTATCCGCGACATGTATCTGCCCGAAGTTCAGAAAGAGGTGCTTGAAAAACGACTGACCGAAGTTATTGATCAGAACCTTCGCATGGTACAGGAGATTGGATTCCTGCTGGGCGAAGGAGCATCGAGCACCGAACGTATGCTCAACTCTCTTATCGAAACCCATAAGCAGCAAAAGAATCAGACCGAGTGATGGAGGAAAATTTTCATATCGAAATTTACTGCCAGCAAAAGAACCACAGTAACGAACGTATCTGTGGCGATGTCTTTGTTTCGGAGCGGATTTCTGCGGAACAGCGCATCATTTCGGTGCTTTGCGATGGCATGGGGCATGGTGTGAAGGCCAATGTGCTGGCTACCCTATCAGCGCGGATGGTATTGAATTTTACACGCGATAACAAGCCATTCAAAGATCTTGCCGCTCTAATTTCAAAAACGCTTCCGGTTTGCAGCGTACGTAAAACCAGCTATGTCACATTTACGGCACTCGACATTGATTTTACTGGCAGAATCAAGATTCTTGAATATGATAACCCCGCATGTTTCCTGATAAGAGAAGGAGAACCAAAAGACCTTGAGTGGTTGGAGTATCAGGCCATTGGCCAGCAGGGGAGGGAAATGCTGCTTCGGGGTGCCAATCTCGAGCTACAGAAAGAAGACCGTATCGTATTCTGTTCCGATGGAATTACACAGTCGGGAACCGGAGGAAAATATAGCCAGGGGTGGGGCAGGGAAGGACTAATGGAGTTTGTCAAAGAAACTTTACGTCGGTCGCCGGCTATTTCAGCCAAGGATCTTTCTTCTAGAGTGGTGGCCCGTGCTGTGGCAAACGACTCTTATACCCTTGATGACGACTGCTCCTGTGCTGTAATCTACCTCAGGCAGCCAAGGCATTTATTGATTTGTACCGGTCCTCCTTTTGAAGCTGAAAGTGACAAAGCCTTTGCGGAAAAATTTAACCGTTTCGAAGGTCGCAAAATTATATGTGGATCGACTACCGCGGATATTATCAGCAGGGAACTCTCGCTTGAGATTACTGACAGCAACGAATTCGATGATCCTGAATTGCCTCCGGTTTCCGCGATGGAAGGGGCAGAGCTGATCACCGAAGGTATGTTGACTTTGAATAAGGTAACCCGCATTTTAAAGCAGTATGATAACGAAACCTTACTGGGCAAAGGTCCGGCCGACCGCATCGTCGACAACCTGCTTGAAAGTGACAAGATTCATTTTCTCGTGGGTACCCGCATAAACGAAGCACATCAGGATCCGAGCCTACCGGTTGAACTTGAGATTCGACGCAACGTAATCAAACGCCTCGCTGATGTCCTGGTGACCAGGCATCTGAAGGAGGTCGTCGTAGAGTATCTATAGAAGTTTGAGTTTCTCCGCTCGCCGATCAGGGACTTTAGTCGAACAGCTCGCCCTTGTCAATACCCTTTATCGCACGTTTACTCACCTGCCGGTAAAAGGCAAAGTGAAGCAGCAGGCCTAAGCCCCATCCGATCAGGATATACCCATATACGTTGGGGGATTCGTGTTTCGCGTTGAACCCTAACCAGAACCAGAACAGGGTGATGAGGTTAAACACAACAAAGGTAGCCAGGTGGAAGCGGAAACCCACGTCGGCAAGGGGCAGCGACAGATAGTCGCGTTTGCCGAAAAACCATCCAAGGCCGAAATTTACCAGGAAATAAAGTGCAGCAGAACCCCAGAGTGCCACGAATTCGTGGTGTTCAATAGACCAGCTCAGGCTGATCCTGAACAACAGGGTGGCAAGAGCGAAAGTTGCCGTGAAAAGCAACAGGTTTCGTGTTATTGTCTTCATAATCAATCGATGTGTTGGTTAATAAGATTTCTGACCCTCTTTTCAAAAAATAAATGGATGTTTCGTTCAAGAAATTTTGCAAGTAGCTCTGAACCTAAATTTGTCAGGCTGTAATACTTGCGTTCCGGTCCCCTGTAACCTTCGGCTGTTGTGTAATCCAGAATTCCGACATGCCTGAACTTACGCACGGTTCGGTACAGGCTTTGAAGTTCGCAGGTCATAGTGTTGTTGGTGGCTGACTCGACAAATGCTTTTATTTCTTCAACATATTTCGGGCCTTCTTTCATGGAAAGGAATATCCACAGGGTCAGCTGGCCTTTTTTGTAGGTTTCCTCCCAAGCCTCAAGCAGCTCGGTCAATAATTGCTCGTTATTTGTCATCTTTAAACATATTGTATTAAACAAATAGAATAGTACAAATGTAATACATAAAAACAATCTTAGATGAATTGTTGATAACTATTTTTCAGAACTGCCAACACTGCCATGAGGAAGCGAATATATTGCAGTGACTTTGGCGGTTTTGCTAAGAGTGATGATACTTTTCGCTATTTTTGCCTTGCCAAAAAACTAAATATGGAAAAGTTTAATACAGGGGATGAGATCATTGATTTTGCCATCGAGCAGGAGCAGAATGCCGTGGATTTTTATATGTCTCTGTCGACCAACGCCGCCAATGAAGAGATGAAGAAGGTATTTGCCCAGTTCGCACGTGAAGAAATAGGTCACAAAAGCAAACTGCTGCAGGTTAAAGAAACAGGAATCTTTTCAAGGGATTTGCACCAGGTGCAGGATCTCAAGATTGCTGACTATGTGGTGAAAGGAAATGTTGGACCTGACATGAGTTATGAAGAAGCACTTGTGCTGGCGATGAAGAGGGAAAAGGCTGCTTTTAAGCTCTATACGCGCCTGGCTGAGAAATCAGGCGACGGTGAACTTGCTCAGCTGTTTTTATCGCTTGCGGTTGAAGAATCGAAGCATAAACTTCGTTTTGAGCTTGAATATGATGATTTTGTATTGAGAGAAAACTGATCCGACCTCCGCTAAAGGCATTCATCCAACATTCATGCAGTTTACTAATCCCAGTGCACTATGGGGATTGCTGGCCCTGGCCATTCCAATCCTGATACACCTGTTCAACCTGCAGCGTTACCAAAAGGTGATGTTTACCAACGTGCGCTTTTTGCAGCAGTTGTTGGTGCAGGCCAAAAAACAGTCACGCCTCAGGTATTTTCTTGTGTTGATTTTCAGGCTGCTTGCCCTGGCTATGCTAATATTGGCATTTGCTAAACCATATATTCCGGTTAATCCGGGGGCATCTGTCGGCAATCAATCGATTGTCAGCATTTACGTAGATAATTCATTCAGCATGGAAGCTGAGCAGGATGGCCTGAGCCTGCTGGATCATTCCCGCAAGGTGGCCCAGCAGATAATTAAAAGTTTTTCGCCATCCACAAGGTTTAATTTGCTCACCAATGATTTTGAGGGGCGACTTCTCCATTTCTTCAACAGTTCGGAAGTTGTAAGGATTATTGACGAGATAGCCCTGTCGCCCCGCAACCGAACCCTGGCGCAGGTTCAGCAACGTCAATATGATCTGATGCGCGATGTCGGGGCAAAAAATGGTTCGGTTTTCTATATTTCCGACTTTCAGTCGGTCGTGGGTGAGTCCATGCTGAAAAATGACGAATTCCAGCACTTTTTCATACCTCTGAGCACCACCGGGTCAGAAAACATAAGCCTTGACAGTTGCTGGTTTGAAACACCTGTGCAGCAACCCGGTCAGGTACTGAGGCTTAAGGCTAAAGTATCCAACCACGGCGGCCAACGTTATGAAAAGGTTCCCATAAAGCTGATGGTCAACGGCACCCAACGTTCGCTGGCCACTGTGGATCTCGATCCGGGGTCTACCCTGGAAGCCGAATTTACCTTCACGCAGCATGAAACCGGCCTGCATGTGGGGTTTCTTGAGCTGAATGACTCGCCGATTGTGTTTGATAATCGTTTGTTTTTTTCTTTCAGCGTGCTCCGCACCATTCAGATTCTTTCGATCTCGGACAGGCAGGCCTCGCCATATCTGAAGACCTTGTTCAGCACTGACAGTATTTTTGCCTTCTCAGAAGCAAACGTGAAAAAGTTGAATTATTCATTATTGCCTGCTCAGCAGCTGGTGATTCTTGACGGTTTGCAGAAAATAACGGATGGATTATCGGGCGAATTAGCCAAGTTTGTATTTAACGGAGGACATCTGCTGGTTGTCCCTGCTAGTCTGGTGGAGATGCAAAGTTACCAGGGTCTTCTTCAGGAACTGAAATCTGGGGTATTCCTGCCGGGCGACACGACCAGAACCCGCCTTGAGGATGTCAATCTGCTCCATCCGCTTTATCAGGATGTTTTTGAACGCGATGCTGCCGGAAAAATCTCACTACCGCCAAATACTGATTTTCCATGGTTCACAACCTACTATAAGCTGCAATTGCCTTTGGGGAACCCCGGAGAGGTGGTTGCTGGCCTGCGGAACGGGCTTCCGTTTCTGATCTCAACCCCTTTGGGCGAAGGATCGGTGTGGGTGTTGGCTGCCCCGCTGGATACGAAAAGCACCAATTTCCCTCTACACGCACTTTTCGTGCCGACACTGCATAAAATAGCCCTGCTTAGCACTCCTCAACACAAGATATACCATATAATCGGGCATGATAATGCCACTCTGGCGGGTGCATGGGCTTTGTCATCCACCCAGTCGCTCAGGCTCACCTCAGCCGACAACGATTTTGAGATCATACCCGGACACCGTGTCGTAAACTACCGGCTTTACCTGCATGGCCTTGAGCAGGTGGCACAGGCTGGCAATTATTTTTTGTCGGCCCGGAACGAAAATTTTCTTCCTCTTTCATTCAATTATGATCGCAAAGAATCGGAGCAGGTATTTCTGAGTCAGGCACAGATCGAAGCTTTGGCAGCCAAAAACGGAATTACTAATTTTGCAGTCCTTAACAGCTATAACAAACCGGTTGATCAGGCCATAAGTGAATTAAGCCTTGGCAGGCAGCTGTGGAGATATTTTATAATCGTAGCCTTGTTGTTTTTACTGGCTGAAGGCATAGCGCTGCGTTTATTACCTTAATTATTGTTTTCCGGTACGATGAGCGAAGACATACACATTATTGGGGGGCATGAAGAGCCGGAACAAGCTGCCGGGCAGCACGAAATGCATCATGTTGTGCCGCTTTCGGGAATGTACGAAAGCTGGTTTCTCGATTATGCCTCTTATGTGATTCTGGAGCGTGCAGTGCCCGAACTGCTCGATGGGCTTAAGCCTGTGCAGCGCAGGCTGTTGCATGCCATGTGGGAACTTGAAGACGGCAGGTACAATAAGGTGGCCAATATCATCGGCCACACCATGAAGTATCACCCTCATGGCGATGCCAGCATTGGCGACGCCTTGGTACAGCTAGGCCAGAAAGATTTACTGATTGATACGCAGGGCAACTGGGGAAACATCTTGACAGGCGATAGCGCCGCCGCCCCGCGATACATTGAAGCACGGCTCTCGAAGTTTGCTCTTGATGTTGTTTTCAACCCTAAAACTACTGCCTGGAAACCTTCGTATGACGGTAGGAATAAGGAACCTGTGATTTTGCCTGTTAAATTTCCTTTGTTGCTTGCCTCAGGCATAGAAGGAATTGCCGTGGGGCTTGCTTCAAAGATATTACCGCACAATTTTATTGAGCTCATAGAGTCTTCAATCAAAATCCTTAAGAATGAAGATTTTGAAATCTATCCTGATTTTCCGACCGCAGGATCGGCAGATTTCTCGAGATACAATCAGGGGTTGCGCGGGGGTAAGGTCAGGATACGCGCACGTATAACCAAGCAGGATAAGAAGATCTTAACGATCAGTGAGTTGCCATACGGAGTCACCACAGGTGGACTGATTGATAGCATAGTTACTGCGAACGAAAAGGGCAAAATCAAGATTCGGAAAATCGACGATAATACGGCTGACAATGTTGAAATAGTGGTTCACCTGCAACCGGGCGTATCGCCTGATACCACTATCGATGCGCTGTATGCTTTTACCGATTGCGAAATATCTGTTTCGCCTAACTCCTGTGTGATTCACCAGGAAAAGCCCCAGTTTCTGGGCGTGAAGGAGTTGCTGAGAATTTCGACCAGGCAGACGGTTGACCTGTTGCGAATGGAACTGGAGATTCGTAAGCAAGAGCTACTGAATCAGCTGCACTTTGCATCGCTCGAGAAGATTTTTATCGAAAGGCGTATCTACCGGAAGATTGAAGAATGCCTCAGCTGGGACGAAGTGCTTGAGACAATTTCAAAAGGCCTGGAACCCTACACGAAAAAGTTCATTCGACCTGTCACACACGATGACATTGTACGCCTTACCGAGATCAAGATCAAGAGGATCTCAAAATACAGTTCGTTTGCAGCCGATCAGGAAATAGAGCGTCTGAACAACGAGATACAACAAATTGATAATCACCTCAACCACCTCACCGAGTACGCCATTCAGTATTTCACCGAGCTTTTGCGTAAGCACGCAAATGGGAGGGAGAGAAAAACCGAAATCCGAAATTTTGATACCATTGCAGCTGCCGCTGTTGCGGCAGCCACTCAAAAGCTCTATGTGAACAGGCTGGAGGGCTTCGCAGGCTGGGCACTGAAAAAAGATGAATATGTGTGCGAATGTTCGGACCTGGACGATATCATTGTTTTCAGAGATAACGGAACTTTCCAGGTGTTGAAGGTGGCCGAGAAACTGTTTGTGGGCAAGGGTGTCATACACATCGACGTATTTAAGCGCAACGACGACCGCACCATTTACAATCTTGTTTACCGGCACGGCAAAAACGGCCCCGCAATGGTAAAACGCTTTGCTGTAATAGGCATTACCCGCGACAAGGAGTATGATCTGACAGGAGGCGCCGCCGGAAGCAAAGTGATGTATTTTACGGCAAATCCAAACGGTGAGGCTGAAATCATTAAAATATTCCTGAAACCCAAACCCCGGTTGAAAAAACTGGTTTTTGAATATGATTTCAGCTCATTAACTATTAAAAGCCGCACCTCGAAAGGCAATGTGCTGTCGAAGAATCCTATTCAGAAAATTGTTAAATTTGAAGAAGGTGTTTCTACCCTTGGTGCCCGCTCCATTTGGTTTGACGACAGCATCCGCAGGCTGAATGCAGACGGCAGGGGGCGCTATCTTGGCGACTTTATCGGCGACGACAAAATCCTGACTGTGATGCAATCAGGAATGTTTTTGCTGACAGGCTTCGATCTCGGACTACATTTTGATGAGGACCTGGTGCATCTGCAGAAGTATTGCGAAGGAATGATTTTGACTGTCGTGTACTACCATACAGAAAAGAAATTCTATTTCGTCAAGAGATTTGTCATAGACAACACAGATAAAAAGACCTTATTCCTGCCAGAGCCTGAACTTAACCTGATGGTATTATTCTCAACCCAGGATCAACCCCAGGTGTTGGTGAGATATGACAATAGTTTGAACAAGAAACCCTTGGAAGACCAGCTTTTAAATCTTGCCGACATTGTTGAGGTGATGGGAGTAAAGGCAATGGGGAAGAAAGTTTCGAAAGACTTCATCAAACAGATTACCGCTGTGCAGGTTGAGGAGACCGATTCGGATGAGCTCGAATCAAGTGGCGAAAATGAGACAAGCGAAGAGACCAGTGAGGCAATGGTAGCAATTGAGGAGGGAGAGGTTGAGTCTGAATTAACCGGCGAACAGGACATCAACGCTGTTGATCAGGTTTCTGGCTTAGAAGAGAAGATTGCAGAGAACACGGCTGAAAACAAATCTGGCGCCGTCAAAGTTGCCACTGTCAGAAAAAAGTCAAAACCCCTCGATCAGAAAGATTCAGTCAGGCCGGTAATTTCTGAATTTGAAACGGATCAGACCGATATGTCAACACCGGTAAGCCTCGAGGAATTATTTCCTCCCGAACCCAAAAGTGGCGAACCGCCTAAACGTTCCGGTGAAGACACCAAACAAATGACCCTTGAATTTTAACATTAATATTACTATGGATAATACACAGATACACAAAGTTTCAGATAATGTACACTGGATTGGCGTGCTTGATCCGGATCTGGTCACCTTTGACGTGGTGATGGAGACCAGGTATGGAACCACCTACAATTCATATCTGATCATCGATGAACAGGTGACCATCGTTGAAACAGCAAAAGCAAAATTCTGGAAGGAATATGAAGCAAAAATCCGGGCCCTGGTTGACCCTGCGCAGATAAAGTATATCGTGCTGAACCATACGGAGCCTGATCACACTGGCAGCGTAAGCATGCTGCTCGAGATTGCGCCTGAAGCTACCGTTGTGGCATCGGGTGTTGCCATTCGCAACATGCATGAACTGCTGGGTCATTCGTTCAAACATCAGGTAGTAAAGGATGGCGATACGCTCCGCATAGGAAGCAGGACATTAAAGTTTATAGGTGCTCCCAACCTGCACTGGCCTGATAGCATATACACGTGGCTGGAGCCTGATAAGCTTCTTTTTACCTGTGATTCATTCGGTGCGCACTATTGCGACGAACGCATATTTGATGATGAAGCAGGTAATTGGGACGATGCTTTCAAATACTATTTCGATGTCATTCTGAAACCTTTCAGCAGGTTCATGCTCAAGGCAATAGAAAAGATCAGGCCATTGGATATCAAAATGATATGTCCGGGACATGGACCAATACTCCGCTCTCACTGGAAGAAATATGTGGACTGGAGCGAACAGTTATCGCTCGAAGCACTGGCTACTCAGAAGCCTTACCGTGTGTTTGTACCTTATGTTTCGGCTTATCACAACACCGGGCTGATTGCCGAAAAAATCGCTGAGGGTCTTGAATCAACCGGTCGGATTGAGGTTGCTTTGCACGACATCGAAACCATGCCTGCCGGGGAGCTCGATGCTCAGCTTGCAAGTTGCTCCGGCATAATTATTGGAACCCCAACTATAAATCAAAACATTCTGCCACAGATTTATACATTATTTGCATACATGAGCCCCATTCGGGATCGCGGTAAGCTTGCCGGTGCATTCGGCTCGTACGGATGGAGCGGCGAAGCAGAAAAAATGGTGGTGACGAATTTAGAAAACCTGAAACTCTTATACTTTGGCGAGTCGCTTTTTGTAAAATTCACCCCGCATCACCCGGAATTGGCCCAGGCATTTGACTACGGAAAAAGGTTTGCCGAAAAACTGCTAACAGGGTGTGGGAAGTAAACCAAACCAAACCAAACGCCAGCTTTATGAACCACCTCCCGAAAAAGGTTTTCTTAATTCTGCTGACATGGGTTTTCGTTTCAGCTTGTAGTGTCGAAGGTCGTTTGGCAAGCAAGTTCATAAAGCAACAAAGCCAGGTTTCGCTCCTGCTTTATCCGCCAGATTTTCTCTACAAAACCAATCTTAAGGCTTTTGAAATAGAAGGAGCAGATACTGCCGACAAGCATGCTCTTGATTCGATGCTCTATTTCAGCAGTAAATATGTGCAGTTTGTACCGGAGAAACAATTTATTGAAGCTTATGTAAATGCATTCCTGAGCGAGCTGCAGGATAGAAAACTGAACGTGTACCTGCCGGGCGATTCATTGCTTTTTGCTGGAAATTCAGGTGAAAAATTTGTTGTCGGAATGGTCCAGACTCAACTCGAAGAAGATGTCGAGCAGCTTAGGCAGGATGAAGTAGCTCTGGCGTACTACAACCTCGGCGATATCCTCATAAATATTGTTCGTCTCAATGCCTGGTTTGAGATAACGAACTTCAATTCGTATGGCGCGAAGACAACTGCTTTTGCACAAGAAGAAACCTCCGATATGATCAGTGGGCGATTACGATTCTACCCCTTGCTGAGCGAGTTTCGCTACCAGTACCGGGTCGACACCCTGACATTCACCAAGATAAGCGAAATGGCAGTTTCGGCCGGAAAATTGTTCGCAGGTTACCTGACTGACCATCTAATGAATGATTACATAGACCGGAACCTGCCTCAGGGGGTCACCCGAAATGAGTATCTTAGCTATAGTGAAAAGTCGAATCCGAAGCTTACCAGGGCTGGAGACCGGCGTTTTCAGATCATTAGATAATCAAGAGAATGCATGCGTCCCGCGTGAATAAGGAGCAAGGCTAAGATCGGCAAATTCACCCTGAAGAAATCTGAAGTATCCCGCCACGGCAATCATGGCAGCATTGTCAGTGGAATAGTCAGTAGCGGGCACAAAAACTGTCCAGCCATGGCGTTCGCCTAGTTCGGCAATGCGTTGCCTTAGTCCTGAGTTGGCCGAAACACCTCCGGCGATTGCTATGGAGGGTATGTTCAGGTCAAAGGCTGCTTTAGATAATTTATCCAGTAAAATATCAAGGATCGTTTTCTGAATGGAAGCTGCCAGATCGGCCTTGTGCTGATCAATGAAGGATTCGTTCTTTTTGAGCTGGTCCCGGAGAAAATACAGGATACTTGTCTTCAGTCCGCTGAAACTAAAATCGTATCCCTGGAGCATGGGTTTGGCAAACCTGAATTTGCCAGGGTCTCCCTGGCGGGCAAGAGCATCAATCAGAGGGCCTCCCGGATATCCCAGGTTCATAATTTTAGCCGCTTTGTCAAATGCCTCGCCTGCGGCATCGTCAATGGTCTGTCCCACCACGGTCATGCGAAAGTAGTCGTCAACCCTCACGATCTGGGTGTGGCCGCCTGAAACGGTAAGGCAAAGAAACGGGAAACGGGGCACTAGTTTTTCTTCTCCTGGCTTCTGAAGAAAATGCGAGAGGATATGCGCCTGCATGTGATCGACCTCAATGAGTGGCACACCCAGCGCCTGTGAAAAAGATTTGGCAAACGACACACCAACGAGCAACGATCCAAGAAGACCAGGCCCACGGGTGAATGCAACGGCAGAAAGAGCTTTTTTATCTAAATTTGCCTGCTGTAACGCGGCCTGCATCACAGGTATGATGTTTTGCTGATGGGCACGGCTGGCAAGCTCGGGCACTACTCCCCCGTACTGACGGTGGATCTCCTGATTGGAGATGACATTGCTGAGCACGCTGGTGTTGTGTAATACAGCAGCTGAAGTATCATCACAAGAAGACTCAATACCTAAAATATATACCGACATCAACCGTTGATCTTGAAAACCGGCAAAATTATCAAAAAAGCACTGAATATAATCGCGTGGGTAATCACCTCAGTTATGGTGTTGTTCGCAGCGATTGTTCTGATTGCCCAATTTCCGCCTGTACAAAACTACCTCGCCCGGCATGTGGTCAGATACCTCAGCAGCGAACTGGGAACAAATGTCTATGTCGAGCAAGTCAGCCTGAGCTTTCCGTATACTCTTGAGTTAACAAAGTTTGGTATAGACGACCGCCACAGCAATCCCATCCTCACGGCAGGAAGCCTCCAGGTACGGCTGCAAAGCCTGCTGAAGAAAGAAGATGTTTTAAGATTCAGCAGCATTCGTCTTGATGATCCGGTGATTAACGTGATGAAGTATGAAGGACAAGAGGACTACAACATAGATTTTCTGATAAAATATCTGGCATCTTCTGACACAACTGCGACAGGAACAGCTCCTCTGTTGTTTAGCCTTACCAACCTGTCGGTTAACAATGCCTCGCTGAGGATACGCGATCTGAATAAATTCTCTTCTGCAGCTCGAATAGAGCCTGACAATCTTTTTGTTGAGCATTTAAGCCTGGATGCCAGCCGTATCAGCTATGTGAATGATACGTTGTCGTTAAGGCTTAACCAGCTTTCGGTTGTGGAGCAATCTGGTCTGTCGGTTAGAAAGCTGGCAGCAGAGTTGATGGTCTGCCCCACAGGCATTGAACTGAAAAATGTCATCATTCAAACCGAAGTTTCAGATCTGCTTTTCGATGTACACGCTTCGTTTACTAATTATTCTGCTTTCGCATCATTTGCCGACAGTGTGTATTTCAAGATAAATCTCATGCCATCTGAGTTCAATACCACTGACCTTTCATGCATTGCTCCTGAGTTGAAAGGTATGGACAATCTGATTAACATCGAAGGAAAAATCTCCGGACAGCTAAGCAGTCTGAACATCGATGATCTTAAGTTTAGCTACGGCAGTTCGACTTCGTTCAAAGGTAATATTTCTTTACAGGGGTTACCTGTCGTCGATGAAACCTTTATCCACCTGAAGGTGAAAGATTTTCAAACAATTGCATCTGACATCACAGCATTCCGGTTGCCTGCTGCACTGGACAAGCGCACCATCAGGATTCCAGACCCTCTGAACCAAATCAGGCGGTTAAAAGCAAAAGCTGTCTTTACAGGGTTCTTTACCGATTTTGTTTCCTACGGGACATTCACCACCGACATCGGCAAAATTGCCACCGACCTGTCTCTTAAATACGATTTCATGGCAGAGCGACTCCAGTTTAAAGGGACACTGGCCACCCGGAATTTTGATATCGGAACAATGCTGAATGACCGGGGAAACCTGGGAATTGTGAATGTTAAAGCCAACATTGAAGGAGTTAACACAGAACGATCGGGATTCGATATGGTATTCAATGCGGAGGTTGATTCCTTTGATTTCAGAGGTAATAATTATCGCCAGATGCAGGTCAGAGGCGAGCTGCGCGATCGCAAGTTCGACGGGCAGTTATCTGTTTCCGATGAGCTTTTGCACCTGGGCTTCCAGGGACTTGTTGATCTGAACATGGATCCCCCAGTATTCGATTTTCATGCGCTGATACAAGACGCAAAACTGGCCGAAATGAACCTTGTGGACCGTGATAAAAGTGCCACTCTTAATACAAAACTTACATTTAATTTTTCGGGTCTCGAGCCTGATAACCTCAAAGGAAAGATGGTAGCAGAAAATACCTCTTACAAGGAGTTGGGCAAACAAGCTTATGTAAGGGAAGCTACTTTACAGGCCGACCCCACGAAAGGTCAGAAAAAGGTGCTGACTTTCCGCTCGGATATAGCCGATGCCGATATAGAAGGAATGTTTGATTATGCCAGGCTATGGCCTGCGTTGCAGAAACTAGCTACACATCTTGTGCCGGCACTAAAATCCTTAGATACCAGCTCGGTCATTTTGCCTGACCAGGTTTTTAATACAACACTTAGATTAAAGAATGTTTCAGCTGTCACAGATATCTTTGTGCCTGGAATACAGTTTGGTGCGGGCACTCTCGTGACTGCCGGCTTTGACAGCCGGGCAAAAACATTCAAACTTACGGCTAAAAGCCCTATGATGCTGGCGGGAGAAGTGCGGATTAACAATCCCGAAATCCAGGTCGAAGCATTCGACAAAGGCCTGATCCTTTCAGGACAAGCTTCGACAGTCAATCTGCAGAGCCAGGATCCGACCGATGAACTGAGCCTGCGACTTGATGATGTCAGGTTGGCTTCATCCCTGTCTGGAGATAGCCTGAACTATAAAATTGGCTGGAAGGACACCCGTGCTCAAAATAATAACAAAAGCTTCATCTCAGGGATCTTTTCTCTTTCAACCAATCCGGTAATAGAACTAGGTATACGTGAGTCGTCGGTGTGGATTGATAACAGGCTCTGGAATTTTAATACATCCAACAATATTCTGTTCTGGAACCGGAACATCACAGTGAATGACCTGGCCTTCGAATGCTCTAACCAAAAGATTGCTGTGAATGGCGTGATATCTGACAATCCTGAAGATAAACTCGGAGTTGCACTGAACCATATCGACCTTTCTACTTTCAGCTCACTTCTGCAGTATTACGGCCTCGATGCCGGAGGAACACTCAACGGGTCAGCAACTATCCGCAACCTCTACACCAGCCCTACTGTGGTATCTGGGATTTCGGTGAAAAGCTTTTCATTCAACAAGGAATTGCTCGGCGACCTGCATGGCGTGGTGGATTGGGATGCCGAGAACGAGGTCTTCAATGTGAATGCAGCCATCACGGTAAGTGGTGAAGCCGAAATCGCAACTCCCTTCCAGCTGAAAGGAAAATACTTCCCATCAGGGGAGGAAAATAAACTCGATTTCGGCATTACTCTGACCAATTTCAGAATCAAGCTCTTTGAGCCCTACCTGGTTGATATTGTGTCAAACCTGAACGGCCTGGCCAGTGGCACCCTGAAGCTGCAGGGAGATTTCGAAGCCCCCGTTCTGCTGGGTATGCTGAGTCTTATGCGAACTGAGTTCAAACTCGATTATACCAATGTCGTGTACTCTTTTGCCGACAATGTTTCATTCGCAAAAGACAAAATATATGCCAGCAATATTAAATTGAATGATAGCTACGGTAATACCGGGCTATGTGATATTGTGGTGCACCACGACCATTTCATTAACCCCAGGCTCGATCTCAAAGTTAAAGCCACGAATCTGGCAGGGCTTAATACCGATGCCTCGCTGAACTCACTTTTCTATGGAAATGCGTTTGTTACCGGCAACCTTAGCCTCAGCGGTCCTTTTGATGATCTAAGCATGAGTTTGGATTTAAAATCTGATCCGCGCACTTCCATCACGATTCCCATTACTTACGCAGTTGACATCGCCGATAACAGCTTCATCGCTTTCATAAATCCGGGGGATACCCTTCTGAGTGCTCCTCCGGAAATCAGCGCTTCCTCGGTGTTTAAAATGCAGATGGACTTTGATATCACCAATGATGCGCTCATCCAGCTCTACCTGCCTTATCAGCTAGGTAATATACGCGCCTCGGGCGAAGGTAAGATGAGCCTGCGCTATCATTCCACCGGCGATTTTTCGATGTATGGCGACTATTACCCAAATCAGGGTACGTTTCTTTTCACCTTGCAGAACATCATTAACCGGCCATTTATACTTGAGAACGGTGGGGTGATACGTTGGAGCGGAGACCCCTATAATGCAGATATTGACATTAGTGGCTTGTACAAGCTCAAGGTGAATCTGAACAGCCTTCCGGGGATCAATGAAGAATACCGTAACCGCCGTTTTCCGGTAGACTGTGTTGTCAAACTCAGGAACAACCTGATGAACCCCGATATCCTTTTCAGCATCCGTATGCCCAGCGTAGATGAAAATGTGCAGCGTCAGGTTTTCAGTTCGCTCGATACAACCAACCAGGTGCTGATGAGCCAGCAGATTATATCACTTCTGACCATCGGTAATTTCAATTTTTCTGTCGAACAGGGAAACATTGCTTCAACCATCGGAGCCTCTTCTATCGATATTATTTCGAGCCAGGTGAGCAACTGGCTGTCGCAGCTCAGTCAAGACTTGGACATAGGTGTAAATTACCGGCCTGGAGACAAAGTGTCGCGCGAAGAGTTGGAGCTGGCTTTGTCGACCCAGCTTTTTAACGATCGAGTGCTGATTGACGGCAATTTTCTGGTTGGAAATACGAGCAACCGCAATGCGAGTAATGTAGTCGGGGACGTCAATATTGAGTTTCTGCTCACATCCGACGGCCGGTTGAGGGTCAGGGCGTTTAATAAATACAATGACCTGGATATCACTCGTCGCGAAGCTCCCTACACGCAGGGGGTAGGACTGTTTTACAGGCGGGAGTTCAATGACTTGAACGACTTGCTGAAACGGCGCCCTATTGCTCCGGTCAAAGGCGAGTTGAATACCAGTTCGTCCGAACCTCAGGCTCAAGATAGCCCCTGAAAGAATTTTCGCTGAATGCCGAAGGACAGCTTCGCCATATACCGATGAAACTGGCGCCTTATGTATAGCGCCCTGATAGCTTTGACACACCTTAGCGGAGATCTGAAACTTGTTTGACAAAACGCTATATTTGTTCTTGGCACCTATGGTGATCCCCTGATATCATGCGAAACTTCACGGTATATAATTCTTCGGCAGGATCAGGCAAAACATTTACCCTGGTAAGGGATTACCTGATCCTGGTAATGCAAAACCCTGAACGTTTTGCTTCTATTTTGGCGGTCACCTTCACAAACAAGGCAGCCAATGAAATGAAGCAGCGGGTAATCCGCGCCCTGACCAACCTGAACCAGCCCCATGAAAAATGGAGTCAAGAGAGCAAGGTTCTCGCTGCATACATTCAGGAGCAGCTGGGGTGCGACCAGAGTGCAGTCTGCAAAAATGCTTCGTACATCACCCACCTTATTCTGCATAATTACAGCGACTTTGCCGTTTCGACCATCGATAGCTTTATGCAGAGGGTTATACGCACTTTCAGCATCGATCTGAACCTTCCTCATGATTATCAGATCGAACTTGATAACAAGTCGCTCCTTGTTAAAGCGGTCGACCGGCTGATAGATAAAATTGGAGTCGATCCGGAACTCACCAAACTGTTGGTGCGTTTTGCTGAAAACAAAGCTGAGGAGGACAAAAGCTGGCAAATTGATCGTGATATTAAAAATATTGCAAAATCGCTGTTCGACGAAGAAGGAATGGAGCTGCGCGATGCGCTAAAGGATGTGGACTACTATAAGTTTACTGAGGCTGACAAAGCATTGCGAAAGTGGATTTCGGGGTTTGAAAGTAACATGAGTGCCATCGGACAGGCCGCTCTAAACTTGATTGATCAGGCCGGCCTTACCGAATCAGATTTCTACCATCGAAAGTCCGGGATATATGGTTTTTTTGCCAAGCTCACGAAGAAGAATTTTAAAGAGGCACAGAACCCTAACTCATACATTAACATTACCCTTCACGAGGATAAATGGAGTTCCGCTTCAGCAAGCAGAGCTGCTGCGGAAGCTATTCGAGCCATTAAGGCCTCACTTACCGATCTATACAACAAAGGAATTTCCTTGCTTAGTGATCAGGGTCCAAAGTATTTCCTGTACCAGTTACTAAGTGCCCAACTGATACCCACTGCCGTGCTGAATGAAGTCAGAAAAATGTTACTTCTCATACAGGAAGAAGACCGGTTGCTGCCCATTGCCGAGTTTAATCACATCGTAGCCCGGATTACATTTGATCAGCCAGTGCCATTTATTTATGAACGAATAGGTTCGAAATTCAGAAATTTCATGATCGATGAATTTCAGGATACCTCGGTGCTGCAATGGCAAAACATCCTGCCTCTGATCGACAATTCCCTGGCATACGGCCAGTTTAACCTTGTGGTAGGCGATGGCAAACAGGCAATTTATCGCTGGCGAAACGGAAAAGTAGAGCAGTTTGCGAGTCTTCCGAAACTGCTGACCTACAATTCAGACCTTGACCGGGAAAGGGAACAGGCTCTTGAACGAAATTATTATCGGTCTGAGCTTTCTAAAAATTTTCGCTCACACCGAACGATTGTCGAATTCAACAACACCTTTTTCAGCTTCACGGCAAATGCATATCGCGGTGTACTTGGCAGTATTTACGACACCGTGGAGCAGTCCTTCAGAGAAGACAAATCCGATGGACTTGTACAGATAGAGTTTTTTGATGCCAAGTCCAAAGAGCAATGGGTGGCGAGGCAACACGAACGCGTGCTGGAAATCATCGTGCATTTATCGGAGAGCAACTATGCATTCCGAAACCTGGCTATACTTTGCCGTGAAAATGAAGAGTGTCTGAAGCTGGCAAAATATCTTTTGAGTCAGGGAATACCTGTTATTTCATCCGATTCACTTAGTATCGGAAGCTCACCCAGGGTGCGGCTGGTGATGGCTTTCATGCGGTTTATCATCAACCCGAGTGATACCCTGGCGGCCATCGAAGCCGCCGATCTCCTGCTCGTAAATTGCTTACTCCCAGCTTCTGAAGAAACCGAAGGTTTTGACCAGATACTGGATAATATCCTCATACAGCACCAGGAATCAAGAAGCCGCAAAGTGGATGTTGAGAAATTCTGCAGCTGGCTCTCGACCAAAGGATATGCCCTTATGCTCAATCACTTTCAAGAATTGAATGCGTATGAGATTGTGTTCGGGCTGATCCGGCTTTTCGGGTGGCAGCATAAGGCCGATATTTACCTGCAGTTCCTGCTCGAAGAGTTTCATAAGAAATTAATCAATAATACTCTGCACACGGATACCCTGATGGACTGGTGGGACACCAAGGGATACGAAACCTCCGTGGTATTTCCGGACACCATTGACGCGGTGCAGATCATGACGATACACAAATCAAAAGGTCTTGAATTTCCGGTAGTGATATATCCTTTTGCCAATACCGAAGTAAAGCTGAGAAACGAATCTGCCTGGTTTCAGGTTGAAGATGAGATGCTTAAGGATATTCCTGCGGCCTATCTGCCTCTGTCGGGACTTGGCAACACCGAACTGTGCCATTTCATGGAAAACGAAATAAACAAGACTTTACTTGATACGGTAAATCTGGCCTATGTTGCCTTTACCCGTGCCGAACAAAGGTTATATGTCCTAACGGAAGCAAAACCCGAAAAGGCCACAGAGAACATGAGTATCGCCGGTTTTATATGGAACTTTCTTTCCGCGAAGGCTCCGGACCTGCAATGCAAGGCAGGAGAGACCTATACCCTTGGGCGTGAGTTTGAAATACCTAAACCATCCGTAACTGCGGAAACAGACGAAATTTTTTGCCAGGAGGGAGAAATGGATGTTGATAATGTTGAAACCCGCATCGTGATCGCCAGCCGGGCTCCTGAAGCATGGGTGGAGGACGCAGATGACAGTGCTAGACGTTTTGGCCGGATTATCCACACCATCATGGCCCGGATCCGAAAACTATCAGAGGCTCTGTCAGAAGCTGAAAAGCTGTATGCTGCCGGCGAAATACCTCCTGATGATTTTGAGGAGATCAGGAAAAAACTCATCAAGCTTGCCGGCGAGGAAAAACTTCGCACAATATTTGAGCAGCAAGGCGATGTGCTGACGGAGTGTGAATTATTGAAAACCGATGGAAAACTCTTCCGCCCCGACCGAATGGTAATTGTTGACACCGAAAGCTGCCTGTTATACGAATTCAAGACCGGCATTCATGAGCAAGCACATGAGATGCAGATCCGGAATTATATTCAGATTTTAAAGAGTGCGGGATATACACGCGTAAAAGGCTACCTGGTGTATCTTTCCGACCAGCCACAGGTGATAGAATGTAATTGACTAAAGGTTTGATCTCCCTGCGATTTTGACATCCAGAGCATCGCGCAACCCGTTTCCGATTATCATAAACGCCATTACGCTCAGCATGATAGCCAGACCGGGAATGATGGCAAGGTAGGCCTTGTCGAGGATAATGTAGGAATAGTTGTCACGTATCATGTTACCCCATGATGGCACGGGTGGCTGAACACCCAGGCCAAGAAAACTCAGTCCGGCTTCAATTAGGATGGCTGCGGCAAAATTGCTGGCTGAGATTACAATGACGGGCGCAAGTATGTTAGGCAGTATATGCCGGGTGATGATACGAAAATGACCAAACCCCAAAGCTCTTGCGGCTTCAATGTACTCTTTCTCGCGCACCGACAGAATCTGTCCGCGGACAACCCTGGCCACATCCACCCACATCGTCATCCCTACAGCTACAAATATCTGCCAGAATCCTTTGCCGAGTGCAAACGTGATGGCAATCACAAGCAGTAAGGTAGGTATCGACCACACCACATTGATAAACCAGACCACCAACGAATCCACCCACCCCCTGAAATACCCCCCGAGCGAGCCGATAATCAGGCCGGCGACCAGCGAGATAATCACTGAAATCAGTCCAACAGAAAGGCTTACCCTTGTTCCGATCATCAGCATACTGAGCACATCGCGCCCGTGCCGGTCGGTACCCAGCCAGAATGTTTTTTTAACCATACTTTCGCTTACCACTCGCGAACGGAGCTCAGTTGTTGAATGGCACCAGCGGCTTTGATCGGCACCGGTGAAACAAACCGTATCATTTTCGAACACGTACATGGGCTTGTCGGCCAAAGGATACAATACATCAGCAAGAGCGAAGGATTGTGTGCGAATGAGTGCGCCGGGGAAGGGGTCGTATCCGGTAATGACAACACTGTCGTTCACAAAGGACAGATTGCTGTATGGAATGATGAGAAGCCGGCTTGTGCGCCCGTAGATCATCTGCCTGATGACTCCTCCAGGATTCGATACCGTATTTTTTTGTATCCTGATCATCGGAACGGAAAATCCTGGAGGTTGTGCTGATATCTCGATGTATTGCTGGTTGGCATTTGGCGACGGATCGGGGGTGATGGTATATCCCAGTACGGCGATGACAGCAAATACAAGCAGAAAGATTAAGGCTACGCAAGTTAATGGCTGACGTATCAGCCGCAGCAGAGGGTGGCGCTGAGCCTCTCTGTATGGCTTGTGTGTTGATATTATAGGCATGGCAGCACAAAGTTGCTTAAAAATGACATGCATCGTGGAACGAATTTTTAGTGCACTGCAGATTTTGATAAAAAAATATTATTTTTGCATCCTCATTATGGTGGCTATAGCTCAGTTGGTTAGAGCATCAGATTGTGGTTCTGAGGGTCGTGGGTTCGAATCCCATTAGCCACCCAAACAGCCCGGATGGGCGATGGGGAAATGGAGCAAGCCACTGCAAAACACACGTTTTCAGTGGCTTTTTGTTTTTCTGACATGCGCCGGAAAGCATCTAAAAACATTTGTCAGCTTCCCCGGACTTTGGCCATTTAAAATTAGAGGAATAAATAAAATGATGGCGCCATGCCCGGAGGCAGAGAAATCATGTCTTTTGGCAGATAATGGCCAGAGCGCTGGCGTTCCGGCAGGCTTAACGACCAGTGCAGACATTTGAGAAAACCACTAAAGGGGTCTGGTGACCAAAGCCTTAGCCGGGCAGGGGTAAATCGGATTAAAAGTCCTCCCGGTGGTCCAGCTCGTATTTGTTCACAATGCCTTTTTCGATCGGAGTCATGCCTTCCTTCATCCACCGAGACATAGGCTTATTCATCAGGTAATGGTCAAAGAACTGCTCAAGCCGGATATTGAAATCTAACCGGTTCTGCCACTTCACCGGCCAGTGGGGTTCTTTGTTGTAGTTGAGCATCCAGGCAGGTTTCCCGAGCCTTCGGAGTGCCATGTAATATTCAATCCCCTGGTACCAGGGAACTGCTCCGTCGGCATCATTGTGCAGGATAAGTACCGGCGTGGTGACCCTGTCCATATAGAAAATGGGAGAGTTCTCGAGATACAGCTTCGGATTTTCCCACAGGGTGGGTCCCAGCCGCGACTGTGTGCGCTCATACTGAAACATACGGCTTGCACCGGTTTCCCAGCGGATGCCGCCATATGCACTGACCATGTTTACTACCGGAGCTCCTGCTTCGGCACACCTGAACCGATTCGTCTGAGTCAATATGTAAGCCACCTGGTAGGCTCCCCAGCTATGACCATGCAACGCCATGCGCGTGCTGTCCACAAACCCCAGTGCCAGCAAGGCATCCACACCCGACATCACCGCATCATAGGCACTCTTGCCCGGGTACCCTACGGTGTAATACACATCGGGGTTAAAAATAACATAGCCTTTGTTGGCGTAGTAAGAGTAGCTAATGGTTGAGCGACCGGCCTCCGGAGCGCGGTAGCGGTACAGGCCGTCGGAGCTACGTTCGTAGAAGTTGACGATCAGGGGGTATTTCTTTGCCGGATCGAAATTGGCCGGGAGGCAAAGCAATCCCTCCTGTACTCTTCCATCGAAGTTTTTCCACTCGAAAAGCCTTATGCTGCCCCATGCATATTCTTTCTGTTGCGGATTGGCATCGCTGATACGTTTGGGCGTCTTGAAGGCCAGGGTGGTGTAAAACAGATCGGGGAAGGTGTGGAAGTCCTGGAAAGTGAACAGGATGTGGTTTGATTTTCGTGCTCTGGTGATAGTTGACTGCAGCGACATGGCCCCGCCAAAGAGCTTTTGCTGAGCACCCGTTTTATGGGTGTAGGAAACGTAATATTCCGTTTTGTTCCCTTCGTTGAAATTTATCAGCAGCAAAGGCTCAGCCAGATCAATGAACTCTCTTTCGGCGTTGGTTTGTATGTATCTGAACCTGTCGCGGTTTTCGCGGCCTCTCGTCAGCCGCTTGGCCAGCGATGGATTATTAGGGTCGATGAGCCAGAGGTCGTACCTGTCGTTGATGAGTACAAATTCGTCGTTTTTAGTCCAACCTGCTATTCCGTAGCTTCCGGGAGGCTGGGGTTCATCGTTTTCCTCATCCCAGAATGGCGCTCCTTTTTTTCCGGTCAACTCAACCAGCTTTGAGGCCTGTATATCATAAGCTTTCCAGAGGCTGTCGCGACGGTTGTACCAAATAATGTATTTACCTCCCAGCGACAGGGACGGGTTATCGGTCTGATTGGATGCCACCAGCGTTCGTGCGCCTGTGGCCAGGTTGGTGATATAAATATCGCGCGAAACGCCTCCTTCCCATGTGGCGGCTTTCTGATATGGGTTGATATCGGTGGTCAACACAAACATTCCTTCATTTTTCTGAGCTATGGAGGCATCGCCAAACTGCTTGTTTTCAAGCTGGTAGAACTTGCCCTCATGGATGTCGAAGAAGAAACGATAGCTCCTGCGCTGATCCCGTTCAAGCGAGGCATTTGCCTGGGTGTATAGCCTTTGGTCGTCATAGTGCCAGATCTCCACCTGTACGATTTCATCTTCAAGTTTGGTGGTGTCCTGCACCAGTGGAGTTGGTGCACCGCCGAAAAACAACCGTTTTCCGGTTTCGCTGAACGTAATCCTTCCGGTTGGGCTTATCAACCATTCATCGGGCAGGAAATCGGAGCTTCTGTCCGCAATCTTTCGGGTTTGATTTCCTTCGTTAAGGTAGAGGTCCACATACCGCACAGGGTTTTTGGTTGTGTCGGTATCGGCAGTAAAAGCCAGTAGCTTACCGCTTTTATCAAAGGTAAGATTGGCAATTTTTGCTTTGCCGGGTAAAACCTGTTGTACAGCGCGAGATATGGGGTCGAACACATACACCCCCGGTCCGTTAAGTGTGTCGCGTGAGGATCGCACAAAGGCAAGACGCGGCCCGTTTTCGGCAAACACATAATCTGTCACGTGCAGCAGGGTGTCCGTATGTTGTTTCGCCATGTCGTAAACCACCAGCATGAAGCTTTTTTCGCGGTTTCGCTGGTCGGCTCTTGCACGGCTACCTTCCTTTTTTTCTTCTGGCCTGTTGAAGGCGGCGGCCAAGTACCTTCCGTAGCGTGCAGGGGTTTTGAATGATTCGAGATTAGGATACCAGGCAATGCTGCCTGTTCGCGGCATAAAGATACCCAGGGTGTCGGGAGGCATTTTGTCTTTTTCAGTCTTTTTGCGCTTCAGTTCCCTGATTTTATCATCATCGGCCACGCGCCGCATGGCAACAAACCTGCCGGCGGCGTCCAGAAGAGCCTCATTAACACGGTCGAAGGTATGAAGCACATCTTTTCGGGCGTCATACACGTTGAGCATTTTATTACCTTTTTCGCGCTCAAGCTGATAGATGGCCACCTGTCCTGAATCCGACATGGCCTGACTTCTGATTCTTGACCACTGACTGTACACCTCAGGCGACATCGTTTTGCCGCCCTGGGCATAGGTATTGCCCACCTGAAGTAAGAAGTATGCAGGGGCTATGGTGATGACAAGCAGAAGCATCAGGCCTTTTTTGCAGCCTAGATGGTTGTAACAATTGGGTGTCATAGGGTGAATTTTTGTGTTAGTGTAGTGTTACCAGTTCGGATGAGAAGCGACAGAGAAGTATGCAAAGTTGATGAAAATTTCAATCCGATCTTTCGCATTTGATTAAATGGTTGAAAATTACCTCGCGGGGATGCATTCGTGCCCCCAGGCTTGCCGGAAAATTGTTCGGCGGGTCTGCATTTGTTTGATTAGCTTTGCGTATGGAACGGAAACCCTGATTCACATTTAATCCGACAAAAACATGATAGGTAAGCAAGTGTTTTATTTCAGGCATGTATTCATCGTTTTGCTGTTGATCATTGGAAATCGGGCGTCAGCACAAAAGCGGAGAGATTTTTTCCTGCCCGACATTCCGGGATATGTTACGCTGAAGGCAGATTTTCATATGCACACACCATTTTCGGACGGCAGTGTCTGGCCTACTGACCGGGTGATGGAGGCCTGGCGCGACGGGCTGGATGTGATTGCCCTTACCGATCACGTGGAGTACAATCCCAACAAACAGGATGTCAGCACCGACCTGAACCGGCCTTTTGCGATTGCCAGACCTGTGGCCGAGCGGCATAACATTCTGTTGGTGAAAGCCGCTGAAATAACGCGCAAGATGCCTCCGGGACATTTTAATGCGCTTTTCCTTGACGATCCCAACCTGCTTAAGAAAGACGACCTGAACGAGGCTTTCGCTGCTGCCGCTGCCCAAGGCGCTTTCTTCATCTGGAACCACCCGGGATGGAAAGTGCAACAACCCGACTCTACGCATTGGTTTCCGATTCATGATGAGTTTCTGAAAAAAGGATGGCTGCATGGAATTGAGGTATTCAACGATACCGAGTTTTATCCCATAGTACACCGGTGGGCGTTTGACCGTAATCTGACCATGTTTGCCAACTCCGATGCCCACGGGCCAATAGATTTCGGCTATGATCCGGAGGAAGGGGCCAGGAGGCCGTTTACGCTGGTTTTCGCCCGCGAACGAAGCATTCCTGCCGTGCGCGAAGCCCTGTTTGCCCGGCGCACTGCCGTGGTTTTCAACGATACGCTCATCGGCCAGGAGTCATTGTTGCTGCCGCTGATTGAAAGGTGCCTGAAATTTGCCGTGACGCAAACAAAAAAAGAAGATGCAACGGAGGTGTTTGCGATCCTCAGCAATACTTCAGATCTGCCGATGGAACTCTCAGGAATCAGCAATGACGACTTTTCGCTGCCATCGAATCTCAGTGTGAGTGCAAGAAGTTCAGTGGTGGTGCGCATCGGCCTACGCGAAGGAAAAATGCAGCAGAAAGACATATCCGTTCGGTTTAAGGTGATGAATGTGCTGACCGGGCCCGACAAACCGCTTGAAATACCTTTTAAGGTGGCATATAGCCGGTAGTTACTATAACTGGCCAAAAGCGAAAAATCCTTTCCGGTCGTGACAACATTTTATCTCGCTTCGAGTTATTAGCCTGACGATGGCTTGAACACTGAATCGAAAATTCACGTTCAGATACACTTATTATTATGAAAACAGCATTCCCTTCTTCAAACGTCATACTCTGGTTTTCCATGTTCACACTGATTTCTGCCGCTGCTCTATCGGGTTGTGAGAAGGAACCAGCCACCCAGGGCAAGAATAAATTTGAGTACGACGGCAAATCCTATCCTTTATCCGGAGGCCGGATTGAATATTTCGGAAAGTGGGAGGAGTCTATGCCCTCGTTCAATTACGACCTCATTCTTATCTCGCCGGGCATAAAATTCGGTGCCAATGGCGAGCTTACCGGGAAAGGAAATGCTCTCTATTTCGAGATGTTCTCTTCCTCCGACCTTGACCTGCTGGAAGGCAGTTACAAGTTTGTGGACGACCAACAGCTCAAGGCAGGCACATTTGATAAAGGAACATTTTATGCCAATATCGACTTTAACTCTTACACAGGCGAGTGGTGGGGCACTGTGAGTGATGGAACCGTGACGATAGGCAAATCCGGCGAAAATTATGAAATTAAAGTCGACTGCACCAGCGACTCGGGCAAGAAGCTCAGCGGTTATTTCAAAGGAAACTTGCCCGTGGTAAGATTAGCTAGCATGTCAACCTACAAATCGCAGTTCTCCGCCAATTTCTGACCATGTTGCCGTAAGCCGGCGTCAGCTAGTCAGCAAGGCGCACGAAGATCATCCGGCAATGGGATGGTGCCTGCGGAATTGTATCAGTCGTTCTTCAAGGTCGGGAAACTGACATCGCTTCACCAGCGACACACAGGCGCGTAGCCCTTCGGTGCGTTCGCTACCGGTAACAGCAAGCGATATGGCGCTGATACCATAATAGAGCAGCTTCTCAATCAGCTGCTCCCCTGTGAAACCCGGGTAGGAAATCGTGAAATAGAAGCCATCGGCAATGGGACGGTCAATATCGGTGTCGTATACAATGCTGAAGCCGTTCCTGGTGAAAAGCTCTTTCATGATCTTCGCTTTTTCGCCATATTCATGCACATCGTTCAGGAATCTGTAATTGCCATCATTGACGGCTTGCAGGATGGCGGCCAACGCATATTGCGCCGAGTGCGACGTGCCGCTGCTGAGGGCATACACCGTGCCAAACACCATGGCATGTCCAAGCCTGTCGGTGGTATAATGTTTGCGCAGGTAAGGCGAGGTGGTGTTGAAAAGATGTTCTGAAATCACCATCATAGCCACCCGTTGCCCGGCATAGCTGAAGGCTTTTGAACTTGAAATCAGCAACACATAGTTGCCTGTGTATTTTGCTACTGTAGGCTGGAAAGGCGGCACACCCGGGTTGGATAAGTCATTACGGAAGTCCATGGCAATGTAGGCCAGATCTTCAATCACAACCACTCCGTATTTTGTGGCCAGCTCGCCAATGATGCTCAATTCCTGTTCGTTGAAACAGATCCAGGAAGGGTTGTTCGGGTTAGAGTACAGGATGGAATGGATATGCCCCTTGCTCAGGTAAGATTCGAGCTTCTCCCGCAGCTTATCGCCCCGAAAGTTATACACGTCAAACGACTCGAACTTACGGCCAAGGATCATATGCTGCTGTTTGTGCACCATGAACCCGGGATCGATGAACAAGGTAGTGTCGCGGTCTTCATACATCTGGCCTAGAGTAAGGAAACAGGCAAAGCTGCCCTGCATCGATCCTACCGTCGGGATGCAGCATGCCGGGCTTATATCAACGTCAAGAAAGTTCTTCACGAACCGGCTGATTTCTTTTTTCAGCGCAGGTACGCCGTCTATATCGGGATAGATGGCTGCCACACCCCGCTCCAGAGCTTCTATTTCGGCTTTCACGCCTACCGATGCCGGAGGCAAACCCGGAATCCCCATCTCCATGCGGATAAACTTCTCGCCCGAGGCGGCTTCAATATTATCCACCAATCGTTTAATCTCCCGGATTGACGCTTTACCAACGCTGGTGAGATTCATTAAGCGGATCTGTTCAAACACGATATCGGCGTTGATGGGTGTGGTTTGCATACAATTATATAATTATATTAATTAAATGATATAAAGATTTGAATATCAGTTCAAAGAAACAAAAAATGTGCATCAAAAATAATAGTAGAAGGTCACCAAAAGTCTCAGATTTTTTGTTTCATTAATGTTCTGCACAATTCCTTTGGTATCGGGGGTACCGTACCCGGCAGCCGTATACTCAAGCTCGATGGAGATTTGCGTTTTAGCGGAGATGAACGACAGGGAAGGGGCTATGCGGTACACATAACCGATGTCTTTTCCGCGCCCAAAATACCTGCCTGTGTTTTCGTGTGTGGTGCCGAGATTCTTGAGATATCCGCAATACAGCCCGAATTTGACAGCTTGGCCGTAGGAGATGTAGTTCCAGAGATTGAGATGGTTGGTAGGGGTATAGGTTTCGATCTTTGTATCGGGGTTCACTGTTCTCACGGCATAGCCGCCCATCATCAGATGCTCGGTCAGGTTTTGCCCGAAGATCCCCTTCATGCTCCACAGAAAGTTTTTATTGACGTATTTGTGGTAGGCCATAAAGGCATAAGAGCCTATTGTTTCGTTGGTCTGATAGTTATTGTCGGTAACCAACCTGGGCTGCAATACCTTGTAATCTGCTGCAAACCCCCAGATGCGGGTGGGTGTTTTGTGCTGCAGCTGAAAGTGAACATTGGGTATGAGTGCGTTTTTCATGTAGTTGGGAAGTGCTCCCGAAGGCCCTTCGCTTGCATGATCGCGTTGGGTGACAAAGGAAAGATTAAGACTGTATGTGTCAATAAACCGAGTGTAGCCAATCTGCGGGTTGCGGATAAACGGCTGAAAAGGAGCCCCTGTGTTCAGGGAGATGACCTGCGGAAAAACGTCCACAACAAACATAGGATGCCAGAACTGACCGAACATGAGCTCTGATTTCTCCCAGCGAAGTTTGCCGATGGCATGCCGGAGCCTAAATCCGTTTATATCGCCGTTGGTGACACCTGAGAAGTCGGCTTCGATCATACCTGAAGTTTTGGCTCCAAATGCATCAGGCCCTTTTATATCGCCTGTAATGCGCGTAGTAATGGCACTGTAATTGAACGATGGATGGGCGTTGATATCCTTTCCGTTTTTATCTGGTAACGTATTGGCTGGTACGATCATAAATAGGTCTTCGCGAGCTGAAACTACCTGGCGGCTGTCGTACCAGTAATCACTCTTGATGAATCCCCTGAATGAGATTCCAAATTTCTTTTCATCGGCCTGATTCTGTGCAGAAGCAAACCTGGCAACCATCAGCGTCAGTATGACTGAGATTGCAATAACGACTTTTTTCATTGTATGGAAATTATTGTTTTACGTAGGCAAAGACGCTCATAACCGGAGTAAGTACCAGAGAGGCTATCATTCCGATTGTGCCTGCCTGCGGCGATGGCATGCCTGTGAAGTATAGGATAAGACAGGTTGCGAGCGAGAGGATGGCTGCACTAGCAGCTCCGAAGTAATTCACTCTTTTTGTCATCAGGCCCCACACAAAGGGTCCCAGAAAAAACGACCCGATGGCGCCCCACGAAATACCAAGAATGGCCACGATGGAATCGATATTTGACAGGGCCAGCAGAACGGATAATGTCACAAAAAATGCACTCATCCAGCGCATTAGCTCCGTGAGCTTCTTATCTGTCATCTGGCGGTTTATGAAACCATTGATAAAGTCTTTGGACACTGTGGAGCTGGCAATCAACACCAGGGCAGCCAAGGTTGACATGCTGGCAGAAAGTATCAGCAAAAGGATAACCACCGACAATGACTCAGGGATGACATGGGTAAGCAACTCAGGCATCAGGCGGTCCACCACGGGTTTGCCGTCGATAAAGGCAAGTGGGGTTTTGGCAGGCGACATAAATATACGGGCGGTGGACCCGACGAAATAGGCCACGCCACCGATAAGGAGCGCAAAAATGGTTGATGTAACCATGCCCAGTCTGATGGCTTTTCGATCCCTGACGGCATAAAACTTCTGTACAAGTTGTGGCATGGCGAAGGGAGCAACGCTTGTAAGGAATATCAGCGAGAACAAGGGCCACCAACCCGGCGGACCAACCCAGGAGGTCAGTTTTGGATTAAAAGCTGTCAGCGATTTGGTAATTTGACGCAGCCCCTCTCCGGCATTCAGGGTGCTTCCCAAAAGAACAAGTACCCCGGCAATCATAATGACACCAAAAATAGTGTCGATCAGAGTCATTGATTTGTACCCCCCCATCACCAGGTACACTGCTGTAAGGATACCCATCATCAGCAAGGCGCTTTGGTAAGGAATGTTAAATGTAGAAGTGAAAAGGTAGGATAACCCCATGAACACTGCAGCCGAATAAGGAATGAGGAAGACGAAGATCACGATGGCGGAAAGGAGTTTGAAGTGTCTGCTGCGATATCTTTTTTCTATGAATTCGCTAAGGGTGGTTACGCCGTATTCGGTGGACATTTTTTTTATGCGCCATCCGAGCAAAGCCCAAACTCCAAGTACCCCGACAAGGGCATTAAAAAAGGCTACCCATAGTGAAGAGTAGCCGAAATCCCAACCAATTTTCCCTGCAAACCCAATAAAGAGCACAGCCGAGAAGTAGGCGGTTCCGTATGAAAAAGCTGTCATCCAGGCGCCAATGTTTCCTCCGCCGAGAAAATAGTCGTTGAATGATTTAGTTTTGCGTAAACCCAGCACTCCGATGTAGAAAATCAGGAGGGTATAAATGGCCAGAACGATGTACTTTAATGACATTACGGATAGTGATTGATGGGGGAAAAGCCTTGCAAATGTAGCAGAATTTTATTCCTTAATAAACGTATTTCTTTGCATTTTAAAGCCCTGCCTCCAGTAGTGAAATTTATTTATTGTCCACCAACAGTGAGTGCAGCTTGCCGGCAGATTCAAAGCGTGCGCTCTTGGTTTCAGGATCACCGTAAAGGAAAAAAACGAAGTCCATGGCCGGGGTTGAATCCTCCAGTTGACTGATAAAATTCAGTGCAATATCATTTGGGGTAACCATCCACCTGCCGGCAATCTTCTGCATACCAAAAACAAGACCGTTTTTTTTGTCAGAGGGAAGGTATGACTTGTATACAAGTTCAGAGCATCCCAGAGCCTGGCTGGTGCTGAAATCAAAATCAAAATCGTAAGGGATGCCATAATTATCCATGGCACTGAGGATAGAGAGCAGCTTATCCTTTCGTGATAGCCGGGGACGCAACACCAGCATGTGATCAGCATTTGCAGAAACCTCCAGAGGCTCGAGCAGGACTCCGCCTGCTTTAGCTTCGATGGTGGAGTAGTAAAGACCAGCTTTATCAGGCCTTGATTTCAGCTGGAAGATTTCGGGGTGGCGTGCATCAAGATAGTTGGTAAGCCGGTTGCCGAACATCTGTTGCGATTCCTGTTCGAAGTATTCATCCATCACCATCAGGGTGCCGGTAAAGATGGCTGAATGTGTGAAAAAACCGGGTATGCCTATATTGCTGAGAAATCCCTCACGGCGCTGCAGCAAAATATCGCCGGGTTCCAGCAGCGGATACAGTTGCCTGATCTGTTCGCGGGTGATGTAGTATCCTGAACGGTTAGTAATACGGAGGTGGCTGGCAAATACAGATACCTTCTCCTGAATGGGGTATAGCCACCGGAAGGCTTCGCGCACCGTAAAGTCAACTATTCCCGATAACGCGGAACCCAGCGGAGGAAACACAGAGGAGGCAAAGTGATTATATGTGTCAACGGAGTACTCCCGCAGCCGCCTTATGTTCTCATCTTCCTCCTGTGTCAGCCTGATCTTTCTGATGGTCGCGTATCCGGCGTGAAGATCGAACTGCCTGCCGGGAAGGGCCATCATGGCGATTAAGACATTGTAGTCAGTCTCGATGCCGTATTCACCGAGCGTTTCATTCAAGAGGGTCATGAAATATGTGTTCTCCGAACTGTATTCTGCAAGCCTGATAAGCAATTCGAACTGGGCTATCAGAGCCGCATACCATATAATCCTGTTGCGTTTAACCTCAACATCAATACTGAGTGAATCCGGTGCTTGGGGCTCAGAAAATTCTTCCAGGTATGCCACCAGCGCCTCGTTGGCAGTATTTAAAGAGAGAAAAATCTGTTTCAGCTCCTGGATGTCCTGTACTGAGGCATTTGCCACACTGATGGCATTGTATTTCCGGATGTTGATTTCAGAAAGTTGTGATTGTAGATGAGTAATCCGGTTAACCAGGATCCGGGCAGATTCATCAACGGCACTCCACTCATTCTGGCGTAGATTGCCATTGACGGATATATCTACCGGCACTCTCTCATCCGAAACCATCATGAGCAATATCAGAAGACTAAGTAACCTCATATCTTACAATTCCACCCATGGCTTCACCTGCAGGCTGTGCTCTCATCTGCCGGCTGCCGCCTCGGTTTTTCTCTGTAAAGCTATACATTTGTAGTGAGAACGTAAAGTAATAATCTAAACAATCGTATTATGAAAAATGCGAAGCTTTATGCCACCATCGCGCTTGCTATTCTTGTGCTGATAGTCATCGTACAGAATTTCGGAAAAGTGAGTGTCAAGCTCCTTTTTGTCACTCTCGAAATGCCGCACATTCTTCTTTTACTGCTCACTGTGAGCATCGGATTCGTGATTGGGGTAATGTACAGCAGCCTGCGGCGCAAATAAGGGCTGTCTCCTATATTGGCACGGAATGTTAATCCTGATAGATTTGGTGCTTATGAAACAGCCCCTGTCCCTTAGGTTTTGTTCCGATCCCTCTAGCAGGGAGCAATACACTCTTTCATGCTGCAGGCCGGGGCTTATTATTCAATTTTGAAAATATCGTCGCCGAGTTTGCTGTTGATTTTAATGGAGTTCACAGTAAGATCAATGGTTTGCGGGCCGGCCTGCTGCATGATCCGGAACGGGAACTTTATACCCGACACAGCACGATAATCTTCATAAACCGTAGTTCCCGACGGTGTAACCGATTGCAGCAGCAGTCCGGAAGTTACATCAAAATAGTTAAACTGGCTGCTACCGTTCGGGTTTGTCTGCTCTACCTTGTAGGCCTGCGCCCCGTTCACCTTTTCGATTCCCAGGAGCTGGTGCTTTATGGCTTTCTTCTCATAGTCGATTTCTGGATTCATGATAGCCTGAAACTTCATTTCCTCCAGCTTTTCGCCCTGCAGTTCCTCACTCCCCATCATGGACGACACCTTGCCCCTGGCTCCGTCGAAAATCTGCTTCGAGAATACCATACCCGAGGCACCCACTTCAACTTTAATCTTGTTTGGTGCTTTGCGGTAGGTGTCAAAATTGATCGACATGCCTTGCATGGTAGCCGAGGCCTTCATGGTAAGGTCTTTGATACCCTGCAATTTTTTCTTTCCGCCTCTTACCTCTAAATACCTGTCGATCACCTGCCGGGCTGTAAGATTGGCGGGTGGCGGCAACAGTTGTTTGTCAGGATCGTATTCTACACCATCCTCGTTGAGGTAGGTAATTTTTCCGCTTTTCGAGAATTTCTTCATCTGCCCGGCCACGTCGGCAGCTTTTCCCACAATCAGGATGTGTGCATTTTCCGGAAAGAGCAGGTTGTTGGCAGAGGCTAGAATATCTTCAGGGGTTATTGCCGCCACCTGTTCCAGATAGGTGTCGTAGTAGTTTTCGGGCAGCTGAAAGCGTGCTGTATTAAGCGCAAACGAAGCTATGGTTTGCGGATTTTCGAGCGAGAGTGCAAAGTTGCCACTGAGTTCGTTTTTGTACAGCCGCAGTTCATCGAGAGGTACAGCCTCAGTTCGTATGCGGTTTATTTCGTATAATATCTCGTGTACTGCGCTGTCGGTGGCAATATTGCGAACATCTGCGGTGGCAATAAATGAGCCCATAAGTTTATCTGAATTGAGCTTGCTATAGGCTCCGTAGGTAAACCCGTGCTGCTCGCGCAGGTTGTTGAACAGCCTCGAAGTGCTGCCACCGAGGATATTGTTCATCACTCTACCCTTGATGGCAAATTCCGAACCAGGCTTCAGCTCCACCGGAAACCCAAGGCTGATCACCGATTGCACCGCTGAAGGCCTGTCAACCAAAGCAACTTTGGTTTCGGCTGGCCGCCTGACCGCAGGATAGGTTTGCCGGGGAACGGGCGCATTGACCCAGGAAGAAAAATATTTTGTCACCAAACCTCTTGCCTGGTCTACCGACATATCTCCCACAATTGCCAGGTAGGCAACCCCTGGTTTGTAATACGTTTTGTAAAATGTTTCAATAGCTTCCAGTGTGACCTTTTCGACACTCTTTTCGGTGGGGTTGAGGCCATAGGGATGGTTTATTCCAAAAAACAAGGTGTTGCTCACACGGCTTGCTATCTGGTTAGGGTTATTCCGTGCAGCCATCAGGCCTGATGTGGTTTGTTTCTTAGCCCTTTCAAAGTGTTCTTTCTCGAACCTGGCATTGAGTACAACATCGGCAAGCAGTTCGGTAATTTTTTCTGCATTGCGCGACAGCCCGCTTGCCGACAATTGCCTTGCATCAGTGGTTAATGAAGCTCCTATATAGTCGATTTCATCATCAATTTGTTTCTTGGTCCGCGTGGTGGTTGCCGTACGCAACAACTGCCCTGTCAGGTCGCTGAGCCCTGCAAATTCGCCTTCAAACACGCGATCAAAATCAAAAAACAATGAAAAATAGATCTGTGGCAATTTGCGATTCTCAACCACGAATACTTTGAGACCGTTTTCCAGCTCAAATGACTTTGCCTTCTCCAGTTTCAGCAGCGTTGCTGGGGCAGGAGCCGGACGCACCGAACGATCCATCTGTCCGGTCACCGAGAGAGTGATTAATGCGAATACTATGAACATTCCAATCTTCTTCATGACTTCTCCTCCGTTAATTCTTTTGTTTGGGCAAATAGTACAAAACCACTCTGTTATCATTCACCAGGTATTTTTTCGCTACCTGTTGAATATCAGCCTGTGTCACGCTCATATACCGTTCCAGGTCAGAATTTATCAGCCCGGGGTTGTTGAAGAATAGCTGATACTCAGCCAACTGATCGGCAATAGCCGACATGCGGTTCAATCTCGATACAAAACTGTTTTCCTGCATATTGCGCGATTTTTCGAATTCGCGCTGGCTCAGCCCCTCGTTCTTAACTTTTTCAATCTCATCATTGATCGCCTTCTCCAGATCTTGGGCTTCGACACCTGCATTGGCTATGCCGATCACCAGGAACAGCCCTTCGTCAGCAAGTGGAAAAGGAAATGAAAGAACGGCCAGCGCCTTTTGCTGCTCATCGACAATGGCCTTGTGAAGCCTTGAGCTTTGTCCGTCAGACAGGATATTGGTAAGCATCCTCACTGCGTAACTGTCCGGATGTCCTGCAGACGGCGCACGAAAGGCCATCATCACTGCCGGCAACTGGATGTTGTCGTACAGGATATCTCTTATCTCGGCACCCAATGGAGGTTCGGTGATGTTGGGTCTTTCGATGGGTTTGGTTCCGCGCGGGATGTCACTGAAATATTTCGAGATAAGTGCTTTGGTTTTATCGATGTCAATGTCGCCGGCAATGGCCAATACGGCGTTGTTTGGCACGTAGTAGGTGCGATAGAACTCCCTGAATTCTTCAAGCGTAGCCTGATCGATGTATTGAACTGAACCTATGGGTGTCCAGCGATACGGATGTTTCCTGAAGGCCCTCATGAAAATCTCTTCCTGAAAGGAGCCATAGGGCTGGTTATCGTAGCGCTGGCTTCGTTCTTCCTTAATAACGCTACGCTGGGTTTCAACTCCCACGCTGTCGATCACCAGATGGAGCATGCGCTCTGATTCGAGCCACAGCCCTAGCTCGAGCTGATTTGAAGGAAGCAACTCGTAGTAGTGTGTTTTGTCATTAGTGGTGTATGCATTTACCTGCCCTCCGGCATCCTGTACAATCTTGAAATACTGACCCCGGCCAATGTTTTTAGACCCCTCAAACATGAGGTGCTCCATAAAGTGGGCAAAGCCAGTACGGTCTGGTCGTTCGTTTTTTGATCCTACATGGTAGGTTATGGTTACTGCCACCACCGGCGCCGATTTATCCTGGTGCAGGAGGACGACTAGCCCGTTGTCGAGCTCGTACTCCACAAATTCAATTTTCCTGTTTTGCGCATGCAAAACCATCGTAAGTGCCACAAACAGCACAATTAACAATTTTCTTATCATACGATTAGGTTATTTTGGGTTATCCGTGGTGGTCCTGAGCATCTGTTGCACAGCGTCCAGGCTGCCGTCAACGTTTTGTGGAATTATGCCGAGTATATGAGCAAACAAGGGGTAGAGATCAATATTATCAAATACCGGCTGGCGATATCCGCTTTTAAAGGAGGGGCCAGCGGCATAAAAAATGGCATGCATATCCTTGTTTCGGATATCATATCCATGGGTGCCACCTGAATACTCGTTCGATGATCCTCTACGCCAGCCGATGCTCCAGGCACTGTCGGCAGCTACGATAATATCAAGCGTGCGGGGATGGGTGCCGTAATTCAATTCTCTTGGCACCTCTCCGCTTTTCCATACCTGTAAATTCTTCACTTTGCTGAGTCTGTTGTAAATAGAATCCACGAAGCCCTGTTTGGCTTTTATGCTATAAACCGGGTTTCCTCCTATGGCTTTGTCCACCCAACTTTCTTTAACATAGTCGGTAAGAGTGATGCTTTTTTCGGCACTGATTTTTCCCATGCCATGGTCGCTGGTTACAATGAGGTTGATATTTGAGGCTATTGGGAGTTGACCCAGCTTTCGGCAGAATACCCCAAGAAGACGGTCAAGATCTTCAGCCTTTTGCAGTGTCCGTTTATCGTCGGGTCCATACATATGACCTACGGCATCAGGTTCGTGCAGGTACCACATTATAAGTCGCGGTCGTCGGTGTTCAGGCAGCTTAAGCCAGGCGATCACACTGTCAATTCTGTCTTCGAGGGGTACGGTTTGAAGGTAGGGTTTCCAGATCGACGGTTGAATTCCTTTAATGGGCAATTCGCTTCCCACCCAAAAATATGATGCTGTTCTTACGTTTTGGAGTTCGGCAGTTACCCATATGGGTTCGCCTCCATAGTACTTCGGGTTATTACGTTCGGCCTGGTCTCGCATGGTATAGGTGCTTCCGGTAGCCGGGTCAAAAAAACTGTTATTCACCAGTCCATGGTGATCGGGATAAAGGCCGGTAGCCATAGTATAGTGGTTAGGAAAGGTTTTTGACGGGAAGGCGGGTCGGATGGCTTCAGCCTTAACGCCCACCCGGGCCAGCGAGTCAAGCACAGGAGTGTGGGCCCTGTCAGGATAATCCCAGCGAAACCCGTCCATTGAAAGAACCACTAGGTAGGGTTTTTCCTGGGCACAGGCACATAACCAAAGGGAAGAGAGCAACAGCAGCAGTGGTATTTTTTTCATTGATTTCAAAGTTTTTCTGCGCAAAACTAAAAAAAAAGAGGCTGCCTTTTGGGGCAACCTCTTTCATTAAGCAACTTTTGTGCCGGTTAATTGAAGATGTATTTCAGTCCGATCTGGATTCTGTACATATCGCTGATAGCCAGGCTTGACTGGTAGGTGTCGGTGATAAGTTTATTGTTGACAGCCGCCATACGATAGATGGCATAGCCATTCTGATCGATCGGGCCGCTGGTTGCAGGTGTGCCGCCTGTCACTGTGGGACGTACCACTAAAGGCTGATTAGTGATCACGCGTTTACCAACTCCCCAGTTTTTATTAAGCATATTAGTGAGGTTAACAATCTCAAAACGCATCTGGAGTTTGTTTTTGGTGCCTGCTATATTGGCAATCAGGTCATGCTGCATCGAGAAATCCACTCTCGAAACCATTGGGAGGAAGGCACCGTTGCGCTCTGCATATTTTCCGCGGTTTGCATTCAGATATTTATCCTGCTTAATGAACCTTTCCCAAGCGTCTTTCTGATCATCAGCGCTGAAGTTGGCCAGGTTCGTCGTTACCGAAGGGTTGTAGGTTACCACCGACCCGGTTGATGAGATGCTGTATGGATAGAAGTTCATCTCGCTCTTGTCCTTTGGGATATAGATGAGGTCGTTTGATGTGCCTCCATCGCGGTTCAGGTCGCCTGAAAACCCCCAGGAGTAGTTGCCCGGGGTGAAGCTTTCAAATAAAAATGTGAATGCGGTTGAACTCGGTGTTTTATAAGTGACGACTCCGAATACTCTATGTCCGAGCGATGCAGAGGCAAAACCGATACCGGGATTGTTCGGGTCGCCGGTGTGCTGGTTGTTGTTCCATGAACCAAAAGCGATTGAACCCGGATCCACTGTGTTTTTGGTGATACCGTAGCTGTAAGCGGCTTTCAGGTAAAGTCCTTTTGAAAATGGCTTTTCGAGACTTGCAGCAAAGTTGTAGGAAGCACCCACGTTCTGGTTTTTCATAACAATAGCGCTGGTGATCTTGCTGTTGATCCTGTTTGCCGGGCTTGCCACGTATATCAAACGGTTATCAGCTCCCGAGAACCGGGTGGTATTGTCAATGAGGTTGGCATTGATGTAATAAATACCGTTAACATCACGGCTGTAAAGGAACTCGAGAGTTCCGATGAGGTTGAAAGGCAGTTTCTGGTCAACAGCTATATTTGAACGCCAAACTTGAGGGAATTTGAATTTTGGATCGGTGAGGGCCAGTTCATATGAGGTAGCCGGCGCACCTGAAATAGTGGTGGGTTTAAATTTGTTGATATCAGGATTAAACGGCCGTGCAGTGGTGTTGTTCAGTTCTTCAAATCCTGTCAGGATACCATTATTCCCAATCTGGTTTGAAATCCAAACGTAGGCTGGCTTTCCGGTGAAAATACCGGTACCGCCGCGCACCTGAGTACTCTTGTCGTTTTTCGGATCCCAGTTGAACCCAAACCTGGGTGACCACAACGGGCGGGGATCGGGTAATTTGTCTGTTTTGTAGGTCACTTCCTTGTTGTTTTCATCACGGAATTTGAACCCTTCAACTTCGGTATTCTTAAAGCCGGTATCTCCGAAGAAAGGCATGTCGATTCTCATACCGAAAGTAAGATTGAGGTTGGGCATCACACGCCATTCGTTCTGGCCGTATATTCCGGCGTAGATCACATCCAGAGGCTGCACCGGGATGGGTTTGTCAGGAATGTTTGACCAACGAACCTGGAAGCGGCGCAAGGTAACCGGGGCCACGGTGCGACTTGGGTTAGCCAGGAAACCGTTGGCATCGGTATAGAAGTCGGCAAGTGAGTTGTAGGAATAGACACTTTGTGAACCCGGGAAGAAAATATTTTCAGAGTAATATTTTTCGAGGCTAAGGCCCATGGTCCAGGTTTGTTTTTCTCTGAAAATGCTGAAGTTATTCTGCAACTGGTAGGTCGAATAGCGTAATTCGTTGTTAGGCGTGAAGGGTTCAAACCCAAAACTGGTATATACAATACCGGCGTTCAAAATATCCACGAAGGGGAACATTTCACCCCTTGAAGCGCGGCTTTCGTCCTGATAAGTGTATCCAGCTATGAAGTTGTTGGCCATGTTGTCGCCAAATCGAGAGTTTACTTCGCCGATAATGGAGGTGATGTTTTCCATGATCTGGTAGTTGGAGTTCTGGAAGTTCAGACCATTGAGGTTTGAACGGCGGGTGCCCATACCGAGAGAGGAAGAGTTTGAAAGCAGGATATCGGTGAACGACTCCAGCTTATTGAATCGAATGCTTGCCTTATGTTTATCATTGATGTTGTAGTCGAGTTTGGCAATAATGCGGGTGGCAGGTGTTTCGTGGGTGTATCCCTGGTAAGGGCCAGTTTCGTAGTTAAATTTTTCTTTCAGGAACTTGCTCAATGCATCGAGATCTGAAGCCAGAACCCTGGTCACGTTACCTGTCACTGTTTGTCCGCCGGTGTTTGCCAAAAATGTAGTTCCGGGGGCTGTAGTGTTTTCTTTTGAATAGTCGGCAAAAATGAAGAGCTTGTCCTTAATGATTGGTCCGCCAAGGCTGAATCCGAAATCATAATATTTGAAATCGCCGGGGGTAAGGGTCTGATCCTTAGCCTGCACACCGCTCATATTCGAGTTGCGGAAATTGTAAGAGGCTTCACCCTTGATGGTGTTTGTACCGCTCTTGGTAACTACGTTGACACCAGCCCCCACAAAGTTGCCCTGACGAACGTCGTAAGGAGCGATGTTGACGCTGATGGCTTCAATGGCCGAGAGCGAGATAGGGGCAACCCCGGTGCGGTCGCCGGGCTGGCCGGCCAAACCGAAGGAGTTATTGAAGTAGGACCCGTCCACGGTGATGTTGTTGAAACGGTCGTCCATACCGCCGAATGAGCTACCCCTTGCCTGGGGAACCAATCGGGTGAAGTCGTTTATCCTGCGGTTGATGCTGGGCATGGTGGTGATAGCATCCTGACCCACGCTGGTTGATGCACCCGTGCGGCTGGAGCTGAAAATGGCATCACGCACATACACCACTTCCACTTCGCCAAGCAGTGCGCTGGCATCGCGCAGGGCAAAGTTCATGTTGGTGGTACCTCCAAGGTTGATGGAGACGTTTTCCTGCTTCTGCGTTTCGTATCCTACAAAGGAAACTGTTATCTCTAAATTGGCTTCTTCCCTCATGCCTGGGATAGTGAACCGACCTTCGTGGTTGGTTGATATCCCATAGCGGGTACCTGATGGTTCGTGCACTGCAAGTACGGTTGATCCTGGCAACGGCTGTCCTGAAACATCAAGCACTACACCGCTTAGTGAACCGGTGGTCACACCTTGCGCAAATGCAGGCTGCCATGCAGCCACCAGAATTAGTGCAAAAAATCCAAGAAGTAATTTGTTTTTCATAATACTTGGTTTGGTTAGATGAATAATTGATCGATCTTAAACATATATCAAATTTGAAAAATCAGAGTAAGCTTGCCGGGATGTGGAGCGTCCAAAGAGAATTTGCCCCGGCTTTGTTAGCACCAATTCGCATTTCGCACATGCTGATTTTTTACTTAAATAGTTTGGTCAACTCAATCAAAATTGCAACACCAACAAAGCTTTGGCATTTTTAACATACCAAATTGGCTGATTACCAGCGTTGAGCCCAATGCCTTGTCAGAGTTGTTAAACTTCGCAAATATAGAAACCGAACTGTAATAAACAAGTAGGGGAAAATTAAATAAATATTAACAATTTGTTAATAACCTGGCTCGGGATCCAAGATAAGCCAAAGATGAGCAGGGTAAGGTCAAAGGATGCGTTTTATAACGCGCAGTTTATGCGTGTATCTCTTACCCTTTTCGTTAAAGATTCCGAAATGATCGAACCTGTTTACTTTAACAAATCCACTGCTGTGTATGATATGTTTGCTGTCGATAATGATGCCCGTGTGTATGATCTGCCCTTCGTCGTTGTCGAAGAAGGCGATATCGCCCGCCCTGACCTCACTGGGCAGATTCACTACATCACCCAGGCTTACTTGCTGTCCTGTATCGCGAAGGAGACTGATGCCGACTAATTTGAATACCATTTGAACGAAACCCGAACAATCGATGCCAAATGGGCTGCGGCCTCCCCACTGGTAAGGTGAGTGCAGGTAGAGAAAAGCAGCCTGTAGCAGGCCGGCCTGCAAATCGACGATTCCCGGCTGCCTAATGTCCCCTTCAAACACATATTCTGTTTGCCCTATTCTGAATGATTGCTCATCGATTCCGGGCAATGAGCTTCCAAGAAGCAGAGGAAAGAAGCGGTTATGAGTGTTATCTGAAATCACCTGTACAAGTTCGGAGCTCACGGGCGTGTTGCCATGCAGCAGCCGCATATACTCCGCTTCGGTTATCTCCTCATACTGCCCGGCCTCAATCCAGCCAGCATAATCGTCAAGGCTGCAACTGACAAGCCGCCAGTTTTTCCTTTGATCAATAATGCTAAATGTTTCGCCGAACAACACCTGAGAAACCATTTCCGACCTATGATCAGGCTCGGAGTGCAGCGCTGCAAGTGAAAGGTTGCAATATCCAAATCCTTTAATCGAATATTCCTTAGGGTCCATAGCGTTATTTTTTCAACCTTAAAATTTTTATCAGATGATTTTTGAGCTGGCGATAACGGCTGATGCTTTTCTCGTAAGGAAATAGTGAGTCGTCATCTAGCTGAAGGGCGCTTTCGTATTTTGGGCCAATTTCCTGGGCCGGATAAACTACAATGAAGCTATGTGTCTGATAATTATTAGACAAGTAAAAGGGCAGCTCGTCAAGATAGGGTTGGTAGCTGATGAAACTCCGCCTTGATGACACAAAGATGCAGACATCGGAAGGTTCGACCATAAAGGAATCAAGGTAAATGAACAGCGATTGTCCGATTTCAAAAAAGTCGGTTGCCACCTGAGGATTAACGGTTAACGAGGCTCGCTTTAACACTTTAAGGGTTTCGCTGTCGCTATGAATCATCAGTTTTGCACCAATCTGACCGGTAAGGGTTTTGATTTGCCTGAACCAGCCGGTAAACTCTGCTTCGCGATGGGCCAATTCCGGAACGAACAGATGAACCCGTTCAACAATGTTTAGAATGCCATTGAGCTTGGATACCATGATGGTTTGGTTGCTGTTGTGCAACACATTATCCAGAACGCCGCCGAATATTTTCTCACTGGTCGACATTTTAGCATTCCACCCAATGATGAGCGTTGTAATCTGCAGCTCCTTAATTGCCCTTAGTATTGCATTTGCAGGATTTATGTCGATACGCGTGACGAGCTGCATCTGCATTTCGGCAGCTTCTGCCTGCCTGAACGATTCATTAAGCACTTTACGACAAAGAGTGATCTGTTCTGCAGCTTTGTCAGCATCTTTGACAATTGTCAAAGGGTAGATGGGCTCAGATGAAGCTTTGTCCTTGATTAAAATGGACAGCTCTATCAGCTTTTCGATGGTTTTCGGATTTGAAACAGGTACCATGATTCGTTCTGAAGCCCGTTCAGGTATTGTTTCGTCAGGTGCTTCAATCTTTGCAAGTTTGCGGGCCGCCGATTCAGTTGCCAAAGAGGATATCAGGCAGGTAATTAAAATCATAACTACCGTGCCATTCAGCACATTATCATTGAACAACCCAATCTGGTATCCGATGGTTACTGCGGCTAGTGTGGCAGCTGCCTGGCTGTTGCTCAGCCCGAAGATGATACCACGCTCGGCGGTCGAATAGCCGAGTATTTTTTGTGTAGTGAAGGCAGCCAGCCACTTGCCAGCCAATGCAACCATCGTCATGACAAGTGCCACATTCAGGGTTTGCCATCCGGAGAACAACAGTTTCAGGTCGATGATCATTCCGGTACTGATCAGGAAAAAAGGAATAAACAGCGTATTGCCTACGAATTCAATTCGGTTCATCAGCGCCGATCGGGCGGGTATTAGTCTGCTGAACACCAGGCCGCTGAGAAACGCCCCGATGATAGCTTCGAGATAGGCCAGCTGCGCAAAAAATGCGCTCAGGAATACGACTGAAAGCACAAAAATGAAGTGCGAGTAACCCTCGCCTTCAAAGCTTCTGAAGAACCATCGAGCCAGCCAGGGTATTCCATAAAAGATGAACAAGCCAAAAAGAATCATCAGCAAAGTGGCCATGAGCCAGAAGGCCGGTGTCATCTGATTATTGTGTATCTGAACGATTACAGATAATAGAAATAAGGCCAGAGTGTCGGTAATGAGTGTGCCACCGATGGCTACCGTAACGGCTTCATGTTTTGATAAGCCCAGCTTACTTACAATAGGGTAGGTAAGTAGGGTGTGCGATGCAAACATACTGGCAAGCAGGATGGATGAAAGCAGGCTGAATTCGAGGTAATAATAGGCTATGATCGTACCTATCGACTGAGGAATACTGAATGTCAGCAGACCAAAAAGAAAGGACTTAAGCCTGGTACGTTTGAACTCATTCAGGTCAATTTCGACCCCGGCCAAAAACATAATATACAGCAGCCCAACCGTACCAAAGAGAATGATACTGCTGTCGCGCAGCAAGAGATTGAGCCCGTGCGGGCCGATTATGACACCGGCCAGAATGAGTCCGATGATGCCCGGAACACGTAGGCGCCTGAGTATTATAGGAGATAATAAAATAATGAGCAGAACAATGGCAAAAATTAGCACGGGATTCCTGAGCGGCAGTGTGAAAAAATCTAATGTTGGAACGGCTCCGATCATCCTCGCCATATTGGATATTACAAAAATAGTAAAAAGGTTAAAATCACCCCCGTCCCACTCATCAAAGTAAATTCCTGGTGATGAAATTATTCTTAAGATATTGTTAAACCGGATTTCAATAGCCCTTTGAAACCATTTAATTCCTATTTTCGCTTCAAACCATTGACTGGATGAAAATGCTGATTGCATCGCTACGCAGGCATTCGCTGCTTTTCTATCGTATCGGGCTGTTTCTCGCTGCGATTGTTCTGGTGGTACTCATTTTTCCAAGAGGAGGCAAATTCAAATATGAGTATCAGAAAGGAAAGCCTTGGATGCACGATGATTTAATTGCTCCCTTTGATTTTGCCGTGTACAAACCTGTAAGCGAGCTGAATGCGGAAAGGGAAACTGTCATTCATCTTCTCAAACCGTATTTTGTTAAAAACAACCAGCCATTGGAACGGAACCGGGCGGAGCTGATCAAGGCCCTTCGCCAGCGGTTTGAGTCATCTACCCCGGGTGAGTTCGACAACATCAAACTGTTGGCTCTCAGAGCGTATGACAAGGTTCTCGAAACTGGTATCATTGAACTCAGCCCAGTACTGGAAGGGAAGCCTCCTGATTACCCGGTGATGGTGCTCAATGGCAATGTGGGGATGGAAGTCGACCTGAATGAGCTTTTAACGATCCAAACCGCTGACTTATTCATCAAAAGTCAGTTGTTAAAGTATTTCGGGCAGGTCAAAACAGAAATGATATCCGGCGTCATCTCCTCCTTTCTTTTCCAGAATCTCCTCTTCGATAGTGATGCAACCGAACGCGAAAAGCAACAGGCCTTATCACGCATTTCGCCTACCCGGGGCATGATTCAGCGAGGTGAGCGCATCATATCCAAAGGCGAGCTTGTCAATTCCGAATTGCTCCTGGTGCTCGATTCATTCCGAAAAGAGTACCAGCTGCAACTGGGTACTATGTTTAACCGACTGGGGGTGTTGGCCGGCACAACCATCCTTGTAACTCTATCACTAACCGTGCTTTTTCTGTTTCTGCTTTCGTTCAGACCGGTAATTTTCTGGCAAAACAAATCGGTAATTTTTATCCTGCTTGTGGTGTTGCTCATGATTTTTACAATCAGCTACGTGATACGCAATCAGGTAAACTACCTTTATCTTTTGCCGGTATGCCTGGTGCCTATTCTCATAAGGGTATTTTTCGACACCCGGGTGGCGCTTTTTGTTCATCTGGTGGTTATCATCATCACCGGGTTTCTTGTGCCAAACGGGTTTGAGTTCGTCTTTCTGCAGCTAATAGCCGGTATCATTGCTATCGTAAGTGTGGTGCAGGTGAATAAACGTGGTCAATTCATAGTTAGCGCCTTATACATTTTCATCACCTATTCGGCCATCTATTCCGGATTGAACCTCATGCAGCAGGGCGATCTCTCGACTGCCGACATCCAGGCCTATGTCATGTTTGGTGGCAGCGCACTGCTTACACTATTGGCTTACCCGTTAATCTTTATTTTTGAGAAAGCATTCGGACTGTTGACAGATATCACCCTGCTTGAACTTTCGGATACAAACACTGCACTGCTTCGGATGCTTTCCGAAAAGGCACCGGGAACCTTTCAGCATTCAATACAGGTAGCCAACATCGCCGAAGAAGTTTGCAGACAAATTGGCGGGAACGGTTTATTGGCGCGCGTTGGCGCATTGTACCATGACATTGGCAAGATCGATGCCCCTATGTATTTTGTTGAGAACCAGCTAACAGGTATTAATCCTCACGATGAACTGCCCTATACGGAGAGCTCTCGGATTATCATCAGGCATGTATCCCGCGGAATTGAAATTGCTCAAAAACATAAGCTGCCCGAGGCAGTAATCGATTTCATCCGCACACATCATGGTACCAAAAGAACGGAATATTTTTTTTCCAGGCAGGTTCTTGAAAATCCGGAAGGTGAAGTTGAGTCGCATCCGTTTGAATACCGTGGCCCGATTCCGTACTCGAAAGAAACGGCCATTGTGATGATGGCTGATTCTGTGGAAGCTGCATCACGAAGCTTGCAACGCCCCGATGTGGAGAAGCTCAGCGGGCTCGTTGAGCAGATTATCAATAAACAATTGTCTGAAAACCAGTTTGACAATGCTGAAATCACAATGCGAGACATCCATGTCATCAAGAAGATTCTGAAAAACAAGCTCATCAATGTGTATCATGCCCGCATCAGCTACGAGTAATCTAGTGATTACGTGTAATACCTATGACCAATTTGCGTGAGGTTATCTGATTTGCCCGCGTAGGAAAAAAGCGTACTTTTGCAAAAAAATTAAAAGTACTATCCGATGGCAACAACGGCAGATTTCAGAAACGGGCTTTGTATTGAGTTTAACAATGAATTATTCATGATTGTGGAGTTTCAGCATGTGAAACCTGGCAAAGGCGGCGCCTTTGTCCGTACCAAACTCCGCAACCTCAAGACCGGTAGGGTGATCCCGAACACTTTTAGTGCAGGGGTAAAGATTGATGTCGCCAGAGTCGAACGCCGTCAATATCAGTACCTTTACAACGACGATAGCGGCTATCATTTTATGAATAATGAAACGTTTGATCAGATTTTTATTTCTGAGGAAATGATCAGTGCTCCCAAGCTTCTAAAAGAGGGCCAGGCAGTGGATATCACGTTTCATGCCGATACAGAGACACCGCTCATGTGTGAGTTGCCACCCTTTGTCGAACTCAGCGTAGTTTATGCCGAGCCTGGCGTGAGAGGCGATACAGCCACTAACACCCTGAAACCCGCCACGGTAGAAACGGGTGCCATTGTGAACGTGCCATTGTTCATCAACGAGGGCGAACTTATCAGGGTTGATACCCGGACTGGCGACTATTCAGAACGAGTTAAAGGCTAACCCTGCTATGTTCCTGAACCCTTCAAAAACCGTCAGCGAAATAGCCGGTTTCCTGAACACGTCGTTTGAGGGCAATCCGGACCTGGAGGTTCTCGGGATAAATGAAATTCACCAGGTCACCCGGGGCGATCTAACCTTTGTCGACCATTCCAAGTACTACGCCAGAGCTCTGAATTCGGCAGCAACGGTTATACTCATAAATAAACGCATCGAAGTTCCCGCTGGGAAGGCATTGATTTTTTCTGATGATCCTTTTTCCGACTATGTGCGACTTGTGAACCGTTTCAGGGTGTTCAGGCCATCGGACAGGCCAATCAGCGATACCGCTGAAATAGGGCAGGGGACCATTCTGCAGCCAGGAGTTTTCGTTGGCCATGGGGTGCGAATTGGCAAAAACTGCCTGATCCACGCCAATGTGAGCATTTATGACAACGTGGAGATAGGAGATAACGTCGTTATCCACTCGGGATGTGTGATCGGTGCGGATGCATTCTATTTTCAGAAAAAAAACGAAGTATTGCGGAAACTGGAATCATGCGGTAATGTGGTGATCGAAGACAACGTTGAGCTGGGAGCCTGCTGTACTGTTGACAGGGGTGTTTCGGGCACTACCCGGATTGGATCCGGAACCAAGTTCGATAACCATGTGCATGTTGGACACGACACTGTAGTTGGCCGAAACTGCATCTTTGCGGCAGCCGTGCTACTGGCCGGATGTGTCACCATCGAGGATGAAGTTACGTTGTGGGGTCAGGTAGTTGTGAACAAGGAAGTGGTGATAGGCAAGGGAGCTGTTCTGCTGGCAACTTCTGGTACTGAAAAATCACTTCCGGGCGGCAGGATATATTTTGGCATTCCTGCCATTGATGCCCGCAAAAAGTGGCGTGAGATAGCAGCCCTGAGGCAGCTGCCGGATATGATAGCCCCCGGTAAAAACCAGGCGAAAACTGAGTGAATCAGTTTTTTATCTTAATTTTTTAAGCTTGAAGCAGGTTCATTTTACAAAAATGAACATTCCATCACATAATCCTTAGCTTCAGAGGACGAAAATATACAAAATAATTGATAAATGTTTGCAATTATAGCATATAATACCTATATTTGTAAACGAAATAATCAGAACCCACTGCCGTGAAGTGATTGAGATGAAAATTTTTATTGCTTTTTGCCTGACAGTTTTGCTCCTTACTTTATCCGGATGCAGTGCAAGCCTTATCTACAGCACATCGGCCTGTTTGCCAGCCCACAGGTTTGAAAAATCAGAGGTTGATATCCAGGGTGGCTTGGAGTGGATGCCAGAAGCCAGGCCGGATGCGATAGGTGGAAGCCCGTTGACTTCCGCGATTACAGGCCGGATTGGGTATGGAGTGAGTAAGACCTTCAGCCTGTTTGCTAAATACTGGGTTGAGGTCCAACACCGTGCCACCAGCCCCAGGGTTGGTTTTCTGGCAGGAAGTCAATTTCTGAAATCTTTTTTAGACAGGGGCAGATTGATAGTCATGCCACAATTTGGTTTAGCTTCTCAGGATCTATGGACATCAGGGGTTGGCGGTGGCGTTTCGCTGCTTTATCAGTATGACTTTGCACCAAGCAGCGGTTGCTACCTGGGCACAGGCTTTTATCTTGGCTTTCAAGATTTCACAAGGACAACCAACCCGGCAGGACGGTTGAAGATGCCCATGGGTTGGGCTATGATTAATCATTTTGGTGTTGCTTTGGAGTTTATAAAAAACACAAGGATTAATGTTGAACTGTGCCCGATTTTTCAGTTCAATACTTTCGAGGAAAAGTCGCATTTTATACTTTCCCCTCATTTTGGTGTGGGGTACACTTTCAGGACGAAATCCCAGCCATCGGATTGAATAGTGCAGTTAGTATGACAAGGCTGCTTAAGCGAAGCCACAACGCATATCAAATGAGTTGATTGGCTGGCATCATTGAGTCCGATAAGCCGGATCCGATTCGTCATTGCCACTTTCTTGTTTTTGTAAACCTCTGTCCATAGCAACGAGTATGGCTAAAAATGCCCAGAAAGTAACTGAAAGTTTATCAGTGTCAAGAAAATTATTTAGGGTGCCGTGTATAAAATAGGTCATCAAACCCAGCGTAATACCCAATGCCAGCAATCGCACCTCTGAAGTTGAAGCTTTCCGGTAGATTCTAAAACCTGTCGACAAGGAAGTCAGTAATACGGCAAAAAACGTGAGCATACCGAAAACTCCCGATTCGGCTAGAGGCCCGATATATTCGCTATGCGCATTGCCCACATCACCAAAATTGGTGCTGATTACGGTTTTATCCTGCGATCGCTGAAAAGGTGCATACTGAAACTGGTATGTACCCGGACCCCATCCCCAAAATGGCCTTTCGCCAAACATGCGTAGCGCTGATTGCCATCGATTAATGCGCTCCAGGTTACTGGCATCCGATGAAATGTTACTGATCGACTGCACGTGTTCAACGAAATTGGCCGAACTGTCCTGCTTGTTTTTCGAGAGCACGTCTACAATTTCGTACCTGAATGTATAAAATATCATCACTGCCATAACCATAGACAGGACCACCCAACGGAATTTTATCTTAAGTAGGATAAAAGGCAATGCTGCCATGGCAATCACCATGCTGGTCCATGCAGCCCTGCTGAATGACAATGCGAGCGCACCCATGAATATTATGGCAGCCCCAAAACATGCAATCCGCATAAGAGGCGAAAAACGCCTGATAAAAGACATCGTAATAAAAACGGGGATGAGCAAGGCCATGATCGATCCATAAGCAGTGTGATCATTATAGAACGGCTTCATCACCCATGTGCCTGTTTTTTCGGCAAATCCATTGAGGTAATGGCGATATGTGGTATACACGATTACGATTAGCAAAGCCAGCGCATAACACCAAAGAAACCGTTTAATATTGCGAAGCTTTCCGAAAAAGGTAATACCCATAAAAAACATGGGCAGCACGAACCAAAGCCTTGAAAGGTAAGCCTTAGCCGAAATCAGAGGCAGGGTGCTTGTGAGCACTGTAACAAACATCCAGGACAGGTTTAGCAGGATCGCAATCGTAACGGGATGATAAAGCTGCCGCTTTTCCGGCTGGATTCCCATTAATAAACCAAAAATGAATATCAACGTCATGGCCACAAGCAACGGCTCGGAGGGGATGGAGATACCTGCATTCAATTCAGTGTCGAGCAGGTTGACAGAAAGAGGGGTAAGAAATGCAATTATCAGGAAGAAATACTCTGCAGAGGTTATCAGCACAAACACGATTAAAAGCGAAACAGGCAATGCGACCGACCAAAGACAACCCCTATGGATAAGGTATCCATTCAGCGCAATAAATGCAGCGGATACTATGTAAATGATCAACCTCTTTGCAGGCTCAGAGAGGGCAGTGATATGATCCTGGTATGCGCCTTGCTTTTGCAAAACCGGTGAGATTTGAAGAGGCTTCTCAGGAATTATTTCGCAAACCGCTCACTTTGGCAACCCATGCGGGGTAATTTTCGATAAAAACAATTACCAGCAGCAGTATGAGTGTTGTTGCTATAAGAGTTACCGCCAACATCAGCCACCTGATGGGATAGACTTTTTTATCAGGCACAATGGGTTTACTAACCACATTTGTGTAGCTCAGATCCTGATACATGCGTAGCCGGGCAACTTCGTAGTCCTCTGCAATTTTATTCATTTGGTTCAGGATGTTAAAAACCTGTGCATGGTAGTACAGGAATTCACCTCCTTTCTCCTCAAAACTAGCCTTGAGTTTTTCCACTTCGCGCTTGTTGATGAGCTGGGCATTGCTGCCGTCCACCGTACCCATTTCGCCGCGGGCAATTTCGCGAGTCTGATTCGTATATTCCAAAATGCCGTATTTGGTGCGAAGAAGCTGATGATTTTTAAGCACAGTATCCAGTTCTGCCTGTTTTACCTGCAGAAGGGCCTGGTAACTCCTTACCTCTTCCTCTGCATTTTCGCGGAGCGATAGTTTAATTTTCTGATTGGCCAGTTCTATGAGGGCGTTTACCATTTCACAGGCCTGCACAGGGTCAGTGTCTGTTACCTCGATACTCACCGACTCGAGGTTGGTTTTATTGATTCGGACATTTTTCTTGAACAGGTATTCCATCAAATTGTGATACTGCTTATAGTTCTTCGACACATTGTAGTGCGTGTCCAAATTGAAACGAACAATCATGGAATCCATGATATCCCGTGACTGCATCCATTGCAGCAACTGCTCTGTTTCGCTTTCTTCACTGAAAGGCAGAATATTCACAGGGTAGACTGTGGCAGTGGAGCGATATTTGGGTTTTATCACCCAGGGGCTGCTGATGACAACTGCACTCAACGCTGCAACCGACAGTATGATAAAAAAATGCCATTTCCACTTTATTACCAGACGAATAATCGATGAGAGAATAGAATTTTCATTTTCCATTGACATGTGAACTTAAATATGAAAACTTATTAACAGATTATGATTTAATAACCGATACTTCTTTAGACTTTAATACCATAGAACTGACCATACGGTTTGTTGCGCATTGCGTCTGGAATTATCTGGATAAAGATACATATTTCATTAATGCTTTCATTACCATGCTGTACTTGTTGTGGTTTCATCGTTTGTTGGGGAAAATCACTCGTAACCTCGCAACACCTGAACCAGTGACCTGATGTTGAAAAGCCTCAGGATGACAGCGGATAATAGAGAGAAAATGGAGATGATTACGATTTTAATAATCCATGCGGCATCTATTCTGGATGAGATGAACCCCAGTGCAATGACAAGGCAGGCGTATCCGGCCAGCCTCAGCAGGTAGGCGTAGTTAATTCTGAATTTAAATAACGACTGAACCAAGGCTACCTGCACCATGGCAGTAAAAAGTTGAGTGATTAGGCTGGTGATGGCCGCTCCATTGGCATACATGCTCGGAATAAGAATAAAATTAAGCAAAATGTTTAAGGCCATTCCACTGGCTGCCAGGATATTCAACTGTGTAATTTTACCTCCGGCAGTAAGCAGACTCCCAAACACGTAGGTGGTGGATATGCCAATGAATCCAGTCATCAGGTAACGGAAAATTTCAGCCGATTGGTTGATTCGCGCCTGGAACATGGCATTGCTTTCATCAGCATGAATCGGATATAACAAACCCATTATTTCAAAGCTGTAAAAGGCGGCAATCACAGCTACAAGAACTGCCATCACCATTAACATTGTAAAAGCAGTTTTTACCAGCCGGTCGACAGGCTGTTTGAGCTTGATCATACGCGCAAAGAGCGGAATCAGGATTACTGAAAACAGGTATGCGATCATATTGGAGGCATCGAGCAGGCGAAACGCTGAAGCATAGATACCGGCCTGCTCATACCCAACACGTCCGTCGAGCAACCGTTCGATCATTACGGTGTCGATGCGGTTGTAGAATGTCATCAACAGAACCAGAACTGCAAAGGGGAAGCTTTTCTTGATGATCATAAGGAAAAATGCCTTGTTCCAATGCAGTTTTTTAAAGCTGGCCCTGGTGCCAACAATAAGTGCTGCAACAAGCAGGGTGATGAGGTAAGCGGCAGTTTGCGAGAACACAAACCACTCAATCCTAAATGGGGTTTTGGTAATATTGCCCCACAGCAACACACCGCAGAAGAGTATCATCAACAGGCGGTCGAGCACCGAAAGAATACTGTCGGTTTTAAACATCAGCATTCCGGATATGTTCGACCTCAGATAGAGAATAAAGGAAAGCAGGAACTGATTGAATCCAAGAATACCCACCATAAGGAGCTGCTGCCTATTGTAGTGAAGTGAAATGGCAACACCCATAGTGACGATAAAATAAACCAAAGCCAGCAAGAGCTTAAGAATTACTATGCTGGAAAAGTGCTTGTTGAGTAAATGCTGATTTTGCGCAATATTCCGGTTGTTGAAATTGGTGATTCCAAAGTCAAGCAAAATATTGAAGAGGAAAGAGAAGTTGAGCAGCGCAAAATAATATCCGTAGGCTTCGGCTCCTACGATGTTTTGCACTCCACGGTCGATGCCCAGCAACCATATGGGCTTGATCAGCAGATTAAGTAGGAGTAAAAGAAGAAGATTTGTAATGAATTTTTTCTGCATAGGCACCAGATAAGCAGAAAGAAGTAATACCCAGCAAAGCTATAACGAGAGTGCCAATATATTATTTTTGCAATGCCTGATAATTTATTTGCATGTTTTAACACTGCCATTCCTGGTGAGTATATGAAGATTGCCGTAAACACAAGGTTGTTACTGAAAGACCGACTGGATGGTATCGGCAACTTTAGTGACCAGAGCCTCAGGCGCATAACCCAACAACATCCTGAGGTCGAATTTCTCTTCCTCTTTGACCGGCCCTGGCATCAGGACTTTATCTATTCTTCCAATGTTCAGCCTTTGTCGTTGTTTCCTCAAGCCAGGCACCCTCTTCTGTACCATATTTGGTTCAACTTGTCGGTGCCCACAGTGCTGCACACACATAAACCCGACCTGTTTTTTTCGCCCGACGGTTACCTTCCGCTCTCAGGAGTAACCAAAAGTGTTGCCGTCTTTCACGATCTGAATTTTGAACATTTTCCAAAAGATCATTTTCCGGCAGAACGGTACTATTACCGCACGTTTTTCCCCAAGTTTGCGACCCGGGCCACACGTATAGGAACGGTCTCTGAATTCTCAAGACAGGACATAATAAAAACCTATGGAGTTGCGCCGGAAAAAATTGATGTTCTTTACAACGGGGTCAGCGATGCATTCAGGCCAGTGAATGCAAACATCGTAAAGACCGTGCAGCAGAAATATTCTGACGGCAAACCATTTTTTCTTTACGTCGGGGCAATCAACCCGCGAAAAAACCTCGCAAATCTTGTCAGAGCTTACGGTGCTTTTCGTGATCACTACGATGGTCGGATAAACCTGGTGGTGGCAGGACCGGATATGCATCGCGACCTTGCATTTGCTGAGGCATTGAATCGTAGTAACTACAGGCAGGATATTATCTTAACCGGGCGGCTCAGCCCAACCGAACTTGCCAGTGTCATGGGCAGCGCGCTTGCACTTACCTATGTGTCGTATTTTGAAGGTTTTGGAATACCCATTATCGAGGCGTTCAGCTGTGATACACCGGTCATTACCAGCAACGTTTCTGCCATGCCCGAAGTAGCCACCGATGCAGCTTTACTGGTTGATCCGTTCGATGTTCAGGGTATTGCGCAGGCTATGCATTCGATTGCAAAAGACGAAGTTTTGCGTCATCAACTCATCGCAAAGGGAAGGCTAAGGGTCAGGGATTTCAGTTGGCAGCAGACGGCAGATAGGCTCTGGAACACTATGCTGCGGGCGCTCGAATGACTTAAAGTATTATGTCAGCGAATGATATTTACCTCTTCTTCAAGCTTCACTCCGTACGCATCGTAAACTCTCTGTTTTACATATTCCGATAACGCCAGCAAGTCGTGGACAGTGGCGCTGCCCTGATTTACAAGTACCAGGGGTTGTTTTTCATGCACCGCTGCACCTCCGATCCTGAACCCTTTTAACCCGCAGTGGTCGATCAGCCAAGCCGCCGAAAGTTTACAGGCTGAATCGCCGGTTTCAAAAAATGGGATCGACGGGTATCGCTCCCTGAGCTGATCAAGATTGTGCTTCTCAATAAATGGATTCTTGAAGAAACTACCGGCGTTACCCAGCAAAGCTGGATCAGGCAGTTTGCTTAGCCTAATTTTTTTTACCGCCGCTGCCACTTCGTTGATACCCGGAGTTAATTCATGATGAGCAAAAATTTCTTTCAATGCAGGATAAGTGCAGTTAACTACAGGATTTTTATTTAACCTGAAGGTAACGGCAAGAATGATGTACCTGTCCTTGAGCTCTTGTTTGAAAATGCTGTTTCTGTACGAAAAACGGCAAGCTTCCCTATCAAATGTTTCTTCAGCTAAACTATTCAGATTTAATGCAGTGAGGCTATAAAAACAGTCTTTGAGTTCGACTCCGTAAGCCCCGACGTTCTGAATAGGGCTGGCACCTACGGTTCCGGGGATAAGTGACAGATTTTCCAGGCCGCCCCAGCCCTGACTCACGCACCAGTCAACAAATTCGGGCCAGGATTCACCGGCTGCAGCAGTAACGAGCACATCCCCATTGATATGCTGAACTGCACGCCCCCTTATCCGCATTAATGCCACCAACCCGTTAAAATCGCTTGCAAACAACACATTGCTCCCCCCACCGAGTATTTGAAAACGATGGCCGAATTTGTCTCTCTGACTCAGCACGCCGAGAAGTTCCTCCTGTGTGGTAACCTCACATAGATATCTGGCCCGGGCATCAATGCCAAATGTATTGTAAGATCTAAGGCTGATATTTTCAGCTATCTTCATCAGGTTAAATTTCACAGCAAAGGTACACGCTGCTTTTAAATAATCAGCGGTTCAGGCAAGATACGCCAAACTATCTTAATTTAGCTGCAGGATAAACAATTGCCTGATGAGCAAGCATGCCGTTGTCAGTGTGATAAATGATCTGGTTACGGATCAGCGTGTTGACCGCACCTGCCGACTGCTTTTGGAGGCGGGTTTCAGAGTGACGCTGATTGGCCGCAGACTGAAAACAAGCCTCCCACTCGAAACCCGCCCTTATGATTGCCTGCGGATGAGGCTTTTTTTTACCAGTGGCCCGTTGTTTTATGCATGTTTTAACCTGCGCTTGTTTTTCCGCCTTCTGGCTGTCAAAGCTGATCTGCTGGTAGCCAATGACCTGGATACTTTATTGCCCAACTTTCTGGTGCATAAAATACTCAAATTGCCTCTTATTTATGACACACATGAAATATTCACCGCAGTGCCGGAATTGGCTGACAGACCCATAAAAAGAAAAATCTGGGAACAGCTTGAAAGGTGTATTTTTCCAAAACTGAAACATGTGATTACGGTCAATCAGAGCATTGCCGGGTTTTATGAAAGTAAATACGGGAAGTCGATCCTTGTTGTGCGCAACATCCCTGGCCAATTCTATGAATACCACTACATTTCACGGTCAGAGATCGGAGTTCCGGATAGTTGCCGCATACTAATACTACAGGGGGCGGGTATCAATATTGACCGTGGAGCCGAAGAGGCGGTAGAGGCCATGGAATGGGTCGAAAATGCCATTTTACTGATTGTAGGTGGGGGGGACGCCATTCCGTTTTTGAAGAAAAAGGTGGCAGGAAAACCTTTGAGTCTTAAGGTAAGGTTCATCGGTAAGCAACCACCGTCGTTGCTGGCAGCCTACACCCGCCTTGCCGACCTTGCCCTGACCATCGACAAGGATACCAATCTGAACTACCACTACAGTCTCCCTAACAAACTGTTCGATTACATCCAGGCGGGAGTGCCTGTGTTGGCTTCCCCACTGCCTGAGATAAAACGCATCGTGGAGATGTATGACATTGGCGATTTTATTGAGAACCATGACCCTGGACATATCGCTTCAAGAATAAATACTATCCTTGACTGTCACGAACTGCTCAATCGCTGGAAGCAGAATACCATTAGGGCCTCCGCCGAACTCACCTGGGACAATGAAAAACAACCTCTCAAGAAGCTTTTCGAATTCTATGCCTGAAAAACACCTGCATGTCATTTCGTTCGATGTTCCTTACCCACCTGATTACGGAGGTGTGATTGATGTGTATTACAAGCTCATGGCATTGCACCGCCTGGGGTTTAGGATTCACTTGCATTGTTTCAGTTACGGCAGGACTCCGTGGAAGGGATTTGAAAAGATTTGTGAAGAAGTTCACTACTATCCTCGCCGAACCGGAGCCTTACAGGCTGTTGGCATTCAGCCGTATATTGTAAAAAGCCGCAAATCTGAAGCTTTAATCAGCAATTTACTCAACGATAATCACCCGATAATTTTTGAGGGGCTTCACAGCTGTTATTATTTGAACGACAAACGATTAAGTGGACGCTTCAGGATTTATCGCGAAAGCAATATTGAACATCGATATTATTTTGAATTAGCCCTCGCTGAAAGAAATCTATTGAGGAAGTTCTATCACCTGATCGAGAGTATGCGTCTGCACTTTTTTCAGCCTACGCTTCGTCATGCTCAGTTGATGTTGGCGGTGTCAGAGATGGATGCTGCATATTTAAAGTCAAGTTATCCAGATTCAAAAGTTGTTCACCTGCCATGCTTTCATTCAAATGACAGTATCACCATCTTGCCCGGGAAAGGCAGCTATGTGTTATATCACGGAAATTTATCTGTAGCCGAGAATCAAAAGGCGGCTGCATGGCTTATTAAAAACGTCTTCAGCATATTGCCCGTCCGTGTTGTGATTGCCGGCCACAAGCCCCCCCAAAGGCTTAGACTGCTGGCTTTGCGATATGACAGAATTGAAGTTTTAGCTAATCCCGGCGATCAGGAAATGGACGATTTGATCAGGAATGCCCATGTACATGTGCTTTACACTCATCAGGCAACCGGGCTTAAACTGAAATTGCTGAATGCATTGTTTAAGGGTCGCTATGTGGTGGCTAATCAAAAAATGCTTGAAGGTACCGGGTTGGAATCCACGGTCATCATCGCCAATGCACCCCGCCAAATGCAATTGAAAATCATTGAAGCCTTTGATAAAGAATTTTCGCAAAGTATGATAGAGAAGCGTAAAGCAATGCTTAACATAACGTATTCCAACCATAATAATGCCAGGCGCCTAGAAGAACTTATCAGCGGCAATGGATGAAATGCGGCTGTTTTCGCAGCGAAGCATGTTACCGGGAAATTTCTCGATGAGAGCGTAGTTATGGGTAGCCATTAACACAGTAGTTCCTCCTTTATTGATTTCGAACAGCAAGGACATGATGCCGTTGGAAGTTTCGGGATCAAGGTTACCTGTGGGTTCATCTGCGAGAATAATTTGAGGTTCGTTGATAAGCGCCCTTGCTATGGCTACCCGCTGCTGCTCACCACCGGATAGTTCGTGTGGCATCTTAAACCCTTTGCTCGCCAATCCGACCTTTGTAAGTACTTCTTTCTGCCTTCTCTCAATGGAGTTTTTGTCTTTCCATCCGGTTGCCTTCATCACGAAAGCCAGATTATCATTTATGCTGCGATCCGGCAACAGCTGAAAGTCCTGGAAAACAATGCCCAATTTACGACGTAGCATCGAAATTTCTTTTCGTTGAAGTTTACGCAGGTCGAACCCGGCGATGGTGGCGCTACCTTCAACAGCCGGAAGATCAGCATACAGCGTCTTAAGCAGGCTGCTTTTTCCCGAACCTGTTTTGCCTATAAGGTAAACGAACTCTCCCTTTCGTATTTCGATGTTCACATTCGATAAGACTAGAATATTTTTCTGAAAAACCGAAACACTTTTCAGGTCTATAATGAGCTGCTCTTTCATTTGGATGTTAAAGGATATAAATGTATGGCAAATGTAGCAAACTCTTTCCTTCCGGGTCAACCGGCAGCAAAGGCAACCTGCCCCAGAAAGTCGGGACTAGCAGGCCCTTGATTAAAGAGTACATCAATAGCGCTAAGATCAGTTTCAAAGTTTTCTTTGTCCGCGAATACTTGAGTGTATTCAGGCTGAGAGATCAGTATTGTCGGCTGTTTTGGGTGAATAGTATGCCGAATATCAACTATGCCGTCAGGAATCTTTTCGAAATGACTTGTGAAACTGACGGGGGTGTAGATTGAAAAATGCCCCAGCAGAATCCTGAGCAGTGAATGGTTAAGGTGTATCAGCAGCTGATTCTGGCCAAAAAGCACATGTTTGAGTTCGTCGGCGTAGTAAGTAAAGAAAGGTGCCGAACGATAGGCCGCTTCAATGGAGCGCCAGTGATTTAGCCGCCAGCGATCCTGCTCAACCAGCCATATATCTTTTATCTTGGTATGGTTGCCTTCAGGTCTCTTTACCGGGATGATGAGATTTTGTCGTCCGTTCGGACCCAGTATCTGGCAACGGTTCCTGTATGATTGGCGGGGATAGGTTTCATGAACCTCAATGAATACCTCATGAGCTGCGGCAATAACCGACAGATAGGATAGGGGAGGCAGGTAGGCCGATGTCAGGACGGCCCTTACCGGTACGAGGGAATTCACTTGTATTTTTTGATAACAAAAATAAAAAAGGCTGTCCGAAAACAGCCTGAAACACACCGGCAGTCACATTTATTTATGACATATTCTTCAATAATACTTCTTCAATTGCCTGTTTTAGCGATTGTTTGGGCAGAGCTCCCATAGCCATCTGGGGCTGCTCACCGACAGGGCAGAACAACAGAGAAGGGATACTGCGAATACCAAACACTGATGCCAGTTCCTGCTGCTCTTCAGTATCAATTTTATAGATGTCAATCTTACCTTTATATTCTTCCGACAGTTCCTCAAGCACCGGGGCAATCATTTTGCAGGGGCCACACCAGTCGGCATAAAAATCAATAAGCGCGGGGAGTTTCCCCTCGAATTTCCATTCCTGGTTTGTTTCGTAGTTAAAGACCTTTTCTAAAAACGTTTCTTTTGTAAGGTATTCCATTTGGATATGTTTAAAGGGTTTGTGTACGTATTTATTATTTGTTGGATGCTGCTTTGTTCAACAGAAATGTTTCGATTACCTCTTTGTATCTTTCTTTCGGAAGGGCGCCCATCGACATTTGCGGCTGACCGTCCATAGGAATGAATAACATGGAAGGGATGCTACGAATCTGGAATACAGCAGCAAGTTCTTTCTGCTTATCGGTATCGACTTTATAAATTCTGATCTTTCCCTTGTATTCTTTGGCCAGTTCATCCATAATGGGAGCTACCAAACGGCAGGGAGCGCACCAGTCGGCATAAAAATCAACTATCGCCGGAAGGTTGCCTTCATACACCCATTTTGTTGGGTTTGCTTCGTAATTAAAAATTTCTTTCATAAAGCCATCTTTGTCCAGTTTCATTACAACACCTTCCTGTCCTTGCATTTTAGTATCGTTGGCCGCCTGTGTTTGAGGACCGGAGCAGGAAAAGGTCAAAAAACCTATAACAAGTAATGGTAAAACGAGGGTCTTTTTCATAGTGATTAAATTTTCGGTGCAAAACTACATATTTATTTTCATACAAATCGCTTTAATAACACTATTTTTATAATTTTGTTCAAAATTTGTAAGAAGACAGTCACAAATGCATCATGCCGATTTCAAAATTCGCTTCACACAATTCGATGCCGAAACTTTTTCTGATCTAACATCTACCGAAGTAAAATGTTTACAACTGGTTGCCGATATGAAATGGGCAAACGGGTATAAGTGCCGTAAATGTGGTCATACCAACTTTTGTTCGGGAGTTAAACCCAATTCACGGCGCTGCACCCGCTGCAAACATGTCGAATCAGCCACGGCTCATACCATGTTTCATGGATGCCGTTTGCCTCTTCCGTTGGCGTTTCAGCTTGCTAGAAAAATTTGCTGCGATTCAGAAATTTCAAGTCATGAGCTTTCGAGGCAGACAAATATCAGACAGATGACTTGCTGGAAACTCAAGCAGAAAGTAATGAAGGTCGGTGATGAATTGGCAAAGGAACCATTACTCCCGTCATGAAATCGGGACGCCTTCTGGCGTTGGCATCCAGCCTCTGAAATCTTCTTATCTTCGCCATTGTAAATCGCATCCTAGATGAACACACTCATAACGAATATCAAAGAGCTCGTAAATATTTGGGTTGCACCAATACCCTTTGCATGCGGTGCTGAGATGAACCAACTCACAACCCTGAAAGATAGTTACCTGTTTGTTAGTAACGGTAAAATTGGGGCATTTGGTTCAATGGCAACCATAGAAAGCGACCTGGCCGGGAAACAAATTGATCGTAGGATTGATGCTATAGGTAGAATGGTTTTCCCAACATTTTGCGATTCCCACACACACATTGTTCATGCCGGAAGCAGGGAGACCGAATTTATTGACAAGATAAAAGGGCTCACCTACGAAGAAATCGCAAAGCGTGGAGGCGGTATACTCAACTCAGCCAAAAGGCTTAACCAGGCCTCTGAAGATGAACTCTTCGAGATGGCATCGGAACGATTGCATGAAATGATATTACTTGGCACCGGAGCTCTAGAAATAAAGAGCGGCTACGGTCTGAATACGGCTGATGAACTTAAAATGCTGCGTGTAATCCAGAGGTTAAAACAAAACTTTCCGGTAACAATCGTCGCTACATTTCTTGGGGCACATGCCTTACCCCAGGAGTACAAAGGCCGGCAGAGTGAGTATGTGGATTTGGTAATAAACGAGATGATTCCGGCGGTTGCCTACGAAAATCTGGCCGATTATATTGATGTCTTCTGCGATAAGGGCTTTTTTACGCCTGAAGAAACCGACCGCATCCTGATGGCAGGTGTTAAATTCGGGCTACGCCCAAAAATACATGCCAACGAACTCGATTACTCAGGCGGAGTACAAGTAGGTGTCAAATACAATGCACTCTCGGTTGATCACCTGGAATTTACCGGAGATGACGAAATAGAAGCCTTGCGGAATACCGATACTATGCCCGTCGTGCTGCCGGGCACAAGCTTCTTTCTTGGCATACCATGGGCGCCTGTGCGTAAAATGATCGAGGCAGGGCTGCCTGTTGCTATGGCAAGCGATTTCAATCCCGGATCATCCCCGTCAGGCAATATGCAGTTTATTCTATCATTGGGGTGCATCAAATACCGTATGACGCCCGAAGAAGCCATAATGGCAACCACTCTCAACGGAGCATATGCCATGGGGGCGAGTCAGGAGTTGGGCACCATTTCCGTGGGCAAAACCGCTAATATCTTCATCACAAGGCCGGTTTCATCGTATGCCTACATGCCTTATGCCTTTGGAAGCAATAAGGTGGAAACGGTCATCCTGAAGGGCGAAATCTATAAATAACATACCTTCAATCATTAATGCGTGCAGACCAAGCGAACTATCTGTTTCCAATAAGTCTTTTGTTATTTTTGCTGCCATCAAATCAACTGATATATTATATCCATCAACCCGAAACATGTCTATGCAGCAGTTAATCGAATGTGTTCCGAATTTCAGCGAAGGCCGCGATATGGCCGTGATCAAACAAATTACAGACCAAATTGAAACGGTTGAAGGTGTGCGCCTGCTGGATGTTGATCCAGGTGCTGCCACAAACCGCACGGTAGTAACTTTTGTAGGCACTCCTGATGCTGTGCTTGAAGCGGCTTATCTAGCTGTCAAAAAAGCTGCCGAGGTCATTGACATGCGTAAGCACAAGGGAGCTCATCCACGCTTTGGTGCCACAGATGTATGTCCATTGGTTCCCATCGCCAATATTACCATGGAAGAAACGGCAGCTCTGGCTCGAAAGCTGGCCGAGCGCGTGGGATCAACACTGGGTATTCCGGTTTACTGCTACGAAAATGCAGCCTTTACACCCGAACGGCGAAATCTGGCCAACTGCAGGGCAGGAGAATACGAAGGATTGCCCGAAAAGCTTGCTGATCCGAAGTGGAAACCTGATTTTGGTCCGGCGGCCTTCAACCCTGGTGCAGGGGCGATTGCCATCGGCGCCAGGGATTTCCTGGTTGCCTATAATGTGAACCTGAATACCACTTCCACGAGGAGGGCAAACGCCATTGCATTTGATATACGCGAAAAAGGGCGACCGTTGCGCGAAGGCAATCCGATTACCGGAAAAATTAAAACCGACGAAAAAGGCGAACAGATCTTCATACCCGGCAGCCTGAAGGCATGTAAGGCCATTGGCTGGTTCATCGAAGAATACGGCATCGCCCAAATCTCGATCAACCTGACCAATATCAGCATCACCCCTGTGCATGTGGCTTTTGAAGAAACATGTAAGAAAGCCGGCGAGCGCGGAATTCGTGTTACCGGTTCAGAACTGGTCGGCCTTATTCCTATGAAGGCGATGCTGGATGCAGGTAAGTATTTTCTCCGCAAGCAGCAACGATCGGTCGGTGTTTCGGAAGAGGAAATCATTAAAATTGCTGTCAAATCGCTGGGGCTTGATGATCTAAAACCTTTCAGACCTGAAGAAAAAATCATAGAATATATACTTAGGGATAAAAACGAGAAAAAACTGGTCAATATGACTTGTCGCGCTTTTGCAGACGAAACCGCCAGTGAATCGCCCGCTCCTGGCGGAGGCTCCATCGCAGCTTATGTGGGGGCGTTAGGAGTGTCTCTTGGCACGATGGTAGCCAATCTGTCTTCGCACAAAGCCGGCTGGGACGACCGCTGGGAGTTATACTCCGATTGGGCTGAAAAAGGCCAGAAACTGAAAAATGAATTATTGTTCCTGGTTGACGAAGACACCATAGCATTTAACCGTATTATGGATGCTTTCGGACTTCCTAAAGGCTCAGATGAAGAGAAGGATGCCAGGCAAAAGGCTATTCAGGAAGCTACACTGTATGCCATCGAGATTCCGTTCAGGGTAATGCAAAAATCACTTGAGTCGTTCGACCTGCTTAAGGCAATGGCTGAGATCGGAAACCCGAACTCGGTATCAGATGCTGCGGTTGGTGCACTTTGTGCCCGCACGGCCGTGATGGGAGCTTACCTTAATGTCAAGATCAATGCCTCAGGGCTGGAGGATAAACAGTTTGTGGAGGATATTGTGCTGAAAGGAGCCGAGATAGAGAAAATGGCACAGGCTAGGGAAGCGGAGGTAATAGAAATTGCTAATTCCAAGATCAAAATATGATCGCCGGTTTGGATCCATTCAAGTTCAACCTGAAGTCCGGTCATTTTGACAATCAAAGTAATCTGCACGGCATCAGTCATACCTATCGTGTGATGTGCCATGTTCTTTTATTAGGTAGCCACCTTGGCTATGAGCGCGAAACACGCCTTGCTTTTTGTGGCGCCTTTATCCACGACATGTCGCGACAACACGATGGTTACTGTCGCGAACATGGCCTTTGGGCGGCAAGGAACAAATTACCTTTTTTTACCGAGTTTTTTCGGATGCAGGGGGTTAATACCTATGAACTGAACGAAATCAGTGTGGCGGTTGAAAATCACTCTGCAGCCCACGAATTGCCCACGAGCGATTCATCATACAAGACTGCAGCTTTACTGAAAGACGCCGATGCGTTGGATCGCATCCGGTTAGGTCCAAACGACCTGAAACCTGAGTATCTGCGCTTTGACGTCACACATGTATTCATTCGTTTCGCCGAAGATCTTTATTATCGCACCTGCGGTCTTAGCCTGCAGAATTTCAGAGAGGTTATGGATATTGCCATTCAACTTCCATCAAGACCGGCTTAATAAACAAAAATTGCGGAGAACTGCACCCGGCAGCCAAGGCTCGCTACTTGCGGTTAAACTGAAGGTCTTCGTGCGAAAAAGGCAATCGGTTGAAACATGGAGAAATGCTTTTCTCATGCTGCAGGAGCCAGTTTTTTCGCCATAATCCTCCGCTGTACCCCGTAAGCCTTCCATCCGATCCAACCACACGATGGCAGGGAACTACAACAGATATGTTATTTTGTCCGATGGCTGCAGCAATCGCCCGCACCGATTTGGGCATATCTAGGATCTCGGCAAAATCCGCGTAGGAGAAATTTCGTCCGTGGGGAATATATGTAAGCGATTCAAACACCTTCAACTGGAAATCGGTGCCAAGCAGTCTGAGCGAAACGCTAAACCGGTTCAGATCGGATCTGAAATACGCTTGCAGCTCCTGTTCAAGCCTCAGAAGATGTATGTTTTTGCCACGGATAGCTTTGGCATTCAGCACGGTTTCAATTCTCGATATTCTATCGGAAATATCCGGAATATCTGCAAAATGCAGCATACACACCCCTTCAGAGGTGGCTCCGGCCAACATTTGCCCAATCGGCGTTTGTATGTAGTCGCAAAGAAACATCGATGATTATTGGTCGCTAAAATAGAAAAGAACTGGCTGTGTCATCAACCTGTTTTATCGATACTTTTTAAATGTTTTCAACATTTTACTCTCAGCTTTTACTATGCGGATAGCACAGCCGCCACCCGGTGCCAACGGAATGTTAATGATGTTTTCTGAGTTGACCAGGAATTGCCTTATTGTATACGACATGGGATTGTGCTGAAAATGTGCTTTGTCACCATCTGAGTAAATAGTTGCGAGATACCACTGTCCTGGCTGCAGGAATGTCAGCGGAACTGATGTTTCTCTTTTATTCTCGTCGGTAATGGCTCCAATGTACCATTGGTCGGCTGCTTTAGCCTTGCGTGCAACAGTCAGGAAGTCGCCTGGTTCGGCTTCCACATAGACCGACTTATCCCAGTCGACTGGCACGTCTTTTATAAACTGAAAGGCATCCGGAAAACGCTCATAGCTCTCAGGCAAATCGGCAGCCATCTGCAGGGGGCTGTACATCGTTACATACAATGCCAGCTGCCGGGCGATTGTGCTGTGGACCTTCTCCTTCTTGCCGGGTTGATAATGATCAAGATTTATCTGAAAAATACCAGGCGTGTAATCCATAGGCCCGCCCATTAACCGGGTGAATGGCAGAATAGTTTCATGATCCGGTGGATTCCCGATGCTCCAGGCGTTAAATTCATTTCCACGCGCGGCTTCACATGCCAGCCAGTTGGGCCAGGTGCGATGCTGTCCGGTGGGTCTGTGCGACTCATGCGTGTTAATCATGATTTTGTTTTCAGCTGCTTTGGCTGCCACCCTTAACTGGTGTTTGACCATCCATTGACCATCATGATGCTCACCACGCGGTATGATCCATCCTACATATCCTGTTTTTACGGCATCATAGCCAAAATGTTTCATCAAACGGAAAGCCGTATCAAGCTGCCTTTCATAATTGGTCACTGATGAAGAGGTTTCGTGGTGCATAATCAGTCGCACGCCTTTTTCTTGGGCATATCGGTTCAGATAAGCGAGGTCAAAATCGGGGTAGGGGGTGACAAAATCAAACACGTCTTCCTTCCACTGCCCGTACCAGTCTTCCCAGCCTACGTTCCATCCCTCCACCAGCACACCGTCGAAACCGTGTTGGGCAGCAAAGTCAATATAGCGTACCGTACGCTGAGTGGTGGCGCCATGCCTGCCATTGGGCTTTAACCTGGACCAATCAGTAGTGGCAAGTTTCAGATTGGTACTGTCGGAGTAGTTCCAGGTGGCGGCGCCCACATGCATTTCCCACCAAATCCCAACATATTTTTTTGGTTTTATCCAGCTCACATCCTCTATGGCACATGGATCGTTCAGATTCAGTATCAGCCTCGATGCTAGCAGGTCAATAGCTCTGGTTGCCACTATTACCGCTCGCCATGGGGTTTCAAATGGGGTTTGCGCATAGGCTTTGTTTCCTAGTGCGTCAGGCACAAGATGCGCCTTGAATGAAAGAGCGTTTTTGTTGAAATCCAATTGCATCACCGGATAGTTGTGCAGGTTTGCCTCATGGATATTGAAATACAATCCATCTGCGCTCCTAACCAGGAGAGGAGTTTGTACGCCGGTAGAAGAAAAAATTTTTCTGGTACCAATTTCCGTAAACCGGCTTGAGATCGTTGATTCGATTGCACTGATCGGGGTCATGCTGTAGAGATATTCCTGCGTGTCATAGTCTCCTGGTATCCAAAATGCCGTGTGATTGCCGGTCATGCAAAACTCCGTTTGTTCATCCTCCACTATAAAATGGCCCATACGGGGTTGCGCCGGAAATTCATACCTGAAACCCAATCCGTCGTTAAACAACCTGAAACGTATTACCATTCTCAATCCCGGTTCCGATGCCTGCTGCAACTGAACCTCCAGTTCGTTATATAGGTTTTTGATTTCGCTTTCCTCTCCCCATAGCGGCTTCCAGGTTTCGTCGTGCGATAGAGTTGCGGTCGATCGCACAAGCAGGTTACGATCGAGGCCCGGGCGGTTCTTTATTCTGATACCCAGACTGCTTTTGGCAATAACTGCTTTAGTGCCCAACGAAAGATCATATTGGGGTTTCCCCTCCTCAGACAGCGAGAAATTCATCCGCAGCCTGCCATCGGGAGACTCGAGCGACTGTGCGAACAGGGTTGAATTAATTATTAATATAATGATGACGTTCACAAGCCTTTTCATACACGCAGATGGATTTAAATTCATCATAAAAGTACACATTCCCACTTTTGTCAGTTATTGAAGTGAATAAAAAAGGCCATCAATGAATGACGGCCATAAGTGTATATGGGAATGCAATTCCTATCTTGCAAAAGCAGGATAGCGCCGGACAACCAGATAAAAGCTCCCAAAGAATACTGCATTATAGAACAGGTCGCCTATCAGAGCATTGCGGAAAAAAGGTATACCCGCAGCATAACATTGGGTCAATCCTGCAAAATTCATAGGGTACCCCACCATGCCGTTTGCCCACACTGCGAAGTTGGTCAACAGAAAAAATACAACCGATGATCCTAGCGAGGCCAGAATGACATTGGTCGGCCTGACGTTTTTCTGCAATATAAACCCGAAAGCGACAATGATGGCCAACCCAACATACACGGCGATCATTACAGTGTGAAATCCAAGGATCAGATCGCTGATAAGCATGGCAGCCAAAGGAATGCTGAAAGCCAGTTCCTTACGCCTGACATAGGTGCCGGCAAATAAAGCCATGGCAGACACAGGTGTAAAATTTGGCAAGTGCGGAACCAGCCTGAGTATGGCTGCAAGTGCAATAACACCCAGCGCGAAGAAAAAAGCGGGAGTAAATATTCTGTTTTTCATAAGCCGAATTTTAAGTATAGTATTCCGTGTGAAACGGACAAATGTATGAATAATGCAGAAACCGAGGAGCACAAAAATGTTAATTTTGTCAGTAATAATTCATCAAACACGATTTGGCAGATATTTGCCTGCCGGTAAATTGGATAAAAAATTCATTTATGATTAGAAAAATTGCATTTCTTTTTAGCACCATCCTTATGATTTCATCCTGCCAGACAAGTAAGACCAAGGTTGACCTGATATTGAAAAATGCGACCATTTATACTATAGACAGCACTTTCAGCACAGCCCGCAGCCTGGCTATCAGCAACGGAAAGATTGTGGCGACAGGCTCGGAAAAAAGTATACGCGCTGCCTATGTGCCGGCCGAAGTTATAGATGTTCAGGGCAAGTTTGTGTACCCCGGTTTCATAGACGCACACAGCCACTTTACCGGCTATGCCGTCAGCCTGCAGATGGCCGACCTTACTGGCCTGAATTCGTTTGATGAAGTAATTGATAGGCTTAAATCCCACCGGCAGCAAAACCTGGTGGCCTGGCTAGTGGGGCGCGGTTGGGATCAGAACCGCTGGCCAGGTAAAGAGTTTCCGACAAACAAAGCATTGAACGAGGCATTTCCGGAAATACCGGTGGTGCTGATCCGCATCGACGGTCATGCGGTGATAGTGAATGACAAAGCCATGAATCTGCTCGATATCTCAAACAAAACCAGGTTCCCTGAAGGCGAGGCCATCTCTTCGGGCGGAAAACTTACGGGGGTATTTCTAGAAAACACAGCCGACCGTTTCAAAGCTGCCATACCGCCGCTAACTGACGCAGAACTCAGCAGCCTGTTGCTGACTGCACAGCAGAATTGTTTTGCCGCTGGGTTGACCTCGGTGTGCGATGCAGGTTTGAGCAGGCCGCGGGTGATGCTACTGGATTCGCTTCAAACTGCAGGACAGCTGAAAATGCGCGTGTATGCCATGCTGGATCCAAGCAGCGAGAACATCGCAAGTTTTGTCTGCAAAGGCACCTATATTACGCCCAAACTCAGCGTCAGGAGCCTGAAACTCTATGCGGACGGCGCCCTGGGCTCGCGCGGGGCACGACTGATTGAACCATACAGTGATGCACCAGGCCTGTATGGAATTTGGGTAACCGATGAAGACAGGATGAAAGAGGTGGCGCAGCTGGCATTCCGGCACGGATACCAGCTTTGTGTGCATGCCATCGGAGATGCCGCTGTGCGGAAAACCCTGGATGTCTATTCGCAGATTCTGCCGGCAGATAATGACCTGCGATGGCGTGTGGAACATGCTCAGGTAGTGCATCCCGACGATTTCGACCAGTTTGGCACATATAACATCGTCCCCTCGATCCAGTCAACACATGCCACGAGCGATATGCCCTGGGCCGAAAGCAGGCTTGGCAGCAAAAGAGTGCGTTTTGCGTATGCGCAAAAGATGTTGCTGAGCCAAAACGGATGGATCCCCAACGGCACCGACTTCCCGATTGAAGGCATACATCCCGTACATACTTTTTTCGCGGCTGTAGCACGCCGCAACCTTTCGGGGTTCCCGGAACAAGGGTGGCAAATGGAGAATGCGCTCACACGAGAAGAAGCCCTGCGGTCCATCACCATATGGGCAGCAAAGGCAGCATTCGAAGATGCGGTGAAAGGCAGTCTTGAGCCTGGTAAGGTGGCGGACTTTGTCATCCTCGACCGTGACCTACTCACTGTTCCCGACGACCAGATACCCGCAGCCAAAGTAATTGCTACCTATCTGGATGGGAAAAAAGTGTTTTAGTAAATTCAAACAACGGCATGCGATTGATGAGTTGCTGAGCTGGTCAGTGACTTTTACGCAGCGATCGAACATTTTGCTCTGCGCAGTGTTTCTAACTACTATGAAGCGTTATCTCTTTCTGACCATAATCCTTGTAGTAATCGGCACTCGCGCACCTGCGGGCAATCCGGAGGTAAAATCGATGAAATTTCCTGAGCTTGAGCCACGGCTTCACATGAAGGATAACCATACGTGGGTTATCAATTTCTGGGCAACATGGTGTGCACCTTGTGTAAAGGAAATGCCTTACTTTCAGCAGATTGCTGCCGATTACGAAACCAAAGGCGTTAAGGTAGTGTTGGTGAGCCTTGATCACCCGCGTCAGATCGAAAGCCGCGTCATACCCTTCATCCAAAGGCTGAAAATAAACCAGGAAGTGATTCTGCTCGCCGATCCGGATGCAAATTCCTGGATCGACAAAGTATCGCCCGAATGGTCGGGAGCGTTGCCTGCCACACTGATCTATAACAGCAGGCACAGGAAATTCTACGAGCAGCCTTTCGATCTTGACAAACTCCGCGAAGCAGTCGAAAATGTGATACAATACTAAGCATAAACCTAAATCTGATTATCAATGAAAAAATCAATCCTTTCACTCACTCTCCTCCTGGCCGGCTTGTTTGCTGCTCAGGCACAGACCGGCTACAAGATCGGCGATAAAGTAGCCGATTTTAAACTTAAGAATGTTGACGGAAAAATGGTCTCCATGTCCGATTTTCGGCAAGCCAAAGGTTTCGTGGTCATCTTCACCTGCAACCACTGTCCCTACGCAGTGGCGTACGAAGACCGCATCATTGCTCTCGATAAAAAATACAAGACTCTTGGCTATCCTGTTATTGCCATAAATCCCAATGATCCCGAAGCGGTACCCGCCGACTCATATGATAAAATGAAAGAACGTGCAACCGAGAAAGGTTTCACCTTCCCCTATTTGTTTGATGACGGACAAAAGGTTTACCCGGTATGGGGCGCTACACGCACTCCGCATGTGTTTGTTGTGCAAAAGCAAAGCAAGGACCTTGTGGTAAAATACATCGGAACCCTTGATAATAACTGGCAGGAGCCCGAATCTGTCACTCAGACCTATCTGGCCGATGCCATTGATGCTCTGATTTCGGGTAAAACTCCCAATCCCGAAACAACCAAAGCTGTAGGCTGCACCATTAAGGTGAAGAAATAAGTGCCGGCGCAAAAAATTCTTACTGACAGGTTCAGATAAGCGAATATTTATTAATTTTGCAGCCTCATAGGGCTCCGTAGCTCAACTGAATAGAGCATCTGACTACGGATCAGAAGGTTAAAGGTTTGAATCCTTTCGGAGTCACTGAAGCATTAAGCCACCTGCGGGCGGCTTTTTTATTTTCTGTATTCAAACTGTTGCTACCGGGTTAGGGATTGATTTTAGAAGAATTGGCAGAGATAAACCTTCATCTTATTTATCTTTTGATTTCTCTAATTTAATTGGCAATAGCCAGGGAGGTGATTTGCTGCGCCGGAAGTGCTGCGCTGACCACCTACCTATAGAACTGACAGTTTTTTGCTGACGCAAAAAAGTGGCGACGAGACTCAGGGCAGAGGAAACAGATGTAAAGTAGGGAAATGATTGGCTGTTGTGAATTGATGTTGATGCCTGCGCTCGATTTGGTGTCACGACGCTCTTCCGATAGTCATCGGGATCGGGCGGGAGATGGTATTTAAGTAAATCGGAACTGAAATACTTTGAGAAGAAGGGCATCAAAAAAAAATAATAAAGGTTGGCATATTGTCTGATTCATTATGTATAATTACTTGACATACTTGAAAATAGGTTGTATCTTTAGAGGTTCAAACTCTTATACCCAACACCCATGAAAACTTTTCTTTGTACATTATTAATCGTCCTCTTTTTTGGGCTACAAGCCTGCAAGATTGCCTGGCACAGGATAGATTTTCCGTTGGAGCGAACTATGCCTATGGCGCCATAAAAGGCCTTTTTGACGGTGAAACCAGCCTGGTTGGAAGTGCCTCCGAATTTTTTCTGCCAAAACTGGATCCTGTGGGCGGATTTGGATTGATTATTCTAGGTCACGAAAAGGGCGGCAGATACGGTTTTGAATATACCCGATACTCGTTTCCGGCCACGTATAAGGGGAAAAAAATGGACAATGTTACTGTGAACTTTTTCAACATGACAGGTAGATATTTGTTACCGAAAGAGGGAAAGAAATCAGGAACTTTACCGTTCATCCAGGTTTTCCCGTCCTTCGGAATTGAGCTTGGAATATTCAAAATTCGCGACGGTCATTCGAGTCAAATTGGTATTCATGTTTCCGATGCCCGATACACTTCTATCGGAATTCCGATTGGCGGGGGCATTACGATTAACCCAATTCAGCATGTGTCCATTTATGCCTGTATCGATTACAGGATAGCAGTGCTCTCTACCGTTAGGGAGGCAGGTAGCTCTAAAGATCATGAAACCTTTGATGTGAAGGATCGAGTAGGAGCGGGAGGACTTGAGTATAAGATCGGACTTGCCTTCATTGTGGAATAGCATATCTTGTTGATCAAAGCCTGAATTTTTCATTGAGCAGCGTGGTGAGGTGTTTTGGATTGGCCGCCCAAGACAGCTGTGGTCATGACCGACCCTCAGCCACTGGCATTCTTGTCGAACCGCCCAGTTGTGAATTGCTTTTGAATTGTATCTTTGATCTACTGAGCACACTATTGGAGGCTCCTTTGTTAGGGTATTCGAAGTTGTGAATTGCTTTTGAATTG
>JBBIKG010000012.1:0-81522 GCA_037445555.1 Lentimicrobiaceae bacterium
GTACGATTTTGAAAAGCTGGCAAAAATCATTGCACATCTGATCGCACTGCACCAGCCAACCATCCTGCTGGGTGTAAGCTATGCCCTGCTTGATTTCAGTGAAAAATATCCGATTAAACTACCCGGATTTTTTACTATCATGGAAACGGGAGGAATGAAAGGCAGACGCAATGAAATGGTAAGAGAAGAGTTACATGGCATTCTTAAGCAGCGTTTTGACCTTCCGGCCATCCATTCCGAATACGGTATGACAGAACTCCTCTCGCAGGCTTATTCAAAAGGCAACGGGCTGTTCGTTGCGCCACCCTGGATGCGTGTAATGATGGCGGATCTGAATGACCCAATGCATTGGATTGCCCAGGGTAATACCGGGGCTATACATATTATCGACCTTGCCAACATTAACAGCTGTGCATTCATTGCCACCCAGGACATTGGTCGGTGTCATGCCGGAGGGAAATTTGAAGTGCTTGGCCGATACGATCACAGCGATATAAGGGGATGCAATTTGATGGCTGTTTAATTCTTAACAGAAGGGTATAGAATTTGCGGATTATCATTTGCGGGAGAGTTCACTAGTTTTGTGATCTCATACGCCATCATTGTGTCAGCATCGTAGGGACTCAGAAGGGAGTCGAGGAGGGCGGGGTCATTGTTTTCAAGCCATTTTTTTTCATCTTCCCGTTTCAGTATTACGGGCATGCGGTCGTGGATGGCGCGCATCAGCGCATTGGCAGCTGTGGTAATGATGGCAAACGAAAAAATGAGCACCCCACCAGAGTTTTTCCAGGCCTCCCAGATTCCGGCCATTGCAAAGGGTTCATGGCTGCGCAGGGTAATCCGGTAGGGCAGTTTTCCTTCAGGCTTTGTTTTCCACTCATAGAAGCCATCTGCTGGCACCAGGCATCTACGCCTGAAGTATGCCTGTCGGAAGGATGGTTTGGACCCGAGAGTTTCGCCCCTGGCGTTGATAAGTTTGTTGCCAACAGAAAGGTCTTTTGCCCAGGCGGGTATCAATCCCCAGCGAAAATAGCTTAGCCTGTGAGGCGCCTCACCGGTGATCACTCCTAGCATCTGCGTGGGGGCACAATTATAGCGTGCTCTATAAGGAGCGCTGCCCCCGGCAAGTTCAAACCGCTCGTTCAGGATCTCCTCATCGGTGGTAAGTGAAAAACGTCCGCACATCTTTCCTAAAACTTGTCAACACATAATCCTTAACCACGATAAAGGTACGCAAACGAAAGGGCCTCTCAACCTGTTTGCAGATAAATGTTATTTTTGATCTCAGTAACCAAGATAAAAGGTAAGTCTATGAAAAAGTTTGCAGTAGTCCTGGCCGGATGCGGCGTGTATGACGGAGCAGAAATTCATGAATCTGTGCTGACTTTGCTGTCCATTCGCAAAGCTGGCGCCGACTACCAGGTGTTTGCCCCCGACGTAGCACAGCATCATGTAGTGAATCATATAACGGGAGCCGAGATGCCAGAAAAACGCAATGTATTGATTGAATCAGCCCGTATCTCCCGGGGCAAGATTAAGTCTTTGGCTGATTTTTCGTCGCACAACTTCGATGCCCTGATTCTTCCGGGTGGCTTTGGGGTAGCAAAAAACCTCTGTACGTTTGCCTTTAATGGGCCAGATTGCAAGGTGAATGATCAGGTGGCCTTCGCTATTAAGGAAATGGCAAAAGCTCATAAACCGATTGGGGCTTTGTGCATTTCGCCGGTACTGATCGCCAAAGTCCTGGGTGATGTTCAACTCACCATTGGCCAGGACAAAGGAACTGCCGAAGCCGTTACCTCGCTGGGAGCAAACCACGTAGTCACCAGCCATGGCGAGGTGGTAAAAGACAGTAAATACAATGTGTTTACCACTCCATGTTATATGCTCAACGCCGAAATTGAACATATTGCACTAGGTTGCGAAAACATCGTCAAGGCGATGATGGCTGCCATGTCCTGAATGGCAGTCCCGGCCCGGCTTTCCATATTCACTATTGTTTTTTCCCTTAATAAAGGAATTTCTCGTAAGGATACCTTTTGATGTGGATAGCTTTCACGTTGTGATAAAGAATTTCCCGGAGCTCATCGAGGTTGGTTTTATTAAGCGCTGACACAAAAACTGCCGGTGCATTGGCCCGGGCAACCCAATGTTTCTTTAAAGATTCGCCCGCAGTTTCATTTCGGGTTTCCTGGTCGGGTATATCCTCACTCCATGAAACGGCATCTATCTTATTAAAAACCATCATGATCTGTTTGCCGCCAGCCTCAATATCCGTAAGTGTCTGGTTCACAACCTCTATCTGCTCCTCGAAATCGGAATGAGAAATATCCACCACATGTATCAGGATGTCCGACTCACGAACTTCATCCAATGTTGATTTGAAGGATTCAATCAGGGTATGCGGCAGCTTGCGGATGAAGCCAACAGTATCGCTCAGTAAAAACGGAAGATTGCCGATGACAACTTTACGCACTGTGGTGTCAAGTGTGGCAAACAATTTATTTTCTGCAAAAACAGCGGATTTGCTCAGCACATTCATCAAGGTCGATTTCCCGACGTTGGTGTACCCTATCAGGGCTACCCTTACTAAGCTTCCCCGATTGCTGCGTTGTGTAATCTTTTGCTTGTTAATCTGAATCAGCTTGCTTTTGAGCAGGGCAATTTTATCGCGTATGATACGTCTGTCTGTTTCGATTTCTTTTTCACCGGGGCCACGCATCCCTATTCCGCCGCGTTGCTTGCTCAGGTGCGTCCACATGCGGGTAAGGCGAGGCAGCAGGTATTCATATTGTGCCAGTTCGACCTGGGTGCGGGCATGGGCCGTTCGTGCCCTGCGTGCAAAAATATCGAGTATCAGGTTGCTCCGGTCAAGCACCTTTACCTGTATAACACGCTGAATATTACGTATTTGCGAAGCAGACAACTCGTCATCAAAAACGACGGTATCGATTTTTTCAGATTCCACATATTCAGCAATCTCCGCCAACTTTCCGGTCCCAACAAAGGTTCTTGGGTCTGCCACCTCCAGGCGCTGAATAAAACGCCTGATGACTACGCCGCCTGCCGTATCCACCAAAAAAGCAAGCTCGTCAAGAAACTCATGGATGCGTTTCTCGTCCTCTTTGCTCAATAGCAATCCAACAACTACAACTTTTTCAACAACAGGCTTTGTATCAATAAGTTCAAACATCGCAGCGTTACGTTATTTTAGAATAGCGATGAATCGTTCGCCGTTGCTTTTGACATAGCCACGGTTCATGGCATTTGTGTTGAATGGCATGGACACATTTCCATCCTTGTCCACAGCAATAATGCCACCGTTGCCTTTTTGCTTCACAAGTTTATCCATTACCACCCAGTTTGCTGCATCTGTCAGGCTCATACCTTTGTACAACATCAGGGCCGATATGTCGTAGCTGACCACATTCCGGATAAAATACTCGCCGTGACCGGTGGCCGATACCGCACAAGTCTGATTGCTGGCATAGGTACCTGCGCCGATCAGAGGCACATCCCCCACCCTGCCAAATTTCTTCATCACCATGCCTCCGGTTGATGTAGCGGCAGCCAGGTTGCCATGTTGGTCGAGGGCTACAGCACCCACCGTACCTTTACGCCCTTCCTCGCTTTTCTGTTTCTTGATCCGCTTGTATTCGGCCTGGCTGGCAGGGGTGATGAAATAGGATGGGCTCACCAGTTCAAGACCTTGTTCCCTGGCAAACTTCTCGGCGCCTTTACTGATTAAAAGCACATGGGGTGTGTTTTCCATCACCTTTCTTGCAGCAGTGATTGGGTTTTTAACAATATGTAGGCCAGCTACAGCACCCGCTTTCAGAGTGCTACCATCCATGATGCTTGCATCCAGCTCAACACGCCCTTCGGCATTTAGCACACCTCCCTTCCCGGCATTAAATGATGGGTTATCTTCCAGAGTCCTGACCGCAGCTTCAATCGCATCCATGGCCGAGCCTCCTTTTTTAAGAATGGCTTCGCCGGCATCAAGAGCCCTTGCCAAACCAAGTTCCACCTCGCGCAGTCGTTCGGGAGTCTGCTTTTCTTTACCGATATTCCCGGCACCTCCGTGTACTACCAAAACATAATCAGGCTTTTGAGCAAATGTTCCAAAATGAAGCAACACGATGAATGATAGAATTGAAATCAATGTTAATCTCATGGTCAAATGTTATTTGATTATATTATCAAAACAGTTCCTTAATGCTGAAGATTCCGCTAAGATCAGCCGCTGTGAACAGGATGAAAACAATGATCACCCATCTTACAAAACCGGCACCTTGTTTAACCGCCATCCGCGCAGCAATGAGCGCTCCAATAATATTACCCACCGCGTGAATGAGCCCGAAGGTCCAATTGACCTGTTGGTTGAGCAAAAACACGATGAGGGCAAATGGTGTATAAATCATCACAATCCACACTTTGATGGCATTTGCTTTTACCAGGTCGTAGCCCGCACCAAGCACAATAGCTGCAATCAGAAAATACCCCACGCCGGCTTGAATAAATCCGCCATAAAGCCCAATTCCAAAAAAAACAAGTATCTGAAGCCATGACGAACGATGTTTATCGGTGTGTTCCCTGCCCTTGATCCACTGGTTGGGTTTAATAAACATCATCACCATAATGAAAATCAGCAGCAAGGCAATTACCCGTTTAAATACCGTTTCATTGATATCGATGGCCAACTGGGCCCCAATGATGGAGCCGATCATGGCCGGTATTGCCAAGCGGGTACCTTCTTTTATATTCAGCACCTTCTGCCGCCTGAATGACCCGGCTGATGCCATCGTCTGGGCGAGTACAGCGATACGTGTCGTGCCGTTTGCGATTTGCGGAGGCAAGCCAAGAAACATCAGCACCGACAAGGATATTACCGATCCGCCACCTGCCATGGTATTGATGAACCCGGCAAGTATACCTGAAACGACTAACAGGACTATATGAACTGTATTCATAAAATTAGGTGCTGCTGACGGTTTTGGTACTTTTCCCCAGGATCAGTATTGTGGCAATCAGGATGGCAAGTGCCGCCGGATACAGAACAAACACCGATATACCAAATGCGGCAGGGATTGTACCAGCAAGAACAGCAATGGATCCGACCAGTAACGCATAGGGCATTTGTGTGCGAACGTGATCAATGTGATTGCAAGAGCTAGCCAGAGAGCTCAGGATGGTGGTGTCGCTGATGGGTGAGACATGATCGCCAAGCACAGATCCGGCCAGAACACACGAAACCACATTATGAAATACAGACATGGATGCATTATAGTCCAGGCCATTGGTTTGGCAGATGAACCATGTGGCAGGCAGAATAAGGGGATACATGATTGCCATGGTGCCCCATGACGAACCTGTTGAAAACGACACTCCCGAGGCGAAAAGGAAAGTGATGGAAGGTATCAGATAGGGATTCACTTCAAAGCGGAGCAATAGTTGGGAAATAAAATCTGCGGTGTGCAAATGCTGGGTGATAAGCGCAATGGCCCAGGCCATGACCAGGATAACAATTGCTGTAAGCATGGTGCGAAACCCGTCGATCAGGCTGTCGATGCTTTCCTTTAAGTTTAATAATTTTTGACTTAACGTGAGCATTAGCGCCACCAGCGTGGCGGCCAGTGACGACCAAAGCAGTGCGCGGTAGGTGTCGGCTTGCCCGATGATATGCGAGAGGTTGTAGGATAGAGGCAGACTATTGTTCCAGACAACTTTTTCCATACCGGTTATCATCAGGCCCGTGATTGTTCCTAATACTACCACGAAAACCGGAATGGCTGCATTATACCACCGCGGATTTCTGGTTTCGACAGAATGGTTTGCGATACCGGGCGTCTTTATTGCCGGGATTTGACCTGCACGTGCTTTTCGTTCGGCTTTCAGCATGGGGCCAAAGTCTCGCTGAAGGTAAATCAGGGCGCCTACAAAGGCTATGGTCAGAAAAGGATAAAATGCATATGGAAGCGAATGAATGAAAACCTGGTATGGATTTTCATCAAGATTCAGGTTGCGAATGCCATCGGAGATGTATGAGAGTTGGGCGCCGATCCAGGTGGTAATAAAGGCTACCGCAGCTACAGGTGCCGCCGTTGAGTCGACGATATAGGCAAGCTTCTCGCGGCTGATACGCAGACGATCCGTCATTGGCTGCATGGTGTTGCCAACAACGAGGGTATTGGCGTAATCGTCGAAAAAAATGGCAATTCCCATCAGCCATGCCGCCGTCTGGCCTGAGCGCGAGGTAGAGGCAAAACGTGAGAGGATATTAACAATCCCTTTCATGCCGCCGTTTCGTGTAATAAGATGCACCATAGCCCCTATCATCATCGAAAAAATAATGATTGACACATGCCCGCGGTCAAGAATGGCATCAGGTATATATGTATCAATGATCATCACAAGTCCGTTGAGTAAGGCGGCAAAAAATCCAACCCCTTTGTAATACCAGATGATGAAGGTGCCGGAAAAAATGCCGAGAAAAAGGGCTGAGACCACTTCGCGAAAAATGAGTGCAAAGGCAATCGAAATCAGAGGTGGAAGTATGGAAAGCCAAAGGGGTACAGGGCGAACATCGCGGGTGGCAGAAACCTCGCCCACAGAAACACGCAAGGATTCGCGCTGATTAAAGGTGTAAGGTGTTTCCGCAGTCTGACCACTGAATACCAGCCGGGTTGTTTTTCCGCCAACCATGGCATCAATGGTGTCTGTCGCCGACGATGAAAACGAGTCTTTTGCAATGATCCTGATCTTAGTTTCAACTTTTTGAACTACAATACCGGGAATGTCTATTTCTATGGCAGCCGGCCATGCGGGTTGAAGATCTTCATTAGTGCTGGCAAAAAGGGACAGGCTTTTGCAGACAATGAAAAAACCCGGGATAATACGAAGGAAGAGTTTACGAAGCATGCCTGTTAGATCTTTACCGCCTGACGCCACTTTCTAAAACTGCGGTAAATATACAATTAGTGAGGAATCTGTCTACGAGCCGCAACGGATATTCTGCCGGCGCCCTTCAAAAAAGTACCTGCCCGCTAAGGCATCTGATAATGTTATAGCAATCCCAATTCAAGCAAGGCTTCGTCGTTGAGCATATCCTTGTTCCAGGGCGGATCAAAGGTGAGAATTACTTCGGCCCGGGTAATTCCTTCCACGCGCATCGCAGCCTCCTTTACGTCAACAGGAAGGGTTTCAGCTACTGGACAGTTGGGAGCTGTAAGCGTCATAGTAATAACAGCCTTGCCTTCAGTGGATATATCAATACCATAAATTAGTCCCAGATCGTATATGTTGACCGGAATCTCCGGATCAAACAGCTGTTTGAGCTGCAGGATGATGGCTTCTTCCTGTTCGCGTTTTTGTGCGGGGGTCATGAGGATGGATTATTTGGATATAAAAGCCAGGGCGTATATCTTCATTTGTTTTATCATGTTCATCAGCCCGTTTGACCGTGTTACCGACAGGTGATCCCTGAGGCCAATGACATCAATAAATGTAAGTGGGGCGCTTAAAATGGCTTCGGGAGTCTGGTTCGACAGTACGCGTATCAAGAGGCTGATAATTCCGCGGGTGATAACGGCGTCACTGTCAGCGCTGAATAAAACCTTGTCGTCGTGCAACCTGGCATGCAACCACACCCTCGACTGGCAACCATGGATAAGATTTGATTCGGTTTTGTGCTTTGGATCTATCAGCGGAAGCTCTTTGCCGATTTCGATCAGGTAATTGTACTTATCCATCCAGTCATCGAAAATGGCAAATTCATCGATCACCTCTTTTTCAAGTTCTTGAATAGTCTTGCTCATAATTGTAGGGGCAGCGTTTTATGAGAACATTTGTTTCACTTTTTCGATGGCGGATATAAGCCGGTCTATTTCTTCGCGGGTGTTGTAAAATGCGAGTGAGGCTCTTATGGTTCCGGGAAGCCTGAATCTGTCCATGATAGGCTGTGTACAATGATTTCCGGTACGCACGGCAATTCCCAGGCGGTCTATGATGGTTCCCGCATCGTAAGGGTGTATATGATTGATCAGAAACGATACCACCGGCACCTTATGCGAGCCGCTTCCTATGATACTCACTTCAGGTATTTCATGCAATCGCCTGGTAAGATAGTCCAGAAGATCTTTCTCGCGTGCGGCTATCTTATCAAGCCCAAGCATATTCAGGTATTCGATGGCCGCACCCAAGCCAAAAGTATCGGCCACATTGGGGGTGCCCGCCTCAAACTTAAATGGCAGGTCGTTATAGATTGTCTTTCCAAACGACACATCTTTAATCATGTCGCCACCACCCTGGTAGGGCGGCATCTGATTTAGCCATTCCTCTTTGCCGTACAAAACGCCAACGCCCATAGGGCCATACATCTTGTGCCCCGAAAAACAGTAAAAATCGCAATCGAGCTGTTGCACATCCACACGAAGGTGTCCGGCCGCCTGTGCACCATCAATGAGGACAGGAACGTTATGTCTGTGCGCAATATCGATAAATCTGTCGATTGGAACGATGGTTCCAAGGGTATTTGACACATGGGTGAGGGCAACCAGGCGGGTGCGGGGGTTCATAAGTTTTTCAAACTCATCGAGGTCTAACTCTCCGTTGTCAAGCACAGGGATTACCTTAAGGCGTGCTTTTTTTTCGTGGCAAAGCATCTGCCACGGCACAATATTGGAATGATGCTCAATATGCGATACGATGATTTCATCGCTGCGTTTAATAAACTTCCTACCGAAGGAAGCTGCCACCAGGTTTATGGCTTCCGTGGTTCCTCGCGTGAAAATGATTTCATGGGCATGCACGGCATGGATAAACTCCCTGACCTGATTCCGGACCTGTTCATATTTTTCCGAAGCCTTGATGCTTAGGTGATGAACCCCGCGATGCACGTTTGAATTCAGGGTTTGATAGTATTCGCTGACCGAATCGATTACCTGACGGGGCTTTTGTGTCGTTGCGGCATTATCAAAATATATCAGAGGCCGGTTGTACACCGCCGTTTGCAGGATTGGGAAATCGTTGCGTATTTTTTCAATATTCATTCCTGGTATATTTGATCAAAGTTATAATTGAATCTTGCTCAGGTCAATATCAAATGAATACTTACGGCGTTCGCTGCAATCGAGTATGCATTGATCACAGATAGTAAGTTCGCCTCTGAGCCGTTTTGATACCATCACGTCAATACGCTCTTTCAATGGGTCGATGTTGATTTTATGAATGATTTCGGAGGCAAAGGCGTTCATCAGGGCCATGCGGGCAGCATCTTCAGAGATTCCTCTCGAACGCATATAGTACATGGCATTGGCATCGAGCTGGCCAACCGTGCTCCCATGGCTGCACTTCACGTCGTCTGCATATATCTCGAGTTGTGGGTTGGAGTCGACCATAGCCTTGTCGGTCAGCATTATATTGCGGTTGCGTTGGAAAGCGTCAGTCTTCTGGGCTTCGCGGCGCACCAGGATATGCCCGTTGAATACCGCCCTGGCCTGGTCATCGAGTATGCCTTTGAAAAGCTGAGTGCTGTAATTGTTGGGCATTTGATGATCGACCACTACGTTGTTGTCGATGTGCTGTTCCTTGTCCACCAAATAAAGTCCGTAGAGTTCGGTGGTGGCGTGCTGGCCAAAAAGAGCAACATTCATGTTGTTGCGGATGATTCCGGCATTAAGCGTCAGCATGTTACTTACAAACCGGCTGTCCTTTTTCTGTACAACCCATGCATTGGTAATCAATGTCGAGTTGCTGTCCTTATTCTGCAGTTTATAGTATTCGAGTTGTGCGCCGTCATCAAGCACCATTTCGGTCACTGAGTTGATGAGGCTTTGCTTGTGCAGCAGGCTGTGATCGCAGTAGAGCAGTTGCAATTTGCTGTTTTTCCCGAGTACCACCAGGTTTCGCGGCTGAATAAACAGGTTTTCCTTCAGGTTGATGAGATTGATGATCTGGATGGGTTTGTCGGCCACAACATTATCGGGAACATAGATAAACAAACCATCCTGGGCAAAGGCTGTGTTCAATGCAACAAAGCCTCCCGATTTGATATCGGCATATTTTGCGTAATGCTTACTTATGACATCACCCATGACGCTGAATGCGCTCGCCAGGCTTCCCACCACAATGCCGCCGGGTAAGGTAGTGAGGCCTTCATTCTTATACACAAGCCATCCGTTAAGCTGAGTGAACAAGTGGGACTCTAGGTCATGTACCTCGCACATGAACATTTTTTCGATGTCCACATCTTTTTCAAAAGGCTCAAAATGCTGCTTGTATTCCAGCATCAGTGGTTTCGACAGGTTGGTGCTGCGCCAGCCTTCAGTTTTACTGTCTGGAAGACCTATCCTGGAAAACTGATCAATGGCTTTCAAACGAATACTTCGGAGGTGGTCGTTGTCATGAATGAAGTTGGTGCGAAGCGTTTCTTCGAACAGCTTCATCATTTTTTCCTTCAGGGTGTATTCGGTGAGAATGGTTGTCATCGTGCTTGAGATTTCTCCGGGGATTTTTTACTTCAGCTAACTACGCCGCCTGATCCAGTCATACCCTTTTTCTTCCAGTTCAAAGGCCAGTTCTTTTCCGCCCGATTTCACAATGCGACCGTCGAATAAAACATGAACAAAGTCGGGTACGATATAGTCAAGCAGCCGCTGGTAATGCGTTATCAAGATAAATGTGTTACGCGGGTTACGAAGTTTTACCACACCGTTGGCTACTATCCTCAAGGCATCAATATCGAGGCCCGAGTCGGTTTCGTCAAGGATGGCAAGGGCTGGCTCAAGGATGGCAAGCTGGAAAATTTCGTTCTTCTTCTTTTCGCCCCCCGAGAAGCCTTCATTCACCGACCGGTGGGTGAGGCTGGTATTCATTTCGAGAAGCCGCTTTGCCTCCTCCATCTTTTCCAGAAACTCCTTAGCTGGCATAGGATCCAGCCCTTTGTATTTGCGCTGCTCGTTAATAGCCGTCTTCATGAAATTCACCAAGCTTACTCCGGGAATCTCGACCGGGTATTGAAATCCCAGAAAGATTCCTTCGCAGGCCCGTTCTTCCACGTTGAGGCTGGCAAGGTCTTTTCCCTTATACAAAATTTTTCCGTTGGTGATGTCGTAGCCTTCGCGTCCAGCAATGACAGCTGCCAGGGTGCTTTTGCCGGTACCGTTTGGGCCCATGATGGCGTGTACTTCGCCAGCGCGGGCTTCCAGATTTAATCCCTTCAGGATTTCCTTACCCTGAATCTCGACTTTAAGATTTTTGATCGAAAGCATGATGCTTTAAATATTTATTTTTTGATTGATTATTCTTACCCGACACTTCCTTCAAGACTGATGGCTAAAAGTTTTTGAGCCTCCACAGCAAACTCGAGTGGAAGGTGTTTGAGTACTTCTTTGGCATACCCGTTAACTATCAGCCCGATAGCGTTTTCGTTGTCGATGCCGCGCTGCTTGCAATAAAACAACTGGTCTTCGGAGATTTTAGAGGTGGTCGCTTCATGCTCAACGATGGAGGATTTGTTCTCGTTGTGGATATACGGAAAAGTGTGCGCACCGCACTGGCTGCCGAGCAGCAATGAGTCGCACTGCGTGAAATTGCGCGCGTTTTCGGCTCTCTTGATAATCTTCACCAGGCCGCGGTAGCTGTTATTGCTTTGCCCGGCCGATATGCCTTTCGATACGATGGTGCTTCGGGTATTTTTACCGAGATGTATCATTTTTGTTCCTGTGTCGGCCTGCTGCATGTGGTTGGTTACGGCCACGGAATAAAACTCACCAACGCTGTTATCGCCCATCAGCACTACGCTGGGATATTTCCAGGTGATAGCCGACCCGGTTTCTACCTGCGTCCAGGATATCTTACTGTGACTTCCCTTACAAATACCACGCTTTGTAACGAAATTATAGATTCCGCCTTCTCCTTTTTTATTTCCGGGATACCAGTTTTGGACTGTCGAATATTTGACTTCGGCATCCTTCATGGCGATGATTTCTACTATTGCGGCATGCAACTGATTTTCGTCTCGCATCGGCGCAGTACAGCCCTCCATATAACTCACATAACTGCCTTCGTCGGCAATGATTAGTGTGCGTTCAAACTGGCCTGTGTTGGCCGCGTTTATTCTGAAATAGGTGCTGAGCTCGAGCGGGCAACGCACCCCCTTTGGTATGTAACAAAACGAGCCGTCGCTGAAAACTGCCGAATTCAGGGCGGCAAAAAAGTTATCATCATAGGGCACCACAGTGGCCATGTATTGTTTCACCAGATCAGGGTGCTTCTGAACGGCCTCGCTGAACGAACAAAATATGATTCCATGCTTGGCAAGAGTTTCGCTAAAGGTGGTTTTTACCGATATGCTGTCAACCACAGCATCTACGGCAATCCCTGTCAGCCTTTTTTGCTCTTCGAGCGAAATTCCGAGTTTGTTAAATGTGTCGATGAGTTCCGGATCGACCTCATCAAGGCTGTTCAGCTGTTTTTGCTTTTTAGGCGCAGCATAGTAAATGATGTCCTGATAATCGATAGGCGGATACGAAATGTTGGCCCAGGTCGGCTCTTCCATTTCGAGCCATTTCCGGTATGCCTTCAGACGGAATTCGAGCATGAATTCGGGCTCGTTTTTGAGCGAAGATATTTTTTGTATAGTTTCTTCCGACAATCCTTTGGGAATTACCTCCGTTTCGATATCGGTATAGAATCCATATTTATAATCCTTCCGTGTAACCTCTTCAATAATGTTGTTTTGGCCTGTTTCCATCAGTCCGGGATCTTTAAGCTTATTTGGATTAAATTCAAATAAGGTCACAAAATTATTAAAATAACCGTTGCAGTACTCTTATGGCACTGTATACCATTCAATAAATGTAACAATACTGTGGCAAAAAGGTTAGGAAGCCCTTCCTTTTAAGGGTCAATTATTCCGTCTGGATTTCCGGGGAAGTTTTTGATCTTCGCAGCAAGCTTGTCAGTTGCATTTCAAAATCTTCGAGAAAAATGTCCAGCCCTTTCGCAAGCGAAATATCAATAGACTGTACAAATTGAATCTGTGGAATCAAATTGGCTTTTTTCACCAGATCCGCCATGCTTATATTGAGCGGAAGGCCGTCGGTTATCAGCAGAAAATCGAATTGCCTGAGCGAGGGGACGAGGTATTGACTGCTTTTGTTCGATATCAGATACCCGTTGATCTGCTTTTCCGCGTCAATTCCGGCATATAGAGGGTAGGCTATTTCGCTATCGTCTGACTGACGGGAAATAAAGTCAGAAACACGGGAAAGCCGAAGCCCGAGTGCTTTGTTCAGAAAATAACACAACCTGAACCCCGGAAGCGTTGTCACCACTCCGGCAATCAGGTAATCGTGGCTGCCCGATGGGGTAATAAAATGTTTTTTAGGCATGCACTCCGGCTTCTAAAATTTTGATTTGCTGGGTTTGTTGCATCAGGCTAGTTCACGTTCGGGTCTTCTTCCTGAAGCTGCTCAAATGTTTTGGCAGCAGCCTCCTGCTCGGCTCCTTTTATAGAAAAATCACGCCCTTTCGCCTTTGTTTTCCCATCGATCTGCACTTCTACGATGTATTGCTTTGAATAACCCGAGCCCACTTCATCAACCACACTGAACTCAAGGGTCTTTTTATGCTGTTGCGTCCATTCAATCAGCCTGCTTTTATAATTTGTCTCCTGGGCAAGTATCTCTTCGATATCCACATGTAGCCGAAATATATGGCTAACCACAATTTGTTCGGTTTCGCGGTACCCCTTGTCGAGATAAAGGGCGCCGATAAATGCCTCAAAGGCATTGCCATGCATCGATTTATTAAAATATGCCTGGTCCGGGTTGCTGTTTATCAGGTTGTTGATTCCCAACTTCAGCGATAGTTTGTTTAGATGATTGCGGCTCACCAGCTTGGAACGCATCTGTGTTAGGAACCCTTCGTCTTTGTAAGGAAACCGCTTGAAAAGAAAATCAGCCACAATGGCATCCAGCACGGCATCGCCCAAAAACTCAAGCCTTTCATTGCTGAGCCGGGTGCCGTTTCCGTTTTTGATGGCTACTGACTTATGCCGGAAAGCCTGTTGGTAGAGTGCCAGATTGCCTGGTGTGAAACCAAAGAGATTTTTAATCTGGCCACGTAAATCATCTCTGGGAAACAGGCGTTCCCTAAACCAACGAATCATAATTAACCCAAAAGGTTAGCCGAGGTATTTTTTAAATACAATACTGACATTATGCCCCCCGAAACCAAAGGTATTGGTCAGGGCGTAATTAACTACCCTGTGTTTGGCTGTATGGAAGGTGAAGTCTAGTTTGTTGTCTATCTCGGGGTCGTCAGTAAAATGGTTGATGGTAGGAGGTACCACATCGTTTTGTGCGGCGAGCACGGTAGCGATGGCTTCCACAGCTCCGGCGGCACCCAGCAGATGCCCTGTCATCGATTTGGTGGAATTAATGCTGATGTCATAGGCATGCTCGCCAAAGAGGTTTACAATGGCTTTTGGCTCAGCAATATCGCCAAGGGGTGTGCTTGTACCGTGTGTATTGATATGATCGATATCGGCGGTGGTGATACCGGCTTCGCGGATTGCCTCCTTCATCGAATTATATGCTCCTAATCCTTCGGGATGAGGTGCGGTGATATGGTTAGCGTCGGCGGTGAGGCCTGCACCAACTACTTCGGCATAGATTTTAGCTCCTCGGCGAATGGCATGGTCATAATCTTCAAGGATTAGTGCCCCTGCGCCTTCTGCGATAACAAACCCGTCGCGGTCTCTGTCGAAAGGGCGGCTGGCAGTTTTGGGGTCATCGTTTCGGGTTGATAGAGCATGCAATGCATTAAATCCGCCCACTGAAACAATGTTGATACTTGCTTCGCTTCCGCCACAGACAATCAGGTCGGCTTTGCCCAGGAGAAGGTAATAGAATGCGTCAACAATGGCGTTGGCAGAGCTGGCACAGGCGGATACGGTGGCGAAATTCAGACCCCGGAACCCATACTTGATAGAAATATGCCCCGCAGTAATATCAGCAATCATTTTTGGCACCAGAAAAGGACTGAAGCGCGGTGTACCATCGCCCTGGCAAAAACCCATGATTTCTTCAGCAATGGTTTCGATGCCTCCAATGCCGCTGGCCCAGATTACACCTACCCTGTCCAGGTCAATTGCCGATACGTCAATGCCGGCATCGCGGATGGCCTCGTCGGCTGTGACTATCCCATACTGCGAAAAACGATCGTACTTCCGGGCCTCTTTTCTTTCAAAAAATTTAGAAGCATCAAAGCCCTTGATTTCACAGGCAAATTGCGTTTTGCATTTTGCGGGATCGAAGCGCGTTATGGTATTAGCGCCGCTGACTCCATTCAGCAACGCATCCCAGTATTCCGTAATGTTGTTACCGATTGGAGTCAGCGCGCCTAAACCAGTAATTACTACTCGCTTAGACTTCATCAAAGAGTAAATTACTTAACAAGGCTTTCGATGTAGGTAATGGCTTCGCCAACCGTGGCAATCTTTTCAGCCTGGTCGTCGGGAATCTGCATACCGAACTCTTTTTCGAATTCCATGATGAGCTCAACAGTGTCGAGTGAATCGGCACCGAGGTCGTTGGTGAAGCTAGCTTCGGGTGTAACTTCGCTTTCATCAACACCAAGCTTATCAACAATGATAGCTTTTACTTTTGCTGCAATGTCTGACATTTTTTCTCCTTTTTTAAGATTTGCGATGCAAAGGAAATTATTAAATCGAAAAAAACAAAAAAATCACTGAATTATTTTGAGCCAACAAAACACATCTCACTCATTAACAATCAAATGCACCTGTCAGCCATATGTTTTGTGATCTTACGCTGGTTATAATTTTCAGGGAATTAGGTTCGCCTGCAAGCGAAGTGAATTTAATTCACTTTCAGGTACGTTTAACTATTTAATCACTATGACTTTACCGGAATAGATTTCCCGGCCGTTTTCTATTCGAAGGTGGTATATTCCGTTGCCAAGACCCGATAAATCAAGTGGAATCGGATATTCGGGTGAAAATATCCGCCAGGTTCTGATTACTTTTCCGGCAATATCACAAACAGTTAGTACGCAGGGCTGCCGGGGCTTTGAAGGCAGGCTTACAATGACCTGGCCATGCGAAGGATTTGGACTGATGTGCAGTGCGTTGATCCTAGGGGTTTCTCCCTTTGATGTTTCATTATCATTATTTGTTTGCACAATCTGTGGAAGGATCTGAATCATACTTTGATACGTCACTCTGTTATAGGCAAACAAGACTAGTTTTGCCCATCCCGGGTCGAGGGGCCCTGAAAACTGCAACGCTGCCTGATGATTTGTTATTCGCCCCACGGCAAGGATGCTGTCGCCCATGCTCAGGCAAACCATGGCGCCTTCGGCATCTGAATTGATCTCTATGCATGTAACATCTGACCGGATGGCAGACGGGTGAGCAGCCTTTATTGCAGCGGGCATGTTCGTGCGAAATACCAGCGAAGGATCGCCAAAGAGTATCCAGGAGTCATGAGCTATGCGGCCTTCGGTTCCGTAGTGATCGATCATCCGCATACTTCCGGAGGTCGTAATGCCTCCAAGTGTTTTCATCCAGTTTTCTGACGGCCCTGTCAACAAGGCAATCATTTCGTCCTGCCCCGTCATCGGAGGCTGCCATGTTTGTTTCGAAGCCGAGAATTTGCCGCCAAGAGCTCCGGTTGGCTCGCGGCTTATAGGGTCAGTGGCCCACATCCATTGTTCGGCAAAACAAGTGTTTTGTATAAAATTCCCCGCCTCACAAGCCACCGAAAAGATTATGGGCCACTTGCGGAGATTAGACAACTGCCCCACCTGGGGGGCTCCATATCCTCCCACCCTCCACCCTGCTGAGGTGCCATGTCCGCAATAATTCACCAGCGATACTCCCGAGTTTATCCGGTTTGAGATTTGTTCGGCAGAGGTGTTTTGCAGGCTGGGCAAATTGGCTTCATATTCACGAAAAACATTTCGATAGGTGTAGCTAAGCAATACATCTCGGATCCCATCCATGTGAACATAGTCAGATTCTCCGTTGCGATGGCCTCTACCGTCGCCTTCATTGCGTGCAATGCCCATGGCCTGGGTTAACCAATTGGCGTCCGATCCAACTTCGCGTTCATAATACAATACCTTCTTTACCTGGTTTTGGACCTGCATTGGATTATTGGCCGGAAATCGTCCAACCAGTACTTCGTTGTATGAATCATCCCCTTCTAAATATCCGTAGTAATTATCAGAGTACTCGCCAGCTATCAGCTTTGCCGGTATATGTTCATGATCGCCCACGAGCAGCAGATAAGTTAATCCATTCGACTTGTAGTATTCTTTTACGAAGTCTCTGATTTTTTCAGGCTGAGAACTAATACGAGAAACATTTTTAACCACGGCATTTATCCCACGTGATCTCTTCCACGAAACAAAGGGTTTGATTTCATTAATGAATTCGACTGGGCAAAGAATCAGCATATTTTCAGTTATGGCGCTTCCGGAATTTTTAACTGGTAAATAATTCACAAACTGCTCACGGAAGATGTTTTCAAACTCGGCAGATAATAATTGGCCTCTTAAGCTCTTCAGCGGCGGAAGCTGACCGCCGTTTCCCTCTTCAAACACCTCGATCTCCAGTTGGTCGTACACCTTTAGCAGCAGTGATTCCGGTTGATAGACAAAGGGGTTGACAACCAGGGTCTGTCCGCTCAATTCACGTAACTGATATGGGGCACGCAGGTAACAGATTTGATCCGGTAGCGGCACCTCCGAGGTAATACTTTGAAAATAAAGGCTAAGGCTATCATTGCCGGCCCTGAAAAGATGGCCAGCAGAGGGGGCAATTTTTATATCGGAATACTCCCGCCAGGAGTAGTTTACAACTCTTACACGGCTCCGGCTGTGAGGTGCAACGACCAATGACAGGCAAAGGCAGGGCAGGGAATGGGATCCGCTTCGGAGAATCGGTACCATGCCTGGCACCTCAACTTTATAAGCACCACTGTCAGCTTCACCGAGATAAAACCCCTGAATTGTCAGTCTGACCACCGTGGATTGCGCTGATGAAGAAACAACCTCAGTGATGACTGATGCCGGTGTGTTTGATCTTATCCCCACCCACTGCTTTCCGCTGGCTGGCACAACCAATGCACATAACATCCATATCAGCACATGTTTCCGCCAGTAAGTAACTGATGAATTAGATGAGGGTATCAGCTTCATGCATAACACTTAAAAAACTGCTTAGATCGATTCGGCCCTCCAGTAATAAATACATCTTCCACTCAAGCCCCGTTACGGGTTCCTCTTTGAGCGCAGGTGATTCATACCCGGCAGATTCAAAGTTAATACAAACCTGACTGTAATTTACCCGTGTGTAAATTAACAATAAATTTGCAGTTACACAACCTTTTAAACGCCGGGAAACGAAGCTCTCAGACAGCCGGGGTTCCCGCTGCCTTTATCAGGATAAGCGCAGATTAAAGAAGTTTGAGGTGATACGATGGGCAGGAAGCCAGGCAGCGGGTATTGAGATAACCATGACCATAAGGAAAACCAGCACAAAGTCAGAAAGCTGCAGTTTGACCGGGTATGCATCCACCACAAATGCACCTTCGCCACCGCTAAGGGGAACAATACCAAACTTAATCTGAACAAGGCATATTATGGCACCCAGAATCATTCCCATAATAGCCCCGGACAGAGAAATGAGCAGACCTTCGGAATAAAAGATTTTTCTGATCAGGTTTTTATCAGCTCCGAAGCTATGCAGCACGGCAATGTCTTTCTTCTTGTCGAGGATCAGCATCGACAGCGTCCCCAGAATATTGAATGTTGCCACAAAAAGAATGAAGGAAAGAATAAAAAAAATCGCCAGCTTCTCAGACTTCATAATCTTGTACAACAGAGCTTGCTGTTCGTAGCGATCCTTGACAACAAATAGTTCGCCAACGAGCTCTTTTACCTGTTTTTTAATGATCTCGGGACTTGATCTTTTGTCTGTTCCAAGCTCCACAGCCGTGAGTTCCTCGTTGTATTGAAACAGATCGCGAGCAAAGCGCAGGGAGGTCAATGTATATTTTGTATCAAAGTCATGCTGAATCGAAAAAATTCCGCTGGGGAATGCCACACGGCTGTTAAATGCCTGCTCGGCCAGCGGGCCATAAGTGGCATTGCGCCTTGGGGCATACACGGATATGGGGGTTTCGTAATCATTAAGATTAGACCCCAGCATATAAGCCACACCATAGCCTAGAACCAGGTAGTCATAGTCTCCTTTTTCGAAAAGCAGGCTGCCATTAATCATCATCGTATCAAGCCCGCTGGATTTCCTGAAATCTTCTCCTACCCCTTTCAGTGTGACAAGAGCTTGCCTGTTTTGATATTTTAGCAGGGCAGTTTCCTCAAGCACTTCGACATAGGATATAACTCCCGGTATCTTTTCAATGGCATTACGGTCAAGATCGGCTGAATCGAAGTTCTTTCCTTCGGCCAGAGTAATTTTTAGGTCGGGATCAAACGAATTGAACAGTGACTTAACGAGCGATTCGAACCCATTGAACACGGAAAGCACGATAATGAGTGCCATAGTGCCAACCATAACGCCAATGAGTGAGATGAGCGAAATGATATTGATAATGTTATGGCTTTTTTTCGAAATCAGATACCGACGAGCGATATGTAGTGAGAGATTCACTGTGCAGAATTTTCGGGAGGTGATAATTTTAAAGCTTTAACGATAAGCCCTGTCCCTTTGGTGTGCCTTCTGTTTACATCGATCAGGTTTAGAAGTAGGCAAAGAGGTATGGTGACAAGATAGTAGAAAGGAAGCAGAAGAAGGAACCATTTTGAAAGCCCCAGAATGAGCATCGGGTATTTCATGGATAATTTCCATGCGATTTGCCCTGGGTTCCCGTAAGAATAACCTGCCTCAACCTTCGAGAAGCCCGCGTGCATAAGTTTCCCCTTTATCTCTTCCATTCCATACCCATTACGAACATGCTCACCGATAAATGACTCATCATGTGCATCTTCCGCATCTGAGCCTCCCAGATCAGAGGGGGTGGATATAATCAGTAAAGCTCCGGGCCGCAATGCGTGATAAAGGTTTTTGAATACCAAGACGTCGTCGACAATATGCTCCATCACATCGATGGAGATGGCCAGGTCGTATTTGTTTTCCTCGTGAAATTGGGTCAGGTCGGCCTGAATAAACCTTGCATTCGTCAGCTTTCTGTGGGCAAAGAACCGGGTACAGTCATCCACCTGTTCCTTTTTAAGGTCAACCCCGGACACCAAAGATCGGGTATAACGACTTGCAATAAAATAAGTGTATTGTCCAAACCCGCTTCCGGCATCCAACACTTCAATCGGCCGTTGGCGAGATCCGGCAAACCTTTTGATTTCCCTCTTTACGTACCAGGCTCGAAGCAACACGAGGTCGAGCATTTTATATATTATGACCCTGGCAATGGGATGGTAGCCGGCCAGCTTTCCAATGGTTGTTTTGATGGGGTCGTAAAGCATTTGAAATGACAGGGTTAAAAAGGGCTATCCATGCAGAAGCTGGTCAATACGCTCGATATAATCGAGCGAGTCGTCGAGATAGAAGTGTAGCTCGGGGACCACCCTTACCTGGTGTTTAATTCTGTTTCCGAGGTGATATCGTAAATCGCCGGCATGGGCTATTATTTTATTGAGCAGACCGCTTTTATCCTGCGTGGCAAAGAGGCTCACAAAAACTTTTGCCGACGAGAGGTCTCTACTTACCCGGACCTTTGTTACCGTAATCATGGCCCCATCAAAATGGTTTCGTGATTCGCTGATAAAAATATCGCCAAGGTCGCGCTGGAGCAGTTTGGCTATTTTGTTTTGTCTGACTGTTTCCATAGTGCAAAAGTAGGATTAATTGGTTTAGCGCAATATTTTCAAAGCCAGGGGAGTGTTGCCCGGCACTAAAACGGTCGGCAGGTAGTCTCGCCAGTAATGTAGCGGCGAAGGACGCAAAAAAAGCATTTTACGTTGGCCGTTATTGCAAACGAGTAATAAATTTGCGCCCGATGCAACTTCCTGGGCCTGATTATCGTCAATAAATGTAACAAATTTAACCATACCATTATGAGAAAATATTTGATGAGTGCGATCCTGGCTGCTGGTTTAACAAATGTACTTTGGGCTCAATATTATGGCGACAGGCCCCTGGAGATGTCGTTTGAGAAAACCGAGTTCTTTTTCAGGCCTATTTATCTCAACCCGCTGAGCACAGAGAATTTCGAAGGGCCTTCGCTTGTAGGCCTACATAACACTTTAATCGACCTACAACGCAACCCGGCAAATCTTTCTAGATTTGATAAAGATTCGCTGCCTGGCAGCTATTTTTATGTCGATTTTAGAAACTCCAGGAGCATACTGAATAACCATTATGGCGGCATCTATCCCTACGATAAACTAAGCGTATCTTCCATCGCCCCGCGATATGGCTACTATTATACCTCTGAGCGGAAGGAACTCACTCCGTTGATGAGCATTGCCTGGCTTTCGAGGCTGCCCGTTTTCAATAAATCAGTGACCCTGGGTGTTACCTATCAGGTAATTACGCTGGGAGAAAAATATTATTCCATCCCTTACGATATCTACCGCAATGCAGCCGGAAAAAACCTTGACGGAGCCTCATATGCAGGCTTGGAGAACTATACAATCACTGACAGGTTTTCGGGTTCTGACGAAATGTATCACGAGGGACATTCCATCCAAATATTTTCGGCTTACGAAATTAATGAGCAGTTGACCTTAGGAATCAAGGCCGGAAAGTTTTTGTTTGATCGTGACGGAAGCTTGGGGAGTAATAACATCTGGGATCAGCAACCCGGCTACCAGAACTACTGGAAAACTAACGAATCCAGAAACCAGCAATACGATCACTTGGATTTTTCGCTTGGAGCAACCTATAAACAAAACAGCAGTACGTATGGCGCTTATGCCGGGTTCCTTTCCGGTAATGTGTCGCAACTCATGACCCGAAAGGATGATTCCTATTCTCAATATGGCTCAAAAGGCACAAATAACTGGAGTCTTTACAAGGGATGGTATACCTCGGACCAGGACTGGAACCATGAAGGAAATACCTACTATTCTTCACTTCAGATGGAGCACGAGTTGAATAACAGTACCCGGTTCAGACTGATGTATGATTATTCCTATTCTGACCTGGACTTAAGGCTGAAATCATCCATCGAAAACCAATCGGAGAACGAGTATTATTACAAATGGAACACAAACTCCAGCCAAAGCAACGGTTCGACCAAAATGTATGATTTCAGGAACGGCTCAGGTGGAATATCTTCGGGTACACATATCATACGGGCAGCTTTAAGCTGGCAGGTAACCGCCCGTCAAACCTTTGTTCTAGGGGCTATCGCAGGGCTACGGTCTGAACAAACAAAAACGAGCGAACGGACTGATTCCTACAGCGAAGTAAACAACTATTACAAATACATAAACAACTCGAACGAAACCATCTCGGAATACTACCGCCTGGCCGATGAGGATAAAACGATTAACTGGGAATACTCTACCCGGATGCGAACTTTTCAGATGCCTGTATTTTATCAGCTCGCTTTCAAGGAACGATATAAAATCCTGCTGGGGATTAACCGAAGCATGAATTTCTGGAGGGCTGACAACACCACGCTCATTCTGTACGATTACCGCCGGCGAATCAATAACTCCGAGGTGCTGGTTGAACGTATGACCGGCGAGCGTATTACAGAACCCCGCGAACGGATGAGTGTTATAAAAACCAGCTTTTTAGGAAACTTTTGCTTTTCTCCTGCCAGGAATGTTGGAGTCAATTTTTCCATTTCACCCGAAGTTAGCAAAAGCTCATATTACGACTCTATGAAGGTGGGCATGCAGTTTTGGGTAGGCATATCGCTTCAGTTGTAGCCGCACAGAAAAGAATTACTCCGGGATTACATCAAATTCTTACTTTTGTTTGATAAAGCCGGCTTTCAGGACTATTGAAGTTTCCCTGAGCTGCAGTATAGATTTGTGATGGCAGAACCCGAAGCCCTGAAACATGAAAAAAACTTCGCATTATTCGGCCGATCTGAAGGAAAAAATTCTTCGATTAGCCGGCGAGATATATCCGCAACTGGTTGAATACAGGCGACATTTGCACGCCCACCCTGAACTGTCATTCCAGGAGCATCAGACCGCTGCTTTCATCGCCGGCAGGCTGACGGATATGGGAATTGCCTGTCGCACAGGCGTAGCGAAAACAGGCATTGTGGCCACGATCGAAGGGATCAATCCTTATGCGGATCTGATTGCCCTGCGTGCTGACATGGATGCATTACCCATCAGCGAACAGTCGGACGTGAAATATGCTTCGATGCACCCGGGAGCGATGCATGCCTGCGGACACGATGCCCATATGGCTTCATTGCTGGGCACAGCTTATATTCTTCATCGTCTGTGCAACGAGTTTAACGGTAGTGTGCGGGTTATATTTCAGCCATCGGAAGAGTCGCTGCCGGGTGGGGCAAAAATGATGATAGACGAGGGTGTACTTGACAACCCCCGACCTCGTTGTATTTTTGGTCAGCACGTGTATTCACAGCTCAACACCGGACAGGTTGGATTTAGAAAAGGTCCTTCCATGGCTTCATCGGATGAGATCTATATACGCGTCATTGGCAAGGGGGGGCATGGCGCCACCCCTCACCTGGTGGTCGACCCCATAGTGGTTGGCGCACAACTGGTCACATCGCTGCAACAGGTCGTGAGTCGCCATGCCCCCCCGCATGTGCCGAGTGTACTCAGTTTTGGCCGTTTCAATGCCAACGGGCGTATGAACATCATCCCCGATGAAGCCCAGCTGGAAGGCATCATCCGCACCTACGATGAATCGTGGCGTCAAAAAGCCCACGTATTAGTGCACCAGATTGCCACGTCGGTGTGTGAAGGAATGGGCGCCCGGTGCGAAGTTAATATCCGCAGCGGTTATCCGGTGCTTGTCAATGATTCTGCCTTGACGAGCAGGGCAATCAGTGCGGCAGAAGAGTTGCTTGGCAATGAAAACATTAAGGAAATAGACCCCCTGATGACCACCGAAGATTTTGCTTTTTATTCGCACATCATTCCATCGTGCTTTTATCGACTTGGTATTCGCAACACAGATAAAGGAATCATATCGTCTGTACATACCTCAACCTTTGATATTGATGAGCAGGCGCTGCACACCGGAACCGCACTGATGGCATGGCTTGCCATCAGCGAGCTGGCACTGAAGTCAGAACCGTAACCTATGGTTTTTCCAAATGTACTTAGGTCTGCTCATAAGTGCAGATTTCAAAAAAACTCAACCCCGCAAACGCTCGCTGTCACAGAAACCTGCATCGGCTGAGGCTGCGGGGTTGAATGGCTGTTGCGATTACTTTACCGCTTCAAGTGCTTTTGATACTGCATCGAGGATGGGCTGTACAGATAGCTCGGTTCCTACCGCACCTTTCATCCACGCCTGTGGCAACACGCTTCCCTGAGTGTACATGCGCAGCACTTCGGTAGCAAAATTTTTCCCCTTGATATGTTGCTCAAGCTGGAAATCGATGACGTGGCCCAGCGGATAGTTTGACAAATACAGAGGGCTGGAAATCATGTGCGAATATATGGCAAGTATGGGTTCGTCTGCCGAGCCAAACACAGGGGCATAGTACTGGGTCCATATATCTTTGGCAATTCTTATCACGGCTTCCTTCAGTTGGGATGGGGTAGCCAGGGGGTTGGCATACATCCATTCCCATACCTTCATATCAACCAGCGAGACGCCCATTATTTCATAGTTTGCCCAAAAATTGGTGAGTGCTGCCATATGTTCTTTCAAAGGATCAGTATCTTCAAGTCCCAGCAGCTCCAGGTCGCGTTTCTGAAACATGAAAGCGGTAGCTTCGGTGAACGCAGTATTTGGAACGCGGTTAAGGGTATAGTAATCCACATCGTGAAGAGTGATAACCTGTTCGGTATTATGGCCAAACTCGTGAATGCCAATATTGTATCCCTTGTAGTCCATACCGTCTTTGCCCATCCTGGAACGCAGCAGAACTTTGTCTTCTTTCATGGCTGAGCCATAGGCATGGCCTGCTCCTCTGGAGGCTTCAACCTTGACGTTTGATGCAATATACGCAGCCTTGGCCTTGTCGAATCCAAGCTTAACCAGGATGTTTCCGAGGTCGTTCTGAACGGCTTCCACGTTTGGGTATTTGGTTTTGACAATTTTATTTAGCTGCTCTTCGGTATATGATCCGCGTGCTTTGAATCCATTGTACCAGATATCGAATGGCTCGAGGGGTCTGTTCAGTCGCCGGCTAATTAGCTGAGCTACATCTTTTACCTGGGGGCTTGAGATGAAATCAATAAATAGCTTTTCAACTTCAGCCTGGGGAATTTCCATATTGGCTTCAAACTGCCGTTTGATGTAGGTAGGAAACATGGGGTAATAAGGATCAAGGCTGCGTTGTGCATTGAAGTTGTTCAGCAGCATCTGATAGCGGGTATCCGGTTCGGGCTTGAACTCAACAGGCGTGCCATCATTTGTGAGCTGATTTGTGACAGGGTTCCAATTATAGGAGCTTTTGTTGACAACATCCTGGGGGATGCTCTGATCAATGATGCGTTTCATCACGGCATACACCAACCGTTGTTTTTCCAGTCCGCGTTCATCGGCATAGTTTGATTTCAGCTCGTCGCGCAATCCCCAGTGGGTAATCAATCGCAGATTTTCGGGGAAAAGTTTTTCACCGGCATCATTCACGAGCTTACCCATATAAATATTGTATTCGGCGATATAGTTATCTGATTCGGTTTCGATAGCACTTGCCTGTTGAATAATGGAGGCTGGAACACGAGAGGTGTAGTAGTCGCCCATGCGGGCATAGGCCCACTCTTTGCGACTCCAGTTTTGCCCAAGCGCCGATTTTTCGTTGAGCGAATAAAACGGGAAGTTGAGGGCTACGATAAACCCAACCTTATTTGCAAAAAAATCGTCTTTCAGATGCGCTCCGGGTTCATAACTACCAAACCTGACATCAAGCGGGTGAATGGGGCCGACATCCAGATGCAGCGCACGCATGAGATCCTTCTTCATCTTGAGCATGCCTCCGCCAAGTATTTCAAAATATCCGCTAAGCTTGTTGAACATTACATCGAGTTCCTGTGCATCAGCAACGAAGCTCTCGAGGCAAAATATCTTAAATTCATTTTCGCTGCCATCGGTACTACGCCAGAGCTGCGCAGCTTGCGACACGCCGCGTTCAATCCTGAACCGGTGCGGTTCGCCATGCTTGTCAATAAGCTCACTGACCGCCTGCTGGGTTGTGAGTGCAGAAATGGGTGAAACATCGGGATTTGTGTTCTTCATTTGCTTTCCTCCACATGCTGCCATAATGAGGATCAGGGGCAGCAGCATCATTAAGTAAATTGGCTTTTTCATACGAGGTGATTTATAATTACTTTGCCGGCAAAGCTACAAATTAAACGATTGCCCATCCAGTAAATTCATCTATTCTAGATATGATACACCACCCACCTGGCCTGAAATGATTACGTCTACCGTATAATTGATTATAGTATTTTTGCGGCAACAACCTGCGGGCATCCATCATTTTGCCGGTGTTATTTGCGGGTTGGAAGCTCTCGTGAGGATAGGCAGGGTATTCATGAAAAAACTTCTGACTGTTGCTTTATTGTTATTTGCCCTGGCCTGTGCCGGCCAGAAAACCAAAAAACCTGCCCGATATATTAATCAGGGGGCAGTGGGATTTATCGGACAATACGGGCATCCTTTCTACGAACTGCCCGAAGGTACTTGGTACCAGCCTTTCCTGATGGGTTTGTATGTTCACCTTCCGCTGATGCAAGTGAGTGGAGCTTTTAATTACGGCATGGATATTATTCCGCAATTTGGCCTCGCGCAAACCGATAAAATAAACATGGAGTTTGGGCTCATGGTGAACATGAATATCAACATCACACTTTCAAAAAACACCATAATCCACCTCGGTGCTGGTGCCGGCCCACACTTTATTGAGATGGAGACAGCTCGACAGGCCAATGGGTTCATCTTTGCCACCAATCTGCTCGGGGGTTTTAAGCAACGGAGCGAAACCGACGGGCAGCACTTTGAAATCGGTTTCTACTCAGGAATAAGGCATATTTCAAATGCCCAGACCCGAAAGCCCAACATAGGCATCAACAACCTGCTTTTCGGCTTGAGCTTTGCCAGAATGTTCTGAGCCAATTCTTCAGGGATGGGTCTAATAAAGTTTTATGATCAGTAACCGACAGCCTGGCCGTCTTTTCGTGATTCTGATGCGCCAAAATATACTTTCCTTGCCGCATCATACATTATTGCCTGGTAACCGCCATAGTTACCATTCGAGAATACGACCTTGTGTCCCATATTCATGAGTTGCCGGATGGTTTCGTAAGAAAATCCCGACTCAAGCTCGATTTCGCCTACTCCCGGACGGGCATAGGGCCCGACTGGGTCGGTGGAACCGCTATGGCTTATTCGCGGAGCATCGCCGGCTTCTTGCAGGTTCATGCCAAAATCAACCAGGTTCATGATGATCTGCACATGCCCCATCGGTTGAAAGTCGCCTCCCATCACGCCAAAGCTAAGCCATGGCACTCCGTTTTTGGTGACAAAAGCGGGAATAATGGTTTGAAAGGGTCTTTTGCCGGGAGCATAGATATTGGGGTGCCCATCCGTAAGACTGAACAGTTCGCCGCGATCCTGCAACATGAAGCCCAGCCCAGGGGGGACAATACCGGAACCTAAACCTCTGTAATTGCTCTGGATCAGCGATATCATATTGCCGTCCTTATCGGCGGTTGTTAGATAAATTGTCCCTCCCTCCATGGGATTTCCGGCCTCAAACCGGCCGGCTCTTTCTTCGTTAATCAGCTTTCGTCGGCTGGCTGCATATTCCTTGGAAGCCAACTGTTTGAGCGGAACGGCGGCAAACTGCATGTCGGCATAATACCTGGCCCTGTCTTCGAAAGCGAGCTTTTTGGCCTCCACGAATAGGTGCATATGTTTGGGACTGCCGTAGGGAATTTTTGAAAAATCATACCCCTCGAGTATGTTAAGCATCTGAAGTGCAACAACCCCCTGGCCGTTAGGTGGCAGTTCCCACACATCATACCCCCTGTAATTGGTTGAAACCGGTTCAACCCATTCACTTCTATGGATGGCCAGGTCGTCATATGATAAAAAACCGCCCTGCGATTTTACGAAGTCGCCAATCACCCGTGCGATCTGTCCTTTGTAAAACGCATCCCTTCCGCCGGAAGCAATTTGCCTATATGTAGAGGCAAGGGCGGGATTGCGGAAATTATCTCCTTTTTTTGGGGTATTCTTTCCATCGACCGAATACGTTTCAACCACGTTCGGAAAGCGGGCATGCATCCTGACTCCCCGCTCAAGATAATAGGCAATCAGTTCGGTAACTGGAAAGCCATTTTCGGCATAATCAATGGCCGGTTGCAGGATTTCAGCAATGGGTAATTTCCCGAACTTTTCGTGAAGTTCAAACCAGCCGTCGACGCATCCGGGAACCGATAACGGCAACACCCCGTACGAAGGAATGTTGGTGATGTTATTTTTCCTGAAATAGTCGAGCGTCAGTGATTTGGGTGATCGTCCGGAGGCATTAAGCCCGTATAATTTCTTGTTTTTATCATCCCACACTATGGCGAAAAGATCACCGCCAACCCCACAACCTGTTGGTTCCATCAGTCCAAGCGCAGCATTGGCTGCTATGGCTGCATCAACCGCACTACCACCCTTTTTCAATATGTCGATAGCAATCTGGGTGGCTAACGGGTGACTCGTGGCGGCCATTCCGTTGGCAGCGATTACCTCTGAGCGGGTGGTAAAAGGGAGTCCGGTGATTCTGTCCTGGCCCCAGGCCTGCATATAACATGCGGTAGCCAGAACAAGCAATGTTTTCATAAGCCTTTTCATACTGTGCATGGGTTTAATGAGGTAAAGGTAAAAATAAAGATCACCCACGTTTGTCTTCGTGGCATATGTTTATTCCTGTTGTACATTTTAGCCATAAACTACGAAAAGAAACAATTCGTTATATTCGTCAACCGGATCATACGAGAAAAGAAATTGTGCCTGATAGCCAACCGGACATGCAACCTTTTTAGAAAAATGATCGTCATATTTTTACCTTGTTGTAAACCCTTGCTTTTGGCACTGCATGGATGAAAAACAGCTTGTTGAAGGGTGCGTTGCGGGGAAAAAGAGTGCTCAAAGAGAGCTTTACAACCGTTATACGTCAAAAATGTTTGGGGTATGCTTAAGGTATGCACCCGATCATGACACGGCACAGGATATGCTGCAGGAGGGCTTTATCAGGGTATTTTCAAATATTGGCAGGTACAAGGGGTTGGGTTCGTTTGAAGGCTGGATACGTAAAATTATAGTGAATACTGCGTTGGAGATGTTACGAAAAAATGATGTGTTACGGTATTCCGCAGATGTGCAGGTAATTACCGGGGTGGCTTCCGACCTTGAGGACAGTTTGACCCAGCTTGCGGCAGCCGATCTGGTCGCACTGATTCAGTCGCTGCCAGCTAGTTATCGGGCTATATTCAACCTGTATGCCATTGAAGGATATTCGCACAAAGAAATTGCGGAGATGCTTGAGATAGCCGAAGGAACCTCCAAGTCTCAATTTTCGAGGGCCAGGGTATGGCTTCAGAAAAAACTGCCCGATAAATACTCTGTCAAATGAAAACCCCTCTGGACGATACTGCCCGGCAAACTCTCAGAAGGACACTGGCTGACTTCGAACAAGTGCCTCCGGAATCCGTCTGGTATGGCGTTGAATCGGCATTAAAAAGACGTAAAAGAATCATTATCTGGAGGCAGTTGGGTGTGGCAGCGATATTTCTGCTTCTGGTTTCGCTTCCCGTCGCATATTTTGTTACCCGCGACTCTGTTCCTTCAACTTTGGAAATCTTGGTCCAGCAAACAGGTCCGGATAAATCCGGTAATGGATCATCGACAGAAATACCCAGGTTTGCCCACAAATTATCGCCTTCTTTGACAGTTGCCTCTAAACCGCCCGCTGCAACCGACACCAGCCTGATAAACCTACACCCTGTCGCCATCAGGTCGCAAATCAATCAGACTATTACGACACCGGCCTTCGCAGAACCGAATATAACTGAGCTTGTAAATGAGGTTGCAGAAACATCCATTTCCGAAATTGCACGGCTGGATTCTACCTCGACAGCAGGAATGCCTTCACCGGCCGGGCAAGGAGTTCCCTATCCCCCGGAATCTGTCCAACAGCCTGATGGAGATTTTCTGGCTTTAGCCATAGATTTACAAAAACCAGTTTACGATAATCGTAAGTGGCAATTATCCCTGGCCTATGGAACAACTAAGGGATTATCACCGGCCTCAGACCTGCTTCAGGCCTCATATGACAAAGGAAATTTTGAACTTGATTCCTACTCCAGCACCGTGGCCGTTCAAACCCGCAATTTCTCGAACATTGAACGAACGGTACATCAGCAGCCACTCACTTTTGGTATCCTTGTCTCGAAAGGATTAACCGGGCGATGGGCGGCCGAAACTGGCCTGCAATACACCCTGCTAAGTGGCGCCAGTCGCACATATGAAATTAACCGTGAACGCCGCGAATACAATAACCACATCCATTACCTTGGCATTCCGGTGGCTATCCGTTTTCAGTTATTGTCGAAAAGGCCTTTTGCAATATATTTTACCCAGGGACTAATCATTGAAAAAGGACTGAGTCTGCAATACAAGAACGATCGGTTTTTTGACCAGAAATTAGTACAAACGGAGGCAGGTTCTCAGGCAATTAAAGGATATCAGATGTCGTCGTTAACCTCCCTGGGCGCATCATTTAGCTTTTCCAAAGCCCTTGGAATCTACATTCAACCCGGGCTGCAAATTTTCATGCGGAATGCCTCTCAGCCCTACAACATCAGGAGCTCCCATGCGGCCTGGCCTTCGGTAAATATTGGAGTCAGGGCACAATTATAGAGTGAAAAACTCTCGTCACACAATGGCTCCCGGCTGCGCCTGAGGCTTTTCTTTGACAGGCAGCAACGGCTTGATTTTTGGCCAGATATACGGGAAAACCGCACTCAGGGGCCCGTAAAGTTTTGATTCTTTCCGGGTGTCGGGGTTGATAATCTGCTGATTGACATCAACGCTGTTTATAATGAAAAGTATGGCTCCGAGAAAAACAGCTGCTTTTGCCAGTCCGAGGGCGGCTCCTCCCAGCCGGTTAAGGATGCCGAGCGATGCCATATCGGCAGCCTTGTTGAAGATACGACCAAGGATCTGGATCACAATCACTGCCAGCAAAAAGGTGATGGAAAAAGCAATTTGTGGAAGAAACCTGGGTTGCCATTTCATGGTGTGGATAAGCCAGTCGGATACCAGGTCGGAGAAGTGCACAGCAAAATAAATTCCGGCGATGAGGCCTGCGAGGGATGCCAGACTCATAATCAGTCCTTTCGAGAACCCCCTGAAAAGCCACCAGGCTGTGGGTATCAGCAAAAGTATATCCAGATAGTTCATAATCTCTGAGCGGTGGGTTTTTTGAGCTTTCGGGTGAGCTCAGTAGCAAACACAAACTGATTCAGTTCTGCGTTCTCATCTTCGAGAATGCTTTGCCGGTCTCCCTCCCACCACAAGCGACCGTTATAAATAAAAGCCACCTTCTCACCAATCTCCAGAACTGAATTCATATCATGGGTGTTCACCACTGTGGTCATTCCGTATTCGTGTGTTAACTCGCTGATAAGCCGGTCGATGGTGTTGGCTGTTTGAGGGTCAAGGCCTGAATTCGGTTCGTCGCAGAACAAGTATTTGGGGTTCATGGCAATGGCCCGGGCAATGGCAACCCTTTTTTTCATGCCTCCGCTAAGTTCTGAGGGGTATAGGTGATTGACATTTAACAGGTTAACGCGTTCGAGACAAAAGTTAGCCCTATCGCGTTTTTCAGCCTGGCTCATGTCAGAAAACATCGAAAGTGGGAACATCACATTTTGCTCGGCGGTCATGGAATCGAAGAGCGCCCCACCCTGAAAAAGCATACCGATCTCGCGCCTCAGGAGTTTTACTTCCCGGGGTTTCATGGCTGAGATATTCCTTTTGTCGTAATAAATGCTTCCGCTGTCGGCAGTAATAAGGCCGACCAGACATTTCATTAAGACAGTTTTACCCGACCCGCTCGCACCAATGATCAGGTTGGTGATGCCAGGTTCAAACTTTACCGACACATCGGTTAACACCTGGATGTCGCCAAAGGTCTTGTTTATGTTCAGGACCTCGATCATGTAAGAAGCAATTGGGTGAGGATTAGATTGAAGAAGATGATCATGATGCTGCTGAAAACCACCCCGCGAGTACTTGCAGTGCCTACCTCCAGTGCCCCTCCTTGTGTCATATAACCGTGATAGCCCGAAATGGATGCAATGAGAAAGGCGAAAACGACTGTTTTGATCAGGGCATAGAAGATATTGAACGGGATAAAATATGACTGGATTCCAAAAATGTAGGTGGTTGAATTTACCAGACCTGTCATTACTCCGGCAGCCCATCCCCCGGCAATGGCCAGAAACATGCTGAAAACTATCAGCACCGGATTGATCAGCATAGAGGCTACTATCTTGGGGAATATCAGATAGGTGGCCGGGTTTATACCCATAATCTGCAGGGCGTCGACCTGCTCGGTAACCCGCATAGTACCAATCTCAGAGGCAATGCGCGATCCAATTTTCCCTGCCAAAATGAGGCTGATGATGGTGGGAGAAAATTCAAGCACCACGGACTCGCGCACCGAGAGGCCAATAGTATAAGTGGGTATCAGAGGGTGGGTGATATTGAAGGCCATCTGGATACATAGCACTGCGCCCATAAAAACAGAAATGATGGCCACTATTCCAATGGATTCAATGCCAAGCTTTTCCATCTCATATAGGATCTGGCGCAGGTAAATTTTCTGATTTTCCGGTCGGCGGAAAACCTCACGCATCAGCAGCACGTACTCTCCTATTTCTTGAAGCCAGCTCATCAGGAAATATTTAGGCTAAGTTACACATATTCGGCACAAACTGATCCGAACCTGTCACTGAAAAATTTATCCTCAACGCACCCCGAACAGGCTCTAAAAATCTTGAGCGTCATATAATACCGGTGTACGATATTCGTTAAAAACAAAACACTCAAACTTCACAGCCGATGAAAAAGGCCGTTGCTGGTCTTCTCCTGCTGCTTCTGCTGGCCACCATATTCGCGTCATGCCAGCGCTCTCGCTATGGTAGCAGCTATTATAAAAAGAAAAAGTACAAAGGGTGCAGCTGCGAGGCTATCATTAACCCAACACAAGTTTTCGCTTCGGATATTGCACTTCTTCAGATTTCTTCCTGACATGCTCGAACATTACCTGGATCCTCCCCTGCACCAGAAAGTTAACCAATGGATACGTGCGAATCGTGTAGAGCTGGTCGTCAGTAAACCCCGGTACAGTAAGCTTGGCGATTTCAGACCGGCCCTTGGCAGAAGGCCTCATCGCATTTCGCTGAATGCCACGCCGAACATCTTCGAATTTCGTATCACGCTTGTTCACGAAATGGCTCATCTGGAAACATGGAAAGCCTTTGGCAAACGGGTGCCTCCCCATGGATTCGAATGGAAGGCGGTGTATCACAGGCTATATTATGAATTCCTTCAATCCTGCCTTCCTGAAGACCTGTCACGGTTGCTCGAGGCCTACCTGTCTGCTCCGGCCAGGTCACGGATTCCCAAAGAAAACCTGGTGAGGGCTATTCGAAATTATGGCTCCTCACATGACAAGGTCGAAGTTGGAAAGGTGGGCGCCGGAAGATGTTTCAAGGCCGGTAATGGCCGGATTTTTCGCATGATCGGTAAACACCACACCCGTTACAAATGCGTTTGCCTTGATAATGACCGGCTGTTCCTGTTCAGTAGGCTGGCACAGGTAACTCCCTGCGAACCCGATGCTCAAACGGTTTAGAGCATTATCTTACGCGGAAGTATTTTGTCAGGCCATTAGCTTTCTTTACATTTGTCGCCTTCAGCAACAATGCAAATCCCAGCCTTTCTATGGATAACAATAATTATTGCATAATCATGGCCGGCGGGATTGGCGCCCGCTTTTGGCCCATGAGCCGCGCCTCTCGTCCAAAACAGTTCATCGACATTCTTGGCACCGGCCAAACTTTGATACAGCAGACCTACGCCCGATTTGCACGCATTTGCCCTCCCGAAAACATATATGTTGTAACCAACGAGCAATACAGGCAACTGGTACTTGAACAAATACCCGGCATTGATAATCACCAGGTGCTGGGCGAGCCCATTGCCCGCAACACGGCCCCCTGCATAGCCTATGCCTGCTTCAAAATTGCACAGCGCAACAAACATGCCAACATTATCGTGGCTCCTTCAGACCACCTCATTCTGAAAGAAGACAACTTTCATCAGGTGATTCTGAAGGGACTCGAGGCCACTCATCATCACGAGATACTTCTGACTCTCGGAATCCGCCCGAGCCGTCCCGATACAGGCTACGGCTATATACAGTATGATGAAGCTACCCCGGGTGCATTCAGCAGCCATATTGCCAAAGTCAAAACCTTTACCGAAAAACCCCAGCTTGAGATAGCACAATCGTTTCTCGAAAGCGGAGATTTTTTGTGGAACTCCGGAATTTTTATCTGGAACCTGAAAAGTATCATGCATGCATTCAGGAAATACCTGCCTGAGGTGTATGATGTATTTCACGAAGGTATTCACGCCTACAACACCAACAGCGAGGCAGAGTTTATTGCCAGGGCTTATGCGGTGATCAAGGGAATCAGTATTGACTATGGAATACTTGAGAAAGCAAAAAATGTGTTTGTAATGGCTGCCGATTTTGGCTGGTCAGATCTGGGCACCTGGGGCTCGCTGTATACAAACCTGCCAAAAGATGCGCACGCAAACACCATTGGCGGTAAACACACTTTGCTTTACGACACCACGGACTCTATTATAAAGGTGCCTGACCAAAAACTGGTTGTTGTGCAGGGACTGCAAGGATTCATCGTGGTTGAAGAACAGGATGCCCTGCTGATATGCAAACGCGAAGACGAACAAAAGCTACGCCAGATAGTGGAAGATATCCGAAACAAGAAAGGCGAACAATATCTTTAATTCCTTTACCAACTGTCAAACTTTAATGTATTCATTATGAAAAAATTCATTCTATCAGTTCTGATCCTGATTTCTGCCTTCACAGGCCAGCTACGTGCCGACGAAGGTATGTGGATTCCTTTCCTGCTCAACGATGCGGTTTTTGGCAAGATGCAGGAGAAGGGGCTTAAGCTCACCAGGGAACAACTCTTCAGCTTTACCAGCTCAAGCCTGAAAGACGCCATTGTGAGCATTGGCGGCTGCACGGCCGAAATCATTTCAAACCAGGGGTTGATGCTTACCAACCATCATTGCGGCAAGGGGCGTATTCAGGCACACAGCTCTGTGCAGAACGACTATCTGCGCGATGGTTTTTGGGCGGCCAATCTGGCCGAAGAGCTGCCAAATCAGGGCATGGTGGCCAGATTTCTGATACGTGCCGAGGATGTCACGGCACAATTTAAGGATGTACTGAAACCTGAAATGACCGAGCCTGAGAGAAACGCCGCCATCCGCACGCATAGTGCTGAGATTGAGAAAAAAGCTGTGGCAGGCACCCATTACAGTGCCAACGTAAGGCCAATGTTTGCCGGCAATGAATTTTACTTGTTCGTTTTTGAAACCTTTACCGATGTTCGCTTGGTAGGAGCTCCTCCGTCAAGCATCGGCGAATACGGAGGCGACACAGACAACTGGATGTGGCCACGTCATACCGGCGACTTTACTCTTTTCAGGGTGTATTCTGGTCCTGACGGAAAACCGGCCGATTACAGCCCGAACAACATCCCGCTTAAGCCCCGCTATTACCTTCCGGTATCGATCAAAGGAGTGAAAGAAGGCGACTATGCCATGATCCTCGGCTACCCCGGATCGACCACACGATATCTTACATCGCATGGCATTGAGTTCAACCTCGAAAAAATGTATCCGGTTCGCATCGACATCCGCCGTAAAAAACTCGATATCATAGAAGAGGCCATGGCCGCAAGCGACCAAAACCGTATCATGTATGCCTCCCGCCAGTCGGGCATATCCAACTACTGGAAAAACTTTATCGGCATGAGTCGAGCGTTGGTCCGCCTGAAAATAGCCGACACCAAGCGCGAGCAGGAAGCCCGGTTCATGGACTGGGTAAATGCAAACCCCGCACGTACGGCTGAGTATGGCAACCTGATGAAAGAGTATAAGGCCATCTACGATGGTTTGCGTCAGTTTAACTCGATCAACTACATTTACATAGAGGCTATGGCCTCAGGACCTGCCAACTTCACCTTGGTTGCCTCAGCACTTACTTTGCCTGCATTGCTCGAGGACAAAAGCAAAGAGAAAGAGGCCACCGAGGCCGTAAACAGACTGAAATCGGCTTCTGAGCGTTTTTTCCGCAACTATAACGGCCCGGTAGAAGAAAAAATGTGGGCGGCAATGTTTGAAGAATACGCCAAGAGGCTGCCGAAAGAAAACCTTCCTGATATTTTCCAAACTATCGAACGTAAATACAAGAACAACTTTGCCCGCTACGCCGCAGATGTTTACAAAACAAGCCTGTTCGCCAGCCCCGACAGGTTAAACAAATTCCTGGCCAAGCCAACCGCCAAAGCACTGAAAGCCGATCCGATGTTTGCGGCAGTGCAATCGGGAACCCAGCATTTTCAGGATGTGAATGCTAAACTGCAGGATTACAACAATCGCCTTGCGCGCACCGAACGCACATACATCAAAGGCTTGCGCGAGATGGACCCGAACGGATTATTCTATCCCGATGCCAACTCAACCATGCGTCTTACCTATGGCAGTGTGGAAGGATACCAGGCAGCCGATGCCGTGTACTATCAGTTCCAGACTTCACTCGACGGGGTGATCGAGAAAGAAAATCCCTCAAACCATGAGTTTGTTCTCAGCAGCAAGCTTAAAAGCCTTTACCAGGACAAAAACTACGGAGAATATGGAGAAAAGGGAAGGATGTTTGTCAACTTTATCTCTAACAACGACATTACTGGAGGTAACTCAGGCAGTCCTGTGATTAATGGCGATGGCCACCTGATCGGTCTGGCCTTTGACGGAAACTGGGAAGCCATGAGCGGCGATATACTGTTCGAAAATAACACCCAGCGGACAATCAGCGTGGATATACGCTATGTGTTGTTCGTGATCGATAAATTTGCGCATGCCCGTCGCCTCATCGATGAGATGACTATCATCCGATAGACATTATCACGTTATGCCATAAATAAACAGCCGGCTGGGAAATTCCCAGCCGGCTGTTTTACTGAAAATGGCTTAAGTCTAAAACAGGTAATTCAGCCCGATATAGAGGCCGCTTTTGCCGTCACGTTTGTCGAGGGCTTTGCCGTAATCAACCGCCACGATGAAATTTTCGTTTAAGACCACCCGTAGTCCGGCACCCGCGGTGGCATGCAGTTTTTCTTCGCCTGAGGCAAAGTATGTAGCCCTTTCGGAGGCTGGCACCGGAGGCTGGCTGAATTCTATCTTCTTCAGCACTTTTCCGGCGTCTACAAAGGTATTGAGGCCAAGGTAGAGGTTCTGGTTCAGAACCACGGTTTTAAGAAATTTCCATCTGAACTCGGCATTTCCGAAAGCGAAAGCATCGCCTACCACACGGTTGCGCAACATGCCTCTTACAGTTTTCGATCCGCCCAGGCCATCGGTGTTTGATGAGTTACTGAATGAATAAATCATGTAGGGTTGCATGAAAAAGGGAACGGTTCCGCCAAGGGTTCCCTGATAATTGAGACGATAAGCAAACGAGAGTCGGTCTTTGACCAGGGTAAAGTACTGTCTGTGAGTTGCTGAAATCTTAAAATAGCCATAGTCGCCGTTGCCAAAGAATTTTGGGGCGGCAAAAAGTACCATTTCGCTCCATACGCCTTTCATAGGATTGGGTTCAAAATCGCGCGTGTCATATACCAGGCCGAGCTTGAGATTGTTTGCCCAGCCTCCGTTTTTTTCATTTTCCCTGATAATGCCCCACTGCACATATTTGTCATACAAACCAGGCACCAAAGGCAGTTTGTCCTCGTCTTTCTTTCCCTTGTTAAGGGCATCCACATCCACCGGACCTATGCTGTTCTTCAGGATACCGATACCGGCAATCCAACGCAGGTTGTCGATGGCAAGCCCACCCTGAAAATCGGCGGTGATGCGGAACATGTCGCGGTTGTGACGGTAAAACATACGTGTCTTATAGGCAGCGCTCTCATCATTTTCCCAGTCAGCGTTGTAAATGGCATCGTATCCGTTGAATCCGTAGAAATCAAGGGCCCGTTCGGTGAGGTAACTCACGTCGGCCGTAAAACGTATGCCTGGAATCAAATACTCTGAATCGTAGAAAAAGCGGTTCACCCCGCTGCCCTTGGTATAGCGCGACACCTCCGCATAGAGCGAATGCATGTATTTAGGATATGTACTCCCATCGCCAAAATAATAAAGATTAACTAAGGCTCCGTACTGAAACCCAAGATCGGAATTGAACGATACTGCCGGAAGCGCCCCAAACGTCCATCCTTTTTTGATTTTTTGTTTTTCGGTATTGTCCTGGGCATACCCCTGGTATGAGCCTAAGATAAATCCAAGCAGCACGATGGCCGCTAACGTGTGTACTGTTCCCTTTTTCATAAGATGTTGGTTAGGTTTGTAAATCTTTTTCTGTTTTTCTCTCTTTGGATTGTGTGTGGCTAAAATACAATATTTTGAGTACGAAACGCAAGTGGGAATTGTTTTATGTATTCTTTATCCAGCCAATTAATGTGAGAAAGTTTTCACGAATACATTGTTTCAGGCGGCATCAACACCATTGCTTCATAAAATAGTTTCTGAAAAATCCTTACTATTGCAGAAACAAACCCGTTTACAATGAGAACAAAACACACCCGTTGGCTACCTGCAATTCTCCTTTTGTACACACTTTCTTTCCCGGGAACAATCTTCGCCTGGTCCGAACATCCCATGCTGGTGAGACCGGCCCTTAAAGACCTGCCCATGTGGGTGAGGCTCGATGCAGTTGAAGTAAAAAGCCTGAAAACCTTCCTGGTGGAAGTGGAAAAAAACCTTGAGCAATTTCTTGCTGAACACGAAAAATGGTCTCGGGCCAATCTCCCAGATTATGCTCCCTGTCCTGATCAGCTTGCCTTTAAGGCAATCGGCAACCACGAGGATATCCTGACCCGTTTCTATCGAGCCATACGCGTCAATCCTCACATTAAGGTGCCTTTGTATCTTCACCTGCTGCCGCACGACGATACCGAAGGCCGCCCCGTTGCCGATCCACGCGACATCACCACCCTGACCGACATCAGTTCCATGATCAACACCACCTACGTCTGGATCAACGAAGGAGAGATGGTACATCCGTTCATGGTGGTAAGCAGTGCCTCTGATGAACCCGACTATGGTTTTGACCTCGGCCTCTTCGACGATAACAATACCGACTACGGTGCGCAATACGGATTCGGCACTCAGTCATTCGGCAACCCAAACCTGGAATACGGAAGTCAGGCTCCTTTTCATATGGGATTCTACCATGAGGCAAAGATCCTCTACAAATTCGGCCCCTTCCTTAAGCGCACCTACCTTGACTACCGATTATTTCTTTACAGGGCACTTGCCCAATTTGCCTTCAGCCAGAACCAGCCCTACTGGGGTTGGCGATTTGCCGGCTGGGGATTGCACTACCTGAATGATGTTTCCATGCCATATCACATGAAACCGCTTCCTGGTGTGAGCACGCTACGCATGATATGGATTAACCTGAAGGCCATGCTTGGCTTCCCAAAGGCCAAAAACGATGCCGTGCAGCTTGTGTCAAACCGGCACACGGTGTTCGAAGAGTTTCAGGTGCAGGTATTGCGCCAGGCGCTGCGCGACAAAAATGAAACACATCCATTCCTGAAAGCGCTTGCCAGCCCTGTCGAAGCTGTACCTTTTTCGTATGATTTCCTGATTAATACTGCTTCGAAAGACTCAGCTAAAAGAGCAAAGGAGGTTGACAAGGCCCTGGCCAGGTACATGCCTGCCCACATGGTTAAAGATCCCAAAATAGAAGCAAACGACCTGCCTGAGCTTGACGAATTGATTGAAACCATAAATAAGGATATGGGAAATGCTGCCATTGACGGGATGACAAACGTGATGGCTGAGCGTATGCGCTCGTTCAGCATGCATGCCCAGAGCTATTTGGATGATGTTGTATCAAAATCAGGAATATAACAAATACCGGTTGTCTTGAAATAAAAATACTCCCATGAAAACATTAAAAAAAATCCTGGCAGGCTTGGGGATACTCCTGGCCATTGTGCTCATAGTAGCATTCTTTTTTGTGCGAAACGTATCTCGTAAGGCGCTGCCCGATTATAATAAATCATTGAAGATTGAAGGCTTACAGGATGTGGTGGAGGTGTACCGCGACTCATTCGCCATTCCGCATGTGTATGCCGTCAACGAACACGATCTGTATATGGCCACCGGATATCTGATGGCGCAGGACCGATTATGGCAAATGGATTTCCTTCGCAGAGTAACCCAGGGGCGCTTATCAGAAATCTTGGGCGCCACTACCACAGATGCCGACCACCTGCTACGCGCGCTTCGCATTCCGGAAAAATCACAAATGGTGCTTGAACGCAGCGATACCCTTTTGCTTCAATGTCTCGAGGCTTTTGCTGCCGGAGTCAACCAGTATATCGAAACACAGGGAAAAAAGCTTCCGCCTGAATTCACCTTGCTTGGCTACAAACCCGAGCCATGGTTGCCGGAGCACTCGGTCAACCTTATAGGCTACATGGCCTGGGATTTGACTGGATCGTGGACCACCGAAGTGGTGATGCATAAACTGGCACAAAAACTTGATGGAGAGAGGTTTAAACAACTTCTCCCTGCCATGAACAGGCAATCCACCTATGTACATCCCGATTATAGTATCGCTGAATCAACGAAGATGTTCACCTTGCTCGATAAAGCAGATCTGCTCCGTAACTTCAAACTGGAAGTATTCAGCGCGAGCAACAACTGGGCTGTTTCGGGAGCAAGGAGCATAACGAGCATGCCATTGCTTTCGAATGATATGCACCTTGGATTTGGATCGCCTGGTATATGGTATCCAATGCATCAAGAGATCGAAGGCAGCCTGAAGGTAAGCGGAGTAGCATTGCCGGGCGCACCGGCGATTATCGCAGGGCATAACGAAAAAATAGCCTGGGGAATGACCAATCTTTATGTGGACGATATGGATTTTTATGTCGAAACCATCGACTCTCTTTCCAATACCTATAAAGTGAACGATGAATGGAAGCAGCTGCTAATCCGAGAAGAGAAAATTGCAGTTAAAGGAGGCGACACCATTACCCGCCCTATTCGTTACACCCAGCGCGGACCTATCATCTCAGACTTTAAGAAAATAAAAGACCAGGCCATATCCATGCGCTGGATAGGTAATGACTACAGCAACGAGTTACGCACCATTTATTTGCTCAACCGCGCAGGTAATTGGAATGAATTTCGAGATGCCCTCTCCACATTTATCGCAGTGAGCCAAAATGTAGTTTATGCCGATGTTGATGGCAATATTGGATTACAAACTGCCGGAGGAGTACCCATAAGAAAAGAAGGTAATGGTATGTTCATTAGCCCGGGCGACAGCGATCGGTTCGACTGGACCGGTATTGTACCCTTCGACCAGCTTCCGTTTACCTATAACCCGCCCGAAGGGTTCGTAGCTTCGGCAAACAACCGAACAGTAGGCGAAAACTATCCTCATAATATCGGACATTGGTTCGATCTTCCCAGCCGTATAGATCGCATACGCGAAATGCTTGCTACCAAAGAAAAATTTGATGTGGAGGATTTCAAACTTATGCTGGCCGATTTTCGTTCGAAGCATGCAGAAAAGCATTTGCCGGTATTCTTAGAGGCGTTGCAGAAAGACGAATCGCTCACACCTAAGGAAAAAGAGGTGCTCGAATACCTGAAAAATTGGGACTATCAACTCACCGCCGATAGCAAAGCAGCATCGGTGTTTGAAGTGATGTATCTTAATTTGTCGCGCAACCTGAAGCACGACGAGATGGGCGACGACTTGTATAGAGAGTTTATAGGCGTGCGCATGATGGTAAGAAACCTTATTGAGCATGTACTTGAACATTCTGCTTCGTTGTGGGTAGACAATGTGGATACCCCCGAAACAGAAACCTTTGAAAGCCTAGTGGTAAAAAGTTTTCGCGAGGCACTCGATTGGCTCACCAAAACTTATGGAGATGAAAGCGAAGATTGGGCCTGGGGCAAGGTGCACACCCTCACCATCGAGCACCCGTTGGGATCAGTTAAATTGCTCGACAAAATTTTTAGTCTAAATAAAGGCCCATATCCAATTGGAGGCAGTTACCATACGGTGAACCCACTTGCCTACAGTTTCCGCAATCCTTTTAAATCGGTGCATGGAGCCTCGCAACGCCACATCTATAGCCTGTCCGATTGGACAGAGTCGCAAGTGGTAATTCCCACAGGAATCTCAGGTATACCCGCAAGCAGGCATTACCTCGACCAAACCCCACTTTTTGTAAGAAACGAATATCGCAATGAGCTATGGACCAAAGAAAAAGTACAGAGCCAAGCAAAATACCATGCAATATTCAGCCCAAAATAAGAAATACAATTTTGAGGTCATATATTTTATAACGGCAGTCAATGAAAGGCTGATACTTATCGTTATGAATTCCTCAAGTGGCATTCAAGTTTCTGGAAGTGTGTAATTAAGGAGTGATTATCCACCTGAGGGTTTGCGGCTTTATTTGAATTTATATATAAACATTGTACTAATCAGAGTTACAACACAATGAGAAAAAATTATCGTTTGATCTTCATACTGATCAAAATAATGTTTATTACTTCTTGCGACATACTACATCAGGTGGCTGAGATGCACACCTTTTCGAAATGCGAGTTCCGGGTGGCGTCTGTTACAGATACTTACCTGGCCGGGGTGAATCTTTCGGCCATCAAAAGTTTTTCTGACATCAAACCCCTCGATCTGGTAATGCTAACTTCGGCTGCCCTAAGCAATAATCTGCCACTTAACCTGAAACTGAACCTGGAGGTAAAAAACCCCAATAGTCAGGCTGCATCTCTTAGCCGAGTTGATTGGCAATTATTTATTGATGATTTGAAAATGCTCGAGGGCGCCGTGAACGATCGTTTTGTGGCCGATGCATATCAGACAGCCACCCTTCCGTTGACCTTTTCGTTTAATCTCAAAGAAACGCTCAAAGGCGAAAAAGCCGATAAACTCATCTCTTTCGCCACAGGCCTTGCTGACGGCACCAACCAAAGCAACAGGGTGATGATGCGTCTGAAACCATCGGTAATGGTGGGTGGACGCACTGTGGCCTATCCGGGATATATTGATGTGAAAAATGTTTTTACTTCACAATGATACGCCCCCAAACGAAACGTGAGCCCTTCAGATAGATGATGCTTGAGTCCACCCGCAACGCCATCAGAAAATTAAGTTGCTGTGGTTTTCAAAAATATTTTTACTTTTGCAGCCCTGATTCACGCGGGGCGTTAGCTCAGTTGGCTAGAGCGTTAGACTGGCAGTCTAAAGGTCAGGGGTTCGACTCCCCTACGCTCCACTCAGTTTGAACACCTGTCGGCTTCTCTGGCAGGTGTTTTCTTTTCTCCTCGTTTCCTGCACTATACCAATCATTGAAGCTTAGGAAATAAATTAGACTGCCAGGAATTTGATATGCGAATATTTTGCATATATTGCAGTCTGTTCTGTAACTATTAACCTCTAATCAGATTATTATGAACCACACTTTGGGATCTCTCAGCCGATTCGCCTGGAAGCATTATATATCTTTACTGGTTTTTGCGGCAACAACCAATAGCCTTAGTGCAGGTAATCCCGTGAAGATTCAGCTCCCGCAACCTGCAAAACAAGGAGTGGTATCGCTCGAAGAGGCTTTACTGCAGCGCCGCAGTGTCCGGAGTTTCGCGCCATATGCCATCACCCTTCAAGAGGTGGGGCAGTTGTTGTGGGCAGGGCAAGGCATTACTCAGGCCGACCGCAGTTTACGCACTGCACCCTCGGCCGGCGCCACCTTTCCTATTGAACTATATGTTGCCATTTTCAACGCCGAAGGTATTACTCCCGGATTGTATCAATACCAGTGCAAGGAGCACTCTCTCATCATGAAAAAACAGGCCCTTCCGGCCGACAGCCTGGTTGGCGTGGCCTTATCGCAGCAATGGATAAAGGAGGCTTCAGCGGTGATCTTTGTTTGTGCGGTGCCGGCACGCACTTCGCCGCGCTATGGCGAGCGCACCAGCCGTTACGTGCACATTGAAGTGGGGCATGTGGGGCAAAACATTGCCCTGCAGGCCGTTGCGCTTAAACTCGGAACCACCATGGTTGGATCGTTTAAAGACGTCGTCCTTGCTACCATTCTTCAACTGCCCGAAGGCGAGATACCGCTTTACACGATCCCGGTAGGGAAGCCCAAATAAATCCCGGCTATCTTACAAAGTATATTTTGTTTTGGCTGACCGGGAGTGGTGAAAGATCGCTTGACAACGGAAGAAACAGATTAAACCTTCTTCAAATTCCTGATTGTGGTGGTCAGCCTTTCTCGCGAAATAACACCCCCATGCGATGGGTAGAAGCGCTCGCAGCCTGTGTCGAGCAGCGCCTGCCACGAAACAGGGATCTTTTCGGGGTGATCGGCAAAGGGAGGGAAAATTCTACCCGGCAAAATATTAAATAAAGTATCCCCAACTATACAATCTTTATCTTCGATTACCACGCTCAGGCTTCCGGCTGTGTGTCCGGGAGTGTGCAGCAGATATCCGTTCAGCCCGATTATTCCAAGGTCAAACCAGTTATGCACGATGACGTCGGGTGTAACTCCGTCAAAGCTCCCTTTGCTTACCTTCAGCCATCCGGCCATGGCAATCAATAATCTGAAAAACTGGTTGGTACCCAATGGCAGGGGCGTAAATCCCTGCTGCAGAAAGTCCTTCTCCTGCTCCTGCACTATCACTTTGGCGCCGGTTTTTTGTTTCAGTTCGGCAAGGCTGCCAACATGATCGAAGTGGGTATGGGTGACAATAATATATTTGAGATCGCCGGGCCGCAACCCCGCCTTTTTAATGGCTTCGATCATGAATCCAGCCTTGTCGCTTACGCCAGTATCGATGAGCGCATTGCCTTTGTCGCCCAAAAGGAGGTAACAATTGGTCTTCCCTGTTATTATTTTCACAAACCGTTTCGATGCATTCATTGGTGCGCTTTCATTTTTCGGAACAACAGGAGTTTTGTTCTATGCCGGATATTCACGCAGCACCTGGTGACTTCCCTTGTGCATCTCGTACCAGTATTCGTAGGCGGCATCCTGTTTATTGCGGTCAAAAAACCTGAGCCAGTAATCCAGTTCTCCATCGCTGACACCCTCGGTATCTTTCTTTTTTCGAAGATAGGTATGAATCAGATCGATACAACGCTCCGACTCCCACCAAACAGAAGCGTTTCGGCTTGTAATGCGGCTGGCCGTGAGGCTGACCGAGCGCAAAAATTCCTCTTTCACGCCAAAAAGTTTATTTACGATGTCGGGCATAAGATCTTCGGCCCAAGCGCGGTGAAACCGGCATATCCCGAGATTGTCTATCATCAGTTCGGCCATCATGCGCCTGGCATTAAGTTTTCCCAGCTCGCGCGGCGGCAAAAAATCACGTCCGTAATGCATATAATATTTCCCCATTATGGCCATGGGTGAGAGCACGCCGGGCACCCAGTACTGGTTGGGAACCATCCAGCCCTGCCGGGCAAAGGCGTTGTAAACAAACAGGTCGAGTACTTTGCGGCCTTTTTTTCGCGCCAGTCCTCTGGCAAATTTGCGGGCACCGAAAGGCATCAGCAATTTACCATCCTTTGCACACATCTGATCGAGCAAGCCGATACCCAGTCTGGCATTGTGCATGCTATCATTAACTATATCAAATCCTTCCATGTTCCAGTGCGGCCGGCTCTCTACGCCAAGTTCTTCAGGGTGTAAAAGGCCTGTGTCCAGGCAATCCATCAGCCAGCTGAGTACTCCGCCTATGGATATTGCATCAAAGCCGAGACTGTCGGCATGATGGTTTAGTATCTCAGCGGCTCGCTGGTCAAAAATTCCACACAGGGGCCCCATAGTCTGGTAAGGCTCATAATCTTTTTTGTAGTGGCCATTCAGTTTCTTGCAAACGGCGGCACAGGGCTCTCCACAGTTTTTCTGTTGTTTCGCCTGGATAGTTTCTTCGTTGAACTGCTTCAGGTAATGGTCGGCAATAAATCGTTTGTGGAGGTCTTTTCTTTCGTCCTCGCCCCAGTAGATGGTTCGGTAGTTGAAGGCAAGCGTATTGCCTTCCATGGTGGCGTAATTCACCCCGAAAGTGCCTCCGGTGTTGAATTTTGGATCATAGCGATACTTGGTGGTGGCTTCGATGTCTTTGGCGGCCATGCGTTGGTTGTATTTTTCCGTAAACCATTCGTCAGCTACCGAGCGGTCGCGAAAATCTTCCATGATGTGAGTGCCCCCGTAGATAATGCCGATAATTCCGTGTTCCTGAAGCAGTTTTGATCCGAACCCTCCTCGGCCAGCCCAGGTATCCACATATGTGAGCTGGCCGTTTTTTACAGGCGCAGAGGCGATGGCTCCCGTATCGCTGCAAAAGGAGGCGGGGCCGGCAGCCAGCACACGGGGATCGGTAGAATAGCGGTGTTTGAATTTTTCGAGTGCAAACTCCATCACGGCATATACACCCTTAGGCCCTTGTTGCCAAATAAGATCGGGCACTACTTCTGTAAGTTCAACTTCAATTTCTTCGCCATGATTACGGTTGAGATATAGCAATGAAGGATGAGCGGCCTTACCTATGATGCTCAGCATGTTGATGCCGATGTTGTCGAACACCAGGGCGGCCCCTCCCATTGAGCTGATGAAAAAACCGTGCCAGCATGGCGATATGCCGGAGAACACCAAGCGATTTGATCCGGGAAAAACTGATCCTGCCAGAAGCCCCGATCCGATGTTCAGGCTGTTGTGCTTATGGGCCAGGTGTATGCCCAAATCGACCGGGCCGAAAAAATCGCCCACCCGGTATCGCTTCATCTGATAGAACCCGGTGCCGGCATCCAGCATCAGCACCCTCAGCTTATTTTCGGCCATGGTTGGTAATTATTATGGTGTTAAGAAGTAATCAAACCTTGACTTCAGAGAGCCTTCAGCACATTTAAGCCTTCAGGAGCAGTTATCTGTCAAAAGACCTTGGCCTGTAAGCGGCCCTGTCGATGTCGCGAAGGGTTTTAACCGGTTTGGGAGGATTAAGGTATCTGGCCAAAAATCCATAGATTTTCACCCTGGTCTCCTTAGCAAATTTCGAATCGATGCGGTCGAACCCATGCCCTCCCGGGATATCCTTAAAGATCTCATAGTCAAATTTTTTGTCTTCGGCTTTCAGCGCTCTGATAAGGTGCTCCACTTCCAGCACATATACGTCATCGTCGTTGGTGTTGGTGTGGATAAGCAATGGAGTTTGCAGCTTATGAACATGATTGACCGGAGAGCGTCGGCGGTATTCGTCCACATTGTCTCTGGCCGTAGCGCCAATATGATAGCTTGCCGAAAATAGTTTGCGATAATCTTCGGTGGAGTATCCCATCCGGGCCACCAGGTCGCTTACCGGAACCCCGGCAAAACACACCTGGTAATCGTTGGGATAATTGAAGATATTCATCAACGCAATCATTCCGCCATGGCTCCAGCCAATGATACCCACTCGTTTGGGATCCACAAATTCATAGTTTTCGACCACGTAATCGCGGCTGGCCTTTACGTCTTCATTCTCCAGTCCGCCGTAATCGATCAGCTCGTAGAATCGCTGCCCGTAGCCGGTGCTGCCACGGTACTCAGGAGCTACTACAATGTATTGCTGAGCCATCATTTCGCGTATCATGTGGGTGTGATAGGTCGTAAAATCGGCATGCACTCCGCCATGGGGCAATACCAGCAGCGGGTATTTTTTTGATGGATCTATGTCGCGGGGGATAAAAATGTATGACCAGAATCGCACGGGATTTTTAGCTCCCTTGAGGTTTGGATTTTTTACAACCGCAGGCGGAGGTCCTGTGATAAACACTTTGTCCACATAGGCTATATCTCCGACCTTATTCACCCACGCAAGGTCATCCACGGCCTTTGACAGTGCATCGAGTGTGTGGCCAAGTTCTTCAAATTTTTTATTCACATGCTGAATGACTTCCTGATTGGTTTGGGCATAACTTCCGAACGTTACGAGCATCAGGGGTACTAAAATCAGGATAAAAATGGCATAAGCTTTTTTCATGTTTGCATTGGTTTTTTTGATGATGTTTAACAAAAGTCTAAAATTACAAATAATTGATGTTTGCCGGGTTAATTAAAGATCTTCCGGAGCACCGCATGGGCTATCAAATAATCACGTATTTTGGATATTAAGGTGTGGATTACTTTTGCAGTCCCAAAAAAAGCAGATACTTTTGCAAAAATTTCCATCCATGAAACCAACTCACATCGAACACATTGGAATTGCCGTCAAAAGCCTCGAAGAGAGCATTGCCTGGTACGAAAAAATGCTCGGATTGACCTGCTATGCTATAGAGGAAGTTGAAGAACAGCGCGTGCGTACGGCCTTCTTTATGATTGGGCAAACCAAACTTGAACTGCTCGAATCCACCGATCCCGAAGGCCCTATTGGCAAGTTTATCGAAAAACGCGGCGAAGGTGTGCACCATATCGCCTATGCCGTGCAGGGCCTTGAAGATAGCCTGACCGAAATGGAAGCCAAAGGCGTTCAGCTGATAGACAAGTCTCCCAGAAAAGGAGCCGAAGGGCTGCATATTGCCTTCCTGCATCCAAAATCAACCGGTGGCGTGCTTACCGAATTGTGTGAAGATAAAAACAAGTAAAGTCATTATATACTTTCTCCCATGGAGCGAATTGAGAAGATAAGGGAACTCATTGAACTGCGTGAACAGGCTAAGCTCGGTGGAGGCGAAAAACGCCTGGAAGCCCAGCGTTCAAAAGGAAAATATACTGCCCGCGAACGCATTGATATGCTACTCGACGAAGGCAGCTTCGAAGAATACGACATGTTTGTGACCCATCGTTGCCGCGATTTTGGCCTCGAGAATCAGACCTACCTGGGCGACGGGGTGATTACAGGGCATGGCACCATAGACGGAAGGGTGGTGTATATTTTTTCCCAGGATTTTACCGTAATGGGTGGATCGCTTAGCGAAATCTTTGCTAAAAAAATCTGTAAGGTGATGGATCAGGCCATGAAGGTGGGCGCCCCTATCATCGGCATCAACGACAGTGGTGGTGCACGTATACAGGAAGGTGTATTGAGCCTTGCCGGATATGCCGAGATCTTTCAACGCAATATCATGGCATCCGGAGTGGTGCCGCAGATATCGGCCATCTTTGGTCCGTGTGCCGGCGGAGCCGTTTACTCTCCGGCCCTCACGGATGTGATCATCATGAGCCAGGATAACAGCTATATGTTTGTCACCGGACCCAAGGTTACCAAGGCAGTAACGGGCGAAGACATAAGCACCGAAGATCTGGGAGGCGCTGTCGTGCATACAGGCAAATCGGGTGTGGCTCATTTTCGGGCCGAGAGCGAAGAAGAAGGCATCCTGCTCATCCGCAAGCTGCTCGAATATCTGCCCTCAAACAACCTCGAAGATCCTATCACCACTGAGTGCTCCGATCCGATTGACCGCCAGGATGACGAGCTGAACACCGCGATTCCGGCCAACCCAAACCAACCCTACGATATCAAAGATTTGATCTACACTATTGTAGATGACCGGGAGTTTCTGGAAATGCACCGCCACTTTGCCAAAAATATCGTGGTAGGGTTTGCAAAATTCAACGGAATGCCGGTAGGAATAGTGGCCAATCAGCCGAATTACCTTGCCGGAGTACTTGATATCGACGCTTCCAAAAAAGCTGCCCGCTTTGTCAGGTTTTGCGATGCCTTTAACGTGCCACTGGTTACCCTGGTGGACGTTCCGGGCTTCCTCCCCGGCAGCAAGCAGGAGCATGGCGGCATCATCGTTCACGGAGCCAAACTTTTGTTCGCCTATGGCGAAGCTACCGTGCCCAAAGTAACCGTTACCCTGCGCAAGAGCTATGGAGGAGCACACGATGTGATGAGTTCCAAACAATTGCGGGGCGATATCAACTACGCATGGCCATCGGCCGAAATTGCCGTGATGGGGGCAAGGGGCGCTATTGAGATACTAGAGGGAAGCAATGCAGCGAAAATCGAAGATCCGCAAGAACGAGCCAAATACCTCGCCCAAAAAGAATCCGAATACATCGAAAAATTTGCCAACCCCTATGAGGCGGCAAAATACGGATTCATCGATGACATCATTGAGCCGAGAAACACCCGCTTCAGGATTATCAGGGCGCTGCAAACCCTCTCGACCAAGAAAGACACCAATCCGCCTCGCAAGCACAACAATATGCCTTTGTAAATTCACCGACCTATGATTACCGAGCTTGCAAAAATAAATTTTGACTTTTCGGCCATCGACGGGTTTGCCATAACCGTCACGGTGGTTGGGTATGTGATTGTGTTTGTAGCGTTAGTGCTCCTTTACTACACATACACCCTCATCCCTCGGCTGGTTAAGATGAATTTACGCCAGAAACTTCGCCGCCAGGGCAAGGAAAAACAATTGAAAGATGAGGATATGCATATCCCCGGCGAAGTGAATGCCGCCATCGGCATGGCATTATTCCTTTTTATCAACGAAGTGCATGACCAGGAAAAAACTGTAATAACCATCAAGAGGGTTTCGAAGCGCTACTCGCCCTGGAGTTCAAAAATTTACAGCCTCGACAGGTACTAAAAGTAACAATACCTAATCCATGAGAAAATTCGAATTCACGATCAGTGGCAACAAATACGAGGTAGAGCTAAAAAAGCTTGAGGAAAACATCGCCGAGGTGGAGGTGAATGGAACACTTTACACTGTAGAACTTCACCGCGAAATAAAAACCACCAAAACACCAAAGCTTGTCCGGTCTGAAGTGGTGACCACGCGTGCCGAGAGTAAAATCAAGAAAACTATCACCACGTCTTCAGCTGGTGTTACCTCGCCGCTGCCGGGCGTCATCCTGCAAATTCTGGTGAAAGAAGGCGACACCGTGAAAAAAGGTGATAGGCTTCTGGTATACGAAACCATGAAGATGGAGAATACCCTGCATGCTGAACGGGATGGGACCGTAATAAGTGTCAAAGTAGCCATCGGCCAAAACATCCTGCAAGGCGACTTACTGTTGGAGATAGCCTGATGCCAGACCATAACCTGTGAAGAAGATGAAAAAATTCACCACTTTTATCGGCATCATCGCTATTTTGGTCATCCTAAGGCTTGTGTTAGCTCAGATTAACCCTGCTGCGGCTGACCACCTGGCGAGCCATGCCGTTGCTGACTCTGTTTCCGCAGCCATTAGTGACAAAGGTGACCTGTCCGACCTGTTGCTCGAAACCGAACAGGCCACCGAATCAGGCCTGAAAACCTTCTGGAGCTACACCGGTTTCCGCAATGCCAAACCGGGCAACCTGATCATGATCATTGTGGGGCTATTCTTTATGTTTCTTGCCATACGCTATGACTACGAACCCCTGTTGCTCATCCCTATCGGCACCGGTATAATCCTGGGGAACATCCCATTTTATCAGGATGGCGGGTTCAATCTTCAGCTTGGCATATATCAGGAAGGTAGCGTGCTCAATTATCTCTATTTCGGGGTGCTGAAAGGTGTCTACCCCCCTTTGATCTTTCTCGGGATCGGGGCCATGACCGATTTTTCATCACTTATATCCAACCCGCGCCTCATGCTGCTGGGAGCAGCCGCCCAGGTAGGTATTTTTATCACGTTTTTGAGTGCCCTCGCCTTTGGATTTGATCTCCAACAGGCCGCCTCTATCGGTATCATTGGTGGGGCAGACGGGCCTACGGCCATATTCCTTTCGTCCCAACTGGCACCCAAACTGATCGGCCCAATCGCCATCGCAGCCTACTCATACATGGCCCTTGTGCCCGTGATACAGCCGCCTGTGATGAATTTGCTCACCAGCAAAAAAGAGAGGCTGATACGAATGAAACCGCCACGTTCGGTGTCGAAGATCGAGAAGATACTGTTTCCCATCATCGGGCTGCTGCTTACCACGTTTATTGCGCCCAGTGCCCTGCCGCTGCTTGGGATGCTGTTTTTCGGAAACATACTCAAAGAAAGCGGAGTAACCAAACGCTTGGCCGACACTGCCCGCACTTCCCTTATCGACATCGTGACCATGATACTTGGCATTACCGTAGGCGCATCAACTCAGGCCGATGTTTTCCTGACGCCCCAGTCTATTTTCATCTTCATATTGGGGGCTGTTTCGTTCATGATCGCCACAGCCGGAGGAGTTGTATTTGCCAAAGTGATGAACCTCTTTCTTAGGGAAGACCAGAAAATCAACCCGCTAATTGGTGCAGCCGGGGTATCGGCAGTGCCCGATAGTGCAAGGGTTGTGCAGCAGGAAGGATTGAAAAATGATCCGTCGAACCACCTGCTCATGCATGCCATGGCCCCTAATGTGGCTGGAGTGATTGGCTCGGCGGTTGCCGCAGGGATTTTGTTGAGTTTCTTAATTAAATAACCATATGCTGATAATTGGCATTGCCGGCGGCTCGGGATCGGGCAAATCAACCGTGGTAAAGAAAATCATGCGCATGCTGCCAAAAGACTCGGTGGCTGTCATTCCGCAAGATTCCTATTATCGCGACAATGGCCACCTGAAGCCCGAAGAAAGGGCAAAAATCAACTTCGACCACCCGTCCAGCATCGAATTCAATCTGCTCATCAGGCATCTTGACCTGCTCAGACAGGGTCAGACCATCGATATGCCCATCTACAGCTACCTGACCTGCGCCAGGGCAAAAGAAACTATTCCCATTGCGCCAAAAGATGTAATCATTGTGGAAGGGATACTGGTGCTGACCAATCCGCGACTGCGCGATCGCATGGACATCAAGGTGTTTGTGGATGCCGATGCGGATGACCGCCTGATGAGAATTATCCGCCGCGATATTGAGGAGCGCGGACGTTCGTTTATGCAGGTGCTGGAACATTATGAGAAGTTTGTGAAACCCATGCACCTTTTGTTTATCGAACCCACCAAGCGATATGCCGACATCATCGTACCGTTGGGCGGCACCAATCAGGTAGCTATTGACATTCTTACTTCTCGTATTTTCTACCAGCTCGAAAAAGACAGAGCATAGAAGACTGCCATTTTGGCCGGCTTTGCATTGACTTTGCCATGCGCACGCGCCATATTGTCCGCTTCGGATTTTGGCTCCAACCTTATTTTGCTATGAAATATCCCGACCACAGCGAGAGATCAACTAACTAAATATATGTTTTACAGATTTTTACATATTTTGTGTCACGGATCAATTCGATTGAAGGCTCTCAAGGGTAAAAATGGTACATGATTTGCCTTGTACTGGTAGCAAACAACCAATAACCAATAAAAATAAAGGAGGATCAAGTTATGTTACCAATGACAAGAAGAGGGATTGCATTCCCGCGGTTCACAGATGAGTTTTTCGGAAAGGATCTGTTGGCGGACATTTTCGACAACCGCCTCGGCATTACAACACCATCGGTAAATATCATTGAAGGCCAGGATATTTTCCGTATTGAGGTGGCAGCACCGGGCTACGGCAAAGAAGATTTCAGGCTCGATTTGCAGAACAATGTGCTCACGGTTTCGTCAGAGAAAGACCAGAAGACCGAAAATGATGATGAAAAAATTATGCGTCGCGAATTCAGTTATTGCTCGTTCAACCGCTCGTTTGCTCTGCCTAACACTGTAGATGCCGAGAAAATATCTGCCAACTATAAAGACGGTGTATTGACCATCCTCATTCCGAAAAAAGAAGAGGCAAAGGTTAAACCTATGCGCCAGATCAGCATTTCGTAACCGAAACCCAAGTAAAGGCCGGCCGGATTTTGGCCGGTTTTTTTGTTTCAGGCGGCTGCACTGGTCATGCATGCCGCACACGGGGCGAAAAAATCAGAGGGTATTGCGCATATCGAAAAGTATTTATACTTTTGCACCCCTGAAAACACTCCTCCTTAGCTCAGTCGGTTAGAGCATCTGACTGTTAATCAGAGGGTCGCTGGTTCAAGTCCAGCAGGGGGAGCAAGCAAGCGGGCACATGGCTCGCTTTTTTATTATGAACTGGACGGTCTATATTCTATTCTCCCAGAAACTCAATCGGTTCTATGTCGGATATTCTCATCAACCCGATATCCGACTCCTGCAACACCTCTCATTTCTGAAAGGAAATACTGCTTTCACCGCCAAAGCTCAAGACTGGAAGCAGTTGCTCTGCCTGTCCTGTCGAGATGAAACCCATGCCAGAAAAGTGGAATCACATATCAAAAAAATGAAAAGCAAGGCTTTTATCATTAACCTTATCAAATACCCTGAACTCCAGCGTAAAGTGCTCTCCCGTTATTAGCCGTTAATCAGAGCCCCGATGGCTATCGGGGTGGTTCAAGTCCAGCAGGGGGAGCAAGCAAGCGGGCACATGGCTCGCTTATGCTTTTCATTTCGTGGCAAATTATCCTCTCCTTCCAAAACATCGCTTCCGGTGGCGTGTCAAATAGTAAAATCATTGAATATCAATAAATTATCGATATATCTGCATATAATTTTATTTTTAGATGAAAATGAAAAGGGGAAAGCGAAATTCTTTAATGAGATGAAGGGGTTCGGATTCATTAAAAATGACGATTCACACAACGATTTTTTTGTTCATGCAACCGGCCTTAGCAACAAGTTAAGGGAAGTTGACCCGATAACCTTCGAACTGCAAGAGGGTAGAAAAGGGCTTCATGCAGTAAAAGCAAAGCTTGACTTGTTTAATTCCTGATAAATTGCTGAGGTTGAAAAACTGATGTTGCAGGGCTATTTTTATTCAATAATTCGTGTTGCAAAATCGCTGAAATACAAGTAAAAAACACCTTGTCTTCATCATTGAAGTTTGTTTCCTGGCGACCGGAAAGAAAATGGATGACCGGCATCGGGTCAACGGAGACAGATAAATCACGTTAAGCCGGTTATGTTGTTCCGGATTCAAACAGATCCACAAACATTTCGCAGTCTGAAACGGTCCATTGCTTTAATAATAAGACTATCTTTATCCCCACAAGTCGCAGAATTATTTAATTCGGCCCGGCAAAACAGAATAAAGGAGGTTTCGATAAATTTATACCACCAATTAGCAATCATGGCAAGAGCAAAAGAGACAAGCGGAAAAAAAGAAGTGCGATCAAAGCAGGAAAAGAAACGAAAAGAAAAGGAACGAAAACGCATTGAGCGAAAGGAAAGCAGAAGCAGCGGTGAGAGCAGCAGCATGATTGCCTACGTGGATGAATTTGGAAATATTACATCAACCCCGCCCGATCCGGCTACTCGTCAGGTTATAAAGGCCGAAGACATAAATATCAGCGTGCCTAATAACACCGATCCGGGTTCGAACAATCCGATCCGAACCGGTATTGTCACATTTTTTGATGCCAAAAAGGGCTTTGGCTTTATTCGGGATACTGAGACCAGTCAGGATTATTTCGTTCATGTTAATGGGCTTCTTGAGCCAATCAGTGAAAACAATAAAGTAGTTTACAAGTTGGTTCGGGGCCAGAAGGGAATGAACGCCGTGGATGTTCAGATCAAGAGGGAATAGCCTCTGCCCTCGCAGACAGTTCAAACACTTGCACAAGTGTTTTTGAGTAGCTTCGTTCCAATTTCAAAATCCGGTTTTCGCCAGATTATTTTAGAAGCAGCGATTAGAGAAGTTTTGCTCTCGCTTTGGCAAACTAGCCGGCCGTGTATTTCTCGTACAGCACGAACAGGAATTCAATGCGTCTGATTTCGGTGGCAAAAGGTTGGGGGCGGTAGGCCAGGGCAACAACTTTGTCGAGCGCCTGGTGGGCTTTTACCAGTTTGGGTGGCATGGCCCGTGGGGCGTATAAATCGGCTAAACTGCTGCCCGCAAACTCAGCGCGCACTTCCAGCACTTTCAATTATCATGGCTTCGATGAATTGGCCACTTATTAAAACCGGTCTGCTCTTTTCTGGCAAAAGCATTGTGCTGGCTCAAGATGGTAGCTTAAGATGGCGATTGTTTACTGTATCATATCCTTAATTCTAAGCATCAGTGGCTGCGCCGTTCAAACTTTTCAAGGTTGTTCAGAATAATCCATTCTACCAGACGGGGACAAAGGCGTTGAATCAAATAATTAAGCTTGCCAATTGGAGTTAACACGGTAATGTACTTTCGCCTTTCGATGTTTTTCATCACCGCCCTGGCCACCGAATCGATGGTCTGCACACCCTTGCCCGAGCGTTTGTTCAACCTGATCAACGATCCATCGGCAGCAACGGTAGTTTTACCTTCCTCGTTCTCGGTATATCCAACATAAACCAACCCCACATGGATACGATTCTCCTTTTCTTCGATGCGGATGGTCTCGGTGATGGCGCGTATCGCCATCTTGGCTGAACAATACGCGGAAATATTCGGCAGCCCCCGGATGCCCGCCAGACTCGATATGAATACCAGGCTTCCATGACTCTGCCTCAGAAATGGCAATGCGGCTATTGCCGGACTAACAGCTCCCAATACGTTGCTCCTGAACATGGATTCGAAAACACCGGGGTTCAGATCAGCAAATCTGCCCCGCATCGACATGCCCACATTATTCACCAAAATATCTATTCTACCATGCTTTTCGATGGTTTTGCCAATGAGTAGCCGCCCGCCTTCGTGGGTGGACACATCGCAGCAAACAGACAGGGTGCTGCCCTGTATTGGCGCGAGCTCTTTTTCGGCTGCATGCAGCTGTTCGGGATTACGTGCGTTAAGCACAACGCTTGCCCCTTTACGAGCCAGCGCTTTAGCAACGCCCTTGCCTATGCCCCGGCTCGACCCGGTGACAATAGCTATTTTGCCGGATAAATTACTGGTACTCATGCTTTTATTTGTTTTTAATCGTCATTTCCGGATTGTATTTTAACGCCGTGAAGCTATTGGTAAGCGCCATAGCCACATGCACCAGGAAGGCTATCCATAAGGTGCCTGATGCCAGGGTGAGCAGGCAAAGCACCAAACCCAGGGGCAGCGCCCCCACGGTTTCTTCAAGCCCCTTGGGGACGTGTGTGGCCGAATATAATGCCATGTTTACGGCAATGGCAGGCCATACACCAATCTGGCCGGCAAGCGGAAACAGCAACAGCCCCCTGAAAAGGAACTCATATCCTAAAAGGTACAACGCCCAGGTGAGCGCATTGATGAGCATGGTACGCCTTGTCCATACCCGTGCCCTGATCTGGGGATAGTTGGCCAGGTTCTTTGGCTTTTGGGCACTGAAAAATGCCACCGGAACGACAAGCCCAGTCAAACCAAGAGTCCATGCCAGCGAAAACAGAGCAGTGTCGGCCCTGTAGGTAAGCCCGAAGGAGGCTAATGAATACCCCCTCATACATACCAGGGCAATGATGGCGGGTACAAGGCCCATAACCACGAAACCAGCGATACGGTTAAACGCAATATGGTTTATCGACGCCTGGTCGGAAGCATATCTTGAATAGAACCATTGTTTAAGCACTTCGGATTTGGCGGTGAACCAATACACGGCAAATGAAACTGCGGCAAGCACAACGGGCAGAAAGACTGTCAGGTCGCCATCTTTCCAGGATAAGTCGGTAATCATAAGAACAATCATATTTTAGGAGATTAGAGGTATTTGTTTTCGAGAAACCATTGATAGCACTCATGTATGGCCAGGCTGATATCTGTTTGTGGCAGGCCAAGCTCTCATGGCCTCCCGGCTTTCGACAAATTGTTTTTCGCACGATATGCGGGCCATGGGGTAGCTCAGCAGGGGCTCTTTGCCCGTTATTTTCCCTGACAGGCTGCCTGCCAGACCGGCTGTCTTCACCAGCCACGACGGAACTGCTATCCGCGGACGGGGAACTCCAAGCACCTCAGCCGCCTTCCGGAAAAATTCGCGATAGGTAAGGTTTTCGTTGCCCGTGATGTAGTAACGGCCCACCTGTCCCATGTCGAGGCTGTTTGCAATGGCTGTGGCTACATCCCCCACATAAATAAAATTTCTTCCACCCTTGCTGTATACTTTCAGCTTCCCCCGGGCAAGGGCAAGAATCATTTTTCCGGCTCCCGGCAACGAGTCATAAGGACCAATCATGAAGGTGGGTAGAATTGCTATGGCCGGCAGCCCGCGTTTGTTCACAGCATCCATTACCAGACCGAAGGCTTCAAACTTCGAATCAATATAATCGAGGCCAAACCTGGCTCCCGGAAAGGGAAAACGGTCGCCTGCCCGCGGCTGTGCGTTAACCGAACTGGCCGATCCCACATAAATCAGCCGACTGACAGTATCTTTAAGGCATGCGTCAATGACGTTACGGGTACCTTCCACATTGATGCGACGAACGAATTCTGATCGTGACGGCCACACGCTGGTGCTGGCAGCAGCATGAATCACGACATCTGTACCCGAAAAAGGATCTGACAGTGTTTCGGGCTGCAACACATCTCCGTAATGCCTGCTGATTGCTAACCCATCGAGGGTTCGCGATTTTGACGACGGATGTATCATTACGCTTACGGCATGGCCCCTGGCGAGGAGCAGTCTGACAAGATTACTGCCCAGCAGTCCATCGGCCCCGGTAACGGTTACATGCATGGCTGATCGTTTTGGAATTTTAGCATGGGTAGAAAAGTTAAATTTACAATCTTTTTGTGGAAAGGCAACGGACCTCGAATGTTTATTTTACACACTCATCCAAAGCACTTGCTCATCTTCGGGGCAGAACCATGCTTTCCAAACCTTTTCCGTGTCGTGAAACACGCCTTAAAGTGAATTACCAATGCCACCGCCCGCAGTCATTAAACCAAGGGCCAGGAAAATCATGCCTGTCGGAATAGGGCCGGTGGTGGGAATATTGAATGGCAGTTGAGGCCCGGCAAAGCTAGCCTGTAAACAGATTATCGTATTGTCGCCGACCAGATATTTCCCGATGCCTACCGGGTGGCTGTCCCGTTTGTAAGGTTGCTGGCTGAGGAATTGTCCGTTGCTTTGCAGGTTCCGTTTATTTGTTGTCTGTAAAAGGGGACCTCGTTTGTTGCCGTGTTCCAACCTATCAGCTCAACGGTTCCACGGGCCTGTGCGCCGTTGGTGTGTTTTCAGGCACAATCAAAAATACTGTTGATGGGGCAGCTTGCCCAGATGCCGCTCCACCCGCAGCATTCCGTTACATTCCATGTGCTGCCTAAAAGAGCCTGGTTACTACTGCTGCGGGATCTCATCCAAATGACTTTACCTTTTATATCATCGCCTGCAGGGGGTGGCCCGTCGGTTGAGCAGGAGACTTTTTGTAGCATCCTGGGTGCGAACGTGTAGCGTGGTGACTAGTAGCAATACGCCTGCTATTAGCCCGGTGATGATCATTGCATTAGGTTCCTCGTTTCAAAATTAACGATGAAGACAAATAAGTGTGTCCGTTTATATTTTTCAAACAGTTTCCGTGTTTTTATCTGTTCTGCCTAATCAGAAATAGTAATGTTTCCAAACAAAGTTTCAAGCTGTTGACTTTTTTCAACCCATCCTATTTTAAGTAGCATACCCGTAGCAGGAGAATTTGGCGGTAAGAATCAGGAAAGAGGAAAGAGGCCAGACTGACCTCTTTCCTGGTAAATGATTCAAATTAAGTCCTGATTAGGTATCAGGTGTATAAGCCACGGGGCATAACTTTTGATATTATTGCGTTGAATCTGCCTCCGAAATCTCATCATCCGAGCGTATCTGGTGTTTCTTTTGGCTGGCAAAAGCAAGGGAAATCACCATCAGAACCACCACAACCGCCACATATACTCCTGCAGGCACGGGAGCCGGATCGCCCTGGGCATAGCTGTGAAGCCCCGACAGGTAATAGTTCACCCCGAAATAGGTCATCAGCACTGAAGAGAATCCCGCCAGAGCGGCGGCACTCAGCGCAAACTGGCCCCTTAACCCGGGAATCTTGTGCATATGGGTGATGAATGAATATATCAAAATTGTGACTAAAGACCATGTTTCTTTTGGATCCCAGCCCCAATATCGACCCCACGACTCGTTAGCCCACACCCCTCCAAGAAACGAGCCTATTGTCAGAAGATAAAGTCCTAGGATAAGTGCTATCTCAATGATGTAGGAAAGCTCTTTTACAGTGAAGCCAACTCGTGCAGAATTGTAGGATGTGCGACTAATTATCAGTAGCAGGTTTGTTAGCCCCAACAGAGCCCCTGTGCCAAGAAATCCATAGCTGGCTGTAATAACAGAAACATGGATTATAAGCCAATATGATTTGAGAACAGGCACTAAATTGGTAAGTTCGGGATTCATCCAGCTCATCCCTGCAACAAAAAGTGTAATGGCTGCTAATATAGCGGTTACTGCAAGGGTAATGGGCGAGCGCCGTGCGAAAACCAATCCGGCCAGAGCCGAAGTCCAACTGATGTAAAGCAAAGTTTCATAGCCATTACTCCAAGGTGCATGATCGGTAATATACCAGCGGGCGGCCATAGCCATTGTATGAATCAATAATAGGCCGAGTATGATCCAAAAAACAATTTTGGCAAGGTTGGCTCGCCTGGCAACCGGACTCATTAATGTTGTGATCTGATAAATAAGTAAAAGCAAACCGAAGAAAATATATAGTATGGCCAGCCTGCTGTATATGTTTAAGTTGATATAATGAATTTCAAGCCATGTTTTGAATCGGGGCGGGTGAATCGCCGCTCCAGCTGTTTTTTGAAAGTCAATCAGCTGATCGAGATATGTATTGGCTTGGCTATAGTCCTTAGAAACTTCGGCCTTCATCAAAGCATGCAAATAGTTCTGCATCGACTTTAGCGCCGGATTTTCCTTTAATGCTTCATTGTGGCTGAGCGCGCTGTGAAAATCAGTCCATTTATTATTTGGGTCGCCCGGTACTGGAAAAATTGTCAGGTAAGTGCCATTGAGCATCCCATACAATACGTTCACTCTTTCATCAATGGCTATTATTTCTTTGTCAAAACGCGATCGTTGTACCAATTTTTTCTCGTACGCTTTTTCTACAAATTCCTGCAATTTGTAGTTTGATTCGTGATCGTTTTGAAAAAAATCTGCAAAGGATGCCTGCTCAGACCGAATTCCGAGATGGCGTTGTATCTCGGGATTAGAGACTTTAATTATGGGAACGGTGAGCCAGGCCTGTGAGTTTGCGGTGATTTCAATGAGAATTTGTGTAGCAGTTTTACCGTTAAAAGTTGTTTTCCTGGCAATTTTTCTGAGCAATTCCGAAGCAAGGGTGTTTATCGGTTCAATACGTCCATCGGCTCCAAGCACCTGTAATCGTCGGAATTTTTTTTCATGCTCTTCAATACTTACACCCGGAGTGCCCTGAGCAAATGCATGAGAATATGAAACAAGGAAGGCTATCAGTACGATTCCTGACAGTTGAGTGCTCGATTTGTTTGAGATTCGACCTAAAGCCCCTGCCAGTCTTCTAAATCGGCTGGAGCGAGCAAAAAGAGATAAAATCATGCCTAAAGTCATCAGGAAGTAGCCAATATAAGTAATGATCGTGCCAGCAGCATCATAATTTACCGAAAGAACCGTGCCTTCTTCATCCTGATCATATGAAGATTGAAAAAAGCGGTAGCCTTGATATTTGAGTATGTTGTTCATGAATATCCTGTAGGGTCGATTAATATTATGCGCCTGGTCAATCAGCATAACTTCGCTTGCAAACGATGAGGGACTGTTTGATCCTGGATAGCGCTCGAGTTGAAAGTCATGTAATTTAAGTGAAAACGGCAGCTGGATAACAGCAGAAGCATAGGATAGATCAATTTCTGTGTCACCAATCTTGAATGTTGTGGGCTCATCGTGACTGTTGGTTTCAAAGATAGAAGCGATATTAGTTTCATTATCAACACTAACCGAAAACTGAAGAGCATTTGAGCCGGGAGTGCCATCAGGCGCAGGTACGGAGACAAGCTTCAGAATCCCGGATTTTATGTATTTTTTAATAACAAAAGTTATGTCACCAGTTCGATAAATGGTTCGAGGCATTAGTTCTAGCGGCTGTCCAGGGGCAACTTGCTGATTCCCTTCTAAGCCCATTTGAGATACAAAAACAGAATCAATTGCATTTAGAACAAGGGTCCCATTTTCTTCCCTGATTCTAAGTTGAGCCTCGGGAGAGTTGTAATCAAAACTGAAAACAACGTTCCCGATTCTATGCTGCTTATTTTGCTCAAGTACGAAGTCGTCGCGATGGCCATGCATATCCATGGCGAGCAGTGAAATCATTGGCACCCCATTTGGGCCCTCGACCAAGGTCTTGGTGGCATGGGGCAGATAGTCATCGAGTTTTATGGTAATTTTCTTGTGGTTCAGCTTGAAAGTCTTGCTAAATCTATTTGCGAAATTTGGCGAAAGCATAAGATCCTTCGTAGCCAAATATTCTTCCCGATTCGAGCGAGCTGATATTTTTAAGGATTTTGTGGATGCTATCAAACGACTGCTAGATTCTCCTTCGCGGATGTGCATCATGCCTTCGAAACCAGTATAACGCGTAACCGCTGCCCCAGCCAGTATTACCAAAAACCCAAAGTGAAACAAAAATACCGGCCAGCGTTTACGACTTACCAGTTTATTTACAACAATGCTTCCTCCTAGGTTGATGGATAATAAGAGCAGTAACACTTCGAACCACCAGGCATTGTAAATGAGAAGCCGGGCAGTTGGGGTGCCAAAATCATTTTCGACAAACGTGGCATATGCAATTGCAAGCGCAAAGACCATTATCAACATGCCAGTTATCTGCATCGAGAATACAAATGAAAATACTTTTTTCATGCTATAATTTAAACTGATTTTAGAAAGTTATTTGCGATTAGAAAAGAATGACCAAAGACACTTGTTCTTAAATTAACAAATCTGGATACAAAACTATGAATTAATCTCACAATCATTGTTTGATCGCTTTGAGCAGGCAATAGGCTTTGTTAATTATTTGTTAATCTGCGCAATTACCATCAACCCTACAGTAAAATGCATATATGTTTTATCTGGTAAAACTTTCCCTTTTTGAACCACTCACTTACAGGTGCTAGCTTCAACCTGTAGAAAAGGTAACTTGTTTAATAGGTTTGGACGATTTTAGGTGCGTAAATTCTTGTGTTAAGGGCAAGACTTTTGAACTTCCTTTTTCTGTCAGAAATTCTCTGCCTTGCGCCAGCTATAATATCTCTCTAGCGCGGCTTAGGTTTGGCAAGCGAAAACCTGACAAGTATTGTCAGTTCTTAACCATCTGTGACTAGTGAAGGAAGAACATTATCCCTATCGTCCGAAATCGAGCACGAGACAATTGTTCACCCAATACGATTATGTCTTTAACTTTAAAGAAAGGCCTAACCGAATCGGTCAGGTCTTTCTTTAATAGGGCTCCAGGGTTATTAATTGAGTGAGGCTAATGTGTTAAGAAGCAGCGCTCTTGTGAGCCGGTAATTATGCGCTCCACTACTGCCATCGTATGCAATGAACCTATAATTCATAACAGCGGCAGCTTCCATCTGGGTCATTGTTCTGGGAACAGGGATTAGATCCTGATCATTGAGAAGGCCTTTTTGCAGTAATCTGGTCTTAAGCTGAGAAATCAATCCCTGAATTTCGGTCCTGTTTTGAGCCAACACAGTAGTGATCGCTGTAACATTGCTATGGCAGCCCGATGCACCACAACCCGTATATTGATATGCAGTTGCGCCTGCAGTATTTGTATATTTTACATTCATTTGATGCCCTCCCGCCCAGATTCCTGTTGCAGTAGACATATGGCAAGTAACACATCCGTTAGTAACGGCTGTAGTATGAGCTGAATTCAGGTAGGGCTGTGTGCCAGGAATTTGGAATGGGCCTCTGCCTGATAGCATGTTGGCTTGCGGGCCATAGTGGGGACCATACCGGGCATTTGTAATCGTAATATTAGCGCCCCCGCTTACCGGATATGGCGAGATGGGTCGTGCTTGATGGCAATTTGCACATAGGTTCGAATTATTGTAGCTGTAATTAGCTTCGCCAACGCTAAGTGCTACCGCTTGTTTTGTGCGCAATGCGTAATCGTTAACGGTATACGACTCATGGATCGGGTGGCATGTCCGGCAATTTATTGGTGTAGGATTATCAACGATAGCTGTTGTTCCATCCTTAATGAAGTTACGAAACCCCATACTAGTATGGCACCTTGAGCAAGTGGCGGAATTTTGCGTCACATTTATTCCGCTTGCATGTTTTGATTTGGAGTATTGGGCAATTTTTGAGGTAAGCAGTTCCGACAGGTTATGGCACCCGCTGCAGCTTTCTGCACCGTCTTTACCATCAATACCATCAAGTCCTGGTTTGCCCTCGGGCCCCTCTTTTGTGCAGCTGCTGATCATGATACTACCAAACAGAAATATAATCAACGCAGTTTGAATGACAAGTGAATGTTGCTTTTTCATAAGGATACGGTATTTGTTTAATTTGTTTTATTGTTGTTTTTTGTATCAGGTGTTGTGGTTTCTGTATCGTGCTCCTCGTGATATCCGGTGATGATGGTTTTAAAACCCTTAGTTGGACTGGGGCCGATGGTGATCACATATAGATGGATGATCAGGAAAATGGATATAAAGAAGCCGGCGATTGAATGAACCAGACTTGTCAGCATGATCCCGCTGTAGCCAAAAACATTCAGAACGATGGTTTCCGGATATATCAAGGCCCAACCTGTAATAAAGGTAATGGGGGTGATGGCATGCATGATTACGAAATATGTGATCTGCTGAATCGGATTAAACTTTCTCTCCTCAGTTATCCGAAACGGATTTTTTTCGCCACGAAATATTCCAAAAAGATAATAGCGGAGTTGCCTGGTAAAAGCCACAAAGAAATTTTCTGTTCGCACGACATAGTAGCGTCCGATGGTAGTAAACAATACTCCGATAAGAAAGAGAAAATACGAGATGGTGAGCGAAACGCCGCAAAGATTGTGAATCCTCACGGCGATATCAAAACGAATAAGCGGATAAGCAGGATCGGAGTATTGCATACTGATCCCCGTGGCTATCAAAAAAATCATCAAAACAGCATTAACATGATGCCAGATACGAAGCCACAAGGGGTATAGGTAAAGTTTTTTACTCGTCATTTTCCCCTCCTGTATTTTAAATAGCGCAATGTGGCATGCAACGCTATACCTGCCAGCACCATCCCGAAAATAACTACACTGATGAGGTTAAAATAGTAATTTCTGTTCGCTCCTATTATGTAAGCATCTCCGGTGATGGAGGCATTAAAAAATCCATACTTGTTCCGTCGCTCAATGATTTGGTGTTTGTAGAGTGATGCCAGCAAAATGGAATTTGTCGAATGGCAGTCCACGCAGTTCTTCACCGCCTCATCGGCAGGCTTGACGTGATGCGCTACTAAGATATCTTTATTTACTTGCGCATGGCAATCAATACATCGCACCTTGCGAAAATGAAGGCTTTGATTGGGCAGCCAGTCGTGCTTCGAAAGCATGTTAGTAAGCTGATTTTCGATAATCACAGCATAATGGCTTATATCGCCGTGACAACCTAAACACATGGAGTTATTGTAAGCAACCAGGTCGACAATGCTTTCTTGTGTACGAACGGTGGACCGGTAGGTGTGTGGGTTGTGGCAACTCCAGCAACTAAAACGGGGTATCAGATGCTCAGCGTGAACGCTGCTACTAAACTCTTTTTCGATAGTCTCGAAATGGAAATCGGCAAAATGTTGGTCATTGGCGTGGCAGTCCATACACGAATACCTGACTTCAAACTTGACGCTCACCGGATGGGGGTGTATTTCGTAATCAGGAGAGTGACAGTCAGTACATGAAAAATGACCGTGTGTGGCTTTTGCGTATCGTTTTGGATCGATTCTCAATTCTTCATACATCTTCATTGTAATCGACTCGCCTGTTTTTTCATCGGCGAACGTATAGGTTGAGGACCCGTGACAACGCAGGCAGGCATGATCGCTGTAATCTTCCTGCGGCTCAACCAGCAAGGTGGTTGCTCTTGCCGAAATCAACCAGACAATGAGAATCGGCGTTAGCCACAATGGCCATTTAACCCATGACGTCGGTTTTCGTTTTACTGAGGGTTTCATCTCTCTGCACTTAGTTCTAAAAAGAAGTAACCCGGATGAGGCTACTGTCCTTCATCCCGTCTACTTTTTCAGCGTTCGGATAAAATTCACAATAGCCCATCTCTCCTCTTCGTCGGGAATTGGCTTTTCAAAATTGGGCATTTCGTCGCGACCGAAAAATGACATATAATAAATCTCTCCGTCAGAAAGTTTCTGAAAGTCTTCTTTCGAAAAATCTCCCGAGAACGTCTTCAGGGTATTAGCCCGGGGGCCATCGCCCAATCCAGTGTTTCCATGACACGAGCGGCAGTGTTTTGCCCAAGCTGTCTTTCCGAGTTTGATCAGAGAGGCATCCCCCTTGTGTGGGTTCTTCATTTTTTTGTACGTGTCGGGGATGTTCCAGGGTGCTCCAAGTTTCTGTTCCTGTGGAGCAATAAAAGCCATAAAAGCGAGTGTGGCAATGGCTGCCATCATCATCTTCAATCCATTATTCATTCTATTCAAAGTTTAAGTTTGTTACTATTAGAAGCCCCAAAGCCGGTTGATCGAAAAACCGAACATAAGGTCTCCTCTGGTCCAGTCATAATTATTATATAGTGCATTGTGCTGAGGAATCATACCGTCAGCCGACGTCACATAAATATGAAAAGCATGGGTGGTGGTTTTAATTTCCCAGCCAATGCCCAGGTTTGGTTTGGCCAAATCTTTAAATTCACGGTGCTCCCTTATTCCATCAACTTTCAGCGGAATATCGTATTGGAAAAGAATTGAAGATTGAGGCGAGAATTTGATTCTTCCATTAAAACCCAAGGCAATTTTGTCATGATCGATACCGGGTTGTGTGATGTTGAAATGAGTGAAGCTGACATTGGCCTGAACCGATAACCAGTCGGTGAATTTGCGGCCTACGATCAACTGTGAAAAGTAAGAGAATCGATTGGTGAATTGGTAATTTTTCCCAAACAGTTCTTCATTCCTGCCATCTATGGTCATGTTGGCATATATTCCAACGGCAACCGGAATGGTATTTCGCCTGGTTTGTTCCAGGATGGTGTATTTCACTGAAAAATCGCTGTACATATTTACCCTGCTGAGGCCATAACCTACCTGCAGGTTTTTTATCGGTACATAGGACAGAGCAAGTCTAATGTTTGCTCCGGGGGCATAAATTCCGAATAAATCGGAAAAACCGTTTGCCATGGTTCCAAACTTATGCTGAATAAGCAATTCCAGCGAATTGGATGGTGGAACAACCGTGGTTTGGTTGTCGATCAAGATGCCAGTTTCGAATGGCGACCTCACAGGTCTGTCCTTTGGTTTCTCTTCCGGCTCCTGGGCAATCAATCCTAAAACTGATAGAAGGAAGCATGCATTGATGAAATATTTTTTCATGGTCGGTGTCTGTTGATATTAGTTGTTTTGTGCTCCCTGCTTGATCCAGTTCAATACCAATGATGCCTGTGCAGGCGTGTATTTCTTAAATCCATGTCCGGAAGAGGCTGGGTTGGGGTATGTGTAAATCTTACTGGATTCGGGGTTGGCTAACTTAACCAGTGATGGCACTATGGAATTGTAAGCCCGGTCAGTGGTAAGATCGGGCGGCTGCGAACCTGCCTTGTGGCAAGCCGTACAATTGTTGTTTGCATTGAAAATGGGGATTATTTCCGTTGAGAATTTCACCGTAACAGAGGGGTCAGAAGTGTCTGTTTCGATGAACTCGTATTCGCAGGAAGTCATTGCAAGGAAAATTATCAGCAAGGCACCAATTAAAAACCATTTTGTTTTCATGTTTCAGAGTATTTCTGGTATCACAAAACAACCAAATATCTACATATAAGATAATTAATATCCCATGAAAAAGACATTGGTTTCTATTGATATTTGTCACAGATGGATTGATCTATATCAGTGCATATTGTGGTCAATATAATTACCTTTGCGCCTTCATGGATGCAAATTGTCCGTTTTAATATTACTTTCCGACATATAAACACTATGGGGAAATTGGCAAACTTATCATGCCTGGGCTGCCTGAAAAGATCGGAAATATTCAACTCTTTGATCGAATCCGAACTCGAAATGATTGATTGTCACAGGGTAAGCGTTAATTACTCCGCTGGCGAGATTCTTTTCAAACAGGGAACCCCCTGCTATAACTTTACCTGCATTACATCGGGTATGGTAAAATTATATATTGAACACGACGACCATCACAAGACCATAGTCGGGTTGGTCAGGCCTGTAGACTACATTTTTGTACCCGGAGCTTATGTCGATCAGCGTCATCACTTTACTGCGGTTGCCTGTGAACCAACCACAGCCTGCCTTATCGATACCCATATTTTTCGCGACCTGGTGAGGCTGAACCCGCAGTTTGCAAATGATTTCATTACTAAATTAAGCAACCAAGCCATTGCTCTTTTGGATAGGATCTCGGGGTTCTCGCACAAGCATATTTTTGGCCGGATGGCCGAAACCTTGCTCTACCTTGCCAACCATATTTATAAAAGCAATATCTTCGATCTTACCCTTTCGCGGCAGGATTTGGCTGACCTGTCGGATATGACCAAAGAAAGCGCCATCAGAGTGCTGAAGAAATTCAAGGATGATGGGATCATCCGACTTGAATCTAATCACATCGAGATCATAAATACGACCATGCTCGAATCCGTTAGCCGCACGGGATGAGATGTCAAGGGGGCGGCAACCTGCTACACAATCAATATTGGTGCGGAGCTTGCGCATTTGGCACTTTTTCATAATTTTGCAGCCCTTTTCGACCCATAAACAATTTAATTTCAAACATAATGAAGGTTTATAAAACTAATGAGGTAAGGAATGTGGCCCTTATCGGTAGTGCAAAATCGGGCAAGACTACATTGGCCGAATCGATGTTGTTCGAAGGTGGATTGATCAACCGCCGCGGCAGTGTTGACGATAAAAATACCGTTTCAGACTATCGAGAGATTGAGCTGGAGCGCCAGAATTCAGTATCATCCACTGTGTTGTATGCCGAATATCAGGGGCATAAACTCAATATCATCGACACCCCAGGATTTGACGATTTTGTGGGCGAGGTTGTTGCATCATTGTATGTGGCCGACTCAGCCATAATGGTAGTAAACGCACAGAACGGGATTGAAGTGGGTACCGAAATTCACTGGAGACATACGGTCAAAAACAACACGCCGGTTATTTTTGCCATCAATCACCTGGAACATGAAAAATCGAGCTTTGAGGAAACCACGCGCCAGCTTAAACAGCAGTTCGGCAACAGTGTCACCATAGCTCAGTACCCGGTTAATGAAGGCCACAGCTTCAACAGCATCATCGACCTGCTGAAGATGAAGATGTTCAAGTACCCTTCAGGTGGGGGCAAACCCGAGGTTCTGGATATTCCAGCCTCTGAAAAAGAAAAAGCCGAAAGCTTTCAGGCCATTCTGATTGAAAATGCAGCAGAGAATGACGAAAGCCTCATGGAAACCTTCTTCGAAAACGGAACACTTAACGAAGAAGAAATTAAGCGGGGTCTGAAACTCGGCATTACAAACCGTGGTTTGTTTCCTGTGTTTTGTATTGGAGCCAAGCCATTCATCGGAATTGGCCGGTTAATGGAATTTCTGATCAGCTCAATGCCTGCGCCTGCTGACGCTCCGGCCAAGAAAACCACTGCCGGCAAGGATTTGAAATGCAACGCTGCTGAGCCGACTTCCGCGTTCATTTTTAAAACATCTATTGAACCGCATCTGGGCGAAGTGTCATTCTTTAAAGTTTATGCCGGCGAAATGGCCGAAGGAACCGACATGGTTAACGGCATTACCGGGAATAAGGAAAGAATAACACAGCTTTACGCTGTGGCTGGCAAAAGCCGCGAAAAAGTTGAAAAGGTAATGGCCGGCGACATCGGAGCCACCATTAAGCTTAAAAGCGCACGCACCAACCAAACCTTAAACAGCCCCAAAAACTCGGATGACGTTATTTCGCCTATCGTATTTCCGGAGCCAAAAATCCGTATGGCAGTGAAGGCAAAGAACTCAACCGACGACGAAAAACTGGGTGGCATCCTGAACGAAATGAATAAGATGGACCCCACACTTATCGCACAACAGTCGAAAGAACTGCGCCAGCTTATCGTGGAAGGGCAGGGCGAGTTGCACCTCAACATCGCCAAATGGCATATCGAAACAATGGAGAAGATTGCCATAGAGTATATCGCTCCAAAAATTCCTTATCGCGAAACCATTACCAAGCAGTCAAAATCGATGTATCGCCACAAGAAACAGTCGGGTGGTGCCGGTCAGTTTGGTGAAGTGCACATGCTTATCCAGCCTTATACAGAAGACATGCAGAAACCTACCGAGTTCCCGGTCAGGGGCACCGAAGAACACGAAATGACTTGGGGAGGCAAGCTCATCTTCAACAACTGTATTGTTGGGGGTGCCATTGATGCGCGTTTTATGCCTGCCATTCTGAAGGGAATTATGGAAAAAATGGAACAGGGCCCGCTCACTGGGTCCTATGCACGCGACATCGCTGTGTATATCTACGATGGCAAGATGCATCCGGTCGACTCAAATGAAATATCGTTTAAGCTGGCCGGCCGTAACGCCTTCAAGGAAGCCTTCAAAAATGCAGGACCAAAGATTCTTGAGCCTATCTACGACGTTGAGGTTATCGTTCCCGAAGACAAGATGGGTGATGTGATGACCGATCTTCAAGGCCGCCGTGCCGTTATAATGGGTATGGACAGCGAAGGGAACTACCAGAAAATAAAGGCCAAGGTCCCCCTGGCCGAAATGAATCGTTATTCCACCTCGCTCAGTTCAATCACCAGCGGAAGGGCTACCTACAACCTGCGGTTTGCCGAGTACACTCAGGTTCCGCCCGATGTTCAAACTGCACTGCTCAAAACTTACGAAGAGCAGGAATCGGATGAGGATTAGTATAAAAAAACCCGGGGCTACCGGGTTTTTTTATCGCGCCAGCTCAAGCAATTTTTCCAGCCTTGGGGCATTAAGCCTGAAATTATTTCCGCCGGCTTTGTTTCTGATCAGCAGGTTAAGTAATGCCTGCTCATTATACTCGGAAGATATGGATTCGGAGATGCGCACCGGGCATCCGATTGAAGCGAAGAATTCTTCGAGTTTCAGGATAGTTTCGTCCATGCCAATCACACCAAACACCTCCCTGCCTAAACGTTCAATGGCAGGTGCTGCTTCGCTTTTGAAGACTTTCAAATAGGCGGGATAAATAATCGTAAGCGAAGCCCCGTGAGGTGTGCCGTAGAGTAGTGACAGATGATGGCCAATACTGTGCACACCCCAGTCGCCCATGCCCTTGCCAATGGCGGTTGTGCCATTAAGTGCTACTGTTGCGGCATACATAATGCGTGCGCGCAGCTCATAGTCCGAAAGGTTGGCAAGGAGTTTGTGCCCATTTTCGACCGCCTCGCGGAGAATGGAGAAGATGAACCGGTCGGTGAGCGGGGCGTCGGCCCGGCCAAAGTAGTTTTCGAGGCAGTGAGCCATCAGGTCTGCTATGCCATAAGCAGTATGATCTTTCGGAACACTCAGAGTATAGGTGGGGTCGAGCAACGAATGAGTGGGGTACATCAGGGGATGGCCATAACCGTTTTTTTGTCCGGCTTCGTCGTTTTGAACAACAGCAAACATATTCATTTCTGTGCCGGTGGCAGCCAGTGTCAGCACCGAGATGAGCGGTATGGCACGCGAAGGCTTTTGGGCACCGTTAAAAAAATCCCATCCGCTGTGGCCGACTGGTATGGTGATGGCTATAGCCTTGGCTGAGTCAATAACACTGCCCCCGCCCACGGCAACAATCACGTTAACCTTTTTGTCGCGCCCGAGCTGTGCGGCAGCATCCACATCTTCAATCACGGGGTTGGGTTTTATACCGGAATACTCAAAAATCTCAGTTCCGGCCTGAACCAGCTGGTTAACCACATCGCGATAAGCTCCGTTTTTTTTCACCGAGCCTTTTCCGTACACCAACAAAACTTTCTTGCCGAAACCCGAGAGAATTTCGGGCATTTTACCTACCACTCCCTTGCCAAAATGCAGCCGCGTGGGATTATACATGACAAAATTTTCCATAATTCAAACAGAGTTACTAGTAAATGATGCGGGGATTTCATCCTGCAGGCAGGAATTAAAACAATGAAATCACTAAAAGGTTGATCGCATAGCTTCGACCGGATCAAGCCTTGATGCCGACCAGGCCGGTACGATACCCGAAATGAGGCCGATGATGGCCGACACAGATATTCCAAGTATAATATTGCCTGCTGTAAGGGCTAGTTCCATTTCGAACATAGATTCGGCCAGCAGTGTACCGATAAAGATGATGGCCAGGCCCAAAATTCCGCCCAGCACAGACAAAAAGACAGCTTCGAAAAGGAATTGAAACAACACAAAATAATTCTTGGCTCCTACTGATTTCTGGATGCCTATGATTCCCGTGCGCTCCTTGACCGACACAAACATGATATTCGCTATGCCGAATCCCCCAACGAGGAGCGAAAAGCCTCCAATAATCCATCCCACCACCGAAACAACCCTGAAAAGCGAGTCAAAGCCCTGCGAGATGACACTTGTTTCGTTGATCGCAAAATTGGCCTCGGCTGAGGGCTTGAGCCTGCGAACCGAGCGCAGGATACCCGTTAACTCATCGGTGAGTTCCTGATTCGATACGTTTGGTTTGCCCTTTACTGCTATCGTGGCGCCGACATTGCCGCTGTTCAGGTCAATGAAAGCGCGGGCAAAGTTGATTGGTACAAGCACTTGTTTGTCGGATGAATTTCTGAAAGCAGACTCGCCTTCGCGCTTCATTACTCCGATCACCTCAAGTTTTCTTCCCCATACGATAATGTTCATCCCAAGGGGGTTGGCGCCAGGAAACAGGGTTTGTGCTATAGTGCTTCCGATGACGGCCACATTTCGCCCGGCGGCAGATTCGATGGGAGTAAAGTATCTTCCCTGAGCAATTTCGAAATAAAAACATTGGAAATATTCGTGTGAAATCCCTACAATGGAAGCTCCTTCGACAACCTTGCTCTGGTGGCTGACATTTTTGGAAACCCCTGTGAAAAATGCCACCGCATCGGCGGCCTGGCTCCGGCGTTTTATTTCCTCAAGCTCGGCGATCTTCGGTTCGGGGCGTTTCATGTATTTCCACCATGGATAATCAGATCCTCCCATTGCCCAGGGCCATTTCTGCACAAAAAGCACGTTGCTGCCCAACGACTCAATGCTGCTGCGTATGTTGCGCTCAAGGCTGTCGAACACCGTGAATACAGAAATGATGCAAAAAATTCCGATGGTGATGCCTAACAGGGATAGGATCGTACGAGTTTTGTTGGCATTAACAGCCTGAAGTGCAAATATCAGGCTCTCGCGAAGTAGCTTAACAAAAAGCATGTTGTGGGTGTTATTCGTTCTCTTGTCAGTATCGTATCCAGCAGGCGGTCTGGAGGGGGTAAAATTAGAATAAAAATATGTGCAGCAGCTCAAAGCCCCTCAGGTATTTTTAATAATATTGCACCGGTTTTCAGTCGCCCTAAATTATTGAAAAGCAAACCCCTACCCTGCCCTGATGCTGCGGTAATTTTATTGATGCTCATTGCATGAAAAAGATTCAACGCGCCCTTATTTCAGTGTATCACAAAGATGGCCTGGAAACCATCCTGGAAAAATTACATGGCTCTGACGTTGAACTGTATTCGACAGGCGGCACCTACGACTTTATCTTATCCTGCGGCCTTCCGGCAAAAAGCATCGAATTCCTTACGGGCTATCCCTCAATCCTCGACGGTCGTGTGAAAACTCTGCATCCAAAAGTATTTGGAGGAATCCTTGCCCGACAGAATATTAGCACCGACCAGCAACAGCTGGCCGATTACGATATTCCGCCTTTTGATCTTGTGATTGTTGACCTGTATCCTTTTGAGCAAACCCTTAAGGAAACCGGCGATGAAGGCGAGATCATTGAAAAAATAGACATTGGAGGCATTTCGCTTATCCGTGCGGCAGCAAAAAACTTTGCCGATGTGCTGGTGGTAGCGGGGAGGCATATGTATGCGCCCTTGCTTAACCTGATTGAAGAAAACGGAATGGCAAGTTCACCTGAACAGCGCAAATATTTTGCTGCGGAGGCATTTAATGTTAGCTCACACTACGACACAGCTATTTTTCACTATTTCAACCAATGGGTCAATATTCCTGCTTTCAAAGAAAGTATAACATCCTATTCCCCACTTCGCTACGGCGAAAATCCTCACCAGGCAGGATTTTTCTTTGGGAACCTGGAAGAAGCTTTCGAACAGCTGCATGGCAAAGAACTATCATACAACAATTTGGGCGATATTGATGCAGCCATGGCTTTGATCGACGAGTTTCAGGATCCCACCTTTGCCATCATCAAGCATACCAATGCGTGTGGTTTAGCCAGCCGTCCTACTTTGATCCAAGCATGGAATGACGCCCTTGCGGGGGATCCGGTGTCGGCTTTTGGCGGCGTATTGATCTGTAATGCTACTTTAGATGCGGGCACGGCTTCGGCTATCGACACTTTGTTTTTCGAGGTGATTTTAGCCCCTGCATACTCAGAAGAGGGGCTTGCGCTGCTGAAATCAAAGAAAAATAGAATAATTTTGCGGCGAAAATCGTATAATTCCCGATCCGTATCTTACCGAACGGCAATAAACGGGGTGTTGTGGCAACAGGCCGATAGGGTTACAAGCCCTGCGGATGGGTTAACGGTGGTTACGCAACACACTCCTGACAGCCGTGAAATTGAAGATATGTTTTGGGCAAACAAGGTGGTGAAGCATTCCAAGTCGAATGCCATTGTTTTGGCAAAAAACAGGCAGCTGCTTGGAAGCGGAACCGGGCAAACTTCGCGTGTGGATGCCGTGCGCCACGCCATTGAAAAAGCCGGACAATTTGGGTTCGGTCTTGGTGGGGCGGTAATGGCATCAGATGCGTTTTTTCCCTTTTCTGATTCAATCGGGCTTGCGCATAGTGCGGGCATAACGGCCGTGATACAGCCGGGGGGCTCGGTAAGAGACCAGGAAAGCATCGATTATTGCAACGCTCATGGAATTGCCATGGCGTTCACCGGCATACGACATTTCAAACATTGACAGAAACAATATTACTAACGGGAAAATACTCTTTACCAATATGGGACTTTTATCCTTCCTGAACCGCGAAATAGCCATTGACCTTGGCACAGCAAATACGGTGATCATATATAACGACAAAGTAGTGGTCGATGAGCCTTCGATCGTGGCCATGGAGCGCAGCACCGGAAAAATAATTGCTGTGGGCAAGCGCGCTCAGATGATGTTTGGCAAAACGCACGATAATATCAAAACCATCCGCCCTTTGCGCGATGGAGTAATTGCCGATTTTCAGGCCGCCGAGCACATGCTCAGAGAGATGATAAAAATGATCAATCAGAAGAAGTCATTATTTCCTCCGGCACTGAAAATGGTGATTTGTATTCCTTCAGGCATCACCGAGGTGGAAGAGCGCGCCGTAAAAGATTCGGCCGAACAAGCCGGGGCCAAAGAGGTAAGGCTGATTCACGAACCAATGGCGGCGGCTATCGGTATCGGTATCGATGTGATGGAGCCTAATGGTAACATGGTGATTGACATCGGAGGGGGAACCAGTGAGATTGCAGTAATTGCTCTGGGCGGGATCGTAAACAACAAATCCATACGCATTGCCGGCGATGAATTTAACATTGACATCGTGGAGTATATGCGCAAACAACATAACATCGTGATTGGGGAGCGATCGGCCGAGATTATCAAGATCGAGGTGGGTGCAGCGATGGCCGACATTGACAATCCTCCGCCCGACTTTGCCGTACACGGGCGCGACCTGCTGACAGGCATTCCTAAAGAAATTTATGTGAACTATGCCGAAATCGCCCACTGCCTCGACAAATCCATTTCAAAGATTGAGGCGGCTGTGCTGAATGCCCTCGAAATGACCCCACCCGAACTTGCTGCCGACATATACAAAACCGGGATTTACCTGGCAGGAGGTGGTTCGCTGTTGCGGGGTCTCGACAAGCGCATTTCCCTGAAAACAAAATTGCCGGTGCATGTTGCTGATGACCCGTTGCGTGCTGTTGCCCGCGGAACCGGGATTGCTCTCAAGAACTTTAACAAATTCAACTTCCTCATTAAGTAGCCCACTTTTCGCTCAAAGCAAACGCTGACACCCCGCTATGCGAAACCTTTTTGAGTTTATCTGGAGAAACCGCTATTATCTTCTTTTCGTTATTCTCGAAACTATCGCATTCAGCATTATCATAAACAGTTCAATATATCAGCAATGGGCAGTGCAGGACATCACCGGATCAGTGGTGGGCTCTATCAATAAAACCACCGCTAACATCGGCGAATTTTTTACCCTGAAAAAAGACAATGTATCGCTTGCGCTTGAAAATGCCAAACTGCGGCAGCAACTGGATGCATATTCTGCCTTGGCTGACACACTAGGTGTAAAACCCCGGATTTCCAATAAAGATCCTCAGTATCAGTACACCTATGCCAAGGTGATAAAGAACTCCGTCACCTTGCGAAACAACTACCTGATGCTTGACCGGGGGAGGCTGAGCGGCATTGAAAAAGATATGGCCGTAATTGCGCCCAATGGAGTAGTGGGCATCGTGCTGAATGTGTCCAACAACTATAGCTGGGTAATGTCGGTATTGAATCAAAATACTAAGATAAACGGCAAACTGCTAAAAAACAATTTCCAGGGCTCGCTCACCTGGGATGGCATAACTTATCATACCGGCACCCTGCGCGACATACCTGCACATATCGAACTGCTGCCGGGCGATACCATTGTCACCAGCGGGTTTTCATTAATGTTCCCCGAAGGTATCATGATAGGTACAGTAAAAGATTCATACATTGATAAAGGTGATCACTTCCATACCGTTAAGGTTGATTTTTCGGTCGACTATAATAATCTGAGACATGTTTACGTGGTCAAGAATCTGCGGCGCAAGGAGCAACTCTCAACCCAGCAATACCTATGAACAACACCTTACGCATCATCCTGCGGTTTATTATCCTGGTATCAGTTCAGGTGTTGGTGCTGAACAATATCCGGCTGGGGGGATTTCTTAACCCGTACCTGTATGTTCTATTTATCATCACTTTGCCTTTTGTAATTCCGGGGTGGCAGCTTCTCTTGCTGGGTTTTCTGACGGGTTTTTTGATTGATGCCTTTTCAAACGCCGGGGGCATTCATGCCGCCGCCACGGTGCTGATGGCATTCATCAGGCCGGGACTGATTAAAATGTATTTCCGAAAAGAGACTTTCGAGCCCTCAAGCTACCCGAGTATCAAGACAATGGGTTTTCAATATTTCCTTGGGTACATCTTGGTTATGGTGTTGATTCATCATTCGGTGCTGTTTTTTCTGGAACTCTTTAAATTTGCCGAAATCGGCTTTACACTCCTGAGAATATTGCTGAGTTCTGCCCTGACCATACTATTAATCATCACGGTTCAATACCTTTTTCTCAATAAAAAATAACTTAACCAAAAAGAGCAATGAAAAAATTACTGTTTATGGTGCTGGTCGCTTCGCTGTTTGCCGCCTGCACATCGAATCCTTACTCGAAGCCGAAGTCTTATGCGGTGGATGGCACAATGCAAATGTGGGACTCGGGCTGGGTGTATTTCCAGGTTCGCGAGGAAGGCAAGTACATTACGACCGATTCTGTTTTTTCAGCTGACGGAGCCTTTAGCTTCAAAGGAAAAATCACGTATCCCAAGCAAGTGTTTCTGAAGTTTGAAGGGCTGAACCGGATGGTATCCTTTTTCCTTGAGGCGCAGAAGATCACAGTGAATGCCTCTGCCGACAATCCGTCTGACGCTATTATCGGGGGCTCGCCCACACAAGATCTGTATTCATCTTATCTGGGAGAAAATCAGGTGTATACCGATCGCCTGGCCGAAGTGTACAAGTTGTACAATGAGGCACAGAAGGCAGATGACAAAACCAAAATGAGCGAGCTGATGCTGGATTATGAAAGTGTTGAAAAAGAAGAGCTTGCACACCTGATCGCATTTATTAAAGCCAATCCCAAATCCGTCATCGCTCCGTTTCTCACGTTGCGCAACCTGTATCGTCTTGAGCTGAATGACGTGGAATCGCTTACGGGCGGATTTGACCTTATGCTTGAGGACTCGCAATACACAAAGGATGTTAAAAGCCGGATGGAGGTGTTGCGTAACGTTCAGGTGGGAAAAGAGGCTCCCGATTTCACCATGAACGATATTAACGGCAGCCCGGTGACCATGTCTTCATTGCGTGGCCGGTACCTGCTGATTGATTTCTGGGCCGCGTGGTGCGGGCCATGCCGCCGCGAAAACCCAAATGTGGTTGAGGCCTACAAGAAATACTGTGAAAAAGGTTTCGATATTCTGGGCGTTTCTCTCGACAGCGATCGTGATCGCTGGCTGAAGGCTATTCAGGACGACCACCTGGTGTGGCATCATGTATCTGATCTTAAATACTGGGGCAATGAGGCGGCCAAGCTATATGGGGTTAACTCCATCCCTGCCAACGTATTGCTTGATCCGAACGGGATTATTATCGCGCGCAATCTGCGCGAGAAGGCTCTTCATGAAAAGCTTGAAGAAATTTTTGGTGCGCAGGCAGTAAAGTGATACGCCTGAGCACTATCTCTTATTTTTAAAAAACTGTTTCAATAATGCAGCACACTCGTGCTGCATTATTGCTTTTGTGACTTGGGTTGACGGGTGCAGAATGGCATTGCTCATCAGTGAATATCCTCGTTTTTCATCAGTAGCCCCAATTATTAAACGGCCGGTCTGTGCCCAGAAAATAGCTCCGGCACACATCACACATGGCTCCAAAGTTACATATAAGGTGCACTCATCTAGGTATTTGCCACCAAGATGATTAGCTGCCGCCGTAATGGCCTGCATTTCGGCATGGGCTGTCACATCATTCAGTCGTTCGGTCAGGTTATGCGCACGTGCAATAATCTTATTGCGGCATACAACAATCGCACCTACTGGAACCTCATCCAGTTCGAAGGCTTTCTGAGCCTCTTTAAGGGCTTCTTTCATGAAAGCCTCGTCGGTGGTTGAAAAAACAACCATAGATCTGTAATTTTGCCGATCAAACCTACACAATTTCAGCCAATGTGGTTAACATTATCGCTATGTGATTGTTTAAAAAATAGAAAACCACATATTATTTACCCATAAATTTTAACCAGTATGATCAACGACAAAATTGCAAAAGCTATCAACGACCAGATTATGCTTGAGGAGCACTCATCGCGTATCTATCTCTCCATGGCATCGTGGTGCGAAACACAGGGATATCCCGGAGCAGCCGCTTTTCTTTACAAACACAGCGACGAAGAACGTATGCATCAGCTGAAGTTTGTCAAATACCTGAACGATCGCGGAGGGCATGCCAGTCTTCAGAAACTCGAACAGCCAATGCTTGAGTTCGGATCACTGACCTCCCTGTTCGAAGAAGTTCTGAAACACGAAGTGCATGTTACACAAAGCATCAACAACATCGTTCATCTTTGTATGGAAGAACGCGACTACACCACCCTCAATTTCCTGCAGTGGTTTGTTCAGGAACAAATTGAAGAAGAAAGCCTTGTGAGAGGAGTTCTTGATCAGCTCAAGCTTGCAGGCGATGCAAAAGGCGGACTGTTTCTCATCGATAAAGAGTTATCAGCCAAGGCCACTGCTACCGAAGCTGATGGCGAAGCCACATAATAAGTATTTTGTATTCGTATTGTCGAAATCCCGGCTGTGTCAATGGCTGGGATTTTTCGTTACATCAATTGCCTGAAGCAACTCCTCGTACCATTGCTGCCCGTAACATCTTATCAAAGGCTCTTTCAGAAACACATACAGCGGCACATTTTCTTTCGCGCCTCGCACCAATGCTTTTACGCACACCGACCACTGGTGGTAATTAGCCGCTTCAAAATTTTCGCTGCGGGTAATACGTATCGGATAAAGATGGCAGGATAAGGGTTTACGGAATGTGCTTTCGCCTTTTTCAAATGCCTTTTCGATGGCACAACGTGCTATTCTGCCCGTAAAATAAACGAAGGCGCATTCGCGACCATCAACCAGGGGGGTGACAAATTTTCCGTACATATCGTAATCAAACGCCCCACCCTCCTTAACTACATTAATGCCGTTTGTTGTCATATAAGGAATGACTGCGTCAAGATTCTCCATGATTTGCTCTATCTCCTCCGGCTCAAGCGGGGCTCCGGCATCGCCGGCCACACAGCATCCACCATGGCAGCGGGCAATATCACACACAAACTTAACATCACGCACATCGTCCGACACAAGTACATTTCCAACCGGCAGCATATCATTGAAATTTCGGGACAAATATATTCATTAGTCCGGCTTAAAGCCTATACCTTTACCATTAAAGACAAGCCGGATAGAATTGGTTATTAGGACCCAACCTAAAACACGATAAATGATGAGAATGAAAGGAGATTATATCCTGATAAAAGGTGCACGGGTGCATAACCTGAAGAATATTGACCTTGAAATTCCAAGGCACAAAGTTGTTGTCTTTACTGGAGTATCCGGATCGGGCAAATCATCGCTAGTGTTTGATACGATATATACCGAGGCTCAGCGTCAACTCATCGAAACATTTTCTTCATTTGCCAGAGCTCGAATGCCAAGGCTTTCGCGGCCCGAAGTCGACGAAATACAAAATATCTCAACGGCTGTAGTCATAAACCAGAAACGGATGGGGCAGAATATCCGCAGCACGGTGGGCACGGCTACCGAGATCAACA
>JBBIKG010000013.1:0-80554 GCA_037445555.1 Lentimicrobiaceae bacterium
ATCAGGTTATTTTAAGATTTCCTGGGATCCAGCCGAGATTACGCCGTCCATGGGTAAAATCACTCTGCAAAACCAGGGCGGCACTATGGGGTGGGGCGGGCTTTATTGGCAGTATTTTCAGGATACGGATAAGGTGACCAGACAGACAAGTCCCCTGAAAATTACCCGGCAAGTGTTGCGAGAGGTAGAATCCACATCGGGCACAAGGCTTGAACAAATAAATGAGGACAGTCCGGCCAGAGTGGGGGATAAAGTGGTTCTTCGCATCGTGCTTCAAAATGACCGCGACCTTGAATTTGTTCACATGAAGGACTTGCGGACGCCTGCTTTTGAGCCGGTTAAACAGGTTTCGCAATATGTTTTCCGAGATGGGGTCGGCTATTATGAAAATCCGCGCGATGTATCCACGCATTTCTTTTTCGACAAGCTTCCAAAAGGAATTTATGTGTTTGATTATCAGGTGTATGTTGTTCAGCCGGGTGATTTTTCGTCCGGATTTACATCAGTTCAATGCCTATATGCACCTGAATTCGGCGCCCGTAGTGAAGGCTCTCGCATACAGGTAATAAAATAAGAGGTCAGGCATCGGAATTGAGAATACCTGACCTCTATGAAATACTTTGCAGGTTTCGCCTGCTGCGTTTGAAATATCCGATTATGCTTTCACCAATTGTTTTTTCTGGGTAAAAAGCGATACCACAACAAGTGTGAGGAATGACAATGGGATGGATATGATTCCGGGATTATCAAATGGCATGGGCGCATTTTCGCGAGGCAGTCTGAACTGTTCAAACATGCTTGGCGAAAGAAGTATGATTATCACCGAGGCAAGAATCCCAACAACGATAGATGCTGCGATACCCCTCGACGTTGTTTTCTTCCAGAAGATAATCATAACAATGGCGGGTAAATTAGCCGAAGCGGCTACCGAAAATGCCAATCCTACCAGAAAAGATACGTTCATGCCTTTAAAAATTATTCCAAGGAAGATGGCTAAAATGCCCACACCAAAGGCGGCCAGCTTCCCAGCCCGCACTTTGCCCTTATCCGTCATTTTCACCTTTAGGTAGCGGTCGATAAAATCGTGAGCTATTGCTCCCGACGAAGCAACAATAAGTCCGCTGACGGTTCCCAGAACGGTAGCGAAAGCAATTGCTGAAACGATCGAAAACACTATTATACCAAACGATTTTGCCAATAGCGGAGCCGACATATTACTGCTTTCCATATCCAGCACGCCATTGATCATGGCTCCAAAACCCATATACATTGTAAGAATATAGAAGAAGCCGATGGCAGCTATGGCCACAATGGTTGATTTTCGCGCGGCCCGCTGGCTTGGCACCGTGTAATAACGGATCAAAACATGCGGCAGGGCTGCCGTGCCAAGAAATAAAGCCAGCATGAGTGAGGCAAAATTCAGCTTGTCCCAGAATGAGGCATTTTTACCAATCTTGAACTGCAGACCGGGTTTCATCACGTCTTTGCCCTGCTTCACTACCTGGTGCCACAAGGTTACTTTCTCATCACCATCGTTGAAATAGCGTTTTTTGAACAGAACCACTTCGCTCTGTTCAATCTTCTTTAAAAAGCGGAAAGGGTTCACAGGCCCGGTTCTGTCAATTTCGACGCCATCGGCGATTATTCTGTTTATATGCCCTACCTGGTAAAACTTTCGTTCATGACGCGGCTCACCGTTATATAATACTTCACCCGATGGCAAGACAGTTTTTGTCAGAGTTTCGCTTAAGCAAACCTCGGCTGCATTGGTCGAATCCACCTTGTACCAGCGCACCGATCCGTTGTGGTTTAGTTTGATGAATCGGTCCTCGCCAACCTTTTGTTCATTGATGTATTGATACCCCTCGAGTGTGGTAAAATCCATCTGGTTATCCACAACTGGCACCTTGATGGCACAAGGGGCAATATAATCAGGTTGGGGAGGATTGCTTATGCCTTTGTTGAGAATATAAAAAGTAATGACACTAGAAAAAATAATGAGTAAACCGCCTTTGATAAACTGCACATAGGTGGTTGAAGTCATGCCGGCGGTGGCCACAATCAGGATGACTACTGAGCCCACAAGTACAACACCCAGCCAGTGAGGCATTCCTAACAGGGGAATAACCAGATCGCCGGCTCCCACCATTTGCGGGATAAGATAAAAAATCGACACTACCAGAGTGCTGATAGCGGCCGTCAGCTTGATACCTTTTGAGTTGAATTTTGAATCGATGGCATCTGTAAACGTATATCGTCCCATCCGTTTCAAAGGTTCGGCAACGATGAACAAGGCAACCACCCAGCCTGCCAAAAACCCGATAGAGTATAAGAATCCGTCATATCCTGCAAAAGCAATCATGCCGCAGATACCCAAAAAAGAAGCCGCCGAGAGATAATCGCCCGCAAAAGCAATACCATTTACCCCCCAGTGTATGTTTCCGCCTGCCGCAAAGTAGCTGTTGGCAGATTTGGTTTTGCCGCCAAAATAAAATGACAATGCCAGCACCAGGGCAACGAAAAACATGAAAAAGAATACCGCCCAATAAGATACTTCATATATCATTTCTCTAACCCTCCATTCATTTGGTTTTCATACCTGGTACAAATCGCATTATAGATAAACCCCAATACAATGGCGAGAATGATCAGGCCAAAGCCATACACTACGGCCAAATTCTGGCCTCCCAAAACATAAATTCCCATCAGTTCGGGGAAGAAAACCCCGATAATAACAAAACCGAAGTAGATGACCGTGTAAAGTAAAAATAACCAAACCCCAAGCCTTGTCTTTTTTTCAGAGGCATGGTCAGGGCCGGTTTCCTGGTGTGCGGGTTCGTGCAACATTTTCGTAAAATTAAGTTAGTAAAAATAAAACACAAATATATAGTTTTCCTTATTATGTCAATGATAAAATAACCACAGACACTCCTGGTCTGAGGCAACACTTAAATTAGGGTGTGTGTGGGCTTGCTCAGGAGGGAATAAGGTGCAGGAATATGGCAAAGAAATGACAGATACTGCCGCCCAGCACAAATAAATGCCAGATCACATGGTTAAACCTGTACTTGCGCCACAGGTAAAAAATAATCCCTATTGAATAGGACAAACCGCCGGCAAGCAGCCACCACAATGCCCCTGCCGGCACATATTCGATAAGCGGCTTAAGCGCAATGAGTATCAGCCATCCCATGGCCAGGTAGATCATGGTGCCTATCGCACGCAACCGGTCTGAGTAAAAAAAGATCTTAAAAAGCACTCCCAATATCGCCAAACCCCATATCAGGCCAAAGATAGTCCACCCCCATGGCCCGCGAAGCGATACAAGGCAAAAAGGCGTGTAGGTTCCCGCAATGAGTATAAATATAGAAGAGTGATCGAACAGGTTAAAAAAATTCTTCACCTTCTTCTTCTGAAACGCATGAAACAAAGTACTTGAGAGATATAATAAAATCAAGCTGAAGCCATAAATGGAAAAGCTAACAATCTTCCATGCATCCGGGTCGCGAATACTTGCAAAAACAACCAGCAACACCAGGCCGGCGATGCTTAATAAAACCCCGATGCCATGGGTTATGCTATTAAATATTTCGTGAAGGTAAAGTATGCCGCGGCGTCTTTCCATAGTGGTTGAGTGTGTTGGAAGCGATGAATGGAACTACATAGCTTGTGAAACAAACTGTCATCAGACAAAAAGTATTGTGCCAGGCCCGATATTTTTATGGTGTCAAAGGCTGACCTCAGACAACAAGATATTCAGGAAAGGCCAATGTGAAAAATCACTAACTTTAACCTCGGTAAAAGCGACTATCAATCTAAATATTGAAAAATGAAAAGACTCATTGCACTTGGATGTCTGCTGGTGCTGTCGAAATGGCTCAGCGCCGATCCCATTATCGACCTCTTGAAAAAAGCAGGTAACACCTCCGAATATCCCGGAAGCAACACTTTGGTTATTTTCGACAGCACCCGGGTGGAGGTGCAGGAAACCGGCCTTGGATATTTTTATATGCACCAGCTGTTTAAGGTGCTTACCCGGCAGGGGGCAATGGAGAAGCGCGTACTGCGGATCGAATACGATCCGCTTTCAGCCTTTGTCGAGTTCCGGTTGGTGCGAATTATCCGGGCCGATGGGGCTGTGCAAGTAATGGATCTCAACAGAGTTCTTGACTATCCGGCTCCGGCAAGAGCCATCTACTGGGGGGCGAGTGAAAAAATGATAGAGCTCGGTGCCCTGGAACCCGGCGACGCCATCGAACTGAAATATTTCAAGAAAGGGTTTACCTATGCCCTGCTCGCAGCCGACGATGAAGAACGGTTCATCCCGCCTATGCGGGGGCATTATTACGATATAGTTACCTTTTGGAGCAGCGACCTTACCGTCGAAAAAGTTTACCAGGTAAGCATGCCTCCTGATAAGCCCTTGCAGTTTCAGTTTTACAATGGCCAGTGTCGTTCTTCGCTCAGATTTGCCGGGGGCAAACACCAATATACCTTTACCTTGAGCAATCTCCTTCCGTTCAAACGAGAGGCCAACATGGTAGATTTGTTTGATGTAGCCCCCAAATTGCTGCTTACCACAAGTCCAGACTGGGAGGCCAAATCGCGGTGGTTTTACAGGGTAAATGAAGAGTACGGAAGTTTTGACCCAACCCCCGAAACCGTGGAATTTGTGAATAAACTACTCGCCGGAGTTACTGACGAGATGGAAAAAGTATCCATACTTACCCATTGGGTAGCCGACAATATGCGTTACTCGGGCATATCGATGGGGCCCGGCGAAGGGTATACCCTGCACAACACCGCAATGAATTTTAACGACCGATGCGGAGTGTGCAAAGACAAGGCTGCACTGCTTATATCGTTTTTGCGTATTGCCGGCTTCGATGCGTATGCTGCGATGACCATGGCCGGATCACGTATTGAAAACATACCTGCCGACCACTTCAACCATAGCGTAACAGTTGTAAAACTTTCCGATGGTCAGTACCATCTGCTGGATCCCACCTGGGTGCCATTTATCCGCGAGCTTTGGTCGAGCGCCGAGCAGCAACAACACTACCTTATGGGTCTGCCCGAAGGTGCAGACTTTAAGGAAACCCCCATATCTCCTGCCACCAATCATTACCTGAAAATGGATAGTAACTCAGAACTGAAAGCCGATGGCACACTTGCCGGCGAGGTGATGATCGAAGCCGAAGGACAAACCGATGCAGCTATCCGCGGATTGTTTACCAGAGATTACAAAACACAGTGGGATAAAAACCTGGAAGCCGAACTTCTCCGGATTTATCCACGGGCAAAAATTCTTCGCGTCGAATATGCCGACCCCTACCGGTATATGGATGCCCCAATACGCATTCGGTTTGTGTTCGAAATTCCCGGGTTTGCACTGGCAGGGACGGAAGAGTTGATTTTTGTACCACTGCTGGCAGGCAACTTCATGAGCCGGGCTATGGGCCACCTAGCGCTCAACACAGACCTTTCCGATCGGAAATATCCTTTCCGCGACCGCTGCAGCCGCATGGTTCAGATCAGCGAGTCTGTCAAACTGCCTCCGGGATTTCAGGCTATTTTGCCAGTCCAACCTGTTGTGCACAGCGGAGACGCAGCATCCTATAAAGGGGGATATGAAATAAATGGCAACACTGTTCTGCTCAACCAGGAGATAACACTTGAAAAAAGAGTGTATGACCCGCAGGACTGGTCACAGGTAAAGGCTGCCGTGCAGGCACAGAAAAATCTTTCCGATTTACCTGTAGTCGTAAAAAAGTAATGATGGTTTAACTAATAACTATTACGTATGATGAAAAAACATATCATCCTGTTGATTCCCTTCCTTTTGCTCGCTCATATTACAATTGGTCAGATAGAAAAGGCTGATGCAGTTTACGACCGCATCATCAGAGAATATACCCTGCAAAGAGACGGCAGTACTACCTTCAGGGAGATTAAACAGATGAAGCTTCTCAGCCATGCTGCTTTTAACCGTATGTATGGCGAAACCTTTATCGTGTACAACCCCCGATTCCAGAAGCTTACGATCAATGATTCCCATACCGTCATGGCTGACGGGAAAAAGGTAGTAGCACCGCCAAATTCGTTTAACGAAGTATTGCCCCGCAATGCCGCCCAATCAGCAGCTTTCAACCACCTGCGCGAAATGGTGGTAACACATATTGCTACAGAGATAGGGGCAACCATCTTTCTCGACTATACACTAACCTCGCAAAAGGAATTTTACCCGGCCCTGATGGGAAATGAGCTGATACAGGAATCCTCCCCCATAAAAGAACTTGAAATCAGGGTTAATGTGCCGTCCGGGGTACAGCTGAATTATATGATGTTCAACAGAAGGTTGGCCCCCGAAGTTCAAGCCAAAGGCACGGTGCGAAGCTTAGTGTGGAAGTTTTCAAATGTACCGGCTTCGTCAAAAGAACCCCTAACAGGAAATTTTCAGCAGTACCTGCCAAGGTTGGTGTTCAGCACCGCAAAAAACGTCAGCAGCCTGATTAACCAAATGGCGGCCCAACCCGCGTTGGATTATTCGGCAAATGAAATGATCAGTCAACGGGTAAATAAACTTGTACTCAACCAACCTGATGAACTAAAAAAACTTCTGGCCTTGCAAAAAGATATAGCTCAGGGAATGGTTACTGACCGGGCCGAACCCATCTTTGTCGCTTACAGGGCGAGAACACCCCTCGAGGTCATGCACAGTAACGGGGGCAATCAGTTCGAGAAAACCATATTGCTGGCAACTCTTCTGCGTCAAGCGGGATTCACAGCACACCCGGTGTTGGTTTTCCCAAAAGCTTACTTTGATTTGAAGGCGTCAAACTGGCTTCAGCCTTCCGAAACCCTGGTCGAGGTTATCACAAAACAAAATGGCACAATCTATTTATCGGCCACAACTTCCGACAGGCAGTCGCTCGACCTAAAATACCCAGACGCACTGTTTTTACGCGTTTCGCGTGAAAAGAACCTTCAGCCTATTGAGCCGCGAGTAAGCAAACAAGAAGCTTGCCTGACCGGCAACCTTTTTATCGACAAAGAGTTGAAATTGACCGGATCACTCAATGCCAAGCTTAGCGGGCAGGCAAATCCCTTTCTGATGATTGCCGATGACAATAGGTCTGCAGCCACTTTGATCACCGGCGGCATTGTGGCCAAGGGAGATGATGCCGTTTTGGTACACTCCTATGCCAAGGAGAATTCATCGGTAGATTATAAGGTTATGAAAGAAAAAATCGGCAGAGGGGCTAATGGATATTACCGCTGTGAGGTACCTGTGTTAACCACCGGATTTGAAGGTTGGGGTATTGCTTATCTGGCAAGCGAAAGAAAAGACCCACTTGTAATACCATGCGCGCTAACCGAAAAATACGACCTTACAATAGAAATTCCGGAGGGGTACCGTTTGGTAAACCAGGAAACGAATCTTTCCTTTGAGAATGAAGCCGGGCAACTCCGGATAATGATAAAACCCGAAGGTAAACAGGTGCGAGTGATGCGCGAGCTTGCCTTTGGCTCGGGTATGTTTACACCTGCCAACTATCCGCAGGTTCTCGAACTTGTCAATACGTGGCTTGATCGCAACCATCGCATGCTAGTCGTAGGTGCCATGTAATTAAACTCTTACTGTCTGATATGGCTTTTAATTGAAGTGTTTTCTAACTTGTATGAGAAGGTGAATAATTCTTCGGGCATCGCCACATGAAAAATTTTTTTGACTTTCCTGAATTTTTGACTATATTTGACTGCAGTTATTTAAGTAATTCACCTTAATAAAAAGGAGTATGGGAAAATTTGTAATCAAGACACGCAAGGATGGCGAAGTGCAATTTAACCTGCTAGCCGGAAATGGCCAGATCATTCTTTCAAGCGAAGGATACAAAACCAAGGCATCATGTCTCAACGGCATTGAGTCGGTACGAAAGAACGCCGCTGCCGGGCATTTTGAAAAACTTGTTTCCCAAAACGGCAAGTACTATTTTAATCTTAAAGCCACCAATGGTCAGGTAGTCGGGAGCAGCGAGATGTATGAATCAGAAGCCGGATGCGACAATGGCATTGCTTCCGTAACCAAGAATGCTCCGGATGCTGCCATTGACGATCAGACCACGTAGGTGGAAGAGAAGGACAGGGAGAGACGCTAGGGCTACCTCATTGGGGTAGCCCTTTAATATTTTTGCTTTGTTGAAGTCAACGAATTCACTAAAAGGAATGGGAAAAAAAAGAGGCTGCCAATGAGTAACAGCCTCTCCGTATTTGGCCTTGGATTACATCCCATACATTTCAATGATTTCCTGTTTTGTTTTTCCAAGAATATTGTACTTCTTTCCCACCCTGATAAATGCCTCCAGGGCTGTTTCAAGGTGATGCATTTCGTGTCCGGCTGAAACCTGCGTTCTGATCCGCGCCTGACCCTGAGGCACAACCGGAAAAAAGAATCCGATGGCATAAATGCCTTCAGCAAACAAGTCGCGCGAGAAATCCTGCGAAAGCTTGGCGTTAAAAAGCATTACAGGAACGATGGGTGTATTGCCTTCTTTCAGGATAAAACCCGCTTCATCAAGGCCTTTACGCCAAAAGGCAGTATTGTGTTCAAGCTTGTCACGCCGTTCGGTCGAAGCTGATAGAATATCCAGCACCTTTAAAACACCGGCCACCACGACAGGCGCAATGGTGTTCGAGAACAGATAAGGACGAGCTTTCTGCCTGCACATTTCCACCAGCTCCTTACGTCCAGACACGCAACCACCCGAAGCACCGCCAAGGGCTTTTCCAAAGGTAGTGGTGATGATGTCGATCTTGCCCATCACCCCGCAATGTTCGTGTGTTCCCCGGCCGGTTTTTCCAATAAATCCGCTCGAGTGCGAATCGTCAACAAAAAGCATGGCGTCATATTTTTCGCACAGGTCAACCATTTCATCGAGCTTTGCAATATCACCGTCCATCGAAAATACGCCGTCGGTTATTACCATTTTCAGTCGCTTGTCGCTGTGCAGTTGCAGTTTCGACTCGAGATGAGCCATATCACTGTGCTTGAAGGTGTCGTGCATAGCGCTGCACAACCGGATGCCGTCAATGATGCTGGCATGCACCAGGCGGTCACTGATCATAACATCATCCTTGGTGAGGATAGCTTCAAATACACCTGCGTTGGCATCCATGCACGACGGAAACAATATGGTGTCTTCGGTGCCCAAAAACTCAGTCACCTTGCGCTCAAGCTCTTTATGAATATCCTGCGTGCCGCAGATAAATCTGACAGAAGACATGCCGTATCCGCGTGTGTCGAGGCCTTCGTGTGCAGCTTTCACTACATCAGGGTGACTCGACAAACCCAGGTAATTGTTAGCGCACATATTGACCACTTTTTTCTGAGGGCTCCCTGCCGGAAACTCCACTTCGATATCAGCGGCCTGGGATGAATGTATAAACCGTTCAATTTTGAACAATCCGGCTTGCTGAAGTTCGCTGAGGGTGTGCCGGTACATTGCCCTCACTTTTTCGCTGTATGCCATGGTACTGAATTTTTATTGCGAAACGGCTATTTCAGAAACCCATTGACAAGAATTACAATCTTGTTCACCGAATCAAAAGCCTCAGGGGTAGCCTGGTCGTCTGGAATGCTGATCTTGTATTTGTTTTCAAGAAAACGCTTAAGCGAAACCATCGAAAAAGAATCAACAATCCCACCCGAGATCAATGGCGTGTCATAGGTTATCACTTCATCCGGATCTTCAAGGTACTCGTCGATGACATACTGCAGTACAATGTCTTTCATTTCTTCCATTTTTCTTTTTTTTTAAGGTTAGATAAAGATTGATAAGTTGATGTTTTTTAGTATTTGTTTTGTGGAGCAGTGATGCACTGCTACGGTAATGCTGCATCACTTTCAATTTTATTTGAGGCGGCGCAAAAGTTTAGCTATAGAATTCTTCTTGCGATCACGCCATGCCCTGCGGTTTTCCGCTGTCTTTTTATCAGGGCAATTCAGGCCTTGTGTGATGAAATTCATGCTCTTGACCTCATTGCATGGAGACTTCGAAATATTCAGAACCCCGGGAAATTTCATATTACTCTCACGACCATGACATTCTGCACCAGTATTTATTATAGTGACGACTGCGCTGCTGGTTTGAATTCTGAATTTATAATCCCTGTAAGTACCACAACCCCTATAAACGATTCTTTTTTTCCCCCTGGTCATATACAAGATCTCAAAATCCTTAAAATCCTTCGCAAACATATTTCAGACTTATTGTTTTCGGCCTCAGCAAATCATAACCTTACAGCATCTCGGTCATTTGGCATCTCAATCATGGGTCAATCATCTTCCAAGGTAGAGGTATCCCCAATTTCTTCACCCCACTCCTTGGCATGCAGAATGCGCCGCATAATCTTTCCGCTACGTGTTTTGGGCAATTTATCCATAAATTCTATTTCCTGGGGCATTGCCAAAGGTGACAGCTTTTTCCGTATAAAGTTCATAATCATCAGCTCAGTGTCGCTGTTTGCCTCGAATCCGGGTTTAAGTGATACAAAAGCTTTCACTACCTCCATGTTAATCTCGTCCGGTTTGCTGACAACTGCAGATTCGGCCACGGCTTCATGCTCAAGCAGGGCAGATTCAACTTCGAAAGGGCTGACCAGGTGGCCGCCGGTGTTGATTACATCATCGTCGCGGCCTACAAACCAATAATAGCCGTCAGCATCCAGCTTGGCGCGGTCGCCCGAAAGGTACCATCCATCCTGAAATTTCTTTAGAAATGTTTCTTCGTTGTTCCAATATCCCCTCATTCTGGCAGGCCAATCGGGTCTGAAGCCAATAAGCCCGATCAACCCCGGCTCAATGATAGGCTCGAATGTTCGGGCATTCAGTATAGCTGCCGTAAGACCCGGAAAAGGCTTGCCCATGCTGCCGGGCTTCACCGGCATTCCCGGGTAATTGCAAATCATGTGCGATCCGGTTTCTGTTTGCCAATAGGTATCATAAAATGGTTTGCCAAACACACGTTCGCTCCACACCACGGCCTCGGCGTTGAGCGGTTCGCCCACACTTGCCAGATGGCGGAGGCACGAAAGATCAAAACGAGTTACCAGCTCGTTCCCGGCTTTCATCAACGAGCGTATGGCCGTTGGCGCCGAATACCACATTGAAATACGGTATTTTTCAATGAACCTGTACCAGGCTTCGGCGCTGAAGCCCGCCTCGAGCACACATTGTGTCACTCCATTGCTAAAAGCGCCGATGATGCCATACGAGGTGCCGGTTACCCAACCCGGATCGGCAGTACACCAGTAGATGTCATCGGGTTGCAGATCGAGGACCCATTTTGAGGTGAGATACTGCGACATCAGCGAATAATGTACATGCTTAACACCTTTCGGTTGTCCGGTTGTACCTGAAGTGTAGTGCAAAACCGATGGCGATTCGGCCAGTGTGGGATACACATCAAACATCTTAACTGGTGCCGCTTGATCGAGAGAATAAACCACCTCGCGGTCCTGAAGCGCTTTCTTTCCATCATGGTCCACAATGATGATGTGCTTCAGATAAGGCATTTTGTCAATGATCTTACGAACCTTTCCAACGTGCTTACGCTGGGTAATAATGGCCGTGGTTTCGGCATTATCAAGCCGTACAAATAGTGATTCTTCGCCAAAAGCGGAAAACAAAGGCTGAGCGATGGCTCCAGTCTTTAATATCCCTAAAAATCCGATATAAAGTTCCGGAATCCGGTCCATAAACAAACAAACCCGGTCGCCTGCACGGATGCCCAGCGACTGTAAGAAGTGGCCGAACGTGTTTGTTGCCAGCCTGAGGTCATTGTAGGTGTATTTTTTTTCAATTCCCTGGGCATTTTCCCAGTATAGTGCCACCTTGTCTGCCAGACCCATCTGGCATATTCTGTCAGAGCAGTACCATCCGATATTGATTATATCCCCTGGTTTGTAGTTCAATTCTTCTTCAGCAATCTTCCAACTGAAGTTGTTGATGCGTTCTTCGTAAGATCCGATATTAAACATAGGATAGTTTGGTTGGTTTGTCAGTATTCTTTACTTCGTTATTTTGAAACATAATAGAGATTGATCGTATTCTTATGCGTTTCCGTAATCCCGAATAGTTATTATGTCCGTTTGTTTTTCCTGAGAGTCCTTGCTCCTTTGGCATTTCTGTATTGGGCTAGGTGCGTTGATAATATTTATGTGGTGTATGTGATTTCGCCGGACATCTCCAGGCTGATTAATTTTCAGGAAGCTATTGAATTACATCGCAGCAGGTTCACACTAATTGTATCATCTTTCCACTATCACAATTGCGTTTACCATATCGCGCAGGTGAGTAAGTGACACCTGGATGTTGGTTATGTTGATTTCTGCCACAAAATCGCGGGTTTTCCCATAAAGTACAAGCTTGGGCTTGCCCAGTTCGTCCTTTGTTACTTCTATTTCGTTGAATTTCAGCCCGTCGCGCCAGCCTGTGCCGATAGCCTTCAGGAAGGCTTCTTTGGCCGCAAAACGAACGGCATAATGCTGGGCCCTGGATTTTTTTGACTCGCAATAGGCTATTTCGGCTTCGGTGAAAAGCCGCTCGCGCAAACCTTCAGTGGTTGCGAGATGTTTTTCTATACGGTCCACTTCTATTATGTCAGTCCCTATTCCAAAAATCAATTTGTCGGAATTTTAGGGCTGCAATATAAAAAAAAGATCGATGTGTAATTTAGATGGCGCCTAACTTACGACCTACTTTGACAAACTTTTCGATGGCAAAGTCGATGTGTTCGTTTGTATGGGCCGCACTCAGCTGCACCCTGATACGGGATTTCCCTTTGGGCACTACCGGATAGTAAAAACCAATGACATAAATGCCTTCGTTGAGCAGCTCGTTGGCGAAGTTCTGGGATAATTGAGCGTCGTTAGGCAGGTGCCCCAGCATAACCGGCACAATGGGATGCGTGCCCGGCACTATAGTAAATCCGGCTTCTACCATACCCTTCCTGAATCGCCTTGTGTTCTCTTCAAGCTTATCACGCAGTTGCGTGGTTTCGGTAAGGATATTCAGTACCTCGAGCGTGGCGCCTGCAATACCCGGAGCCAGCGAGTTTGAAAACAGATACGGCCGTGATCGCTGACGCAACAGATCGATTATTTCTTTATGACCCGATATACATCCTCCTGAAGCGCCACCCAGTGCTTTTCCGAAGGTTGTGGTGATTATATCAACCCGATTCATGGCGTGGCAGTGTTCGTGAGTTCCCCGGCCTTTGGTGCCAATAAATCCCGTAGCATGCGAATCGTCCACCATCACAAGTGCTTCGTATTTGTCGGCAAGATCACAGATTTTATCCACCTGAGCGATTATGCCATCCATTGAAAATACCCCGTCGGTGACAATCATTTTGAACCGGGTTCCTTCGGCTTCCTGAAGTTTTGCTTCGAGGTCTGCCATATCATTGTTTTTGTACCGGAAGCGCTTAGCCTTGCAGAGCCTTACCCCGTCGATGATCGACGCATGATTCAACTCATCACTTATGAGCGCGCTGTCCTCGCCCAGCAAGGGCTCAAAAACCCCTCCGTTGGCATCAAATGCGGAAGAATAGAGGATGGTATCTTCAGTTTCCAGAAAGCTGCTGAGCTTTTCCTCAAGTTGTTTATGCACAAGCTGAGTTCCACAGATGAACCTAACCGACGCCATGCCGAAACCCCACTTAAAAAAAGCGTAGTTTCCGGCAGCCATCACGCGAGGTTCGTTGCACAAACCAAGATAGTTGTTGGCACAAAAATTTATCACATCAAGGCCCTGGCTTGTTTTAATATGAACCCCCTGAGGAGTCATAAGTACCCGCTCGGTTTTGTAAAGCCCCTCGGCTCTGATGGTCTCAAGCTCCCGCTGAAGATAATCCTTGAATTTTCCGTACATACTAATCGGTTTTTCGGGGTGCAAAGGTACAAATAGTTGCGGTACCTGACACTGATGCACCGAAACAATATAGTGATAATCTGGTTGTTTGAGCCTTATGGGCAAACTTAACCGACCGTGCAGAATTATTAGGCCGGTAAGTAGTAATTTTGCCGTATAATTCTTCCTATGAGGATTGCTTCACTGGTTTCGGGCGGAGTCGATAGTTCGGTTACCATACCGCTGCTAAAAGAGCAGGGATTTGAACCCGAGATATTTTATATCAAAATAGGGATGGAAGATAAGGCGGGCTTCCTCGATTGTCCCTCGGAGGAGGACATAGAAATTGTAACCTGGATAGCCCGCAAGTATGGATGCCGCATGGAGATTGTAGATCTTCAGGACGACTACTGGCAAAGCGTGGTAGCCTATACGTTGGATTCTGTGAAGAAAGGACTCACACCGAATCCGGATGTAATGTGCAATCTGCTGATCAAATTTGGTGTTTTCAACGACCGCTATGGGAAAAATTACGACCGCATTACTACGGGTCATTATGCTTCTAGGGTAGAGCGTGACAATAAAGTGTACCTTGGCACAGCCCGCGATCATGTAAAAGATCAGACCTATTTCCTAAGCCGTATCACTGAGGCGCAGATGTCCAAACTGATGTTTCCACTCGAGAAGATGCTGAAAAAAGAAGTTCGTCAGGTAGCAGATCAAATGCGGTTGCCCAGCGCAGCGCGGCGCGACAGCCAGGGGATTTGTTTCTTGGGAAAGATAAATTATGCTGAGTTCATCCGCCGCTATATAGGTGAACGACCAGGCAAAATTGTGGAACTGGAGACCGGAAAAATCTTAGGGCAACACAAAGGCTATTGGTTTTATACCATTGGCCAGCGCAAAGGGCTTGGGCTCGGGCAGGGTCCCTGGTTTGTGGTAAAAAAAGATACAGCTGAAAATATCATATTCGTTTCGAACGGTTATGACCCTATTGCGCAATACAATGACACAATTTTGCTCGAAGATTTTAGCTTTATCACCGAAAATCCCTTCCTCAACCTTGAGTTAGGTGCCGATATATTCTTCAAGATTCGACACACCCCCGAATTCACCCCGGGCGCATTGTTCCGCAGGAACAAATATTTTGCTATTAAATCATCTTTGCCTATTGCCGGCATAGCCCCCGGCCAGTTTGGTGTGGTTTATGACACCGGAAAAAAGGTTTGTTTGGGAAGCGGGGTAATTGCCTGATCCTGTCTTTTTTGCCCGGACCTGCAACTCGACACACAGGGATATTTAAGAAGGAAATCTTCCACTCACTTTTGCGGAAATATTTTTCGTTTTTCCCACAAGTTTATCGAAAGCCAAAAAAGTAGTTGTGCTTTTGTATAATAGTCGTCTAATAACATTAGGACCTGATCTTTGCCGAAATGGTGATGTTTTCAATGGTTCAATTCAGATGCCTGGGTTAACCGGAGTGCATTACGCGAAATGCATGAATATAAGGCTGGCAGGGCGGTTATAAGAACAGAGCAAAGATTAATTAAAATCAATACACACTTGCAATGCGGTCAAGTCCCGTCATTTCCGGCTCACTGTCGACCGACCTAAATCATTCTTCCCTTTATAACCGATTTAGGATGATGACAAACTAGACAAAGATTATGGAAAAACTCGAATTAATCATGGAGCTGCCCGGGGCAATTCTGATCCGCGCAGCTGTTTTTATCAACTCCAGAGAGCCTGGCAGTCAAATACCGCCTTTGACCTGTGAATAGGCGGAGGAAGCCGTGAAAGGAGCTGGTGAAGTCTTTACGCGTTTGACAAACCCCAAAGGAAATAGCTAACAATGTTGGCTCTGATGGCAAACCTCCTTAGCGTTTCATTTATTATTACGATTGCACAGATGGGGTGATTAAAAGCATTGGTCGCTGAACAATGTTCATGAAAACGGGAGCGTTTTCTAATAAGTATCGCGTTTCAAAAATCGGGCCCGGGGAATCGGGTTCTGCACCAACAGGAGACATAAAATGGGGGCGGTCAAAGCTGGTTCTCGGCGACCCAAATTATTTGAGGTGCTATTGGGATGGAAAGTGGAAGCGGTATGATGTGGGTGGCAACCTCTTCCGGATTGTGGTGCTCAGCAAAGGCCGGGTAAAGGATTTCCTGAAAAAATCTGGAACCAAACAAACCGGGAATCGGTGCGAAAGATTAGTTGGTTCCGATAAAAATCTAATTTTAGAGTTTCTCCATAAAAATCTCATTACCCGAAGATTCGAGAAGCAGAAGAAATCGGGTGAGATTTTTGTTGCGGATGATCATTTCGTATTTCAGTGAATCGGCTGTGACTACAGCGATGCAGTTCATGATTTCGCCTTTTTCACTGGCAGCCATAGCTATATGTTCGGGGATGTCTTGGAGAAAAATATTTGTGCGGCATTCTAAAAGTTTACCTCCCTGGCTGATTCGGGCAATTTTTTCGTTGATGCCTTCAAAAAACACAGCTTCAAATCCGTCATCGGTCTTAAACCATTCCACATTTCTGGCGTTCGGGAAATGCCTCACAAAGCATTCTTTCACCTCTGCCGGGGGTATGTTTCCGGAACCAAAAATGTTTTTCAGGAAATCCATGCGGAAAAAATTGTATTACTTATGACGTATGTCAATTAAAAAGTAACACAATCAATTATAACTTCCGTAGAGGGTTTTGTAAAGGTACATCAATCGTGCTTTTGCCCGCTTCATGCGCATTTTGACTGCACCTTCCGTCAATCGCATCGATTCGGCAATTTGCTTGATCGACAGGTCGTCCTGGTACTTCATCAGCAACATGGCTTTTTCTTCGGTATGCAACAGATCGAGGAGTTTAATCAGCCGCTCATAGTGTACCGACGAAAGGTCCTCTTCAATTTCATCCACAATCTCCGGTATTTCGTGTTGCTGATTGTAATGAGGATAGTGAAGCCTCTTGCGAAGCCTGAGGTAGTCGATACAGTGATTGTATGTTATGGAGTAAAGCCACGAGCTGAATGATGAATTACCCTTAAACCCATCGAGTTTTTCAAAGGCCTTGGATAAAATATCCTTAGAAAATTCGGTGGCAAGCTCTTTGTGGTGCAGGAGGCTATTGCACTTTTCCAGTACCTTGCTGTGATAGCGTGCGTATATAAATGTATAGAGCTCGGAGAGGTGATCAGCCTTAATTTTTTCGATCAGGTCCTCATCCGAATAATTCTCAAAGGGCTTGATGTTCATTACCCGCGAATTTCAACTGCGAATTTAATAAAGTAACCAATTATTTTGCAACGAGTGTTACTTTTCGCAATCATGTCGTCTAAATTCTACAAAAATGATTTCACATCAGAATCACTTAATGCGAATTTAACAATCTTAACCAAATTAAAACCAAAGAACATGAAAAAGAGAATTTTCTTAGCTTTTGCATCACTGGCAATGCTCGTATTTGTAACCGGTTGCGGTAAAGTTCCCCAGGAACAGATTGATGCCGTAAACGCAGCTATCGAAACTGCAAAACAGGCTGAAGCTGACGTGTATGTTCCTGCCCAATTTGCTGCCCTGCAGGACGAAATGAACCAGATTATGACCAAGGTTGAAGCCGAAAAGTCAAAGACCTTCAAGAGCTTCAAGGAAGTAAAAGAGTTACTGGCCGCTATGCCGGCGAAAGCTGCTGCTGTTGCTGAAAGTGTTGCCGCTGCCAAAGAAGAAGTAAAGGTGAACACCGAAGCTTTATTTGTGGAAATTGACGGTCTTCTTACTGCTCATAAAGATCTTCTCAAGAAAGCCCCTAAAGGAAAAGAAGGCAGGGCTGTTCTGGAAGAGATGAAAAATGAAGTAGCCGTTATCGAAGGTTCAATTGCTGAAGCCAAAGCTTTATTTGAACAAGGTTCATTCAAGGCTGCTTTTGACAAAGCTACCGCTGCCAAAGATAGCATCACCGCCATCAACAACGAACTGACCGAAGCCATCGCCAAGGTGCGCTAATAATTGCAACGTATAGACGTCCGGGATATCCTCCCGACGCCACCGCAGTTCTTCTGTTCCGCTTCCCACGGGGTGGAAAAGACCAAAGCAAAAATCTGGATTATCCAGATTTTTGCTTTTTAGGCTTCTGATTTCGGCATCCTTTGTAATTTTGCCCGATTTTTATTGATGATAGTCATGCGGAAAGGAATTAAAATAATTGTTTGGACAATCACTGTTGTTTCATTTTTCGGTGTCTCGGGATATGCTTTTTATCGTTCAATTCCTGAACCACCCCTGGCCGAAATTGAATCGGCTCGGCTTGGATTGGCGATGGCAAGAGATAGTCAGGCGGCAAAATACTCTGCCGAAATATACCAGGCAGCTGAAAAAACCTATGACTCAGCTATGACCTTGTGGCGAAAAGAAAACGAGCGCTTTGTCTTAAGGCGCAACTATGAGCAGGTGCAGATAATGGCCATGAAAGCCACTGATTTATCGGCTGAAGCTCTGGAGTCCACCCGCAACCGAACCTCCGATCTAGAAAACAGGTTGCATGTAGATATGCAAAGACTTTTTAATCTGGTTAAGGAAATTAACCTTGTCTTTTCGCGATTCCCTCTTCCTCAGACTACCCGAACCAAGATATCGAAAGGAAAACTGCTTCTGAATGAAGCCAATGTGGCTTATAAAAAGCAAGAATTTTTAACTGCAGACGAGCTGGCTACAAAATCGGGATTTTTGCTTTATGACGCCCACAAAACAGCCAATAACATCCTCGAAAACTATTTCGAAAACTACCCGTACTGGAAACGGTGGCTCGATGAAAGCATAGCCGAATCAAGAGAGAAAAGTATACCGGTAGTAGTAGTAGATAAATTCGCCCGGAAATGCTATGTGTACAAAAACGGACAGAAAACTCACGAATTTGAAGCAGAACTGGGGAAGAACTGGGTAGGAGACAAACGCTACAGGGGAGACTATACCACTCCGGAGGGTCGATATAAGATCACTGTTAAAAAGGAGAAATCAAAAACCATTTATTATAAAGCGTTATTGATTAACTTTCCGAACGAGGACGATATTCAACGCTTCAGAGCTGATATCGCGAACGGGAAACTGCCGCGCAGTGCAAAAATCGGCGGACTGATTGAAATTCACGGTCACGGAGGCAAGGGTGCCGACTGGACGCAGGGATGTGTTGCCCTATCAAATCCTGACATGGATGTCATTTACCGTCTTGTAAGCGTCGGCACTCCGGTCACCATCATCGGATCGGCAGTAGAACTGAAAAGTGCCTTAAAAAATTAATACATCGCTGACATGAATGATGTTAAACATAAAGCATGCCCCCCGATCCGGTGCAGAGTGCTCAATTTCATATGGAAAGTGCGCAACAATACCCTTAGAAGGAGCCTGATTACTCTGGTAGTGCTTACATATTTTATCCTGGTTGCCGTTGTGTCATTTTATTTGTTTGTGTTTTTTGTTCCATGGGCACAGGACATGTTTGTGGGGAAAGCTACGCAGCCAAAGAACTTGGTTGAGCTGAGCAGCAATCCGAACTACATAAAGTCCCTTGTCCGTCATCAAAAGGATCTCGAAACAATTACAAAGAAATACGATGCTCTGACTCCGCAGCAAACGTATCTCGTTGTGAACACTACCGACAATGAGTTTTACCTTTATCGTGGTGGCGAACTGATACGGGAAGGATTTTGCAGCTCGGGCAGCTACATTAAACTCAAGGCGCAGGACGACCGGGAGTGGCTTTTCAGAACGCCTAAAGGACGATTCCGCATTCAGGGAAAAATTACCTCACCAGTATGGCGAAAGCCCGACTGGGCTTTTGTTGAGGAAGGATTACCCGTCCCGTCAGCGGATCATCCAAGTCGTTATGAAAAAGGTGTTTTGGGCGACTACGCCCTAAGCCTGGGAGGCGGATACCTGATTCACGGTACTTTATATAAACGCCAGTTGGGTATGCCCGTAACACATGGTTGTATTCGGCTAAATGACGAAGATCTTGAACAGATCTACAATTCGCTCAACATAGGTTCAAGAGTGTATATCTATTAATCATCAGCCATGGAAACAAAAGAGCACCTGCCTGAATCAGAAAACAAAAGATGCCTGCGGGCCTATTGGCTGGTAATTTCACCGGTTGTGATGATCGCTGTCGTATTGGTATATTTTCTTGTATTTTCGACCATAGCCTCCCATCAATGGGTGAGGCAGCACAAAGAAGCCTTTTCCAACGAAACAAATGAGTTGCCCGAAAAAGATTTTTTCACGGATTCGACGTATCTAAGCCTGCAAAATCAGCTTTCGTTTGTCAAAGCCCGGCTTAAAATGTCCGCAACAGATTCCATCGGATTGACAGTTAAGCTGACTGACAGCACTTTGGCTCTCGAAATCAGCGGAGTTACCATTCATACCGCCCGAATCAATGACATAGACATCAGCCCGAGTATCACAAGCCTTGGACAAATGACGATTTCCAAATTTTTTTCAGTACCGCTACGTGTGAAACAGGCATTTTCAACCATCGAGCGCGAACCAATCACACATGTCACTGCGCCGGAGGTCAACTCTGAGGAGCTGCCTACCACTGCCGTTCCTGACACTTCGAGGAGAGATCCGGTGTTTTTTGAACTTATCCTTGCTAATGACTTTCGTATTTCGGTATTACAAAATAAAACCGACTCATTCAAGGAAAAGAAACAACAAATGGTTTTCCTTTCAAAACGGGCAGCAGTTCGATTCTGGAACAATTTCAGAGGCGCCGTTCAAGGCAAGCTTCCCGCCTATACTCCCGAGATTCGTGTCAAGGTATCCATCGCGGATGCAAGGATACTTTACAGAGCTTTACCCGAAAAAGGACTTGTCTGTATAAAATTATACTGATTACCCGATTGCAGCTACCCCCGGGAGCACTTTTCCTTCGGCAAATTCGAGCATCGCACCTCCACCTGTGGAGACATAGCTAACTTTATCAGCCAGTTTATACTTGTTGATGGCCGACACCGAATCGCCACCGCCTACCAGCGAATAAGTTCCCTTTTCAGCAGTTGATTTTGCAATTGCCTGGGCAAGGGCCTTGGTTCCATTGGCGAAGGCGCACATTTCAAAAACACCCATAGGGCCATTCCAAAGTATGGTTGCGGAATCGTTAATGACTTTTTCGAAGGCCGTTATTGTATCCGGCCCGATATCCAGACCCATCCAACCATCCGGGATATCGTCAGCCGGGCAAATCTTGTGTTCAGCATCATTGGCAAATGCATTCGCAATAATTGAATCAGTTGGGATAAGCAGATTGACATTCATGGCTTTTGCCCCTTCAATCACATTTTTTGCCACTTCAAGTAAGTCGTTTTCCACCAGCGAACCACCCACCTTTCCTCCCATTGCCTTGATGAACGTGAACATCATACCGCCACCGATAATCAGGTTGTCAACTTTGCCTAATAAATGATTGATAATCTGTATTTTACCTGAAATTTTGGCTCCGCCCAGTATTGCTGTGAAGGGTCGTCTGGCTTCTTCCATCACTTTTTTCAGGCTGGCCACCTCGGCAGCCATCAGGTATCCAAACATCTTTGCTTCCGGGAAAAAATCGGCAAGAATGGTGGTGGAGGCATGAGCACGGTGGGCAGTTCCGAAGGCATCGTTGACATACACATCGCCCAAGGCTGCAAGCCTGGAAGTGAAATCAGGATCGCCGGCTTCCTCCTCTTTGTAGAAGCGCAGGTTTTCGAGCAAGAGAACCTCACCCGGTTGAAGCGTTGCTGCTAGGTCAACAGCTGAGGCGCCGATACAATCATCGGCAAATTTTACCATAACACCCAGTTTTTCACCCAGATAAGAGACCAAATGCCTCAATGATAACTTGTCTTCAGGACCCTTTTTGGGACGCCCGAGGTGTGACATGAGGATCACTGAGCCACCGTCGCCCAGAATTTTTCTGATTGTAGGCATTGCTGCATCGAGGCGTGTGGTATCAGTGATTTGTTGCTGATCATCAAGCGGAACATTAAAATCCACCCTGATGAGAGCTTTTTTGTTGTTAAAATTGAATCCGTCAATCGTTTTCATGGATGTACATTTTATATATAAACCTTCTGGTTTAAAATTTCTTTACCGGGCACAAAAGTAGCAAAACAACCCGATTCATTTGCTGTAAAACTAAATTAGCAGACGCTTCGGTGCTTTGATTTAATATTTGCCTAACTTTGCTTGTACCCTCAACAATCTATTCGATGGAAAACTACAAAGGAGCCCTGACCTCAAAATTGCCAAATGTCGGAACGTCCATCTTTGCTGTGATGACTGGGTTGGCCGTAAAACACAAAGCCCTGAATCTGTCACAAGGCTTCCCCGATTTTCCGATTTCCGAGAAACTGATATCTCTGGTTCACAAGTATATGATCAAGGGGTTTAATCAGTATGCCCCGATGCCCGGAGTACTCTCGCTAAGGCAGGCTATAAGTGCAAAGGTCAAGCAGCAGTATTCGGCCGAGTATGATCCAGAAACCGAAATTACCATCACAGCCGGAGCCACCCAAGCTATCTTTTCCATCATCTCGGCCATTATCCGGCCCGATGACGAAGTAATTATATTTGAACCAGCCTATGATTGTTACGCCCCGGCAGTAAGACTCAACGGAGGATTAGTGAAATATGCCCAGCTCTCACCTACCGACTTTTCGGTAAACTGGAAAAGCTTCCAGGCACTCATTTCCAGTCAGACAAAGATGATTATCATCAACACTCCGCACAATCCCTCGGGAAGCGTGCTGAAACGTGAAGATCTCCTAGAGCTGAAAAGGCTTACCAAAAACCGTGACATTCTCATACTCAGTGATGAGGTATATGAACATCTGATTTTTGACGGACTGCAACACGAAAGTATTTGCCTGCACCCTGAACTGGCATCTAAGAGTTTTGTGGTTGGATCATTCGGAAAAACATTTCATACCACCGGCTGGAAAACGGGATTCGTGCTTGCTCCAGCCAACCTGACTGCCGAGTTCCGTAAAGCGCATCAGTTTGTGGTTTTCGCCGTCAACACACCCATTCAGCATGCGTTGGCTGAATTTCTGGAAGATGAAAAAAACTATAACTACCTTCCAGAGTTCTATCAGAAAAAACGGGACATGTTTCTGGATCTTGTATCTGCATCCCGCTTTAGACCCCTGAAATGCAGCGGCACCTATTTTCAAGTTCTCGATTACAGCAGCATCAGCGATGAAAAAGAGCTTGACTTCGCCACACGCCTGACTAAGGATTTCAAAATCGCCTCGGTACCGGTTTCACCGTTTTATCACAAAAATAACGAAAACAAACATCTTCGCTTTTGCTTTGCCAAAACAGAAGAAACGCTCATAAAAGCGGCTCACATCCTATGCAAGATCTGACAATTACTCTGGTGCAAACCGAGCTTGCCTGGAGAAGCGCATCAGAGAACCTGAAACGATTCGGCGAATTGCTGAAGACGGTTGTTGGAAAACCCGATCTGGTTGTATTACCCGAAATGTTTACCACAGGATTTACGATGCAGCCAGAACAGGTGGCTGAGCAAATGAATGGCCCAACACTGGAATGGGTGCGTCGGCAGGCTGAACGAATGAATGCCGCAATAACAGGTAGTGTCGTCATCGCAGAGGACGGAAAATATTTTAACCGCTTGGTTTTTGTTACACCTGACGGGCAAATCATGCACTACGACAAGAAGCATCTATTTAGCATAGCCGGAGAAACCAAGCCGTATCACCCTGGTAACAAACGGGTTGTCATCTCTTACAAAGGCTGGAATATTCTTCCGCTGGTGTGCTATGATCTTCGGTTCCCGGTTTGGTCGCGGAACCGGATCTTGCACGGGCAGTTTGAGTACGACCTGGTCGTATTGGTAGCCAATTGGCCGCAAGCCCGCAACATTGCCTGGAAAACCCTTTTACTTGCAAGAGCGATTGAAAACCAGTCGTATGTGGTAGGTGTTAACCGCATCGGAACCGACGACAATGGAGTGATTTACTCAGGCGACAGCCTTGCTGCTGATTGCTGGGGTGCTGTGCTTTGCAGTTTTGATGCTCACCAAGAGGCTGTCAGGACAATAACCTTGTCAAAACAGTCACTAATCGATTCGCGCCGAAAATTTGCCGTGAGCAACGACTGGGACCAATTTGAAATACAATAATCCGAACCTAAAAGCATTCATGAGAGGCGATCCCAGGCTATATGAATTGTTGCACAACCTGAACATCGTGTTCGACTATTACGAACATCCTGCGGTTCCTACCGTCGAGGCCGCCTCCGCATATTGGAAAGACATTGAGGCCACACATTGTAAGAATTTATTTTTTCGTAACCATAAAGGCGACCGGCACTACCTGGTGGTGTTTGAATACAGCCGTGTACTGGCCATCAAAGAACTTGAAACCAGGCTGAAACAGGGTAAACTCACTTTTGCCTCGGCTGAGCGGATGATGCGCTATTTACAGGTAGAGCCAGGAGCAGTAACCCCTTTGGCTTTATTTAATGACACCCGGAGGCATGTACACTTATTTTTGGATGAAACACTTGCGGCGTCAGAAAAGATTAGCTTTCATCCCTGCGTAAACACCGCATCATTGGTTCTCGCATACGGTGATTTTATCCGCTTCCTTGATTACTTGCAGGTGGATTATGAGTATTACAGGTTATAAGATTTTTAAGCATAAAAGAACGGCATTATTCACTGATGCTTACATACGTTCACAACAACTTTACAGGTGGTTTGCTTTTGTTAAACAAGCTTAATTAACCTTCAGATCACATGATTTTAATTAGAAACGCCGAAGTCTATACCCCCGATCCTGCAGGCAGGCAGGATGTGTTGCTTGCGGGCACACAAGTAGCGCAGATCGGAAAAAACCTTGCTTTGCCAGCGGGCATTGATGTTGAAGAAGTGGATGCCGGAGGATTGATGCTAATGCCCGGTTTGATCGACAGCCACGTACATGTTGCCGGGGCCGGTGGTGAGGGAGGGCCTATGACACGAACTCCCGAGCTGCCTCTTCATCGTTTTGTTGAGGCAGCTGTCACAACAGCCATAGGATGCCTGGGTACTGACGGTATTACACGCAATGTAGAGACGGTGCTGATGAAAGTCAAGGGGCTACGCCAGCAGGGGTTATCGGCGTGGATGTACACAGGATCGTACCAGGTGCCGCCGGTGTCAGTTACCGGTGATGTAGCCCGCGATCTCGCCTTGATTGACGAAGTGATTGGTTTGGGTGAAATAGCTTTGTCCGATCACCGGTCGTCGCACCCCACTATTACACAGTTGGTGCAGTTGATGAGCCAGGTAAGACTGGGCGCCATGCTGGGGCATAAAGCCGGAATCATAAACGTGCATCTTGGCGATGATAAGAATCCCTTTAAACCCCTTTACGAGGCCTCGGCTCAAAGTAATCTCTCGCTGAAAACCTTTCTTCCCACCCATTGCAACCGCAACCCTTGGATTTTCGGGGATGCCAAAGACTATGGCAGGTCGGGTTATGTGGATATAACTGCGAGCGCTTACCCCTATTTCCCCGATGATGAGATCAAACCTTCTGTAGCGATCGCCGAACTGCTTAAGGCAGAAGTGCCTGTTGAGCATATTACCATGAGCAGCGATGCCGGCGGGTCACTGCCGGCATTCGATGCCGAAGGCAATTTGATCAGAATGGATATCGGCTACCCAAAATCGTTGCTGGTTGAACTGGCTGATGCCATATTAATTGAAAAAATTCCCCCCGATATTGCCATTCGTGTCTGTACATCAAATGTGGCACATGTACTGAAACTTAGTCGTAAGGGCAGAATTGCAAAAGGCATGGATGCCGATCTGGCTTTATTCAGTGCCGATTTTGAGCTTATGCATCTTTTTGCACTGGGACGATGGATGGTGAAAAATAGAGTGATTACATGTTAGAAAGTAAAAATCATTCCGATAGCTGACAAATCAATAAAAGATGATAAAACTGATTATCTTATGGGTTGCTCTGCTTCTGTTTGCATGTACGTCGCAACCCGGAAGTAATAAAGAGAAGCATTTTGGAAAACTTTTTATTATTGGCGGAGGAGAAAGAACAACCGCCGTGCTCAACAGAATGGCCGATGAAGCAGGTCTCAGGCAGGGGGGCAATGTGCTTATTCTTCCGATGGCAAGTTCGGAGCGCGATTCAGCCATTTACTATGCCGAAAAACAATTTCGGGAGATAGGTATTAATGCTGTGTCATCCATGATTTTTGATTCAGCTTCCGTACTGACACCCGGGATGCTTGATTCCATTGCAAATGCCAGGCTTATATATATAACCGGGGGCGACCAGAGCAGGTTTATGAAGGCTGTGCGAGACAATGCGGGTGCAGAAGCAATCAGAACCTCATACATGAATGGCAATATGATAGCAGGGACCAGTGCCGGAGCAGCAGTGATGAGCGAGTTGATGATCACAGGAAACGAAATGAAGAACAAAAACTACAATGAAACCTTTCGGCGCATCATTGCCGATAATATTGAACTCAAACCTGGACTCGGATTGGTCACTTCAGCCATCATTGATCAACATTTTATCTGGCGGAGCCGACACAACCGATTAATTACGGCTATTCTAGAACACCCCGAACTTATTGGCGTAGGAATTGATGAAGCCACAGCCATCCTGGTAAGTAGTGGATGGGCCGAAGTAGTGGGGAATGCCCAGGTGGTCGTGTACAGGAATAAGCGGAAATCTGCCAAACTCAGCCCTTCTGGATATTTGGGCGGATCCTTGACTGTGGATATTTACCTCCCGGGCGAGAGATTTGGGTTATAGGCCCATTTACGCTGTACAGGATCAGGCAGATGGCTTCACCCATTCAAACATTCTGTACGATTCAGATTCCATCCCGAGTGCCTGATACACGTTTTGTGCTTTTTGATTTGAGTGAAAAACATAAAGGCGCAGGCCTTTTAACTCATCACTCTCTCGTACCATATCCTTCACATAATCATACATGTGTTTGAATACTCCCTGGTTGCGCCAGGCCGGCTCTACCCACACAGACTGAAACCAGACAAAAGTGCCATTTCTCCAATCGCTCCATTCGAACGTGTTTAGCATACACCCGATGATTTGTTCACCTGCGTTTGCCACGTAGTACCTTCCTTTGGAATTATCATTGAACACTGCTTCCACGCCCTTGGCAACTGTACTGCGGTGCAGGGTGAGATTTTCGGTTTCAAGGGCCATTTTCAATTGAAAATCAACAATATGGTCACAATCGGCAAGAGTGGCTGGGCGTATTACAATTTGGTTTTTCAAGACTCTGAATATTCATTAATTACTATAAAAGCGATATACGGTTGTTTGCTGATAGACTTCATCTGGGAGCAGTAAAGTTGAGGGAAACTCCGGCTGGTTGGGCGAATCGGGGAAATGCTGTGTCTCGAGACAAAACCCGGTATGCTTGAAATAAATCATACCGTTTTTACCCCTGATGCTTCCATCCAGAAAATTTCCGGAATAAAACTGAATGCCCGGCTCTGTCGTAAATACGTCAATCCTCAGCGTTTTTGATGAGTTGACCACTGAGGCATCCGGATACGCAGGGTTTGATTTATTCAGAACAAAAGTGTGGTCGTATCCGCGATCAGTTTTATCAATAAGCTGTCCAATCCTCTGAAAACATCTGAAATCCATGGCGCTTTCTTCAACAGATTTCAGTTCGCCTGTAGGAATCAGATTTTCATTCACCGCCACATATCTGTCGGCATCCATCATCAATTCATGATTAAGAATAGGTCCTTCGCCGTCCAGGTTAAAGTAGCTATGATGAGTCAGGTTGATATGCGTGGGTTTGTCAGTAATTGCCGAGTAAGTTATTTTGAGCTCATTATCCGACGTGAGCGTGTAGATCACCTGCACATTAAGGGTACCCGGAAATCCTCCTTCACCATCACTACTTATGTAGGTGAGTTCAAGACTATTCGTTTCAGAAATCGGCTGCGCCTGCCAAATTATCTTGTCAAAACCTGTATTCCCACCGTGCAGGGTGTTTGGTCCGTTATTCACGGGTAATTGATAAACTATGCCGTCTATTGTAAATCTTCCATTCGCAATACGATTGGCGTAGCGGCCGATGATGGCCCCAAAGTAGGCGCTGTTGTCAAGGTAACCCTCGAGCTTGTCATACCCGAGCACAACATCTGTTTTAGATCCGTCAGATGCCGGCACCAAAAGGTGTGTGACAATTCCTCCGAAGTTAGTAATGCGAACCTCCATGCCGTTGCTGTTTTTCAACGTGTACAGATCGGCAACACGGCCATTGGGCAAGGTGCCAAAAGGCTTCTTAGTAATTTGCATACATCTGGTAATCAATTCTTTGTTATTTTTCGGCATGTTCAGTCATCATTTGTTGCGGGTGCACATAAAATTTCCTCTGCTGCTCATGCACAAACAGGTTTTAAAAATACTAATACGGTCCTGATCCGAAGAATTCGTTCTACAAAGATATCAATTAGCAAAACCCTGCTATGAATCGATAATGCCGGAAGAAGTAAGATTAACGAATATCGAAGGGCGACTAGCGCTTTGCACTATACTATACTTTACCTCGTTTGCAAAGGATGAGCGTAGTTTTTTGGACATTGAGAATGATTGATTAATCAGATTTTTCGAATGATTCGGAAATTACCGCGGCTGCAATCTTTACAGCAATGCACAATCCACCTTTTTGTATTGTAAATGAAAACAATACGACATTTATCTTCAGGCAATAAATCCGCGATGCAAAAAGAAAACCCATGACCAATATTGCGTATTTTTACAACCCCATGATACATTGTTAAGCCATCTAATATACTCCCTGTGAGCGATGCAATAAAACACGAGTGCGGAATTGCGCTGATTCGACTACTCAAGCCCCAGGAATACTACCTGGCAAATTACGGCACTGCTTTTTACGGATTAAATAAGCTGCACCTGTTGATGGAAAAACAGCACAACAGGGGACAGGACGGCGCCGGGATTGCCTGTATTAAACTCGATCTTGAGCCTGGCAAAAGGTATATCAACCGATCGCGTTCTTCGGCTAACAACCCCGTCAATGATATTTTTCTACAGATTTTTACCACCTTAAATCAACTGAACGAGAAATTTCCAGAGCGGCTTAAGGATGTTCAATGGCTGAAAAATAACGTCGACTACACCGGTGAGATTTTTCTTGGCCACCTACGTTACGGCACCTTTGGCAAAAACGTCACCGAAAACCTTCATCCTGTCATCCGCGAAAACAACTGGAAGACCAAGAACCTGGTATTGGCGGGCAATTTTAACCTGACGAATGTAGATGATCTGTTCAACAAGCTGGTCGAACTGGGTCAATACCCGCAGCGTACATCGGACACGGTCACCATTCTCGAAAAAATTGGCCATTTTCTTGACGAGGAGAATGAAAGCCTGTACCGGCGATTTAAGAGCGCAGGGTATGTAAAGAAAGACATTACCCAACATATTGCTGATAACCTAAACTTGATTGAAGTGCTGTCGAATGCTGCCGAGAGCTGGGATGGAGGCTATGCTTTGGCGGGTATGTTGGGCCATGGCGATGCATTTGCCCTGCGCGACCCGTGGGGTATACGGCCTCTATATTATTTTCACAATCAGGAAGTAGTGGTAGTGACCTCAGAGCGCCCCGCCATTCAAACAGCATTCAATGTACCCGTGCACCAGATTAACGAAGTAATGCCAGGACATGCATTGGTCATTAAAAAGAACGGGGTTGTTGGCGAACTTAGCTGCCTGAAACCGAAAGAAAAGAAATCGTGTTCGTTCGAAAGGATATATTTTTCAAGAGGTACTGACGCCGATATTTATAGGGAACGCAAAAGCCTGGGAGCAATGCTCGTCTCATCCATCCTCGAATCCATTAACTATGATCTTGAAAACACCGTTTTTTCATACATTCCTAATACCGCAACCGTAGCTTTTTATGGAATGATTGAAGAACTCACCAAATACTGTAACAAGGTGAAATGCGAGAAACTGCTTCTTGCCAAAGATCAGCTCGATGAAAAAACAGTCAATGACATACTCAGGCTGAAGCCAAGAGCAGAGAAAGTTGCTGTTAAAGACCTTAAGTTACGTACGTTCATCACGCAAGATTCAGGGCGCGACGATCTGGTAGCCCATGTGTACGATGTTACCTATGGAGTGGTGAGACCTGATGTGGATAACCTGGTGGTAATAGACGATTCAATCGTCCGGGGAACTACGCTTCGTCAGAGCATCATTCGAATTCTCGACCGGTTACATCCCAAGCACATTATCATAGCTTCCTCGGCCCCCCAGATCAGATATCCCGATTGCTATGGAATTGACATGGCCAGATTGAGTGATTTTATCGCCTTTAATGCGGCCATTGCCCTGCTACGCGAAACACGTAGGGAAAATATAATTGACGAGGTGTACAAAAAATGCAAACAACAGGAGAACTTGCCAAAAGAGCAGATGATAAACTACGTGAAGGAGATATACAGGCCATTTACTGCAGCTCAGATTGCGGAGAAAATTTCTCGCATGGTGCGCACGAAGGAAATCAGGTCAGAGGTCAGTATTGTATTTAACTCCATTGAGAATCTGCATCAGGCTTGTCCGGGTAATACCGGCGACTGGTACTTTACAGGTAATTATCCAACACCAGGAGGCATCAAGGTTGTAAACCGTTCGTTTATCAATTTTATTGAAGGCAAAAACGAAAGGGCTTATCAGCACTGATAAGTCCCTGACTCTGATATCCGCTCGTATTCCAATCTACGGTTTAATTGCTATCGAAATCAACCGGGCAATTTCTAAAAATTCTTCAGAGGTAAGCACAATCTTAGGATTGCTGAAATTCAGACCGTTTACATCATTCAGCGGTACCAGATGGATGTGTGCATGAGGCACTTCAAGACCAATAACCGCAACACCAACCTTCTTACATGGAACAACCTCTTTAATTGCCAAAGCCACTTTTTTGGCAAACAAAAAAAGCTCTGTAAAATCATTGTCACTTAGGTCGAAGATATAGTCGGTTTCAATTTTCGGGATAACCAGGGTGTGCCCTTTTGCTAAGGGGTTAATATCCAGAAATGCAAAAAAGTGATCATTTTCGGCTACTTTATAAGCCGGAATTTCACCACTTACGATTCGTGAAAAAATGCTTGTCATGTCGGTAATTATTTTCGGGTGATCTCAATTATCTCGAAAAACAATTTTCCGGCCGGAACACCGATTTCAGCAGTATCGCCGATCTTTTTCCCAAGCAATCCTTTGGCTATTGGGCTGTTTACAGAGATTTTTCCCGCCTTCAGGTCCGATTCATTTTCCGGAACCAGAGTATAAATCATGATAGCATTGCTCTTTGTGTTCCTGATTTTTACGGTTGAAAAAATAAGCACCTTACTGATGTCCAGTTTTGCTTCGTCAACCAACCTCGCATTACGGATTATTTCCTGAAGTTTTGAGATTTTTAGCTCCAGCATGGCCTGAGCGTTTTTAGCTGCGTCGTACTCAGCATTTTCCGACAGGTCACCTTTGTCTCTTGCCTCAGCAATTTGTTGCGAAATATGAGGCCTTTGAACCGCGATCAACTGGTCGAGCTCATCCTGAAGTTTCTTTAATCCCTCTTTCGTGTGATAAGTTGTTTCTGCCATGAATGAAATAATATTTTATTCGCTGGTATTAAATTAATAAGCAGTGAGTATGTCAGTTGGTAATGTGGGGTTGGGTTTCGTTAGTTTGAAAAAGTGATCTGGCACCGCAGAGGAGTGGTTCCCGAACCCGATAAATAGCTTTTAGCGGTAACAGCCACATTTCTGTCACCGGATCAGGTGTCGTTACAATAGTGTTACACAACCTGTTGATCATGGCTATTGAGGATTTCTATGATAAAAATCTTGATTAATCTACTATGCTTCAGTTAAAACCCGGTTGACAAATAGTTGAATTTGGAGCTCTGGACTCTATTGAAATGGCCGTTCCAGAACGACTGAATAAACTACCGCTTGTCTAAGATTGAAATTTTGCCTGATATCGCCAAGTACCGGATGGGCTTCGCCTGGTATTTCTTTCTGGATTTCGGAATCGGTGTTGTTCGCTTCCGTTGGTAATGCAAAATCTGTAATCGTGCGTTTAATAACCTCCTCGCGATATTGATTGGCGGCAGTATATTCAGGCACAGTTATTGGAGCTGCTTCCGGTTCTGCAAACTCTTGCTCGTATTCGTGAACCACTTCTTCATCCAACAAAATTTCTTCAAGGATGGAGCGCGGCTTTGGGTTTTCGTTCACAGGCGCAGGCGTTGGCTTCTGCTGCGCAGCAGCTTGCTTCTTTTTTTTCTGATTGGCATTGTAAATGCTAAAAGCCAACCACAATACTGCCAGCAGTACGTAAATAATATCGTCCATACTAAAAACGTTAGAGCAACAAAAACCGGCTAATGAAAAAATCGCACAGGGGAAAAATCCCCTTATGCCGGCTAATGTTGCAAATCAGGGTGTAAATATAGTAATAAAAATCACTTTTTGCTCAAATTCCCAAACAAGTTTTACTTATGGCCGACAAATAGCCACCCAACGAGGATCCATTCGGCGGTTTTTAATAATTTTGCCTCTCAGATTCAGTCATATGACACTCTTTCCAAATCGGCGAATCAAGAATGCGACTCTTATGGCGGCTTTTATCATTGCCTTCATGTGTATGGGAGTTTCATGCGAGAACGATGATGGAAACGATATTCCGTATGCCTACATCAACATAGGCATTGATCCCAACAGTACCCTGTACTGGAAGCTTAATGCTCCGGGCGGATGGGAATATTTGGTTGGTAGCCCCCCAAGCAAGGGGGTATTGGTATATCGCAGCAGCCTGAATGAATTCGTAGCTTACGAACGAACCTGTCCGTTCGATCCCCAGGTTCCGGACGCCGTGGTTGCCGTTGAGTCATCAAATATTACCATGGCCTGCCCCGTGTGTAAGTCGAAGTTTATCATGCTCGACGGCAGCCCGTTTGCAGGGCCTTCAAAAAAACCAATGAGGAAATATAGAACCAATTATACCGGAAGTCAGCTCTATATTTTCAACTGATTAATTAATAGCGGTAATGGTCCGGTTTGTACGGTCCCGTTTTGGGGACTCCGATATAAGCAGCTTGTTTTTCAGTTAAGGTGGTAAGTTTCACATCGAGATGATCAAGGTGCAGGCGGGCTACTTCCTCATCGAGGTGCTTGGGAAGTCTGTGAACATCGCAATCGTAAGGTTTTGTCCAAAGCTCGATTTGTGCAAGTGTTTGGTTCGTAAATGAATTACTCATCACAAATGACGGATGACCGGTGGCGCAGCCAAGGTTCACAAGCCTGCCCTCGGCCAGCAGAAAGATAGCATGACCCTTGGGAAATATAAACTTGTCGACCTGGGGTTTGATATTTATTTTTTCGATGCCGGGGTAATCATTCAGTTTGTCCACCTGAATTTCATTATCGAAATGGCCGATGTTACAAACGAGAGACTGGTCTTTCATGCGCACCATGTGTTCAATGGTGATGATGTCACAATTTCCGGTGGCGGTGACAAATATATTTCCTTCGTCGAGACAATCTTCAAGTGTTTTAACCTCAAATCCCTCCATGGCAGCCTGCAAGGCACAAATCGGATCAATTTCGGTAACGATAACCCTGGCCCCGTAAGCCCTCATTGATTTTGCACATCCTTTGCCCACGTCGCCATACCCGCAAACCACCACTACCTTTCCGGCAATCATGATGTCGGTTGCCCGTTTCAGCCCGTCGGCCAGCGATTCGCGACAGCCATAAAGGTTATCGAATTTTGATTTGGTAACGGAGTCATTCACATTGATGGCCGGGAACAATAATTTTCCACTTTCCCTGATTTGATAAAGCCTGTGTACTCCGGTAGTCGTTTCCTCCGACACCCCTTTGCAGTCGGCTACCAGCCGGTGCCAGCGGGTTTTGTCATCCACAAATGCATGTTTCAGCCATTTCATCACGGCTGCTTCTTCGGCATTGCTTGCAGGTCGGTTCAATAAGGATGGGTCAGTCTCAGTTTCATACCCTTTGTAAATCATCAATGTAGCATCGCCTCCGTCATCCACAATCATATGCGGGACCTTGTCTTCCGGAAAGGTCAGTGCCTGCATTGTGCACCACCAGTATTCGTCGAGTGTTTCGCCCTTCCACGCAAATACCGGAATACCGGCTTCGGCAATGGCGGCGGCTGCATGATCCTGGGTTGAAAAAATATTGCAGCTTGCCCACCTGACGTCGGCCCCAAGCTCAACAAGGGTTTCGATCAACACGGCCGTTTGAATGGTCATGTGCAGCGATCCGGTAATGCGTGCGCCGGCTAGAGGTTTTTCGCTACTGTATTTTTTTCGGATAGCCATTAAACCTGGCATTTCCTTTTCTGCGATCACAATTTCTTTTCGACCCCACTCGGCAAGGCGAATGTCCCTCACTTTATAGTCGGTTTTATTTTTTACGGTATTGGATAACATATGAATTTATCTGATCGGATTGATTTTTTTGCAAAGGTATGCATTTTGAGATGAGGGCGCAGCGCAGAAAGACAAGCCTTTTGCGGGCGGCTTGCTCCAAGCCGCCCGCACTTTAGGAAGTTGCGATACATGAAGGATTTATTTGAAGGCTTTTTCCAGCAACCCGTCGCCTTTCAGGCCCATGCGTTCGAAATAGTAGGGCACTGGCTTGCCGGTGAGTCGATCGACGTATAATTTAGCTAAATACTGTCCCAGCATAAACCCCTGCCCCCTGAGCCCAATGAATAAGCCGGCATCCACATCGAGTACCATGCGAGGTTCAACATAATATCCCGCCCATAATGCCTGAAAACCAACTGACGACAGTTGAGGAATCCAGTTGGTGAATACTTCGGCAATGATCTCAATGAAGTCTTTGGAGTTGATTTTGAGGCTTTTATCAGTTTCCAAAGGTTCTACAGCAGGCGAGGCACACCCGATCACCTGCCCTGTTTCGGCCAGTTGCTGCCCATACACAGCCGTAAACCCTTTGTAGTTGCGACGGTCGATTAACATGGGGAGTGGTGTGCCATTATTACCCATCATCGGAAGTCGGCGTGTGATGAATGCCTGGTGTTTTACCGAATAAATTCCTGTTTCGTAGCCGAGCTGTTTAGCGAAAACTTCTCCTTCAGGACCGAGAGCATTGATGAAATGCGGAGTGTGAAACTCAATATATTCTTTGTCGTGATTTTGCACCAGAGCTATGTATTCAGTACCACTACGGGTAATATCCACCAGTTTGCAATCTTCAAGAATCTGACCGCCATGATCAATACCAATTCGGCGAATCAGGTCAACCACGCGGCCGGGAGTGGCCTGCCAGCAATCTTCTGTGACAAGCGCCGCAAAATAATTTTTAAGATCAGGGTTAATAAAGGGGGATATCTCGCGAGAGAACTCCGCAGGAGTGATCATTTTGGCGTTTGACCAAGCCATGCTCGCTTCCAGAGCGTCATACATCGTTTCGTTGTGGGCAAAAGTCACGTAGCGTATCGGAAGAAAATCTATATTGGCCAGGGCCTGGAGCTCCCGGAATATATCCAGATTATGTCTTGCTATGTCAGAAAGCTCGGGGAGGCTGAAGTTGGGTCTTCCGCCGGCGATATTTCGCCAGGATGCACCACGCCCGTGATTGATCAGTGTAGGTTTTATTCCGGCCTCGGCCAGGTAGCGAAAAAGAGCACTACCGGCAATTCCTCCGCCAGCTACCAGTGCGGGTGTTTTAACCTTTCTTGGATTTTTCCCCGAAATTTTTGTGATTATCTTATCGCGTACCGGTCGTGGATATAACTCACCAAGTAGCACCTGGTTTGATAAAGGTCCACGGGGAGTAGGCTCGCCGACGATCGAAACCCCGGATCCAGCCAACGTTTGTTTTAACCTTTTAATACACCGCTTTCCCCTGCAGGCACCCATGCCCAGGCGGGTAGTATGCTTTATTTCGTCAACGGAAATAAACTTCCGGTCACCGATCACTTCACGTATTTCATGCAGGGTTACGTCGTCGCAATGGCAAACATACATTTCAGCCTCGGGTCTATATGTTGTTTTGGTCATCCTGAGTTTTTCGGGGTATTGTTCGCATGAAATAAACCCCCTGACTTCATTAAGCAATTCGCCCTGAACATCCAGTGAGCGAACTCTGGCAATATGTGTTTTGTTGGATTTTTTCAGGATTTTCTCAACCACACCTTTCCCGAGAATTTCCCCCTGATTGTCGACCAAAAAAACTTCTTTCTGTTCTTCAATGAAATACTCCACAGGTAAGAACACCCAATCCTTTTTCAGATTATAGCCAAAAATCGCCAGCCCGGGGCACTGATACACGCAATCCATGCACCCGACACATTTTTCAAAATCGATGGCGGGTACTGTACTGGTGCTGGTTTTTGATATGGCCCCGTGCGAACAGGCGAACTCACAGGGGTTGCATGCAAATCCGTATAAACAATCAATAAGCACGTAAGGCTTCACAAGCATTCGCTCTCTATCGGGCAGGTATGGCTGATCGATGATTTTGTGCGGATGCTGCTGCGAATCGATATATTCTTTTGAGATTGTCAGGTACGTATCATAATCGATCCGCTCATTCATATCCTGAAGAATTTCATAGGCTACCTGTTTGCCTCGCAGCACTGCCGACGTTCCTTCTCCTATACGTATTGCATCACCGGCCCCAAAACATTTGCGGCCAAAGATGTCATTGCCCTTGATAAGCAGCTGATCGTCAGGAACAAGACCGGTACAGATATTAATCGCATCGATGCCATTAATGATTTTTTCAGTACCCGGAATGGGTGTAAAGTTTTTGCACTCGGAAACCACCGCCCCGATGATACCATCGCGGTCTTCATTCGGGATGGCCTTTAGAAGAATATGAGATAGAATAACAGGAATTCCCAATCGCCTCACTCGGTTTGCCTGCACCGGAAAACCACCCTCATACGGCTGGGCTTCGAGTATGGCCTTAACATTAGCTCCCGCCTGCATCAGCTGATAGGAGGTAAGGTAGCCAATATTTCCAGCCCCCACTGTTAATATGTTTTTCCCAAGCAGTGTAAACTCATTGTTCATCATCTTCTGAACCACTGCTGCCGTATAAACGCCTGGCAAATCATCATTCTCAAACGCAGGCATAAACGGAACAGCGCCTGTGGCTGTCACCAGGTACTCCGCATCAACATAATAAATTTCTTCGGTCCTGATGTTTTTCACAGCCAGGCGTTTGCCTTCCAGAATATCCCAAACGGTGGAATTCAGAAAGATGCCATCATGATTTGAGCCTGCAAGAGTTTTTGCTATATCGAAGCCGCGCATTCCGCCAAACTGTTTTTCCTTTTCAAAAAAGAAAAACTGATGGGTTTGCATCGTAAACTGTCCCCCGATCTGGTCGTTGTTATCGATGACAATATTTTCAATGTGGTGATCGTTGAGAATCTCCCTGGCTGCAAGGCCGGCAGGCCCGGCACCAATAATAGCCACCTGGGTCTTGTAAACCAAGAAAGGCATAGCCTGTGAAATTTGGCGTATAGGAGGCGCATATTCTCTGGGTATTTCCTGAACCCGCCGCACGCCATCCACCGTGGTAATGCAGATGCGGCGGATAATCCCGTCGACAAGCATCTCGCAGGCCCCGCATTTACCTATCCCGCACTCAAGGCTGCGTTCACGATTTTTGAGGCTGTGGCTGTGAACCGGAAAGCCGGCCTGATGCAAGGCCGCGGCTATCGTAAAGCCCTTCTCACTCTCAATAATGTTGTCGTTAAAACTAAATGAATGGAACTCTCCGGTTCTGATTTCCAGGATAGGGTGCTTGTCGATTTTATGCATTATTGTGTTGAGTTATGGAATGAGCTAGGCATGCTGCCGGATGCGTCGAAACATTGAAAATGCTTAGGTTATGAAAAACGGACGGGCAAAATTAGAGATTTTACCCTCATCCAAACCGGGTGAAACTGAAATTGTCACCTGCCAGTTTCGGTTCTCGATGGCTTTGAAAATTAACAGATTATTCTTTTTTATTACCTTTGCACTTCCTTTTTCAGAAAACAGAGCAAAGGATCACTTCATGGAAAAAACCAAAGTTCTTTTTGTCACCCAGGAGATTTCACCGTATCTCAAAGAAAGCCACATGGCAAACATCTCGCGGCATTTGCCCCAAGCCACACAGGAAAAGGGATGCGAGATAAGAACATTCATGCCAAGGTTTGGGAATATAAACGAACGAAGAAATCAATTACACGAGGTAATTCGCCTTTCAGGCATGAACCTGATTATTAATGATCAGGACCATCCTCTTATCATTAAAGTCGCATCCATACAGTCGGCACGAATGCAGGTGTATTTTATTGATAATGAAGACTATTTCCACAGAAAATTTATCTTCCGCGATAAAAGCGGAAAGTTTTTTAAAGACAACGACGAGCGGGCAATATTTTTTTCCAGAGGGGTGCTTGAAACTGTTAAAAAACTTGGCTGGAGGCCCGATATCATTCATTGCCACGGTTGGATGTCGAGCCTGATACCCATTTTTATCAAAGCCGCCTTAAAGGATAATCCACTGTTTTCAGATGCAAAGGTGGTGGTATCGCTCTATAACGACGATTTTGAGGAGCCTCTGAATAAGGACTTTGCCTCCAAAGTGAAATTTGAGAACATAACCGCAAAGGATCTTAAGCATTATAAGAAACCCTCCTTTATCAGCCTAATGAAAGCCGCCATCGACTTTTCCGATGCATGCATTATCGGCCATCCGGAAGTACATCCTGAAGTGGTTGAATACCTCGGGGAATCAGGGAAGCCCTATCTGGAATATCAGCCGGCAGAAACTTATATTGAGGTTTTCAATAATTTTTATGATCAATTGGTCGTTAGCGAGAGGTCCGAACAATAACACTCTTCTCCCAACTTCCCAGAAACTTGTTTAATCCGAAATTGAAAAATATGCTGCGTAAGTTTTCCCTGATCCTGCTATTACTACCCGCTGTTTTCCTTTCTTCCTGCCTGAAAGAACCCGACAAGATCGGACTCGACCTTATTCCGGATGATGAACGCATAGGTGTTTTCAGGACCGATACGATAACGGTGTATGCCTACTCGGTGCGCGAAGACTCGGTGAGAACCGATGAGTTAGTATCAACCAACCTTATTGGAAGCTACTACGACCCTGTGATGGGGAGGACAGCCGGCAGCCTGTACAGTGAAATTTTTCTTTCCATTTTTAATATCAACTTCGGAAACATGCCCGTGATTGATTCCGTCATCCTGAAACTGGAAGTCGCAAGGGTAATAGGAGACACCAATACGGTTCACACGGTCAGGGTGTTTGAAATGAAGAACAATATTTACTATGACAGTATTTACTATTCCAACCAATCAGTGCCGGTATACTCTGAAAGAGAGCTTGGCAGGGCCAATGTCTTAGCCAAGGCCGACAGTGTCAGAATAGATTCGGTTACCAAAATTGCTCCTTCAATACGCATACCGCTCAACAGAAATTTCGTGAATCGCATACTAAATGGACCAGCCGAAGCCTATGCCTCATACGACAAGTTCAAGGAATATTTTAAAGGATTATACATCGTTACCGACCCTGTAACTGCGCCCAATGCGGGCTCATTCATCAGGCTTAACCTGCATGGCCTTCAGACCTCTCTGGTGATGTATTATCAAAATGCCGAGAAAGACTCCTTGCAGTATCGGTTTGATTTCCTGCCAACCGGAGCCCGATTCAACAGGTTCGATCATAGTAGTTTCAGTCAGGCAAGTCCGTCTTTCAGGCAACAGGTGCTTGAGGGTGATACTTTACAAGGTCGAAAGGTTTTCTTTATTCAGCCTTTTGGTGGAACAAAGGCACGTGTACAGATTCCCTACCTGAAAGAACTGGCTAAAATGAAGAAAGTAATCATCACAGACGCCCAGCTCGTAGTTTCCAACGCCGACACACTCCGCTCATTTCCTGTACCTCCGGCTCTCTCTTTGGTTCGACAAACGGATATCTCTGGGAAATATGTTTTTCTTGAAGACCAGTATGAGGGCGAAGACTATTTCGGAGGAGATTACAACAGTTCTTCCAAGTCATACCGCTTCAGGATTACCCGATACGTGCAGAAAAAGATTATGCAAACCTATGACAAAGATATGGGTCTTATACTCATGTCTGCCAACTCATCAAACAGCCCTGAACGCGTGATTCTTAACGGAAACAAAGCCGACAAGGCGCCGATGAAGCTGATAGTTTCTTATCTGGTTGCCAATTGATGTAATAATTGAGGTGATAACGGCAGCATGTCTGGTTGACAAAATGGGTCATCTGTTCAGTATTCTCTTATCATAACATTGCGTCTTTCGGCAATCCGCCCGAAGCAAAAATATAATCGATAATATGTGTGGAATTATAGCATATGTAGGTCCTCGTCAGGCCTATCCGATTTTGATCAGGGGATTAAAACGACTTGAATATCGAGGGTATGACAGTGCAGGTGTCGCTTTGATGAATTCTGATCTTTTTATCAGCAAAGTCAGGGGCAAGGTGTCTGACTTAGAATCAGCTATAGGCAAAGATTCACCTGTTTCAACCTTGGGAATGGCACACACCCGATGGGCCACCCATGGCGAGCCTAATCAAGTAAACGCACATCCACATTTTTCGCCCAGCCATCATCTCGCTATCATCCATAACGGGATTATTGAAAATTATGTAGCACTCAAACAGGAATTGATTCAGCGCGGCTATGAATTTCAGAGCGAAACCGACACCGAAGTGCTGATACATCTGATTGAAGACATAAAGACCCATGAAAAAGTTGATCTTGTTAAAGCTGTTCAGATAGCCTTGAACCAGGTGATAGGAGCCTATGCCATAGTGGTATTATCTGTTAAGGATCCTGATACCATCATTGCCGCCCGCAAAAGTAGTCCATTAGTCGTTGGTATTGGGGAAGGTGAACACTTCATCGCTTCGGATGCCACTCCGATAATTGAGTATACCAATGATGTGGTCTATCTTGAAGACGAGGAAATAGCTATAATTGAACGTAATAAACCTCTCAAGATTCTCACTATTTCCAACATCGAAAAGACACCTTACATCGCACGGTTGGCAATGAACCTGAATGAGATAGAGAAAGGGGGCTATGAACACTTTATGCTTAAGGAAATATTTGAGCAGCCACGTACTATCCGTGATTGTATGCGCGGACGCCTCAAGCTTAAGGAAGGTATTGTGGCCCTTGGCGGAATCCTTGACTTTGAGCAAAAACTTATCAACGCCAACCGAATCCTAATCGTGGCGTGCGGAACATCGTGGCATGCCGGGCTTGTGGGCGAGTACTTGATCGAAGAGCTCGGACGCATTCCTGTAGAGGTGGAGTATGCCTCGGAATTCAGATACCGCAATCCAGTTATTTCTGAAAAAGATGTTGTTATTGCCATATCCCAATCGGGAGAAACAGCAGACACACTCGCAGCCATAGAGCTTGCTAAAGCGAAGGGGGCTACCATTATCGGGATATGCAACGTGGTTGGCTCATCCATTGCACGTGCCACCCATGCCGGGTCATACACGCATGCTGGCCCGGAAATTGGAGTCGCTTCTACCAAAGCCTTCACTGCACAAGTGACCGTTCTCACTATGTTGGCCTTGCGCCTGGCTTATAAAAAGGGAACGGTTTCTGCTTCGCAATTCTACCAGTATCTTCATGAGCTTGATACTATTCCAGAAAAGGCAGCAAAAACACTCATGCTCAACGATAAAATCATTGAACTAGCCGCGAGGTTTAAAAACACTACCAACGCCCTGTATCTTGGACGGGGCTATAATTTTCCGGTCGCCCTCGAAGGGGCATTGAAGCTCAAAGAAATCTCCTATATTCATGCCGAAGGCTATCCAGCCGCCGAGATGAAGCACGGGCCCATTGCACTGATTGATGAAAATATGCCGGTGGTTGTACTGGCCACAAATCATGACATCTATGATAAAGTTGTCAGCAATATCCAGGAGGTAAAAGCACGGAAAGGAATAATAATCGCAGTAGTCAATGAAGGGGATAAAACTGTGTGTGACCTGGCCGATTATTGTATCGAAATCCCCGAAACAGAAGAGATTTTTTCGCCACTGATCGCTACCATTCCATTACAGCTTTTTTCTTATCACATGGCTGTAATGCGCGGATGCAATGTTGATCAGCCGCGTAATCTGGCCAAATCGGTTACTGTGGAATAACTGTCGGTTCGACTCTCGACGGGCTATGGCGACTCCAGTTGCTTAATACTTCAAGTGCTTTTAGGTAAGCATTATCTGTTTTCAGAAATATTTTATAGAATGCTTTTTCGTCGAAGAGATTCCTTGCAATTAATGCTTTCAGGAATTCACCTATACGGACTCTGGAGTACTGAAACCCGTCAGCATTCGGTTTTACCCCGTTTCGCTCAGCAAACAGAACAAAGTCGCGCAGCATGCTTTCGGTGATATTGAATCCGGTTATGAAGCTTTCGATGGAAGTAAACCTACCGAGCGCCTGGCGATGATCATCAAGATACTCAAATGCATAGCGAAATAGTATTCCCTTATTTGCCACCTCATTAAAATAGCTCATTTTGTCATCCCGTTCAATCGGTATAAAAATGTCGGGCATAATCCCACCACCCCCATATACCGTTCGCCCGGAAAGGGTTTGGTATTTTAATGAATCGTTAAAATGGATGCTGTCTGCGTGTTCGAGCTCTCCGGTTTCAAGCCGGTGGTATGATTCGCTGTAGTAGTCTTGCGATCCGTTGTTGTAAGGCTTTTGGATACTGCGACCCGCCGGCGTATAATAACGGGCTATGGTCAGCCGGATGGCTGATCCGTCGCGCAGATTCAACTGCTCCTGTACCAGTCCTTTTCCGAATGACCGACGGCCGAGAACCAGTCCGCGGTCGTTGTCCTGAATGGCCCCGGCTATGATCTCGCTTGCAGAAGCCGAACCTTCATCAACCAGCACTACCAGCGGATCGGTCTGGAATATTCCTTTTGAAGTGGCATAAGCCATCTGTCTTGGCCGGTTCATGCCCTCAGTATACACAATGAGTTTTTGATCATCGAGAAATTCATCGGCAATCTTGATGGCTGTTTGCAGGTATCCTCCCGAATTTCCCCTAAGATCAATGATCAGCTTCTTCATTCCTGCTCCGCGAAGTGACTCAATGCTGGTCAGAAGCTCCTGATGGGAAGTAGTAGAAAATTTGCCAAGTTTTATATAGCCCGTTTCCGAATCGGCCATGAATGTTGCATCGATACTGAAGGTTGGAATAACATTACGCGTGATGGTAAACGGGATTAACGCCTGATTGCCTCGTCTGTATACCCCCACCCTGACCTTGGTCCCTTTTTCGCCTTTGAGCATCTTCATAATGTCACGGTCAGCAAGTTTTTGCCTGGCCACCAAGCTGTCGTTGATAGTTACGATGCGATCTCCTGCCAGAATTCCTGCTTTTTCGGAAGGGCCCCCGGGTATGGTTTGAATTACCGTACAGGAATCCTTTTCCATGCGAAATTGTATCCCTATCCCTTCGAATGCGCCAAGCAGAGGCTCATTGACTTCATTGAATTCCTCGGCGGCAATATATTGCGAGTGTGGGTCAAGCTTATCGAGCATGCCGATGATGGCATCTTTTTCAAGCCTGCCCTGATCAACCAGGTCAACATAATCGCGTTGAATATATTGTATAACATCAGAAACTTTATCGTTTCTGACCGCCTTAAGAAAGGAGGGATTCTGCTGGTTGAGCAAAGAGGAATTTATGATACGGGCTCCAAGAAAAATACCAGCTATGATCGAAATGGCGACGATTACCGGGATATATGTGACAATACGTGAATTTTTCATTTATTCTTTTACCGGGATTGTATGGTACTGATCGTAAAAACGGACAAAGCAGAGTGAAACAAAAAAAGCTTTCTTAAAATTTCAAGAAAGCCTCTTGTGCAACCGTACCCGGAGCCGGAATCGAACCGGCACGGGAATTACCCCATTGGTTTTTGAGACCAACGCGTCTACCTATTCCGCCATCCGGGCATGTCAATGAACAATCATAGTTAAGTGTGCAAAGGTATTAAAAAATGTTTGCATCGGAGTCCGCCGAACTATCAATTTACTAACTTGGGGCATTATACTCATTATGGGGGATACGAAAATGTATCATCGGGATAAAAAGGGCATAATAACTTATTGCATTGCAGTGAAAAGTCAAAACAATGGAAGATGGAAGGTAAAACGGATCTAAATAAGAGAGCTATCAAATATTGTCCACAGAGGCTTTTAAAATCTGGCAAAGCAACTCCTTTGCCCTGAAAATACGAACCTTCACAGTACCCAACGGCAGGTCGGTCTGTAAGGAAATCTCCTCATAAGACATCCCGTCAAAAAAACGCATCCGAATTAATTGCGAATAATGCGGTTTCAGCTGACCAACCAATTCCTGCACTATCATAGCCTTCTGCTTTTCAATAAATACCTCGTCAGGGCCGGGCTGCAGACTGGCAATACTTTCACCTGCTGAAAATCCCGGATCTGTTTCATATTTCTGCTCCATTGAACAGGTGGAAACTTTTTTCTTGCGCAGATGATCAATGCAATGATTTCGGGCAATTTTCATCAGCCAGGATTTAAATAAAAACTTTGGTTCGTACGAATCAAGGTGTTTAAATGCCTTTGTAAATGCTTCAATGGTCAAATCTTCAGCCTGTGAAGGATCGCCTGACATTTTAAGCAGCAATTCAAAAACCGGCGACCAATATTTGGCAATAAGCTGTGCATATGCTTTCTGGTCCTTATCTGTTAAGGCTTTCTGTACAAGATTCCGGTCGGCTAACTCTTCTGAAGAAATTATTTCCATCTGCTTTTTCCGGAGAATGAATTGCTAAATGCAACCAGGGGATTGAAGAATGTGAAAAACGGATCGAGCAACAGCGAAGATAAAAATAACTTCTTTTGGTTCAGACGGTTGCTTGCATAACCAAAAATAATCAGCCGGTTGATGAGCCGGAAAAAATGCAAGCCTGCGATGATTGCCAGCTCAATGAAAAAAGAAGACTGAATTAAAAGTACTGTGAGTACAGCCAGAGCCGAATAATAAACAATTGCACCGACGCCCTGCAGGCCAAGCAGGACTTTAAACTTTGGTTTATAATGCCCGAAGGTTACCATTTGCTTGCGCTTGTGAATTACCCATGCGGCAAATGAATTCAGTGGCTTCGAAATAATTTGGCTGTTGTTCTGGATTTCGATAACGGTATTGCGTTTGTTTGCAGCCTGATTTATGAACAGATCATCATCACCAGGGCTTATTTTATAGTGACTTATAAAGCCTTTTTGCTGGTAGAAAAGCGTTTTGCAATAAGCAAGGTTTCTCCCTACTCCCATGAAGGGAAGACCGGCAAGCGTATAGGAGAGGTACTGCAAAGCATTTTGAAAAGCATCGTAACGAATGAAAAGATTAAACAACCCTCGTTGCTTTTCATATTGACTAAACCCTAAAACAATTTGCCTGGTGCCGTCAAACTGAGCCTGCATATTCCTCAGCCACTGATTTGAGGTTGGGCGGCAATCGGCATCTGTCAGCAGCAGGTATTCGTTCTTTGCCGATTTGATTCCCACAGACAAAGGAAATTTTTTGCTGCGAAAAAAGGTTACACTGTTATTAACATTGACGATTTTCAGGTTCGGGTACAACTGTGAAATCTCAAGAAGTATCTCTTTTGTTTCGTCTGTCGAGCTGTCATTTACCACAATCACCTCAAAATCCGGATAATCCTGTTCCAAAATTTGAGGAAGAAAATCAAGCAAATTAAATGCTTCGTTATGTGCACATATCACTACCGATACCGGCTTGTCGGCAGAAACAGGCTTTTTATGCCGGTAAAATGCCAGGCGGCTGAAAAAAAACCAGTAATAAAACAAATCAACCAACAATGCAATAATGATAGTTCCGGCAATTGCCAATATGTAGTAAGGGTAGGATTCGAGCAAATCCATAGCAGGTCGGATTGAGGCGGCAAAATTATACAAGTCCGACAAATAGAGTAACTTTGGCCGCGAAAAGTTATTATCACAGCAGGATTCAGAATGAAGTTTGACATCATTGCCAACGATCCTCAATCCTTTGCAAGGGCGGCGGTTATTTACACAGATCATGGATTGATAGAAACTCCGGTTTTTATGCCGGTCGGGACAGCAGGAACGGTGAAGGCAGTACATTTCAGAGAGCTGGAAAACGATATCGGCGCCCGGATAATTCTCGGAAACACCTATCATTTATATTTACGACCTGGTGTCGACGTGCTTGAAAAAGCAAAAGGGCTGCATAAGTTTAACGGGTGGAACAAGCCTATACTGACAGATAGTGGCGGATACCAGGTTTACTCGCTCACAGATCGCCGTAAAATGACCGAAGAGGGCGTAGTGTTTCAGTCTCATATCGATGGGTCGCGCCATACATTTACTCCTGAAAATGTTATGGATATCCAGAGAAGTATTGGCGCCGATATCATTATGGCATTTGACGAGTGTACGCCTTATCCGTGTGATTATGCCTATGCCTCCCAATCCATGAACCGCACCCACCGATGGCTTACAAGATGTATAAGCCGCATCAGCAGCACGGATTCGCTTTATGGATATCATCAAACCCTTTTCCCGATCGTGCAGGGCAGCGTTTATGGTGACCTCCGGAAGCAGTCTGCAGAGTTTGTGGCGTCGGCAAATGCTAAGGGTAACGCTATTGGGGGGCTATCCGTAGGGGAGCCTGCCGAAATCATGTATGAAATGACAGAAATGGTTTGCGGCATCCTTCCTGCTGATAAGCCACGTTACCTGATGGGTGTGGGTACGCCATCAAATATACTCGAAAGCATTTCGCTTGGCATTGACATGTTTGATTGTGTGATGCCTACACGAAACGGTCGAAATGGAATGCTTTTCACCAGGCAGGGCATACTCAATATCAGGAATGAAAAATGGAAAGAAGATTTCTCACCCATCGATCAGGAAGGAACTTCGTTTGTCGACACATTTTACTCTAAAGCCTATCTTCGTCATTTGTTTGTTTCGGGAGAAATGCTTGGGCCCATGATTGCCAGCGTGCATAATCTGTCTTTTTATATGTGGCTGGTGGACGAATCCCGCCGTCAGATTTTGGAAGGTACCTTTTCCTCTTGGAAAAAAAGAATGACTGTACAAACAGCAACCCGTCTGTAAATGTCAAAGATATCGGCTACTTTGTTGAAAATGATAGCCACGAGGTTGTGGCCTTCGTCCAATGCTGGCATAGGACAGAAAAGGGTTAAGACGATAGACTGGTACATCATTAGAAAGTTTCTCGGCACATTCTTCTTCTCCATTGCATTGTTGTCAATCATTATCATCATTTTCGACATTTCGGAGAAAATCGATGATTTTATTGAAAAGGAGGCACCTCTGCAGGAAATCGTGTTTCGCTATTACCTGAACTTTCTGCCCTATTTTGTGAACATGTTCAGCGCGCTGTTCACGTTCATTTCCGTGGTTTTTTTCACTTCGCGTCTTGCGGCAAATACCGAGGTGGTTGCTATGTTGAGCAGTGGAATAAGCTTCAGCCGGTTACTGAGGCCCTACATTATTTCATCTGTTTTTCTTGCCTTGCTGTCGTTTGTACTGGCAGCCTATATTATCCCTGTCACCAACCGTACCCTGTTTGATTTTGAGAGTCGTTACATTCGTAATCCGAGAAGATTTCAGGGACTGAACATGCATCTGCAAATCAGCCCCGGAAATTTCATTTATGTCGAAAGATATAATAACCTGCAAAATTCGGGCTACAGATTTACTCTGGAAAAGTATGATTCGACTGGGCTTTTTTATAAGTTGTCAGCCGAAGCTATCAGATGGGATACCTTAACCGCAAAATGGAAGATTGAAACGTATCAGGTTCGGGAAATTCATCCCCTGGGCGAAATATTAACCACAGGGGTAAGCATGGATACTGTCCTGAATTTCACTCCCAGTGATTTCGATTTTGATCTGGAGCAAATGAAAGTGTATACCCTGCCTCAGCTAAACCGGAAAATAGAAGCCGAGAAGCATAAAGGATCAATTTCAGTTGTGCAGTATCAGATAGAGAAACATAAGCGGATTGCATTTCCTTTAGCCGCCATTATCCTTACACTGATTGGTTTCTCATTGTCAAGCCGCAAGGTGCGGGGAGGCACAGGATTACACCTGGGAATTGGTATGGGTGTTGCTTTTTCGTATGTGTTATTCATGCAGGTATCGGTGGTATTTGGCACCTATGGCAATCTCCCCCCTCTGCTGGCAGCCTGGTTGCCGAATCTTCTTTATGGCATACTGGCCGTCGGGTTTCTGAAAAACGCCCCAAAATAAGGTTACAACTTCCGTTGCCAGATGAAGTAGTGGTCTTCAGCCATCAAGACACCCGGGTCTTTGCTGAAAAGCCCGTATACTGCCGACCCGCTCCCTGTAAGCGATGCATAATCAGCCCCGTAATAGTAGAGCCGTTCCTTCAGGGCTTTAATCTCGGGATGTTTTTCGAAAATAACCTGTTCAAAATCGTTGACAAGCATATCTTTCCATTCGCTAACCCGACGATCAATGATATCCGAGGGGGCGTATGTTTGGCTCACAGGGGTTAATGATCGGTAGGCCCAGCTTGTGCTGACCTCGGCGACAGGTTTTATGATGGTTATGTAATAGCCGCTCAAATCGAGAGAAACGGGATTCAATATTTCTCCCCTGCCTGTGGCAATAGCCGGCCGGTTGAGGATAAAAAACGCACAATCGCTGCCGAGGAGGCTGGCATATTCGAACAACTGCTCATTACTGATACCAAGGCTGAACATATCATTCAGGAGTTTCAGGGCGAATGCGGCATCAGACGACCCTCCGCCCAACCCGGCACCCATAGGAATAGTTTTATGAAGGTGAATATGCAGCGGAGGTAAATGATATTTTTCCTTGATGATTTTGTAAGCTTTCATCACCAGATTTTCTTCGGGTGATGAGGGAACCTCAATACCGCTGGTACGAAACACCTCATGCCCGGGCTCAACCTCCAGTACCTCCAGAATGTCGCGCAAAGCTACAGGATAAAAACACGATTCAATCTCATGATACCCGTCGGGGCGCTTGTATTTTATGCGCAGCCCAAGATTTATTTTTGCGTTTGGAAAAACAACCATACATGCAACGTTTAGCAAGCGAAAGCACCAACGGAACTTTACGACCTAGAGGCTAATTTTTTGCTAAGTTAATTAATCTGATACAAAAAAGAAAGATTGAGATTTTATGCACCAGCCTTTGAACATGCCTGACCTGTCATTTACCTAATTAATGCTACATTTGCAATAACGAAATACCGTTTGTGACGCAGCCTTTCGTGCTACGGAAGGTCGCCCGCAGCATAAACCAACTTTACTATGTCGTTGTTTAGCCGAGTCCTGTCAGAGTTAATTAAAACCCGGCTTCCACAGGTTGAACTGTTCATAAATTACCCACATGAGGTTCAGCACGACCTTTTCAATGAGCTTGTACGGGTCGCATCGAATACAGAATGGGGCAAAAAATATGATTATAGCAGAATCAAAACCCCGGAAGATTTTAAACAGCGGGTTCCTTTGAACAGTTATGACGACCTGAGGCCGTATATTGAGCTTATGAGGCAGGGTCAACCCAATATCCTGTGGCCAAGTAAAATCAGATGGTTTTCAAAATCGTCAGGAACCACTTCTGAGAAGAGCAAATTTATCCCGGTCAGCCATGAGGCGCTTCATAATTGTCACTACAAAGCAGGCAAAGATATGTTGGCCGTGTACTGCTCAGAGAACCCGCATACCAAATTATTTTCGGGAAAAACCCTTGGCATGACAGGTACTCATAATTATTTTTCTGAGCCTCAGGCTGCCACTTACTTTGGAGATATTTCAGCCATTCTTCTGCAACACCTGCCGTTTTGGGCTCAACTTATGCGTGTTCCTGAGCGGAATATTGCTCTGATGAGCGAATGGGAAGAAAAGCTCGGGCGAATGGCCGATGCTGTGATAAGCGAGAATATGGTAAGCATTAGCGGAGTACCTTCCTGGATGCTTCTGTTACTCAAGCAAATTCTGGAGAAGACGAAATTATCGAACATTGCTGAACTTTGGCCAAATCTAGAGCTCTTTGTGCACGGGGGAGTGAATTTTGAACCCTATCAGGAACAGTTCAGTAAAATATTGCCTGCTGGCATCTTCTATCTTGATGCCTATAATGCCTCGGAAGGTTTCTTTGCATTTCAGGCCACTCGTAATAAAAACGACATGTTGCTGCTGCTCAATCACGGCATTTTTTACGAATTCATACCGATTGATCAGATTGAGGATTCTCAGCCGGAGGTCCTGCAACTGCATCAGGTTGTGCCAGGCCAACTATATGCATTAGTGATATCTACCAATGCCGGATTGTGGAGGTATGTGATAGGCGATACAGTGAAATTTACATCCGTGAATCCGTATTACATTCGAATAGCAGGCCGAACCAAACATTTTATCAATGCAGTAGGCGAGGAGCTTATGGTGGAAAATGCCGATGCAGCCATTGCATATGCCAGTAAAGTTACGCGGTCGGTAGTGGCCGAGTACACTGCCTCCCCCGTGTATTTTGGTGATAAAAACAATGCCGCACATCAATGGCTTGTTGAGTTTGAGCAACCGCCCTCCGACCTGAAACAGTTTATCCAAGAGCTTGATAAAAAACTCATGGACGCTAATTCCGACTATGAAGCCAAGCGTTATCACGATCTCATCCTGCGCTCACCTATCGTTCAGCCGGTTCCAAAGAACACCTTCTATAACTGGATGAAATTAAGAGGAAAACTGGGGGGGCAGAACAAGGTTCCGCGATTGGCAAATAACCGGAAGTACGTGGACGAAATATTAACAATGCTGGCAGCTCAATAAAGAATTTGTATTTTTGATTTTTACCCACCTGCTCACATTTTGTAAATCATGCATCATATTGCCATTGCCGGAAATATCGGATCAGGAAAAACGTCGCTTACAGCACTACTGTCAAAGCATTTTGGATGGGAAGCCCACTTTGAGGATGTTGAAACCAACCCATACCTGCACAGCTTTTATGAGGACATGCAGCGCTGGTCGTTCAATCTCCAGATCTACTTCCTGAACAGCCGGTTCAGGCAAATTGTCAATATCCGTAAAAGTGGGAAAACAGTTGTGCAGGACCGCACCATCTACGAAGACGCCCACATCTTTGCGCCTAACCTGCATGCGATGAACCTGATGTCCACCCGCGATTTTGACAATTACCGATCGCTTTTCGAGCTGATGAGCTCATTCATCAAGCCTCCCGATTTGCTAATATATCTCAAGGCAAGTGTTCCGACCCTTGTTCAGCAAATCCAGAAAAGAGGCCGCGACTACGAAAACTCCATACGCCTTGATTATCTGAAATCACTCAACGATCGGTATGAGGAATGGATCAGTGGATACAATATCGGCAAACTTTTAGTCATCGACGTGGATAATGTCAAGTTTATTGACAACCCTGAAGGGCTTGGCTTAATTATTAATCGAATTATGGCTGAGTTACACGGTTTGTTTCCGTGAAAACTCCATTACCGATAAATACGCATAAAATTTCTCCGCCTAGCCAAGCATTAAATACCAGCAATGAATCGGGTAATTTGCATCATTCCAGCACGTTATCAATCCACCAGGTTTCCTGGCAAGCCTTTGGTTGATATCGGTGGCAAGACTATGATACACAGGGTGTACGAAAGAGTGATGATGGCGCGATCAGTAAATTATATTGCCGTAGCCACCGACGATTTCCGCATTTTCGAAGAGGTTCAGCAGTTTGGCGGACATGCAGTCATGACTTCCTGCGGGCACACTACCGGCACCGAACGCTGCCTCGAAGCCGTTGATAAACTCGGCTTTATTACGGCCGCACCTGATGATATTGTTGTGAATGTACAGGGTGATGAACCATTTATTCATCCCGAACAAATTAATCTTGTCGTATCATGCTTTGCTGAAGAAAAGGTTCAGATAGCAACGCTCATCAAATCTTTACAGGATGCCGATCGGCTCCCAGACGAAAACGTTGTGAAAGCCGTGGTTCGGGCCGACGGACGGGCATTGTATTTTTCACGCTCTCCCATCCCTTTTGTTCGGGGTGCTGGGCCGGATAAACAAACTCGGGAATACCTGTTTTATAAGCACATAGGGATCTACGCCTGGCGCAGCGCAACTCTGCGTAGCATATGCGCACTGCCCCATTCCATGCTCGAGGATGCCGAAAAGCTTGAACAATTGAGGTGGATCGAAAACGGATACGATATCCATACAATGATTACGGAACACGAAACCATCGCTATTGATACCCCTTCCGACCTTCTGAAACTTTCACAACAGGAATGGTTTTAACAGGTAAAAGTTTTATTTTTGTAAAGAAGTATTTTGCCAGATATGGGTATCCAGAAATACATTTACGACCTGCTCTTCGATCATGAATGTGTGATTGTTCCAGGCTTTGGGGGATTTATTAAAAACTACAAACATGCAGTACTACAGGATGGCACATTCGTTTTCAATCCTCCGCGCCAGTTTGTGGTATTCAACGGGGCTTTATCCTTAAACGATGGGTTGCTGGCCACACACATTGCAGGCTGCGAAAAATGCAGCTTTGACGAGGCCATGTCGGTAATCGGGCGCGACGTAACCTCCTGGCATGAACGGCTGCGCAGTGGTAAAAAAGTTACGCTGATTGACATCGGCACCTTCCACCATAACTATGAACGCAAGCTTGTTTTTGAGCCTGATACAGACACCAACTTTTTTGCTGAAGCATATGGGCTGAGTGCATTTGTGGCCTCGCCCGCTCTGAAGATCAGTGGTCGAAAACCTCTAATGCCAAAACCGGCAGCAAGTATGAGCAAGCAGCAGCTTGCAGCTCTCAGGAATTTTGGCCGTGCAGCGGCTATCACAATTCCACTTATTGCAGCCGGAATCTGGATAAGCATGAACACCGGCATTGTTGAGAAATACGCCCAGCATTCAGCCGGTATTATTAAAGAAGTGCTTATCCGCCCACAGGCGCAGACTGAGCCGATTAATCAAACAGCTGCCCCCGAGGCAAAACCAACCACATCCCCCGAAAATATTTATTCCTTCGATGTTGCCGAACCCATCGTCCCTGCGGATTCCTCCCAACCCGCCTTGACATCCTCGGGTAATATCGACATAGTGAAGGCTATGCCCGGGTTTGAATCAAAACCTGAAAGCGGTTACCATATAATTGTCGGCAGTTTTGAAAGAAAAGCCAATGCCGAAACTCTTTGCAGGCTGTTTGTTGACCAGGGCTACAGGCCTGTCATAGTTCCAAATGCTGCAGGGATGTTCAGGGTAAGTTTAACCTCATTCTGCGAAAAAAATCAGGCCCTTGATTTTCTTTATTCGCTTCGCAAGCAAACCTATCCCGAAGCCTGGGTGCTGAGAGTTTGACATCCAACCCCAAAAACCATATTTCCTTTGACCAAACGAAAGCTCGAACGATTCGAAGAGTGTAAATCTTTTACAAATCTATTTCAGTTTGGTTTTTTTGACCTGAAGGATGATTTTAGGCTAAAGGGAAAATGGAATAAGGAATATTTCGGGAATGAAAACCCCATTGTGCTTGAGCTGGGCTGTGGCAAAGGAGACTACACGGTTTCGCTGGGAAGGCGAAACGCAGATAAGAATTACATCGGCATCGATAGCAAAGGGGCACGGCTTTGGCGTGGGTGTCGCACCGCAATTGACGAAGGGCTTGGCAATGTTGCGTTCATCCGCAGTCATATAGAATGGATTGAACGTCTTTTTGCTCCTGGCGAAGTGAGCGAACTTTGGATTACTTTTCCGGATCCTCAGCCCCGGAAGCCGCGCAAGCGACTCACCTCTCCCCGTTTTCTGGATCATTACTCAGGAGTTTTAAAACCCACAGGCAATATTCATCTCAAAACCGATAACTATTCTTTATATGCCTATACCCTGGAGGTAATTTATGATTTAGGGCATTCCCTTCATTATGATACCCCCGATTTATACAATAATCCCCCCAGGAACGAGGCAACCGAGATTCAAACCTTTTATGAAAAAATGTTTCTGTGTCAGGGCGTGAAGATAACCTATCTCCGGTTTTCATTAAATTCCGGCAAATAATTGATTCTGAATCCCTTGGGGCCGTGAATATCGAAGAAGCTTCCTTTTTTCAACGAGTTTATGAAGTGGTGAAACAAATTCCCTACGGCAGGGTCACCACTTACGGTGCCGTTGCGGCCTATCTGGGGTCGCGAAAGTCAGCCCGTATGGTAGGATGGGCGATGAATGTTTCACACACCTCGGGCGAAGATATTCCGGCTCACCGTGTCGTTAATCGAAACGGCCAATTGACCGGCAAACATTATTTCGGAGGAAATACGATCATGCAGCAATTGCTTGAGTCGGAAGGTGTCATGATCGAAAACGACACTGTGCTGCATTTCAGCAGGTTGTTTTGGGATCCCCTACGCCATATGCCTGCTCCGGATGGTCAGGCTACCTCACTGTGAGCATTGAAGCGCATTCATTTCCAAATCAGTTGCATGTACTGAATTATTCTTATTTTTACCGATTCTAAATAAAAATAAGGCGGGGTATAATGAACTTTACAAAAGACGATGTGCTGAAAGCATTGAGCTGCGTGATTGAACCCGATCTCAAGAAAGATCTTGTTTCGCTGAAAATGATTGAAAGTTTGGTCGTTGAGGGAAAACGGATCGCCTTTGATATCGTGCTAACCACTCCTGCATGCCCGCTCAAGGGGTTGATGAAAAAGAATTGCATCGATGCCATCCATTCGCATGTAGATCCGCAAGCTGAAGTTGATATTACATTTACCTCACGCACAACCAGCTCGAGAGCGCAGGCATCGGATTTTCTTAAAGGAGTGAAAAATGTCATTGCTGTTGTCTCAGGGAAAGGCGGAGTAGGAAAATCCACTATTGCCGCCAATCTGGCTGTGGCGCTTGCCAGGAGTCATTCAAAGGTTGGTCTGGTCGACGCTGACATTTACGGTCCTTCGGCCCCGATTATGTTCGATCTGAAAGGTGCACGGCCCGGTGCTGTGGAAGTAGATGGTCAGCTGAAGGTGATGCCGATACTAAAATATGGTGTCAGGCTTCTAAGCATTGGTTTTTTTGTTGAGCCCGAAAAGGCCCTCCTATGGCGGGGACCTATGGCCTCCAACGCCCTCAAACAGCTCTTTACCGAGGCAGAGTGGGGGGATCTTGATTACATGATCATCGATATGCCTCCAGGAACCGGAGACATCCATCTCACGTTGGTTCAGCAACTTCCCGTTACAGGAGTAGTGGTAGTTTCCACACCGCAGGAAATTGCATTGGCCGACGCCCGAAAAGCCATTGCCATGTTCAGGCAGGAACAAGTAAATGTGCCAGTACTTGGGCTGATAGAAAACATGTCCTATTTTACACCCTCTGAATTACCCGAAAACAAATACTATATTTTCGGTAAAGGTGGAGGCGAGAAGCTGGCCGAAGAATTTAATATCGCTCTCCTGGGGCAAATACCCCTGGTACAGGCCATTTGTGAGTCGGGTGACCTTGGCAAACCCATTGTAGCTGAAGAGAGCTCGGTAACAGCAGATGCCATGGCACAAATTGCCGGCAAACTGGCACAACAGGTAGCCATTCGTAATGCCTTGCTGCCTCCAACACGCATTGTTGAAATAAAATAGTAATCATTTATAAACTTATATCATGAGTGCATCGATCGAATTAATTGAAAAAGTAAAACAGGTTATTGATCAGGTCAGGCCGTATTTGCAGGCCGACGGAGGTGATATACAATTTATTGAGCTTACCGAGGATAATGTGGTCAAAGTGCAGCTGCAGGGAGCATGCGGCTCGTGCCCTTATAGCCGCATGACGTTGAAAAGCGGCGTTGAACAGGCAGTTAAACGAGCCTTACCCGAGATAAAGTCAGTAGAAGAAGCCTGATAATACAAAAGGGTTGCTTTTTTCCCGGCGAAGGACAAATTACCTGAAAAGGTATTTGCCTACAATCGGCATGCGCCGGCCCGATCCGAAAGCCTTTGGCGATACCCTGAGTACAGGAGCCATCTGATATCGCTTCCATTCACTGGCGTTCACCATATTTATTACCATGTCAACCAGATTTCGATCGTATCCCTGATCGGAGATCTGGTCCGGGCCCAGCTTATTTTCAATGTACCCTGTCAAAATCCCGTCGAGAATATCGTATTCAGGTAAGCTGTCGGTATCTTTCTGATTGTGCCTCAGTTCGGCCGAAGGCGCCTTGGTGATGATGTTTTCTGGTATTATCTCCTTCTTTCGGTTGATATAGTGCGCCAACCTGTTAACCTGCGATTTGTATACGTCACCCAACACGGATAATCCGCCGCACATATCGCCATACAGGGTGCCGTAGCCAACGGCGGCTTCGCTTTTATTGCTGGTGTTGAGCAGGATATAGCCAAATTTGTTACTGAATGCCATCAATAGGTTAGCCCTGATTCGGGCCTGAATATTTTCCTCCGTAACATCAAATGGCCTGTTGGCAAAATAGGGTTCCAGTAACTCGAGGAAAGCTTCATATGGCTGATTGATCTTAACGATCTCATAGGGCGATTTGGTACGCACTAGCATTTCCCTTGCATCTTCGAGCGAGTGCTGCGATGAGAAAGGCGAAGGCATTAGCAGACTGATAACATAATCTTTGCCCAAAGCCTCTGCTGCGAGTGCAAGCACCACGGCACTGTCAATTCCTCCCGACAGGCCCAGGATAGCCTTTTTGAATCCCATTTTCGTAAAATAGTCCCTGATCCCCATCACCAGCGCATCGTATATCAGCGCCACATCCTCCGGATCATTATCGGCCCTTGCCTCGACAGGCAGATTTCTGATATCAAACACCGCAAAGTCTTCTTCAAATTTTTTCAGTTTCCCTGAAAGGCGACCATGTTGATCAAGCACTATACTTTCCCCGTCAAATAGAAGCTCGGTTTGGCCTCCGACCTGGTTGACGTTCACCAATGGCAATCCGTACAGCTTCGCATTACGGCTTAGCACGTCGGTGCGGCGGGCGGTTTGGCGGTAGTGAAACGGACTTGCTGCAATGTTAATGATCACATCCGGATGCTGTTTAACCAGCTCATCCATCGGCATCGAGGTGTAGAGTTTAGAGTCTTCCAAACCCCAAAGGTCTTCGCATATCGTAACCGCAAGCCGACCAAAAGGCAGATCGACAGCCCTGAATTCAGTATTTGGTTCAAAATAGCGATATTCGTCAAACACATCATAGTCGGGAAGTAATGATTTTTTTACAATGGAATGAATTTTCCCATCGTAGAGCACAAAGGCGGCATTGAATAGCGGCTTTCCCCGGGGGTTTTGATTTTTAACCGGCCCGCCTACCACAACAGCCACTTGATGCGATTCGGCCGCTAAAGCCTGAATATGACGGTAACATTCATCCACGAAATAATCAAACTCCAGAAAATCCGCTGCCGGATAACCCGGAATGCACATTTCCGGAAACACGATTACTTGTGCCCCTGCCTCGCGGGCAGTTTTGATATTCGCTCTGATTTTTGAGAGATTATGATCAAAATCCCCAATCACAGTATTAATCTGGGCAAGAGCAATTTTCATGACAGTAAAATCTATAACAAATTTCTGCGTTATGGTACAAATGTTGTTTTACATACGAAAGTAGCAAATAAACAGGGGTGAGCCGAAATGGCCGATATATTTATCACGATCTATTGCAAGGAAATATATGTTACAGTAAATTAGCAAATTATTGCTTTTAAAATACCCCTCACCAATAAACAACTTCTATGAAAAGAATTGCATTATTCGCTCTTCTGTTAGTTTTATCGACAACAACTTTTGCACAAAAGTTTTTTTCGTTAGGGCCAAAGGCCGGCTTTACAACGTCAAAACTAACCACTAACGATGCTGCTATCGTTAATGATTTTAAGACCAATTTTACCGGCGGGCTATTCATTCGGCTTGGGTCGCGCACGTATGTGCAGCCGGAGGTTAATTTTGCCACCAAGGGCGGCATACTAAACAGCTCAAATGTGAGTTTTGCCAGTCGCACAATCAACCTTAAGACAATAGAAGTGCCCATCCTGCTTGGATCAAAAGTGTTTGATTTCGGGATTGCTAACTTCAGGTTTCTTGCCGGACCGGTTGGAACCTATTTACTTGATAAAGAAGTCTCATTTTCATCGGTTCCTTCAGTCGACGCGACCATATTTAAGGAACTATCATGGAGTGCACAGGCCGGTATGGGTGTCGATATTCTGATGTTTACCCTGGATGTGCGCTATGAATTTGGCCTGAGCGATCTTTTTTCAGAGGCTTCCATTGATGGGAAAACAGCCTTGTTCAATGTCAGCCTTGGCTGGAAGCTGTTTTAAAATAAATCAGCTCAATCGGTTTCCTGAGCAACGCTCATGTATAAGTCGTTGACAATATGATCTTTTACGCAGTTACAAGACAAAAATTTATCAGGATTGTTGCTTTGGTACTGCTATTCACAATCGCATGTACGGGTGAAAAGGGTGAAAAGGCGAAAATACGCAGCACACAGGTGGACGATGTCATAATTCGAAGATTTGATGTGGAGTTGTTTGCCGATTATAAAGGAGGCTTCGCACAACATCTAGCTGCACTGCAGGACAATTTTTACCCCTTTCTGAATTCCGAGGTTATTGATACTTCCGTGGTTGCCCAGTTGCATGCATTTGTCACAGACGAGGTTGTTCGCGAATTACATACCCTGACCCGTGACAAATTCGCAGGCCTTACTGCTTTGGAAAAGAAACTTACCACCATTTTCCGGCACATTCGCTATTATTTTCCCGACTGGAAACAACCCGAGGTATTCACGTACGTGTCGGGGCTTTATGGCGATTCGCCCATTCTCTATGATGGCACCTTTCTCCTCATTGCGCTCGACTGGTACCTGGGCGATGAATATGAAGGTTACAGAAAAGCCGGGTTGCCGCTTTACCGGATCAGGAGAATGACCCCGGCATATTTGCATGCCGATATAATCAAAACCATTTTATCTCAAGGGATAATCCCCCATAAGCCCGAAAACAGATTGCTGGACAAGTTGATTTCAGCCGGAAAACTTTATTATTTATCCGGGCTGATATTGGATGACCTGCAGCCCGAATATATTGTCGGGTTTCATAAGGATGGGCTGAAGTGGTGCAAAAACAATGAAAAACAAATGTGGACCTACTTTCTGGAGCATCAGCTGTTATATGCCACCGACGTAGTGTTGATGAATAAATTTGTGGCTGACGGCCCTTTCACGGCTGCATTCCAGCGCGAATCGCCGGCGCGCGCCTCGCTTTGGGTTGGGTGGCAGATCGTGGCGGCATACATGAAAAATAACCCGGAACTTACCCCCGGTCAGCTGATATTTGTAGGCCCGGACGAGATATTGAAAAACAGCCGTTATAAACCCGGGAGATGACAAGTAAGTACTTATAACCGTGTAACTTTTCAACAAAATGAGAAATTAAGCGTTTTAATGAAATAATGCCAACCGGAAAACCACGAGATAAATATTTTCAACTTTCTGTAATACAGTAGTTTCGCAAATATAAAATAAGAGCCTAGTTCTAATATGTTTGATAAATGGTTTGGCATGAATTTTTATTATCCGGGTTAAACCCGATAAAGACTAAATAAAACGTATCATGAAAAAAATGTTTTTAGTTGTAGCTATTCTGCCGCTTATTGCAGGATGCTTTCAGAAAAAGAATGAACAAATTCTCAGCCTTCAGGCCGACAGCCTACGGATGACTCAAGCAATAGCTGAGCGCGACTCGTCGATAAATCTTCTTTTTGCATCATTGAATGAGATAGAAGAAAATCTTGCAACCATCCGCATGAAACAATCTCTGGTGTCAAAGCAAGCAACAGGAACCCGCGAAATGAAAGCGGATGTCAGAGAACGGATACAGGATAACCTGGCGGACATCAATCAGTTGCTCGAAAAGAACCGGAGCCTGATTGCCTCTCTGAATACTCAATTGCGTGAGAGCAACATTAAAATTGCCGAACTTAATAAAACCATCGAAAGACTCCAGTTCAATATTGAAGAGAAGGAACAGGAAATTGCAGACCTCAAAAACCAGCTGCTCTCGCTCAACCTCAAAGTGGAAGGCTTGACCCAGCGTGTGGCCGGGCTTGAACAGGAAAGTGCAAAAAAGACCGAAATCATTGACCAGCAAACTTCAGATATCAACACGGCATATTACATTGTTGGCACCCAGCGTGAGCTCCGCGATCTTGGCGTCATCAACCGCGAAGGGGGCTTTATTGGCTTGGGGCGTTCGACAAAATTTAATAAAGAATTTGCAAATGAGCATTTCATTAAAATTGATATTCGTAACTTTACAGAAATTGAGCTGAATGCTAAACGCGTTGAATTAGTGACCACCCATGTAGCGGGAAGCTTTGAACTGGTTGGGGAGAATGTCGTCGAAAAACTGGTGATTAAAAATCCTGCCGAGTTCTGGAAAACCTCAAAATATCTTGTCATATCAACAAGATAACCTTAGCCTGCAAGGCAAAACCCCCGGAGCATAACCGGGGGTTTTTTATTGATAAGAGATCAATGACCCCATTGGTTTTAATATCCTTTTCTCGACATGCTACTTAGGATATTTCGATCCAGTGTGAATGTTTAATTAGAAAAATATTCTGAGGATATATGTCGAAAAGTGCCCGTGGGGTCGCATGACATGTCAAATGTATAATCGGTAAAATAATTATTGCGCCCCCCTGCAACCAGACTAAAAACAATGTCGATCCCGGTCTTTATTCCAGCGAATCACCTGGTTCGCAAAAGCCCCAAAGCAATATTAATCATATATGTGACAGGAACAACCATGGGAACTTACCGCAGGATAGTGCCGAACCGCGTATGTCGTTCCTTGGCTAACTTTTAAAGAAAAGACGAAAAAAAGCAGCTTAAGCCACTTATTTTAATCTACCGGCGGAATCACCAAAACCTGACCTGGATATATTTTATCCGGATGTTTTAGCATGGGTTTGTTTGCCTCAAATATCACGGGATATTTGTTGGCATTCCCATAAAAGTGTTTCGCAATCTTCGAAAGGCTATCACCGCTTACAACCGTGTAAAACTGTTTTTCGGGTTCTGCAGTTTCGGGCAAGGCTCCCTGAGCGGGTACTACCTCAAGACGGTCTTCAACCTTTGAAATGCCATTCACATTTCCGGCAGCCACAATTATTCTGTTTTTATTGGCAATGGTATCCACTATTCCGGTTAATGTGACTTTTTCGTCATCTACCTGAACCCTGATATTGTCGGTATCGAAACCGAAACTCCGGATATGCGCAGTGATGGCGGCAGCCTTGTCGGCTTCTTTAGCCGCTGCCGATTTGCCGAATATCTTTTCTCCGGCATTCTTAATAAATGAAATTAATCCCATAGAAACAATTTTTGATTTGTTGATTTAATGAACTTTGTCGACCTGTTCAATCAAATACTTCAAAGGTTATTTTACAGGTAACCCTGAATTCAGAAATTTCTCCGTCCTTAATGACAGCGCTTTGGTCTTGAATCCAAACCGAACGAATTCCCTTTAAGGTTTGGGCGGCAGTTTTAACTGCATACCGCGTAGCATCTTCCCAACTCTTTTCGGACGACGCCATGATTTCAATTACTTTTAATACCGACATAGGGATGTTTATTTAAGGTTTAACGGAATAAAATTAATAAAATCAGGGATAAGAAATAATCATTTAACGCATAATTTCAAAATATTTGAAATATATGTGAGATCCGAAAATAATTAATTGTAATACAAAATTATACATCATTCAGGGAGAGCATTTTCCCCCAGGATGAATCAGACTTCTGGCCTGAAAAATACCCGCAGCATATCACTCAGGATAATCCGATCCGGTATGAAAGTTTAATTAGGAAAATGTTCTGAGGATAGATGTCGAAAAGTGCCCGGGCATCGCCTGGCAGGTCAAATGCGCCATCGGTAAAATAATTGTTGCGCCCCTGCGACCATACTAAAAACAGCGTCGATCCAGGTCTGTATTCCCACCGAAGCACCAGGTTCGATAAAAAAGCCAATGCTTTATAATCAGGATTTCTGATAGTATAGTCTGTCAATCCATCTCGGTTTTCATCAATTTGATACTGTTGAGAGCCTGATTGAAACACAACCTGATTGCCGGAAAGGGTTTTAAACCTGTTCGCGTATTTGTTGGCACCGGGCTCGGTTATGTATTTGAATTCGCTGTATTTGCCGGTGCTAATAAATGGTTGTCCCCAGTACTGTATGCTTAAGTCGGGAGTGAGGTTGAGATTTGCCCGGAGCGACAAGCTCAGCGTTTGCTGGTCTATTTTTGCATTCAGGTACCTCTTGCCCAAAGGGGTGTCAAGATTCGAAACAAACTGAAGATTATTTTTACTCTCGCTGTATTGCGGATTCAGCGAGAAACTGACTGATGGAAGAGGTCTGTATGTTAGCCCAGCATAAATATTTCGCGAAAAAGAGTGATTACTTGCCCCCTTCTGAATGGTCCAGCCTGCATTGATGCGAAGTTTCTTGCGGCTATCAGTCCCGAAGTTCAGCCAGTTATTGATGGCCGCAGGCAGGTAAAGCATTGGCCCCCCCCTAAGAGCTGAGCTCGACCATGTTGCCCCTTGCATATTGATGCCGGTACCAAAGCTCCAGTAGTTTTTGAATTGAATGTTGGCGTTGAAATTTCCGCCCGGTTGTCTTAATTTCCCTGAAAAATCCCACACAGTCCATTGGTTTGCATTAATACGCCAGCTAAGGACGAAGCCTTTGGGCTGTGTTTCGCGATATCCGAGATAACCGACCTGCAAAATTTCATCCGCGCTACGTACAAAACCGATATCATTCAGCTCCAGTCCGGGTGATTTCCATTCAATAAAACCACCGAACTGTAATTTCGAATTACCGCCTTTCCATAATTCGATAGCGCCGCCATGGCCTGATAGTGATGTTCGTGTTGAATCCAACGAAACATGATCTGCGTCAGGGCGTTGATAATACCGGGCCGGTGACCGCTGGGTGCGGACCAGGGCAAGGCTGTCGCCGCCGACATGGCTAAACACCAGCCTGACACGCAATGTATATGTTTTATCTTTCCAGTTATACTCGAAATCGCCACCGCCGGTATAGGCCGCGCGATGTAAAAAACGAAGGCTGGCGTCATTCAGATCGCGGTTTACAGCAGTAAGCATACCTCCGATGATAGTGTTCCCCTTGTTAAAATCTTTTGACACACGGGCGGCAAAATAGTTTGTTAACGGCTCTACCTGCTTATGGCTGCGCAATCCATCACTATCAAGTTCAGCGAACTCTCTTGAGGTAAGGCTTTCCATAATTCCAATGGACACTCCTCGGTCAGTTTTTCCGGTAAGTTTCGCGGCGCCGATAATGGTTGTGTTGATTGGGGTTTTTATAAACTGTCCTGAACCGACTCCCGGATTATATTGCGGCCTGCGGCCTATGCGCCTAGAATAGAAAAGATTCTCTGCAGCCCCGTCGCCATCGCCCGGCTGAAGGTTAAAGTTCATAATATTTCGTCCTTCAATAAAAAAAGGACGTTTTTCCTCAAAAAATGTTTCATACGCCGATAAATTCACCACCGACGGATCGGCTTCCACCTGCCCAAAATCAGGGTTCACACTAAGGTCGAGAGTTAGATTGTTTGTCAGGCCAATTTTTGCATCCAGGCCTCCGTTCAGCATTTGCGAAGCACCTGTCCTGAAAGGATTTGCAGGAATTTTTTCGTACTTTTCGGCTTGTGCCAGGCCATAGGGCGTAATGTCAAACTGTTTTTTCGGGGCGATGTTGCTCAACCCGTGCATTTCGCCGATCAGGTGTACCCATCCGGGAGCATTGCGCGGAATGAACTGCCATAGCGAGGTCTCTTTTTTTCGAAAAAGATGCCGTGCCACCTGCAGCCCCCAGATGTGGTTCGCTTTGTCGGCAAATCGAAGCTGAGTAAAAGGTATTTGCATCTCGGCCACCCAACCATCGCTGACAATGGAGGTTTTGGCGGCCCATACCGGGTCCCATGTCGCGTCTTCCGTCTGCCCGTCGTTTACCGCTATCATATCAATTTTCACCCCGGCTGCAGTTACCATGAACGTAAATCCGGTGCGCATGTCATAATAACTGTCAAACTGTATGGCTACCAGGTCACCCTGCCCGTCGTCACGCCTGGATAACCGCCTCACAATACTATCGGGTGACGGATCATAGGCATGGAAGGCAACATACAGATTCCGATCGTCGAAAAGAATCTTAAATCGGGTTTCAAATGTTGGAGGTACGTTCTGATAGGGTTCGTACTGGGTGAAATCTCCCTCCCATTCAATGGTTGCCCATGCAGGATCGTCAATGGCTCCATCAATTACCGGAGGGATGTTTTGTATCCGCTTGGTCTGATACACCTTCTTATCAGGGGCAGTCTGTCCGAACATAAGAGAAGAAGCAATCAGGCAGGAAAGCAGCAAGAGTGTTTTATGCATTATTTTTAAATTTGTAGCCTGACAAAAGGCCGATTATCCTCTATCAGACGTAATAAAAAGAGTTTTGTTACATACTTATTTTACAACTTTGACCCAGTCGACCACTTACCCTTAAAAACGGAAGGATGAATTCGGCGCCGAGAGTATTCAACACCAACAGATAACGTTAACCAATTAAATCTTTCATTGATGGCACGTACACCAACCAACATTATTCCTTTGGGATTTACTGCTCCCGGCTTCACCCTACCGGATATTATATCGGGGCAGGCGCTCACACTGGATGATGTCAAATCATCCAAAGCCACTGTTATCGCCTTCATCTGCAAACATTGCCCTTTTGTTAAACATATTATCAAAGAATTGGTGCAGGTTGGGAAAGACTATATGCCTAAAGGCGTTGCCTTGGTTATGATCAATTCGAATGATGTCGTCAATTTCCCTGCCGACTCACCCGAAAACATGAAACTATTTGCAGCTGAAAACGACTTTCCTTTTCCTTACCTCTTTGACGAGAGTCAGGAAGTGGCCAAAGCGTATGACGCTGCCTGTACTCCCGATTTCAATGTTATGGATGGCAAAGGCAAGGTGGTATACCGCGGGCAGTTTGACGATAGCCGTCCTGAAAACGGGATACCTGTAACGGGAAAAGATCTGCGTCACGCACTTGACCTCTTGCTGAGGGGCGAAAAAGTGCCCGAGGAGCAACAGCCAAGCATAGGGTGCAACATTAAGTGGAAAGAATAAATTTTTCAGGGAAAAATTAAACGAATCTTTCAGTAAAAAGCCTGTGACGTCTACGTACCACAGGCTTTTCTTCTGGGGTAACAGGTGTTATTTTTCAAAAATTCCCGCCCAGTCAAATTTCTTTCGACAGCGCCAGTCGCCTTTGTGGTAAAGATAACTGGCTATCAGCGGCAGCACCGATGTGGCTTCGGCATAGACCATTTGCTCATACACCGTATCAACCTTACCCCAAGAGGATGCCTCCTTAAGGGTTGAACTGCTGCAGGCACCGTCGCGGGCATCAGCCACAGTTATCTGAACGGCATATTTATGCATGGGAACATCTTTGCCCAGAATTTCGGCACAGATAACGGTATCCTGTGTAAAGTTTTTGGGCACGCCGCCGCCTATCATAAACAAACCGGTAGTTCCGGCCGCCATTTTTATTTGAGTCAGCTCCAGAAAATCCGCAATAGAGTCAATAGTCATATGTTTGCCTGGGTTGTCCCACTGATGCTTAACCAGTCCAAACCCCGCACTGCTGTCAGTAAATGCCGGACAAAAAATAGGTACGTTATGTTCGTAGGCTACCTGAACGAGCGAGTCTTTTTTCTTGGCTTTGTCGGGGTTGTTCACCAGCCAGCGACCCATTTCCTTGATGAATTCGCGCGATGAATAAGGCCTTGCTTCAAGTTGGCCGGCAATTTCATAAATGGTGTGGTCGCAAACCTGCAGTTCTTCTTCATCGATCAGGGTGTCGTAAATGCGGTCTATGTAATTGTCGCGAAGCATTTTATCGTCCAGGTTCGGGTTGCCTTTGTAATGCTTGAATCCCAGAGCTTCAAAAAAGTCCATATCCACAATCGATGCTCCGGTGGCCACTATCACGTCAATCATGTTGTGTTTGACCATGTCAACATACACCTGCATACATCCTCCTGCACTTGTGCTTCCGGCCAGTGTCAGAATTACCGAGCAATCTTTGTCAGTCAACATGCGGTCAAAAATGTCCGCAGCCAAGGCAGTGTCGCGCGAGGTGAATGACATATCGCGCATGGCACTGATAATAGATGTGGAGTCGAAGCTCTTAATGTCGATATGCTTAATGGTATCTTTTAGCAGTTCAGACTTATTCATGACGATTCGGGGTTGTATGTTTTATTTCTTTTTGTTCAGGGCTTGATCGTAAAATTTGAATGATAGCATTTTGTACACGAGCTTGGCAGCCAGAAAATCCGGGGCTTTGTTTGCCGGGTTGGGGGCAAGCTCATTCACATCAAATCCCACGACATTAGATTTTTCAAATATTCGCTGCAGGATATCTATGGCCTGATACCACAACAGGCCACCCGGCTCTGGAGTTCCGGTGGAAGGCATTATGCTTGGGTCAAACGCATCCAAATCGAAAGTAATGTATACGTTTTTGCTGAGCTGGCTCAACATGTCGTACATCCAGGTTTTGCTGTCGTATATTTCGTGGGCATTATACATTCGCCCTGCTTCGATATTTTCGGTTTCCTCGATGCTCATACTGCGAATGCCGATTTGCAAAACAGGTGCCACCTCCTTTGCCCTGGCCATCACACAGGCGTGATTAAATTTCGACCCCATGTACTCATCGCGCAAATCGGCGTGGGCGTCGATCTGAACTATTGTTAGATCGTTAAAATGACCTGCAAAAGCCTGAATGGCTCCTATGGATATGGAATGTTCGCCTCCCAGGGTAACTACAAACTTGTTTTTTTTAAGCAGTTGCTTTACCCTGTCTCTTACAGCTTTTACCATAGCTTCGGGGCTTGTCTTCTCAAGAACTGGTTCGGAAGTGCAGATGCCGATCTTGTAAACTTCGCTGTCGGTTTCAATATCGTACAACTCCATGTTGTTCGAAGCCTCGATAATGGCGGCTGGCCCATGATCGGCGCCTTTGACCCAGGTGCTTGTTTCGTCATAGGGAACCGGAAGAATTACCACTTTTGATGTTTCGGGTGCTGAAAACTCCTCGGGTACGTCTCCGAAATTCATAAATACAACTGATTAATGAAACAAGGCGGATAATAATCCGATGCAAAAATACAACCTTTTGGCTTTAGTAACCCAATATCTTCAGCATCGACTTGTAACTCTGCTCTTTGGCAAAGAGCTTGGTGTAGTATTCGCCGTCCTCGTCCACGTCGATGATAATATGCTTGGGTGCAGGCAGCAGGCAATGCTGTATACCGCCGAAACCGCCTATACTTTCCTGGTAAGCGCCAGTATGAAAGAGGCCAATGTATAACGTGTCGCCGTTCAAAATTTTCGGCAGAAAGATGGCATTCGAATGTGCCTCGCTATTGTAGTAGTCCTGGCTGTCGCAAGTCAGTCCTCCAAGAAAGACCCGCTCATATTCCTTATCCCAGTTGTTAAGAGCCAGCAGGATAAAGCGCTGGTGTGCCGCCCAGGTATCAGGTAGTGTAGTCATGAAACTGCTGTCGATCATATTCCACGCTTCACGGTCGTTTTGTCGCTTCTGGTCAATGATTGAATAAAGCACTGCCCCGCTTTCACCCACCGTAAAGGAACCAAATTCTGTGAAAATATCAGGCTCGGGAACTCCGTTTCGGTCGCAGGCTGTCTTTATCTGCGAAATAATTTCCTCGGCCATGTATTCGTACTCGTAGGCGAAAGAGAGGCTGTTTTTAATTGGAAATCCGCCACCGATATTAAGAGAATCGAGCTCAGGGCAAATTTTTTTCAGATCGCAATATACGTTTACACATTTTTGAAGCTCATTCCAGTAATAGGCATTGTCGCGGATGCCTGTATTGATAAAAAAATGAAGCATTTTGAGTTTGAACTTTGGGTTGTTTTTGATCTTCGATTCATAAAACGGCACAATGTCGTTGTAGCGAATACCAAGACGGGAAGTGTAAAACTCAAAACGCGGTTCTTCTTCCGAAGCAATGCGGATGCCAATCTTGCAGGGCTTGGTAAGCAAACGGTCATAATGGTCTATTTCGAAAAGGTTGTCAATAATCGGAACCGTGTTTTCAAACCCGTTTTCAATCAGCCCGACAATATTCTCCAAATACAGCGAACGCTTGAACCCATTGCAGATTATATAGTTTTCCTTGCTGAGTTTGCCTTCTTCGTAAAGTTGTTCAATGATATTTATATCGAATGCGGACGAAGTTTCCAGATGAATATCGTTTTTGAGTGCCTCTTCGAGTATGAAGGCAAAATGACTGCTTTTGGTACAATAGCAATAATGATACTCCCCTTCGTAATCGGATTTAGCCATAGCCACATTGAACATGCGTTTTGCCCGCTGGATCTGCTTGCTGATTTTGGGCAGATAGGTTAATTTGACCGGAGTTCCGTATTGCTTGATGATATCCATCATCGGAATATCGTGGAAATACAGTTCGTCGTCAATTACCTTAAACTCTTCGGTTGGGAAATCAAATGTCTGTTCAATTAGGTCGATGTACTTGTTTTTCATGGGTTAGGCTCTGATTAAGAGGATGATATTCAATTAAATAATGAGTTTCGGATGTTCTATCCCCAGTAAAAGGTTCTCGCTCCGAGGAATTCGAAACAGTGACGCAAATGTAATATAATAACGATATTATTTTTATTTTTCAACAATCTAAATCAATCGGATTGATAGGAAAGAGGCTATCTAAGTCAGACGGATTGAAAAATCACAGCTTTTCGAATTGACTTATAAATTACAAATTAAGGCAGCCCACCGAATTTCTTTTTTATAGGAATTATTTATGGATTTGGTATGAATTTAACCAGATTCAGGTTGAGAGACCAGTGGGTTGGCATTTTTTTTACTTTTAGAAACTTTTTAAAACCCGAAATATGAAAAAAATCGCACTTCACTGGCAAATACTGATCGCATTAGTTTTGGCAGTCCTGTTTGGCATCTATTTTCGCAACTATGTTGGCTACATTTCATGGATGGGCGAAATTTTCCTCCGCGCCCTGAAAATGATTATTATCCCGCTCGTAATCAGTTCAATCGTTTCGGGCGTGGCGAATATTGGCAGTGCAGAAAGCCTGGGACGACTTGGCCTTAAAACCATGATGTTCTACACCATCACAAGCCTGGTTGCCATTTTGACAGGACTGTTTCTTGTAAATTTATTCAAACCCGGCGTTGGCGCCGACCTCAACCTTGTGCAATCAGTTGCCCCGGGTCTGGGAAGCGAAACCCTCGGTTCCATCCTGATAAAAATTATACCTGAAAATATTTTTCTATCACTTACCGCCAATAATCAATTGCTTTCGGTTATCCTTTTCAGCATTTTATTTGGATTTTTTATCACGAAGGCACCGTCGAAGGCTTCGCAACTGCTTACCGACTTGTTTAACTCGGTATTTGAGGTTATGATGAAACTGACCTTGTTTATTATTAAATTCACTCCATTTGGTGTGTTTGGGCTGGTTGCACCCAAAATCGCAGAACAGACCAATCTGGCGGCCTTGTTTCAAAGCATGGGTCTGTATATGCTTGTGGTGATTGGCGGCCTGGTGATTCATTCGGCTGTTACGTTGCCTCTGGTATTACGGGTTGTGGGGCGCATAAATCCCCTCAAACATTTCAAAGCCATGCGTGCACCCTTGCTCACGGCATTTTCAACTTCTTCTTCAAATGCCACCTTACCACTTACGATGGAAGCTATTGAAACCAATGCAGGTGTTTCAGCCAAAATATCCAGCTTTACCCTACCCCTGGGAGCCACAGTCAATATGAACGGAACTGCTTTGTACGAGTGTGTTGCCGTGATGTTTATTGCCCAGGCTTACGGTGTTGAACTATCTGTCATGCAGCAGGTGGTGGTGGTCGTAACGGCCCTTTTGGCAGCCATTGGAGCGGCAGGGATTCCAATGGCAGGACTGGTGATGATAAGCATTGTGCTCACCGCGGTGGGCTTGCCACTCGAAGGAGTTGGGTTGATTTTAGCTGTTGACCGTTTACTGGATATGTTTCGGACTGCTGTAAACGTCTGGGGCGACACATGTGGAGCCGTAGTGATCGCCCATTCCGAAGGAGAGAAGTTAAAGGTGTGACAATCGTGTAATAAAAAAACCTGTTTATTATAATCAGAAGATGTCGGCTAAGAAAGGCAAAGGAATGCGGATCGGTGTGTTAACCGCCGGAGGCGACTGCCCGGGGTTGAATGCAGCCATCAGAGGAGTGGGAAAAACAGCCATTTCTGAATACGGGATGCAGGTATTTGGATTTGCTTCAGGTTTTCAGGGCATAATTAAAAACGACTATGTCGAACTGCATGACCACCATTTGTCAGGCATACTCACCATTGGGGGCACCATTCTCGGAACCTCACGCGAAAAACCTTTCAGCAAATCAGGTAAGAGCGTTGAAGAAGACAAAGTAACTCCTATCATCCGCAACTACAACCAGTTGCAACTGGATGCCCTCGTGTGCATCGGTGGAAATGGAACCCAGCGAACTGCCAGCCTACTTTCAGATAAAGGATTAAACATCATTGGCATTCCAAAAACCATTGACAACGATGTATGGGGTACCGATGTGTCATTTGGGTTCGACTCGGCGTTGTGGATTGACACCGAGGCCATTGACCGGCTTCACACCACAGCCAACTCGCACAAACGCATTATGGTGATTGAGGTTATGGGACATCATGCTGGCTGGCTTGCACTCTATTCGGGAGTAGCGGGGGGTGGCGATGTGATTCTGATACCCGAAATCCCATATGACGAGAAGTTTATCTGCAAATACCTGGAGCGAAGAGCGATACAAAAGAAACCTTACTCAATTGTTGTCGTCGCCGAGGGCATTGAAAAACCTAAAAACATCACCGCCGCCCAGTATGTTGCCCAAACCATCAAGGCACGAACCGGACTTGAAACGCGCGAAACCATACTTGGATACATCCAGCGCGGAGGCAGCCCTTCGCCCGTTGACAGACTTTTAGCTACCAGCTTCGGGGCACATGCCGTGGAACTGATTGCCCGGAAGAAATTCGGACTTATGGTAGCCAGGAAAGGAGAAAAAATCGACTCGGTGCCCCTATGCGAAGCTGGCAGCAAGGTCAGGTTGGTGCCGGCCAATCATCCGCTTGTTAATAAAGCCCGCAGCATCGACATTTGTTTTGGCGACAAAGCCATTATTTAGACCGATGGTATTATATTTGGGTTGCCAAAATAAGTGAATACATGCCTAAGCAGCATGTTAGGTGTTTGTTGATTGTGTTGTTAATGGCGGGCCAGCTGAAGGTTGACGCTCAGAAATATTCTTTTCGGCATTTCACGGCTGATAACGGGTTGCCCAGTTCCGAAGTTTACCATGTTACTCAGGATTCAAAAGGATTTATCTGGATAGCTACGGACCAGGGGGTAAGCCGGTTCGAGGGGCGGAACTTTCGCAATTTTGATTTAACCAGCGGGATGGCTCAAAATACTGTCTTTGAGGTGTATGAAGATTACGCAGGCAGGATTTGGTTTATAGGCTTCCCTTTCCAGTTATCATATTACTTTAATGATTCAATTTATACCTATGAACATAACCATGTCCTCTCAGAGCTGGAAGAAAACGTAATTCCGGTTAAGAGATCTTTTTCGGTTGATGAGGACGATAATATCTTTTTCAGCCTCCTGCAAAATGGTAATATTTATAAACTTACAAACGAAGGGCGGTTACTTATTCTGAATAAACCCGGCAATAAAATTCGAGGATTGACAATACAACAAAGGGGAAAAGATCTATTAGTAGCCAAAGACGCAGGTAAAAGATTTGTCAATTATTTTAGTATTCACACGAAAAAGATATTGATAGACACTATCTATTCCTTTCACCAAAATTGGAACTCCGCAGGGGCTTTTTATATTCAAGGGACACTAGCGTCTGACGGAAAGGTTTATTTAATTCATACTTCAGATCTAGTCGTTATTGATACACTTGGTAAAGCTGAAGCATATAGGATGAATAGGGAAATTATTTGGGTGGGCTTAACAAACGATACTATCATTTGGATCGGAAAGCATAAAGGGGGCGTCGACATGTTTTCAAGTAAAAAAGGAAGGTTGAGTTTAATAGACAACTTCCTTGGAGAAATGTCAGTCTCTTCGGTTTGCAGTGACCACGAAGGTGGTTTATGGATGTCCACCCTGGAAAATGGGGTTTATTATTTCCCATCACTCGCAATGAAGTCCTTCTCCCTAACTAATGCGAAAGAATTTTCTGCAAGAAAAATTCATTCAATAGAGATTTTTAGGGACAAACTTCTAATAGGTCATGATGGAGGTAGTATTGATGAGTTTGAGAATGATAATCTTAAAAGCTTCATTAAACTCGACATTTCAAGATCCTTGCTCATAAAAGCCTATAAAGATCAACAGCTCTGGATATTTAACAATAAAGATTTGTTTTTATTTAAGGATGGTTATCCCGAAAAACTCCCGCTTCTGCAGGCAACCAGGAAACAATATCCTAAAGAAAAGAGCCTGGTCATTTATGTAAAAAGCATCCTCCCGCTTGGTCCGGATATGGCATTCCTTGCCTTTTCATCGGGGCTTGGCTATTATTATAACGGCGACTTTTTATTTTCTGCCACCCAACAACCTGAATTATCGATTCGGGCAGTAGCTTTGGAAAAGGAATCCGACACAAGCATTTTGATGGGTGCAATAAACGGACTATGGAGAATATCCTCAAGAACAACCAAATACCTCGGCGAAGAACACCCGTTACTCGCCCACAGAATCACGGACATTGTTATACTTAATGAGCCCAAAGTTGTGGTCATGGGAACCAAAGGCGCCGGGCTGATGATAATGCAAGGTGATTCTGTTTTTAGCATAACCCGCGAGCAAGGCCTGACCTCAAACTCAATTACTTCATTATACTTTAACAAGAACCAACTTTGGGTGGCTACGAACGACGGGTTAAACCTGCTGGATGCAAACTCTTTATTGCATGAGCCCCAAATCATGATTTTCAAAACTGAACATGGGTTGATTTCCAATGAAATAACGCAATTAAAAGGAGATGATAAGAATATCTATATCGCCACCGCCAAAGGGCTTACCGTCTTTAATTACCCACACTATATCAAAACTCAGCCGCCGGCTGTATTCATCGAAAACATTGAGATCAAACACAAGCCTGAAAAAGAGGTCATATATGACAGACTGAAACACAATCAGAATTTTCTAAAATTTCATTTCACTGGAATCGCACTGCGAGATGCCCCCAACCTGCAATTTAAATATCGTCTGGTGGGCCTGAGCGAAAATTGGACATCAACACCAAGCCAAGTGGCAGAATTTACCTTATTGCCTCCGGGCCAATATCGGTTCGAAGTAGTGGCAATAAATTCAGATGGGGTAGCGTCTCACGCCCCAGCCGTTTGTGAATTTACCATATTGAGCCCCTGGTGGCAAAAAACTTGGTTTCGGATCATAGCCGCTATTCTGCTTTTAGCGGGTATAACTTCCCTGTTTATAAACAGGGTGCGAAAAGTCAGAGCAAAAAGCAGGCTGATGAACGATATACTTTGGTACCGCCAGAAAGCCTTAGCCAATCAAATGGACCCGCATTTTGTGTTCAACACATTGAACAGCATACAATCATACATTTTGACCCATGACAGCTCTGTTTCTGCCAGCTATCTTTCAAAATTTGCAAGGCTGATGCGAATGATATTAAACAGTTCTGAGAAGCAGTTAATTTCAATTTATCAAGAAATTGAAAGTCTGAGGCTATATCTTGAGCTTGAGGCAGCTCGGCTAGAAGAGCGATTTGAGTACAGCCTGGTTATGGATTCCTCCATCGAAGAAATGAACTATTCAATACCTCCTTTTATCATACAGCCATTTGTCGAAAACTCCATCTGGCACGGCCTGGTAAACCTTGATCGGCCTGGCTGGGTGCAGATTGATTTCAGAAAAGAAAAAAACCAACTTTTAGTTACGGTTCAGGACAACGGAATTGGACGCAGACAAGCACAAACGAATACCCGCAGAAGCATTGATTCAGATTCAAAAGGAATTTTGCTGGTGGCAGACCGGTTAAAAGTGCTCAGCAAGTTATATAACGCCGATATGACTTTTTCAATCACCGACCTGTATTCCGAACAGGGAGAGCCCATGGGTACACGAGTGGAAATCCGGTTACCCGCATTACTCCAACCACATCAGAAGAGAGAGATGCCTTATTAGAGTTTGCTGCACCAGCTGGAACAGCAGCAGTCACACAGCGCAATAAGCCAGTGTGGCATTTGATTCTTGGTAATTGCAATAAATGTGTAATTTTGCAACGTCGTTTGATACCCCAAAACTCAAAAGTCAGCCATCATGTCACGAGTAGTCAACATTTTTTCGGGTAGGGCCACCCGTTATCTCGCTGAGAAAATTGCCGATGCCTACGGTAAGAAACTTGGCGATGTGGTTATTACGCGTTTCAGTGATGGTGAATTCCAGCCGTCATTTGAGGAAAACATCCGGGGACAGGAAATCTTTTTGGTGCAGTCCACCTTCACTCCCACCGAAAACCTTTTTGAGCTTCTCATGATGGCCGATGCCGCAAAACGCGCTTCGGCAAAACATATTGTCGCCGTTATTCCTTATTTCGGATTTGCCAGGCAAGATCGCAAAGACAAGCCAAGGGTGGCCATTGCCTCTAAGCTCATTGCCAACCTGCTCATGACCGCAGGCGTTCAGCGTATCATCACCATCGATCTGCATGCTGATCAGATACAGGGTTTTTTTGACGTGCCCGTGGATCACCTATTTGCCTCTTCCATATTCATTCCCTATATCAAGCAACTGCAGCTCCCTAACCTTGTCATGGCCTCGCCCGATACCGGGGGTACGCGGCGCGCTGCTGTATATGCAAAAATGCTGGATACCGGGTTTGTGATCTGTTACAAGCAGCGAGCCAAACCCAACGAAGTAGATACCATGGCACTGATAGGCGATGTTAAGGGGAAAGATGTTATATTGGTGGATGATATCATGGATACAGCTAATACCATCTCAAAGGCAGCACACCTGATGATGGAAAACGGGGCCAGCAGCGTCAGGGCATTTTGTACTCACCCATTATTTTCTGACGGTGCCATCCGGCGCATTGAAGAAGCCCCATTTGTTGAGGTTGTAGTAACCGACACCATCCCTATACGGGAACAATCGTCCAAAATAAAAGTTCTTTCGACAGCGCAACTGCTTGCCGATGTGATTTCAAGAGTTCATAACTGCGAGTCAATCAGTTCGTTGTTCAAATTTTAATCAATCATTATTTATTAAACCTGTTATTATGAAATCTGTATCTATGAGCGGTTCCCTTCGCGGGAACGTAGGGAAAAAAGATGCAAAATCACAAAGAACCGCAGGGATGATCCCCTGTGTTATCTATGGAGGCAAAGAACAGCTGCATTTTACGGTAAGCGAAAAATCCCTTTCAACTATTTTGTTCACGCCTGATGTGTATGTTGTTGATTTTGATCTTGATGGTAAAAAATGCAAAGCCATCATCCAGGATGTACAATTCCACCCGGTAAGCGACAAGGTGCTCCATGTCGACTTTCTGGAAGTGATTCCGGGAAAGAAAGTGAAAGTTAGTATTCCACTTCAGCTAACCGGCACTCCGAAAGGCGTATTGCGCGGAGGCAAACTGACCAGAAAATTTCGCAAACTGGCCGTCAAAGGACTGGTCGAAGACATTCCTGATCAGATCAGCCTCGATATTTCAAAGCTGGACATCCTGCAAACCATAAAAATTTCCGACATTCAGGTGCCGAATCTTGAGATGCTGGATCCTGCAGGCGCACTGGTCGCCACTGTGCTGTCGTCAAGGGCGGTAGTCGCTTCGGCCGACGAAGAACATGCCGGAGAAGAATCACAGGAATCGTAGCCGATAATCTTGACTCAACACCCATTCCAGCTTCTTGGTCAGCGCAGTCTTTGACTTAGTGCAAAACAGATCAAAAGCTGGAATGGCTTTTTCAATACTATGAAATACCTGATTGCTGGTTTGGGCAACATCGGCGAAGAGTATGCCAACACAAGACACAACATTGGCTTTATGGTTGTTGATGAACTTGCTCAATCGCTGGGGGCTACGTTTAAGACAGACAGGTACGCAGCTGTGAGTATTGCAAAATTCCGCGGCAGAACCCTGGTTATCATAAAGCCTTCCACGTATATGAACCTTAGCGGTAAAGCGGTGAGGTACTGGCTTGAAGCGGAAAAAATTCAACTCGAAAACCTGCTTGTTATTTCCGACGATTTGGATATCGGGTTGGGTATGCTGCGACTAAAACGAAGCGGGAGCGGCGGGTCGCACAACGGGCTTAACCACATTGTTGATGTCCTGGGCACAATTGACTTCCCCAGACTTCGTTTCGGCATCGGCAACGATTTTACGAGAGGCTCACAAGTGGATTTTGTTCTTAGCAGCTGGACAAAGGAAGAAGAGTCCGTACTTCAACCCCGAATCAGTGCTGCGGCTGAAGTGATAAAGAGCTTTGTAGCCATCGGTATTGATCGCACAATGAATCTCTACAACAACCGCTAGGTTTCTCATTTACCGCAACGAAGATCACAATCTGCAATCATCGCGGGTCTAGGGATTTGATGTATCAGAGTCCCGTTTAGCTCAGAGCTTCGATGCAATGATTGCCCCAAGCCTTTCTGTGCTGACCCTATCCTGCAGCATGCTGTCGCGCTCACGAATGGTGACGGTTCCATCCTCAAGGGTCTGGTGGTCGATGGTGATGCAATAGGGGGTTCCGATGGCGTCCTGGCGGCGGTAACGACGACCGATACTATCTTTTTCCTCGTAATGGCAACGGAACCGTTGCTTTAGCACATCCATTATTTCGCGCGCCTTCTCGGGCAGGCCGTCTTTTGCCACCAACGGCAGAATGGCCGCTTTTACAGGCGAAAGGAAGGGCGGGATTTGCAATACCACCCGCTCGCTGCCATCCGAAAGCTTTTCTTCGTGATAGGCATGGCTGAATACTGCAAAGAAAGTGCGATCGAGTCCAATAGAGGTTTCCACTACATAAGGCACATAACTTTCGTTAAGTTCGGGGTCGAAGTATTGAATTTTTTTGCCCGAATATTGTTGGTGTGCCCCCAAGTCAAAATCGGTGCGTGAGTGTATTCCCTCGAGTTCCTTGAATCCTATCGGAAACTGAAATTCAATGTCGGCAGCAGCATTGGCGTAGTGAGCCAGTTTTTCATGATCGTGGAAACGGTACTTTTCAGCCGGCAAGCCAAGCGACAAATGCCATTGCATTCTTTCCTGCTTCCAATAGCGATACCAATTCATCTCAGTGCCGGGTCTAACAAAAAATTGCATTTCCATCTGTTCAAATTCGCGCATCCGGAAAACAAATTGCCTCGCCACAATCTCATTTCGGAAGGCTTTCCCTATCTGAGCAATTCCGAAGGGTATTTTCATACGTGCCGATTTCTGCACATTCAGGAAATTCACAAAAATACCCTGCGCGGTTTCGGGCCTCAAAAAAATAGTGCTGGCTCCTTCGCTCACCGAACCAAGTTGTGTCGAAAACATCAGGTTAAACTGCCTGACATCAGTCCAGTTACGACTACCCGAAATGGGGCAGACAATTTCCAGGTCCTCAATCAGTGCTTTAATGTCCTGCAGATCGTTAGCTTCGAGGCTTTTATAAAATCTGTTTTTTATTTCACCAATTTTCTGCTGGTGCTCACAAACCTTGGGATTGGTTTGAATAAACAGGTCCCGGTTGAATGTTTCGCCGAAACGTTTTGCTGCCTTTTCAACCTCTTTCTCTATTTTTTCTTCAATTTTAACCAGATATTCTTCAACGAGTACATCGGCACGATAACGCTTTTTGCTGTCCTTGTTATCAATCATCGGGTCGTTAAATGCATCCACATGTCCCGAAGCTTTCCACACGGTTGGATGCATAAATATGGCAGCATCCAGCCCGACTATATTTTCGTGGGCTTGCACCATAGCCTTCCACCAGTGGTTGGCAATGTTGCGCTTGAGTTCAACACCAAACGGGCCGTAATCATACACAGCACTTAGCCCGTCATACACCTCGCTCGAGGGGAATACAAACCCATACTCTTTGGCATGGGAGATGATTTTCTTTAAGGAGTCTTCATTATTTGCCATGGCGCAAATGTAAGAAAATATCTCCCATCAGCAGGATAGGGGCGGCGATGCCAGCAGGGGCTTTAAGAAGTTCCCCGTAATGCTCTGAGGATCAGAGGCCACGTCTTCGGGTGTGCCTTCAGCTATAATAAGGCCTCCGTGTTTTCCACCTCCCGGGCCAAGGTCAATTATCCAGTCGGCATGTTTCACGACGTCGAGGTTATGCTCGATCACGATTACTGTGTTATTGCCTTTTACCAATCGCTTAAGAATCAGTACCAGTTTGTCAATATCAGCCATATGCAAACCTGTTGTAGGCTCGTCCATCACATATATATTGCCTTTTTTATGAAGTTCTGCAGCCAGTTTGATTCTTTGCGCCTCCCCACCTGATAGTGTTGAAAGAGGCTGACCGGTCTGAAGATATCCAAGCCCCACTTCGGATAGTATATTTAGCTTTCGTTTGATCTCGGCCACCTCGAAGAAGAAACGCGCTTCATCGATCGTCATCAGCAGAAATTCAGAAATGTTTTTCCCGTTGAAGGTATGGGCCAGCACCTCTTCTTTGTAGCGCTTTCCATCACATTCATCACATTGGATACGAATGGCATCCATAAAACTCATTTCAAGCTCAAGAAACCCTTTGCCGTTGCATTTGGGGCAGGCACCTTCCGAATTAAAACTGAACAGCGAGGCAGGTAAACCACTTGCCCGGGAATATTCCTGGCGTATCACGTCAAACACCCCGATAAAGGTCAGCGGATTTGACCGTATGTTGGCTGTAATCGGGTTCTGGTCCACCACGACTGCCTTGGGATACCTGCTCACAAAATATTGATTGATCAAGCTGCTTTTTCCCGACCCGGCAACCCCCGTAACACATGTCAGAACCCCGACAGGTATGCGGGCGTTCACCTTCCTGAGATTATTAACCGCAACATCATTCAACTCAATGAATGAGGTTGCTTTCTTGCGCTGCGCAGGGAAAGTTTGTACCTGCCCTGCCAGGCAGGCGCCGGTAATGCTCAGTGGTGCCCGTGATATGGTTTCAGGAGGTCCGGCGTAAATCAGGTTTCCGCCACCGGAACCTGCTTCGGGACCGATATCAATCAGCCATTCTGCCGATCGTATCACTTCTGGGTCATGTTCAACCACCAGCACACTGTTGCCTTTGTCGCGCAGCCTAAAAAGCATGTTGATCAAAATCCTGGTGTCGCGGGGATGCAGTCCAATGGATGGTTCATCCAGGATATACATCAGATCAACCAGGTCGCAATCGAGCTGCCGGGCCATTTTCACTCTCTGGATTTCGCCTCCCGATAATGTTGAAACCAGGCGGCTCAGCGATAGATAGCCTACTCCGATATCAATAAGGTGACGAAGTATCTGGCACATCTTATCAACCAGGGGTTTAGCAATAGCTCCCTCAATGGTATGAAGAAATGAATAAAGGTCAGTGAGTTCCCAATCAAGCAGCTCAGCTATATTGTGTCCGTTTATGGTAACCGACCGTGCTCTGTCGTTAAGCCTGGATCCTCCGCAGGTGTTACATTTGGTTTTGATAAAAAAAGACAGGTAGGCATTTTTTCTCCTCTCCGGCATTTCCTCGGCAGTTTTGCTCAAATAGTACCGTTCAATTTTACGTACCACACCTACATAGTTTTTCATATATACCCCTCCGCCGTGCGCTTTTTCGATCGGAATTGCCTCTGCATACAGAAAATCGTTCAGTTCGCCGGGGCTGAATTCCCGGAGCTTCTTGTCAACATCAAACAGGGTGATCCCCAATATTTCACGCCAGTTCCATGCGCCCACCCTGTAATCGGGATGGTTAACTGCCCCTTCACGTATCGTTTTATCCCATTCTATCAACCGATCTAGATCCACCTTAATTTCGGTTCCCAGTCCATCGCAGGATTTACACATGCCTTCGGGATGATTAAAGCCAAAATAGAATGAAGGCCCTATGAAAGGAGTCCCCGCTCTGGAGAACAACAGCCTAAGATATGTGTTGATCTCGGTAGCC
>JBBIKG010000014.1:0-79888 GCA_037445555.1 Lentimicrobiaceae bacterium
ATTCTATCAAAGCTGGCAAGAGGAAGTATGTCAAGAAATCCTCGTTGAGCTAGTGCAGCGGGGTTGAGCCTGTTACGAAGTGAATCGTAGAAGTAAAGCACTTTCAGTACACCCTTTGGGGGTTCGATCGCTTTATTAACAGATTTACATCCGTGGCACAGGTATATTATCTCATCCGAACCGTAGATTGTTCCGCAATCTACGCACCTGTAATAAAATTTCCCGGTGCTTTTCATGGCGGGCTCTTTCATCGTGGTCATAATATTTTTCCTACATCATTGCAAAAGGCCCGACAGTTACATGAGGTTTTTAAGAACACCGGTCCTCTCGTTGAATTCTTCAATATTCCTGTCCCATTCTGCGGCCTTTGCAAAATGATTGTTCCAATAATCTTCTTCATACCATTGTGCATTGAGTTCTTCTACTTCTTTTCCCTGCTGCTCAACCCATGTAAAATACTTGAGGTTGTGTATTGCCTTTCGGTCGGTATAAAGAAGCTCCTTCATGTGGTCGGTCTTTGTTCCGAGCAGGCATCGCTCATAATCTTTTAGTGCCTGGGTATGAGTGTAGGCCCCGTGTTCGGCTACCAGTTCTTCCAGTCGCGATTGGTACAGATCCATGCTGTCAGTGGCGATGGAAATTATGATATCCTTACTGCCAAGTTCATAATACCGGGCGGTTTTGATGGCTGATAACAAATTGGCAACGCCCGAAATGCCCAGCAGGGGTAGCTGGTTGATGCTTTCAGCATTTATGCCTTCGCTTTGCAGGATGTCTTTTCCTACGGGTTCATTAAATAACCGTATCAGACGCATGCAGTCTTCGTCATCGATGGCTGTTACCAGGTCAGTATTGCGGATATTATGAACCCAGGGCACATGTTTGTCGCCTATACCTTCGATGCGATGTCCTCCAAATCCGTTATTGAGCAGTGTGGGGCACTGAAGGGCTTCAGAAGCTACGATCTTAATTGAAGGATGTATTGTACGCAGGTAGTCGCCCGCGGCAATGGTGCCGGCCGACCCCGTGTTAGACACATATGCCGCAAGTCGCGAACCGGGGGTAGCCATCTGCTCATACACCTCTTCTACAGCCGGGCCCGTGACGTGATAATGCCATGTGGGGTTCCCGAACTCATCAAACTGGTTCAGAATGATGTAGTCGGGCTTCGTGCGCCTGAGTTCCCAACATTTATCATAGATCTCTTTCACGTTGGATTCACAGCCGGGGGTGGCAAAAATTTCCGCCCCAATCTCTCTGAGCCATTCAAAACGCTCGCGGCTCATCTCTTGCGGCAAAATGGCTACAGCCTTGCACCCCATCAGATAAGAATCAAATGCACCGCCACGGCAGTAATTGCCAGTACTTGGCCACACTGCCTTATGCACGGTTGGATCAAACTCTCCGTTGATGATACGGGGGGCGAGGCAGCCATAAGCTGCACCAACTTTGTGGGCTCCGGTGGGAAACCATTTGCCTGTGAGCAGCATGATGCGTGCCCTGACACCTGTGAGTGCCGAGGGCAACTCAATGAAATTCACATAACCGAAACCTCCTCCCGAAATAACCGGCTCATTCTTCCATGTTATCCTGAACAGGTTCAGGGGATCAAGATCCCATAGCCCGATATATTTCAGTCTCTCCCTGATTATATCTGGTACCAGCTCGGGGTTTCTCATCTGAGCAAAGGTTGGAAGAATAATCTTCCTTTCTCTGAATCGCCCGATGACATTGCTCAGAATCGTTTGTTTGCTATCCATTTATTTATGTTTTATTTACAAGATGTTTGTCAATAGCTTTAGATTGAAATTGGGGATATGGCTACCAATATGTCAGCAGACGAATGCCCTGGTAAACAACCCACATTCGGTAAAACTGGTCAATCCTGATTTCATTTCCTTCGCCAGGGCTGATCGAATAATTTTTGATTTGCATGGTACCGGTGTCGAAAGTGACGGTAAGGCGCCCGGTAGTATAGATGATTGAATTATTCTGAATTTCTATCACATGATGTTCGCCGTTATCCTTTAGGTGCAATTTATCCGGTCCTCCCGTTTTCTGAAGCCAAAAACCTTCATTTTCTTCTTGAAATCCTTTTTCTGAGATGAAAATGTGAGGCTTTTCCTGATATGGCGCCTTAGCAGTGGGGCAGAAAGTGTTGCAGTTGCCGCAGGTATTGCACCAGTCCGCTATGTGCAGAATCTGATATGGCTGACTGAGGTTCAAGGAAGTGTCGGGTTCAACCTGCCACTTACTATCCCTGTAAAAGAATTTTTTTGTAGGAATCATTACCGGGGTTACCTCATAACTCTGCAGCGCGAGATTAGGACAAACGGTAGCACAAATGTTACAAAACTCATCACAAAGCAAACAACGCCTTGCTTCGCAGCGGGCTTGCTCTGCAGTCAGAGCCGATGTAACAAGATCAAAATTTCTTCGGTCTTGCAAAGGCGTTTCTGCAGGGGATATTCCAGGCATACGCCTAGTCCGCTGTTTTATATGCCATTCCAGAGTCTGTGGCTCCCTGGTATTGCTGGGTCTTGTATTGAATCCGGTCTTTTCGCGATCATTGATTTCCTGGGCTGCCTTACGCCCGTCACCAATGGCTTGTATGGCGGTGGCAGCACCGCGCAGTGCATCACCCCCGATGAAAACGCGCTCGATATGAGTTTCGTAGGAGCCCATGCGTGTGCTGAGCAGCGCCGGATCACAGAAGTCAATATCCAGTTCCTGGCCAACGGCCGGAATCAAGGTATCGGCTTCTATATCAAACTCAGATCCGGGTATTGCCACCGGGCTTGGCCTGCCTGACCCGTCAGTGCTGCCAAGGTGCACCCGCTGACATCTGATGGAAGATACCCGGTTATTTTCATGGTTGACTTTTACCGGCGATGTCAGTTCAAGGATAGTAATGCCCTCAGCAAGCACGGCTTTTATCTCGCCAAGATCTGCAGGCATCTCGCGAATGGTTCTGCGATAAACGATGGTGACCTGCCCCTGTGCCCCCACCATCCTGTACACAGTACGGGCAACATCCATGGCAGTATTTCCACCACCCACAATGATTACCTTTTTCCCCAACGAAACCGTTTCACCCTTTTGGAAGGCTTTAAGAAAATGAAGCGGATCTAGCACTCCGGCAACCCCAATGCCGGGTATATTGAGCTTTGCAGAACGTTGTGCACCGGTACCTATGAAGACGTATTCATATGCTTTATGGATACTTTCGAAAGCATCCTTATTTATTTTTTGGTTGAACTTTATATTGACACCCTCGGCAATAATACGGCTAATATCCTCACCGAGAGCTTCTTTCGTAAGCCTGAAAGCGGGGATGCCTGCGGCAACCATACCGCCAGCAAAACTGGTTTCCTCAAATACATCGGCCTTAAATCCGGCTTTTGCCATGAAATAGGCGCATGACAAGCCCGATGGCCCGGCGCCGATGATGGCAATTCTTTTGCCAATCGGCGCGGACAAGGATTGATGCCCGGAACATTGGCTTGCCGCGTCCTCGGCAGCGAAACGTTTAATATCTCTGATTCTTACTGCTTCTTCGTAGTTGATGCGGGTGCATTTGAGCTGACAGGTATGGTCACAGATCATGCCGGTGGTGCGGGCAAAAGGATTGGTCTGGCAAATAATTTCGATGGCTTTTTCAGCATCACCTTTCGAAGTGCTGAAATTATATCCCGGAATATCCTGACGGGTGGGGCAGGTTTCGGCGCATGGGGCAAAGGCACAGTCAAACCAATCCAGGTCGCGCATAGTTTTTATACTGGGCTCCCTGAAACCATCTTTGCGGTAAGACGGGTCATTTTCAATGTGTTCTAAATAATTGCCCAGATTTAACAATGCTGCCTTGTTGATATCAGAAATATTTCCTCCCGCAGTTTTTGCAATAAATTCCTCAATCGTGGCCGCCTGACGTTTGGCAAACGATTTTCCAAGTTCTTCAAGATACTGATTGAGCCTGCCATAGCCTCCCGGCTTAAGCAGGTCGGTGCACACTGTAATCGGGCTAAGCCCTGCACAGATTAACTGACTTACGTTAAAGGCATTGGCGCCTCCGCAAAACGAAATATCCAGCCTTCCATCAAATGCCTGTTGGAGTTTGTGAGCCACACCCACCGAAATCGGATGCAAAGCCCGCCCGCTCATATACATCATTTTCTCCGTCGAAGGCAGTATGTTTTTGTTGTTAACACTCTCCAGTGTGTTTGTCAGCTTTACAGCAAAGTGTAGACCATATTTTGAGGCGGATGCCTGCAAGGTGTCTATGATCTTTGTGGCCTGTTCAAAAGTCGGGTCATGGTCAAAGGCAATATCGGGTATCAAAGTGCTAAACCCTGCCTTTGACAACCGGCTTTCAACTTCTTCCTTGCCGAGCAGGGTGGGGTTGAGTTTGACTGACGTATGAAGATGTCTTTTCTCGATCAGGTAGCGGCCAATTTCGGCGATTTCTCGCGGGGGGCAACCATGCATGGTAGACAAGGTAACGTTGTCTGAGATATGCGGGCTGATATTAAGGTTCCTGATGGCCGGGTATAATGATGCCAGGCTTTCGATCTTGGGATAAAGTATTTCAGAGGCATCATGCATCTGAGTTAGAAACCACTGAACGTTAGCATTCAGAATTCCCTTCATATTATATCCCACACTCATGTTAAAGCTAAAACCCCGTTCCTTACTGTTCCCAATTTCCAACATGTCTTTAAGCACATGTATCAGAATCCAGGCATCCACATACTGATTCAACGATTGTTCTATCCTGAGTTCCTGCGACCACTCGCAATTATATCCTTCGTCCTGCATGTCAATGCAGGGCTTTTGCACTTCGAGTTCGTCGAGGGTTTGTATTGTCTTTAGTTCGATGAATCTGGCTCCGGCCAGCCAGGCAGCCACGATGTTCTGAGACAGTTGAGTATGTGGGCCTGCTGCAACGCCGATGGGGGTTTCAAGCGTCTGGCCGTATCGCACCGTTTTGAAAGGGTCGTTTTCGGAAGGCCTGAAAATTAAGGAAACGGGCAAACCCAGTAAACGCCCTGCAGATTTGAATTGGTGGATGATGATTTTTAATAAGAAATCGATGCGGGTTGGGTAAAACCTGTCTGAAAGCATAGTAGCGCAAAACTTTTTGCTAAGTTAGCAATAAGTTTGAAAGCGATGGTGGGATACGACACCCCGTTCCGGATTGAGTTCGTTAAACATGACTTTTCGTGATATATTGTGACTGATATGAGTGTGACACACGCTTCAGCCCTGATACTAGCAGCCGGCGGTTCGAGACGCATGAACCGACCTAAATTCAGCCTGGCTTTCAAAGAAAAAACAACGTTTCTTGAGCATCTGTCTATGATATACCACGACTCAGGATGTTCACCTTTGGTTGCCGTGCTGAGCAGTCAGGGACTCGCTGAGATGAGTCATCTCAAGTTAGACCTTCCCTCCGCATTGAGGGTCGTTGTCAACGCTCACCCCGAAAGAGGAAGGTTTTCATCGGTACTAGCAGGTCTTTCATATATTGATGCAGATAAGCCTGTTTTCATCCAGAATATTGATAATCCCTTTACCGAGCCGGATATTCTAAAGCAACTGGCACTTGCGCTACCCCACTTTGACTACACCTGCCCTGTATTTGAGGGCAAAAGAGGGCATCCGCTGCTCATCTCTGGCAAAGTAGTCAGGGATATTCTGGCTGAAAAACCCGCAGATGTGCCTCTTAACTTATTTTTGAAGAAGTATACCGGTTGCATGGTCGAAACACTGAGTAGCAGGGTTCTGGCTAATATCAATAGCGAATTGGATTACCGGGCATGGTTTGGACGCAAGTCGTATTAATGATATTTTCCGGTAGGATCATACGAATAGGTTTAGAAATAAATTATGTAATTTTGTTCAAATGGCAGGAAAGAATGAGTGATGCGCTTTTCGAACTCGGAAAATTCAAAGATGCCGGAAAGCAATTTGTGCTTTGTCTGGTTGTGGAAACCAAAGGATCAACCCCACGCAAAGCGGGAGCCCGAATGGTTGTTTTTGAAGACGGAACCATTAAAGGAACCATTGGTGGAGGCAGTGTCGAAAAACAAGCCATCGACCAGGCGATCAGGGTACTGCATGACAGAAAACCGGTGAAAATAGGCTACCAGCTCGAAAGCGACTTGGATATGCACTGTGGAGGGTCGATGGAGGTTTATTTTGAATCTTTCTTTCCTGATCTAAACCTTTACATTTTCGGCGCAGGCCATGTGGGACGTGAAGTAGGAAGGTATGCGCGGGATTTTGGCTTTGCCGTAACTTTTATCGACCACAGGGGGAAGATTTTCCAGGAATTCGACTCTAGTAATGCCCACTGCATCTGTGCTGATTACCTGGAAGCAGCAAACCACATTGAATACACCAACAGGGATTTCGTTGTTATTACCACTCCGAGTCATGAGTTCGATGAGCTTTTACTCGAAAAACTGGCCAGGGAAAAACTCGCTTATCTTGGTATGATCGGGAGTCGCCGAAAAGTGGCTGAAGCCCGTAAACGCCTACTTGCCGAACGGACTCTTACGCATGAGCAACTTGACTTCGTGGATATGCCTATAGGAATACCCTTTAAAGCCGAAACCCCGCGCGAAATAGCGATAAGTATCCTGGCAAGGATCATTGATGTGAAAAACAATCTTGCGCTATGAACATTCTGCGCTTTGTTCTTGATGGTAAAATCGTTGAAATAAATTTCTCGGCATCGGGATTAAGTCCTTCGACTACTGTATTAAATTATCTGCGATCGTTACCCAGGCGCAAAGGCACCAAAGAAGGATGTGCCGAGGGCGATTGCGGAGCCTGCACTGTTGTCGTTGGTGAAATCGTAAACGGCAAAATACGCTATAAAGCAGTAAACTCCTGCCTGCTTTTCCTGCCTGCCCTTCATGGCCGTCAGCTGATCACCGTTGAGGATCTAGCTCTGCGGAACGGAAACAGGCTCCAGCTGCATCCTGTGCAGCAAGCCATCATTGACAATTATGGCAGTCAGTGTGGTTTTTGTACACCGGGCATTGTGATGACATTGTTTGCCTTGTATAAATCTGATATGATCGTTTCGAGGCATAACCTAAACCAATCTCTGGCCGGCAACCTTTGCCGCTGCACTGGATATGAACCCATCATCAGAGCTGCAGTAGCAGCAAGCCTGATGCGTGTACCTGATCATTTTGACCTGCAAGAACCCGAAATTGTGGCACTGCTCGAACACATCGAAGCTCAGGGCTATGAGCTTGAAATAGATGCCAGTGATCAAAAGTATTTTCTTCCGGCCAACTTTAATAAAGCCCTTGAGATATTTCAGCGACACCCCCAGGCCGTCATTGTCAGCGGTGCTACCGACATGGCCATCAAACAGAATATCTGGCACCAAAAGTTTGAAACCATTATTGACCTGAGCCATATCGCAGAGATGCAACATATAATTCCGTCAGGTCAGGGAATACTTGTAGGCGCAGGTGTCACTATCCAACAATTGATAACAGTAGCACAAGAGCAATTACCTCACCTGATTCCACTACTCGAAGTTTTTGCATCGTGGCAGATACGAAATGTAGCTACTGTCGGGGGTAATCTGGCCAATGCCTCGCCCGTAGGTGATTTGCTGCCTGCCTTAATCGCCCTGCAGGCAAGATTAAAACTCTGCACTTTCACGAACGAACGATGGGTGAATATAGAAGAATTTATTACTGGATACCGGAAAACCTGCCTGGAACCCGGAGAACTTATATTCGAGATATTCGTACCTCAATGTGCTGAAAATGAATTTGTAAGGCTGGAGAAGGTCTCAAACCGAAAGGATGTTGATATCAGTACAGTAAGTTTGGCAATGCGTCTGCAACTTTCGCCTGACAACACTGTTCACAACATCGTACTTGCCTTTGGCGGGATGGCAGATCGACCCAAAAGAGCCCGGGTTACTGAAAAATCGTTCATAGGTAGAAAATGGTCGCTGGAGGCTGTTGAGTACTGCATGCCGTATATTGACGAAGATTTTAACCCGATTTCCGATGCACGATCATCTGCGGAATACCGTAGTACGGTTGCTAAAAACCTTTTAATTAAGATGTTATGCCTCGAGCCGTAATTGAATTCGAAACGGCCTGATAAAATATTTCGTAAGAACCCATGGCGGATAACCGTAACGATATACATCATGAAAGCGCTATCCAGCACGTGACAGGCGAGGCGCAGTTTGTGTGCGATATGACTTTCGGACAGCAGATGCTGGTGGGTCGTGTGGTCTACAGTCTATTTGCCCGTGCGCGGATCAGCCACTATGACCTGAGCCTGGCCCAAAACCTTCCTGGAGTTCATGCGGTAATTGATTTCACAGCTATACCGGGTAAAAATGGCCTAAATCCGCTGGCAAACGATGAGCCTTGCCTGGCACAGGGTGAGGTAAATTGCATCGGACAGGCAGTTTTTCTGATTGCTGCAGAAAACGAACAAATTGCCTATGAGGCTGAACAGAAAATTTTGGTCGATTACGAGCCATTGTCGGCCATCCTGAGTATTGATGAAGCTATTGAGCAACAATCTTTGCTTGCTCCGCCCAAGAGGCTGCAGACAGGCGACCCTGATACAGCTTTGCTCCTAGCCCCTCATAACATAAGCGGAATTCTCGAAACCGGAGGACAGGAACATTGGTATCTTGAAACTCAGTCTGCATTATGTGTTCCGGGCGAGCAGGATGAAATGATCGTGTACGCTTCATCGCAAAATCCTACCGAAACACAGATTGTGGTAGCCGAACTGCTAGGAATTCAGGCGAAGGATGTTGTTTGCGAAGTTAAACGCATGGGGGGAGGCTTCGGCGGAAAGGAAACACAGGGGAACCATGTGGCTGCCTGGGCAGCTCTGCTGGCACACTCAACACGCCGGCCGGTAAAAGTAGTCCTGCCGCGTATCGACGATCAGAAAATCACCGGGAAACGCCACCGGTTTAAAACCAACTTCACCATCGCTTTTGATGACAGGGGAACCATCCTGGCCTATACAGCAGATATGTATGGCGATGCAGGCATGGCTAAGGATTTGTCGATGGCCATTCTTGACCGTGCCTTATTTCATACCGACAATGCCTATTACATTCCCAACCTGCGGGTGACCGGAACTATGCTCAAAACCAATCTGCCGTCAAACACGGCATTTCGAGGTTTCGGAGGTCCGCAGGGAATGGCTGTCATCGAGCAGGCCATTGACCAAATGGCAAGATATCTGGGCAAAGATTCTGCTGAGGTCCGATATCATAACTTCTATGGCATTCATGAGCGCAATATTACCCACTATGGACAGCCGGTCTTGAACAACAGGATATTCATGATATGGGATCAGCTCATCGAGTCATCAGGATATTTTGATCGGAGAAAAAAAATTGATGAATTCAACACTAACAACCGGTTTGTAAAGCGCGGTATGGCCCTGACCCCGGTGAAGTTCGGCATTTCGTTCACAACTTCTTTCCTGAACCAGGCAGGAGCATTGGTCAACATTTATAAAGACGGAAGTGTGTTGGTGAATCATGGAGGCACCGAGATGGGGCAGGGACTGCATACCAAGATCCGGCAGATTGCTGCAGCGGAACTTGGAGTTTCACTTGAACAGGTAAAAGTTTGTGCCACAAACACGAGCAAAGTTCCCAACACATCCCCTACGGCAGCTTCCTCGGGCACCGATCTCAACGGCATGGCGGTGCGCAATGCCATCGATACTCTCAAAGAAAGATTACAACCGACAATCACAAGAATGATGCTGGCTGTTTTTGGCGTGCATCCATCGCATCGTTTAGTGTTCAGCAAAGGCGTGGTATATGATCACGAAAATCCTCAGATAAAGCTGCCTTTTGAAAAAGTGGCGGCTCAAGCCTGGTTAGACCAGGTGAGCCTGAGCGCTACCGGCTACTATCGCACCCCGGGGATACATTTTGATAGCGCTAAAGGCAAAGGCGAACCTTTTTTTTATTTCGCCTTTGGAATGGCGGTGTCGGAAGTGGAGATCGATGTGCTCACGGGCAGGGTGCAGGGCATTCGTACCGACATTCTTCATGACACCGGTGATTCTATCAATGAGTCTGTTGACCTGGGCCAGGTGACGGGCGGCTTTGTACAGGGTGTAGGATGGTGCACAACCGAAATGCTGAGGTATAACGAAAGAGGTCAATTGTTAAACCATTCTCCCGATACTTACAAAATTCCCACTATAGGTGATGTTCCTTTTGTCCTGAACGTTGATCTGTTGAAGAATGCACCCAATCCCAATGTAATCAAGCGCAGCAAAGCGGTAGGCGAACCGCCGTTCATGCTCGCCTTTTCGGTGTGGATGGCCATTAAGGATGCCATATCAGCAGTTGGAAATCATCAGGCTGAACCGCCTTTTGCCTTGCCTGCAACCATTGAGGTTATCCTCTCAGCTGTTCAGCAAATAAGCGGGCCAGTAAGGAAATATAAATAAGAGAAGACCTTTATCGTGCAGAAAGTCAAGTTTTTGTGAATTAGACATCCAAGAAGTATCTTCCGTAAAAGAAAAGTGAATCATGAACCAACCTGACCCATGGCACGACGCGATCGAGCGTATTAAGTCTGTAATCAGTCGCACTGAGCTCATAGAAACCATAAAGTGGGGTACCGAAGTATATACCATGAACGGCCAGAATGTACTGGGTATTGGCAGGTTTAAGTCGCACCTGGCAGTTTGGTTCTATAACGGTGTGTTTCTGAAAGACGAAAGGAAACTGCTCGTCAATGCCCAGGAAGGCAAGACAAAGGCATTGAGGCAGTGGAGGTTTTTTGCAACGGAGGATGTCAATGAGCAACTGCTCGTGGAATATATCGCCGAAGCCATTGAAAACGAAAAGCTTGGCAGGCGATGGGTGAAGGCTAAGGAAGACAAATTTCATGTTCCCTCGCTCCTGTCTGAAGCTCTCAGAAAAGACCCCGAGCTGAACGAAGCGTTCAGCAAGCTTACCTCCTTCAGGCAGAAAGAATACGCGGAATATGTTGAGGTACCCAAGAGGGAGGCGACAAAGATCGAACGCCTGAACAAAATTATTCCTCTTATAATACAGGGCGTTGGACTTAATGACGAGTACCGAAACTGCAAAACGAAAACATCAGTATGACTTGTGAAACGGACCGGGATGTGAACCAATTTCTTTCAGCCGTAATGAATGAACAGCAGCGGATCGACTGCCATGAACTGTGCGACCTGATGTCTGAAGTGACAGGCTACCTGCCAAAAATCTGGGGCGATTCGATGGTCGGATTCGGAAAGTATCATTACAGGTACGCAAGCGGCCATGAAGGGGATTCGTTTATAGTTGGGTTTGCTCCACGTGCGGGCAAAATAAGCCTGTATCTTTCCTGCGAACTTTCGGCGTATCAGGACATTATACAAGACCTTGGGAAAGTGAGCCAGGGAAAAGGATGCATATATATTAATAAACTCAGCGAGATTGATTCTGAAGCGCTGCGAAAACTGATACGACTGGCTGCGCAGGATAAACCCAGAGGTTGCTCTTAGCGGCCGACCCCGCTTGAATATTTTTAGGGTAAGTTTTATCAAACTATGTTAGATTACCATGATTAAAAAGCCCGTTGCATATTTGGTAATGCTGATAATATTTGTCACATGCAGCCAGCCGGTGGATAAGGAAAGAATCAGATCAGAGGTTTTTCAGGCAGAAAAGGACTTTGAAAAGATGGCTGCCGATTCGGGTATAGCCAATGCATTTCATTTTTTTGCTGCCGATAATGCGGTCATACTGCGACACACCGATTCAATCATCTCAGGCCGGAGTGCCATTCGCAATTATTATGACCAGCCTTCAATTCACCGCGCCTCGGTTACATGGACTCCCGATTACGTTGAGGTTTCAGAAGATGGCACAATGGCCTACACCTATGGCCGGTACGTATGGAGATTTTGGAGTGAGGCCGGAGACACCATAACCAGAAAAGGAATATTTCATACTGTCTGGCAACGGAAGGCAGATGGTACCTGGCGTTATGTGTGGGATTAGATGCTGTTCAGGTGCAGGTGTAACATAGCTCGTTCAGGATGGTTTACGAATTGAACAGCATATTCAGAAAATTTTAATGAAAGTATTCTTTTTTGTAATTTTACAATCTCATCACACACCCCTCGTGTGGAATGTAGTAAAGTTAACTTCAGCGGCTAACCTTTCCGCCGGAGCAAATTAATCACCTTAACCGCTACTTGCCTGAAGCTCCCGGACGGGGGCTTCAGTTTTTTGGAACCCAAGGTTATTGTGTCGGTTCGAATAATATCGGCAAGCATGCTGAACAATTCTTCGGATGCAGAAATTTCGTACATTTGCAGCCCTGATTTTTGGCACTAGCCATCATTAAAACGTACATAAAATCAATATTTTCTGAATTAAACATGAAAATTACGCAAGAACAGACAGGCAAACTCACAGCTCAGCTTAAAGTCGAAATTTCTGCCAACGACTATGCCGATAAAGTGGATAAGGTATTAAAGGAGCACCAGCGTAGGGCTGCAATGCCCGGCTTCAGACCCGGAAAAGTACCTTACGGTCTGGTGAAGAAAATGTATGGCCACGCCGTAATGGCCGATGAGGTAAATAAACTGGTCAACGAAAGCCTAATGGATTATCTTAATGAACAGAAGGTTAATATTATTGGCCATCCGTTGGCTAACCACGAGAAAACCTCTGAAATAAACTGGCATGAAAGTTCGGATTTTACCCTGTGGTTCGACCTGGGGATGGCGCCCGAATTCGAATTGGTGCTTGATAATAGCATTGACGTAGAATTTCTCAAGATTAATGCCGATGATGATACAGTTAATCAAGAAGTTACGCACCTGCGCGAACGTCACGGTGATATCGAACATCCGGAACAAGCCGGCGAAAACGACTGGCTTGACGGCGAAATGGAACAGATGGATGAGCAGGGACATGAAGTAAAAGGCGGAATAAAAACAAAATCCTACCTTTTCCTCAAAAACATTACAAATGCCGATCAGCGGGCGCAATTCATAGCTCTCACACCCGGCCAATCCTTTGAATTTGATATCCGAAAGGTGTATGACACCGACAAAGACATTGCCAGAGTTCTTCGCATCACCGAGAGCAAAGCCTCCCATGTGCACGGAAATTTTCGGTTCACGCTCGAAAAGATATCACGCATGGTACCTGCGGCCATGACTCCGGAGTTTTATGAGCGGGTGTTCCCGGGGCATTCCGATATGGATGAGGAGCATTTCCTTGGTCATATCCGCCAGCAGATCGAACAATCGTATGCCGGCGAAAGCGATAAACTCTTTCTTCAGAGTGCCATAGAAAAGCTCATCGAAGCGAATCCTTTTGATCTTCCTGACGAATTCCTCAAACGCTGGCTGCTCGAGAATAGCAAGAAAGAAACGACGCCTGAGGCCATCGAAGAAGATTATCCCTCGATGATGAACGGGTTCAAATGGGACATCATCAGGCAAAAGATAGATGAAAAATATGGCCTGGCTGTTGACGACGACCAGATCAAGGAATATGTAGCCGACTATTTCAGTCACCGTTACGGCCACCAGGTTGATGTTGACCCTGCCCGCATACAGGCTGTGGTTAACGGATTCATGGAGAAGAAAGAGGAAGTGGAAAAGGTAAGAGATGAACTCTTTGGCAAAAAGCTGCTGGCCACACTGCAAAACAACCTGAAGGTGAAAGTAAAAGAAGTAACTTTGGAAGAGTTTATTCTTACGGGTACTAAAAAAACCAAAAATTCCTAAACACATGCACCACGACGAATTTGCAAAATATGCTGTTAAGCATTTGGGAATCAATAGCACGACCCTACATCGCTACACCTCAAAGACTCGCAATTATATTTCGCCCACCATTATCGAAGAGCGTCAGCTAAACATTGCCACCATGGATGTTTTCTCACGCCTGATGATGGACAGGATTATCTTTCTAGGCGTGCCTATCGACGACTATGTGGCCAACATCATACAGGCCCAGTTGCTCTTTCTTGAGTCAGCAGATCCGAAAAAGGACATACAGATCTACCTCAACACACCTGGCGGGAGCGTATATGCCGGCTTGGGCATTTATGACACCATGCAGATCGTAGCTCCTGAGATTGCTACCATATGCACGGGTATAGCAGCTTCCATGGGGGCCGTTCTCCTGTGCGCAGGCACTCCGAAAAAACGTACGGCATTAAAGCACAGCCGGATACTTATCCACCAGCCGATGGGCGGTGCCCAGGGCCAGGCTTCCGATATCGAGATTACCACTCGTGAAATTCTTAAGCTCCGCACCGAATTGTATGAAATCATCGCAAGCCACAGCGGTCAGTCTATCGAAAAAATTGAGAAAGACAGTGATCGCGATTACTGGATGACGGCCGAAGAGGCAAAAGCCTACGGAATGATTGACGAGGTGTTGATCAAAAACCCGAAGAAAGCCTGATTAACCGACCAGGCGACCATTAGTAGTTGAGTAAACATCAGCCGATGGCAAAAAAGACAGAACATTGTTCATTCTGCGGTCGCGAAAAGGCCGAGACCAACCTGCTGATTTCGGGGTTCAATGCCCACATCTGCGATCATTGCGTATATCAGGCGTTTGACATTGTAACTGACGCTTATCCAGGAAAACGACGCAAGGGGATAAAAATTCCTGAGCTGCTCAGGCCCGTTGAGATAAAGAAATACCTTGACCAGTATGTGATTGGACAGGACGAGTCAAAAAAAGTACTCTCGGTAGCAGTTTACAATCATTACAAGCGCATCCTGCCTGGTAAGCAGAAGGCAAAAAGTGACGATGTAGAGATTGAAAAGTCCAATATCATTTTTGTTGGCGAAACCGGAACAGGAAAAACCCTAATGGCTCGTACCATTGCAAGGTTGCTTAAAGTACCTTTCTGTATTGCCGACGCTACAGTACTTACAGAAGCCGGCTATGTAGGAGAGGACGTGGAAAGCATCCTGTCCAGGCTGCTGCAGGTAGCCGATTTTGATGTTGCAGCCGCCGAGCAGGGAATTGTATTTATTGATGAGATCGATAAAATTGCCCGGAAAAGCGACAACCCTTCCATCACCCGCGACGTATCGGGCGAAGGCGTGCAACAGGCATTGCTTAAAATGCTTGAGGGCACTGTGGTCAATGTGCCACCGCAGGGAGGACGCAAGCATCCTGAACAAAAAATGATTCAGGTAAACACCCAAAATATCCTTTTTATTACCGGCGGTGCATTTGACGGTATCGAGAAAATTATTGCTTCCAGGTTGAAAACAAATATCATCGGGTTTAAGAAAGATGAAGAAAAGCACAATGCAGATAAGACCAATCTGATGCAATATGTGGCTCCTCAGGATCTGAAGCGCTTTGGACTTATTCCCGAACTGGTCGGCCGGCTTCCGGTAGTAACATACCTGAATCCGCTCGATCGTGATACCCTGAAACGAATTCTGACCGAGCCAAAGAACTCACTGATCAAGCAATACATACGGTTGTTTGAGATGGATAACATCCACCTGACCTTCGATGAGTCAGTATTTGATTATGTGGTTGATAAAGCCGTTGAGTTTAAGCTTGGAGCCCGCGGACTGCGCTCCATCCTTGAATCCATCATGAACGATGCCATGTTCGAGTTGCCCTCGGCCGAAGCAGGTGTTCGCGAACTACATATAGATAAGCTTTACGCAGAAGACAAACTTACCCGCTCTGCGGTGGCAAGGCTAAAAGTAGCCTGATATTCTAAGGTGCACTTACGATCAGCCGACATTGTTGTTTGATACAATCGTTCTGCAGGTGATAACCAAATTTGTATTGGCATACGTATTGGTAGATGATGAACAGAGGTGACACCTACCCTATGACACGATTTAAACTCATACTGGTTTTGCTTTGGATGCCTGTGTTGGCTGCAGCACAGGATCTTAGGCCGGTTATTGTACGTGCATTTATTACTGAAACAGATACCCTACCGGTAATTGCGCTTCCCGAGGTTGTGATTTTTCCCCCACTGCAATATAAAACCGCCGAGGAGTGGAAGCGTTATTACCGTCTGGTGTACAATGTCAAAACGGTATATCCCTACGCCAGGATTGCCGGCATCAAAATGCGCGAATATGAGGCACTTCTGGTCACTTTGAACAACGAACAGGAGAAACGTGCCGCGATGAAAAGAGCAGAGGACCAGCTAAGGGCTGAGTTTCAGGACGATCTGATGCGATTTACCACTACACAGGGCTGGATACTGCTTAAGCTCGTCGACCGCGAAACCGGTACAAACACGTATGATATAGTGACCGAGTTCCGGGGCAAATTCAGGGCATTCTTCTGGCAGTCATTTGCCAGGCTTTTTGGGTTTAATCTTAAGGTGCACTACGATCCTAAGAATAAGGATCGTGACATTGAGCGTATTGTGCAGCTGATTGAAAGCGGAGCAATCTGATTTATTTGCCGCGCCCCTGAACTACAATCAGGAAGGTATAGATAAGTATCTTGATATCCATGGCCAGCGACATATTCTCGAGGTAGAGGATATCGTATTTCAATCGCTCAATCATTTCATCTACATTCTCGGCATAGCCGAATTTTACCTGCCCCCACGAGGTGATACCCGGTTTAATACGGTGTAATAAACGGTAATGAGGTGCTTTCTGAACAATCTGCTCGATGAAGTAACTCCTCTCAGGCCTGGGGCCTACAAGCGACATATCGCCAATCAGCACACTCCAGAATTGAGGAATTTCGTCAAGGCGGACCTTGCGAATGAAGCGCCCGAAAGGGGTGATGCGTTTATCGTTCCGGGAGGATAACATGGGACCGTGCTTTTCGGCATCGCAATACATGGATCTGAACTTGTGCATCAAAAAAGGCTTTCCACGAAGGCCCACACGTTCCTGCGAGTATATTACCGGACCTTTTGAAGACAATTTCACTCCAATGGCTGTGAAAAGATAAGCCGGACTTAACAGCACCATGGCGGCTACGGAGGCAAATAAATCCATCAGCCTTTTCATAGATTGCTGCCAGGCGGGCATAAGCTCGGGAGATACAAGAATGAGTGGCGTGTGAAAGATAGATTCAGTTTTTACGGTGCCAAGCAGGAAATCCTGCATGTCAGGGATGATTTTAATGATGACATCCACGTATTCAAGTTGCGTGATGATGCGCTCAATGGTTTTGTGCTCCGATCGTTCGATGGCAATAATAACCTCCTCTACAGCATACCGCTCGATAATGTTTTTGAGGTCCTCCAGGCCTCCGAGTCTTTTCAGAAATTTCTCAATCTTATAATCTTCGTAACTGTCGACATGGATAAATCCGACAAATTTATTGCCCGAAGACCTTTCCTGTTTCTCGATTTCATGAAAAACCGATATGGCATTTCCGTTGCTGCCAACGATTATGGTGTTGAATCCGATAATTTTATGCTGAATCCGGTATACAGTAATCGAGGTAAGGATTAACCGGAAAAGGTATGTGAACCCAAAGTGCAGAGAGAAAAGAACAAAGAATGACGAGTCGTAGGATTTATTTGAAGGGAGAAAATCATCCAGAATGAGCACAAAGAAAAGCACCAGAACGCCTATAACGCTTATCAGAAGAGTTTGCCCAAATTCCTGCAGGCGTGCCTTGCGGTAAACATTGCGGTAGGCCCCCATCATCCAGTAGGCCAGCAGCCAGAATACCGGGATGGAGATCATGCCCAGCCAGTACAGAGGATCGGAAAGCAGGTCGAAAATATCTTTACCATCCGATGCCGGGCCTTGCCAGGTGCGGTATAAGAAAAACAAACTCCAGGCTATGCATGCTGACAGGAAGTCAGCGATGAGGTATCTTGCCAGTTGCCTGTTGTTATTCATGAACCGATACTTCGTATGATTGAATTATCTGTTGATCCAAAGCCATGGGCAGATTGACCCGCTCTGAATCAGGCTGTAAAGATCATCAAAAGTTGCATGTTAAAAATGTTTTACCAGATATTCTTTCAATTTAATCTTAAAAGAATATGGAAGAATGTTAACACCGATAGGATTTACATGAGAAGAATGCTGACAGGCAAAGGCACACATCATCGTTTATAACCTATAATCCATTCAAGTTATAGGGCGATTTGCCAATTTTTTCCAATATCTGGTATGCGACCTCAAGTGCTGAGTGCCCGTCGTTTAGCGTGACCTGCGGCTCGGTATTGTTGGTTACGGCATGATAAAAACTTCGGAGTTCACTTTCAATGGCATTCACAGGTCTTATCAGAGGTTTTTCATGAAATACCTGTTTTCCCGGCTGGTCGTGACCTGCATGTACCACCATACCATCCGCCCTTGAAGGGTCAATATCCTGAATGCGCACAACATCCAGCTCTTTATCTAGAAAATCAACCAACACATATCCGTTCTGCTGGAAAAATGTCGTTTTTCTGACATTGTTGATGGAAATACGATTAGCGGTGAGGTTTGCGACGCAACCATTGAAAAATTCAATACGTGCATTGGCAATATCGGGAGTACTGCTGACCACCCGGGTGCCACTGGCACTGATTTTCCGAATATCCGACTTAACAACACTCAATATGATATCAATGTCATGAATCATCAAATCGAGCACCACGGGCACATCCGTGCCCCTTGGATTAAACTGCGCCAACCGGTGTGCTTCAATAAACATCGGATTGTTCAGATGAGGTTGTGCTGCCAGGAATGCCGGATTGAAACGTTCCACATGACCCACCTGTACTTTCACCCCAGCTTCGGCAGCCAGGCGGCCAAGCTCTAGAGCTTGCTGCGGCGTGGCAACCATAGGCTTTTCAATAAATACATGCTTGAAGGCTTTGAGTGCCTCTCGCGCACAATCAAAGTGCGAAACGGTCGGGGTAACGATATCCACGACATCCGAAGACTGGATGAGCTGGTCGATGTTTTCGAAGCTGGGGATACCCAACCCTGACTCAACTTCCTTAATTATTGCCGGGTCGGGGTCGTAAAACCCGACCAGGTCGAAATGGTCGATTTGTTTTATGCACTTCAGATGAATTTTTCCAAGATGTCCGGCTCCCAGTACCCCAATTTTTAGCATAGCCATTTTTCTGCAAATCTAACACTTTTGTCAAACTATACAACAGACTACATACTCATGCATCATACATATATTAAGTTAATGCATATATAGGTTTTGTTGGGTTTTCATAATTTTCCAGAATACTCCTCATGGCAGGTTAAATTATGTACCTTTGTTCTCAGACAACTTACATGTAAGTCTATGATTGTGAGTAATATATAAGTGATTGTTTGCGATATGGAGGATACTTACCGTCATCAGGGCCTGAGAAAAAAACTGGTTGAAAGCATCCGGATGAAGGGCATAACCCATAAGCCGGTACTTGAGGCAATGGAAACTGTCCCCAGACATTTTTTCTTCGATTCTTCATTTCTGGAATTTGCCTATGAGGATAAGCCCTTCCCGATTGGCGCTGGGCAGACTATCTCACAACCATTCACGGTTGCCTACCAAACCATGCTTCTGGAGGTGCATCCGGGTGATAAAATTCTGGAAATAGGGACAGGTTCAGGGTATCAGGCTTGTATACTGGCACGGATGGGAGCTAAGGTTTTTACAATTGAACGCATTAAATCGCTCTATCAGAAAACCAGGGAGTTTTTACCAACCATAGGGTACGGAAGGATAAAGGTACACTATGGAGACGGTTTTTTGGGATTGCCTGCATTTGCACCTTTTGATAAGATATTAATCACTGCGGCGGCCCCATATGTGCCAAGGACACTTTTTGAACAATTAAAACCTGGAGGGCTACTGGTTGTGCCTTTAGACGAGGGAGTCATACAAAGGATGACGGTATTTCGAAAAACACCAGAAGGCGACTTGCAACAGTATGAACATGGCCTGTTCAGATTCGTGCCCATGTTGCCCAATAAATCAAAAGACTAGTTGGCCTCGACACCTATTTTAGAAACAATCGAAATTGCAGTAGTCAACGTCTTGATATCCGGGGTAAGACTGCCGTCTTTACCCGAATAGTGGCTATGTCCGATGGGTTTCATCTCTGTTTTATTTCCCGGAGAAGATACTGCCGCCTCATAAACAAGTGCTGGCTGGCCATTAGTCTTGTAGTCCTTATCATCAGGGTACCGGTTATTATGCCAGAATTGATTCCAGTCGAAGGGCTGGTTGATTTCCAGCATTACCCTGAAAGGAAACCTCAGAGGCGCATCGGTTTTGGCATTCAGAATGAAATTATTGACAGGTGTGGCGCCAGAGATAGCATCTGGCAGCTGATTATCAGGTGAGGGTAACATCAAACCATCACTTTCACGTATTCCCCTTTTAAAAGCCCAGTAGGGAAGGGTAGCTGCCCGCCTTGCTACACCGCTGCTCCAGCCTCCCCACACCGGTTTACCATGTTTAAACACACTTTTGGCGATCGAATTAACTACATAAATGGTTTGAATGTAGTTGCCCTGCATGTCTTCAACCCATACTGCCATCACCGGATGGTTATATGATTTGCCCTTCTCAAATTCAAGACGAATACTGGTGCCGTTTGCAGAAGGGTTAGTCTTGAGCAATTCATAGGTTGGGAGGTTAGATTTTTTTCTGTTCTTATTCTGCAAGCGGGCTTCCGTGGAAACAACCACTGTAAGTAAGGCAATCATAATCAGTCGGAAAGCTGTATTTGCGAGGGTTATCTTTTTCATTGGATCGGTAATTTGGAGTGTTATTAAAATTCAACAATTATGCCAATGGATGGCAGCACGGTGCCGGCTGTACTCTTAAGCTCCCTGAGCTGGTATTTGTCGTTGCTAATCACAGGATTTCCGGCTTGGTCAAGCACCCTGACGAGGGCACCCTGCTGCTCACTTTGAAAATTATACACATTTTGAATATCGGTATACAACATCAATGTCCAACGCCCAAAATAGAATGACTTGTCCACCCTGATATCAAGCTGGTGAAAAGCGGCAAGACGTTCGGAATTAAAACGGGAGAAATCAAGGTATCCCCGGCTGTTCGCCTTCCAGGCACTAATGATGGATGATTTTTCAAGGTCGTAAGGAGTGTAAGGAGCTCCGCCGACATAGCGCCATTTAGCACCAAACTCCCAGTTCCTCTTAAGTTTACCGGTAGCCGTGAGGTTAAAAATATGCCGGTTATCCCAGGCAGAGCGGATATATTCACTGCCGTTCCCTGTAAATTCACTGCGCACCAGGGTGTAACTGGCAATCAGGTTAATTCCTTTCAGGTCGCGTTCCTGCAGCAAAATTTCCATTCCATAAGCTCTTCCTGTGGAGGTTGAAACCACTTCTTCATCGCCATACGTGCCGTAACCGGCTCCCTTATTGGCCAAAGAGATGTTATCGAGCACCGACAGCGGGTAGTTGCGGTATTGTTTATAAAACCCCTCAAGCGTGAAGCGAGACTGTGCTTTCCTTTGGTACTCAAATCCACCGACAAGATGATCGGCTGATATATATGATATTTTGTTGGCTTTGTTAATCAACACACCATCGTTGTTTCTGAATCCGAGCATGGTATAGGGAGGCAACTGGTAGTAACGTCCCGTATTGAAATTCATGAACAGCTTATCGGTCAACGAGTAGGATGCCGAAAATCTGGGCGATAGCTGATCAAGCATGTTTGACATCTTGGCGGAGTAGCTGGTGGCATCCGCTCTTAAACCCAGCGAAAGCTTAAGCCTGTCGCTCAGGAAGCCTTTGCTGATCTGCGAGAAAATATTCCATTTAAATAGGTCAATGACCGAATTGTAGTTGACATCGAAAGGCCTGTCGCCGACAAAGAGGGCCCGGTAGGTATTGTTGAGGTAACGGGAATATTCCAGTCCAGCACCTGTATTTAAACGAAAACCATTAAGCATGGTGTTGTATTCATACCTGAACTTATTTTCCATCTCATCGGAAGAATAGTCGAGCAAACGCGGATTGGTTTCCAGATTGTTCAGATATTTATATGAGTTGTTTCGCAGCATGTTGCGGCTAAGGAAGAATTGGTGGTTCCCGTTGGGAATGAAACGACGGTAAACAGCTCCCATGGTATAATTCCATTGTTCATTCACAGGCAGGTAATCAAGGATGTATTGCTGGTTTTCGTCAGGATTTCTTATGCCGGTATTCAGCTCAAATTGGTCGATTGCTCCCAGACCAAGAATGACCAGCTGGTTCTGATTGTCAAGATTTACCCGGTAACGGACCTGAAAATCGTTGTATGTCGGAAGGAAAGGCAGGCCCAGGGCTCCGAAAAGAAATTGCAGGTAGGAGCGCCTTGCCGAAAGAATAATGTTGGAACGCTGACCCACAGGACCGTCAAGTGTCAGTGCCAGGTCAGATGCGCCAACCGATCCTTTGAAATTTAGCTTTTCAGGATTGCCGTCTATTTGTCTCATTTCGAGTACGCCGCTTAATGCATTACCACGATTGGCTGGAAACGCACCGGCATACAGGTCGGCTTCGCGGATGAAGTCGACATTAATTATGCCGGTTGGCCCTCCGGAGGCGCCCTGAGTGGCAAAATGATTCAGGTTGGGTATCTCGATCCCGTCAAGATAGAAACGACTCTCGCTCGGTCCGCCTCCCCTGATTATGACATCATTCCTGAAGGCAGGGGTTGATGCAACCCCTGGTAGGGTCTGAATCACGCGGCTGATATCGCGATTGCCGCCGGGGTTTTTCTCTATTTCAGCAATTCCCAGGGTGCGCATCGACAGAGGACTTTCGTCGGGTCTTCTGAACAGGTTGGCTTTCACCTCAACTTTTTCAAGCTGTATTGACATTTCGCGCATGGGAATATCGATGGTAGATGTTCGGGCATTGGTAACCATGAATTCCGGAGTGGTGGCTGGTTCAAATCCAATGAACGACGCCGATATTTTTACAAAGCCCGGGGCGATGCCTGTGAAAAGAAAATTGCCGTCAAAATCACTTGTAGTACCAATCTGGGTACCATAAATAATGATGTTCACAAAAGGCAAGGGTTCATTGTTTTTCTCGTTAAAAACCCTGCCGCGTATGGTTCCGGTTTGGGCGATAGTTTGCGTAATAAGCCCAATAGTCAGGAGCAAAATGGAAATATATTTCATGATCAAATAGTGTTTAATGTTTCAACATAAATCTTAAACAAGTACTTTGTCCTAATGTTCATGATGATTTTCTTAATTGAAACTTTCGTTGGATTACCTCAGATGCTGGAAATCGATGATGACAACCAGTTTTTATCAGGTGATTCAACTTGGAATAGTCCTAATTAATTAGATCAGTAATGAAATATGATAAAATTTAACGCATTGTACGGATTAATCAGCCAACTCATATTTAAGATCAATTAATGGTTTCTCGTTCTTTAAATTACTGAATTGCTGCTAAGTAACCGCAGTGACCTGTACAACAAAACAAGTAGGAAAACCAAAAAGAGATTTTACCTAATTTCATTTAAAAATAAACTGGTCATTAAGCTGCGAAAACAGGGTTTCGATGCGCTTTCTTGTTCTTTTAAGTATGGGGAGGCTGACACAATCCTTTCAGCATTCAAACTGCACAACGCATTATATATAATGGGAAACTCATGAGCTCTCGTTGGGTGGCTATATAGGGGCAAACAGATATATAGGTTTCAAAGCAGATCTCCATTGGACCACCCGTAACATCTATATGGATGACATTCGAATCGGAAAAAGCGGCGTACCACTCTGCGCCGCCCCTTCTAATCTGGGATCGTCCAATGTTAGTCTTAATTCGGCTAAGCTTTTCTGGACACCCGGATCGAGCGAAAGTAAATGGGAAATTGAGTATGGTTTATCGGGTTTTGCTGTAGGTTCAGGAATCTTCCTAAACTCCGTCGATCTTAACCCATTTAGCCTCAATGGGTTAATGTCAAATACGAGTTACGATTTTTACATAAGGGCTATTTGCGGCGGAACAAACAGTATATGGGCCGGACCACATACATTTACCACTAAACCTGCTATCCTTTTGGGCGATGCCAATTGCGACGGAAAGGTTGACGTACTCGATATCATCACTATTGTGAATTATATCATGGTGTATAACCCGGAACCTTTTTGCTTCGAAAATGCCGATGTGAATTCCACCTCGGCAACTAACGTGCTGGATATCATTGGGGTAGTAAACATCATCATGGGGCAGAATTGACGATTTGAAACGAATACTTATCAAACACCGGTAGTACGGATGATGTAGGCGACCTTTTCCGGGTCACTCATATCATTGTCTATCCAGCAAATCCGAATTCCTCGCCGTTCCATCCGCCTGAACCAGGTCATCTGCCTTTTGGCAAACTGATGAATAGCTGTGTTGAGTTGCTTCACCATATGATTGTAGCTCAATTTACCGAGCAAATACCGGGTCAGGTAGCGGTATTCCAATCCGAAATACTCCATCCTGGCCGGCTCAATGCCTTCGCTGAGGAGTTGTCTAACCTCCTCAACCAGCCCATCATGCAGCCGCTGCTGCAACCGATCAGTGATTCGCTGTCTGACAACTTCTCTGCCGGGATTCACTCCAAAGCTTATGTAGCCCAAAGCAGGTGCATCATTTTTTACGGTTGCTGTATTTTCGCTCAGGGCAATCTCGATTGCCCGCAAAGTACGCTCGCGGTCGCGGGTATCGGTGGTGTTGTGCAGTGGTCTGAGCCGAAAAAGCATCTCAGCCAGTTGATCCTGCGATTGTCCGGCCAATCGCTCCCGAAGAGCTTCGTTTCGTGGAACCTGACAAAGTTGGTACTCCGATAATACAGACTCGATATAGAGGCCTGTACCTCCGCATAGGATGGGGCATTTTCCTCGTGCCACAACATCTGTCAGTGCATTGACATAGTCCTTCTGGTATCTGAAAAGATTGTATTCTTCATTGGGCTCTGCTATGTCGATAAGATGGAAGGGGATGGAGTGACCGTTCACCACATAGTCAGAGTAATCCTTGCCGGTGCCGAGGTTCATTCTGCGATATACCTGTCTTGAATCGGCACTGATTACCTCTCCGTCTATCTGGTGCGCCAGCAACGCCGCCAGCCGGGTCTTACCGCAAGCTGTAGGGCCAAGTATGACAATCAAGGTGGGTGGTGAGAGCATCAGAAACTAAACCATTGGCTGATAACCTGGTCTTTCCTTTGGCCTTCGCTACGATGATAAAACTCATTCGTGAGTTTGTCGTAGCGGTAATCTGTTTCCCAGCGTTTGTAGTTTGTACCGATCTGAGCGATGGCTGATATGATGTAGTCAAGGTCCTTGTTGGTCATAGTCGGATGCAGCGACATTCTCACCCAGCCGGGTTTCAGCGACAGATCGCCCGAATTGATCCGATCTGTAATGAGCTTAGATTGCTCATAGCTCACATCGAGCAGGTAATGCCCATAGGTGCCCGCACAGGCGCAGCCCCCGCGCATCTGGATTCCAAAACGGTCGCTCAGCAGCTTCACTACCAGGTTGTAATGTATATCCAAAAAATAGAATGAGATTGCCCCAATCCGTTTACGCTGGTTATGGGCAAGAATGTGAAGCCCGGCAATCTTTTCAAGACCTGAAAAAGCACGCTCGATCAGCTCTTCTTCTCGTTTGCAGATATTTTCTACCCCCATTTGCTCCTTCAGTCTTATGACTAGGGCTGTACGGATGGCCTGAAGAAAACCCGGCGTGCCTCCATCTTCGCGGGACTCGATGTTGTCCACAAACTTATACTCACCCCAGGGGTTGGTCCAGTCCACAGTGCCACCGCCCGGTTGGTCAGGCGAAGGATTCTGGTATAATTTCTTATCAAATATCAACACACCCGAAGAGCCAGGGCCGCCCAAAAACTTATGTGGAGAAAAGAAGATGGCGTCCAGCTTTTCCATCGGATCGGCCGGATGCATGTTAATATGGCAATAAGGTGCCGATGCGGCAAAATCAACAAAACATTGACCACCGAACTCGTGCATAATGCGAGCCAGGGTATGATAAGGAGTTTCGATTCCGGTGACATTCGAGCAGGCCGTAAATGAGCCCAGCTTCACCTTGCGATTTTTGTATATTTCGAGCTGACGTCTTAATTCATCGGGATTTACCAGCAGATCGGCACCGGGTTCCAGCACGATCACATCAGCAGCCGTTTCGAGCCAGCTGGTCTGGTTGGAGTGATGCTCCATGTGCGTGACGAAAACAACAGGCTTCTCAGCCTCCTTCAGGCACTCACGCTTAAATACCTGCCCGCAGTATTTGATGCCGAGTAGACGCTGAAATTTGACAATGGCTCCCGTCATGCCAAAACCTGTCGTGAGTAGTACATCGTCGGGTCTGGCATTCACATGCTTTTTGATGATATCGCAGGCGTGATGATACGCCTTGGTCATTAGGGTTCCTGTTTCGCTGGTTTCAGTGTGGGTGTTTGCTACAAAAGGGCCAACCTGTTTAAGTAACTTATCTTCAATGGGGCGGTAGAGCCTCCCACTGGCAATCCAGTCGGCATACACCAGCCGTTGCCTGCCATAAGGCGATTGATACTTTTGGCGGATGCCTACAATATTGCGTCTGAACTTCCTGAAGTACGATTCCATGCGGCGAGGTGTTCGTACGGCAAATATCAGAAAAATTACAATAGCCGGAATTTAATCACCCGCCGAAATTATGAGCTGCGTGATCTCCAAAGTATCCCCTTCGGCGAAGATGCTGAGATAGTTATTATCGATACGATACCAACGGTCCTGTGCGCTTACGCGAACGATGAACTCATTTTCAGTTTTGCCACCCGGATTTCTGACTACTATACCTCCACTGCGTTGATCGTCAAGACCATAATTCAGAAAGAATCGCGAAGGTTCGATGTTCGTAAATTTTACTTTTATGACGACGTAGTTATTCCGTCTTTGCCGCAATTCAATAGGTTTGAACGAAAACTTTTTCTCGTCATCCTGTTTCACCAGCTCACTGGTGATCACGAGATTGGCCAGCGTACGTTCTTCTATATATTTCTTGATTTTATCAATCATTTCGGATGGGAAAGCTACATCGGGCATCAAGGCGGCCGCCTCGCTGTAGGCTTCAATAGCCTGATCAAAAACTTTTGATTCGTAAAACCTGTTTGCGGTGGCTATCTGCTTTTCATAAGCCTCTCTCACTTTACGATTTTCGGCTTCGATGATGGCAGTAAGCTCCGCGATCTTCTGCTTTGGCAGCGTGGCATCAGGTTTAAGCTGGCTGGCTGCCTGGTAAGATCTCAACGCATATGCCAGGCGATTGATTTCTTCAAATTGTTTTGCCTCTTCGAGTGTTTTTTCGTAAGCAGCCTCTGTTTGAGCCTTGCTAAGCAATGCATTGGCTTCAGCAATTTTTTGTTGCAGAAAACCGGTAGCCGGGCCATAACTCATTGCCAGAGTGTAGGCCTCAATAGCCTCGGGATATTTTTGCTCCTGCATAAATCCGTTTGCCTTACCCACAGCTTGTTCATACGCCTGCCGGTCTGCTTCGGCCTTACGCAGTATGGCTTCAATCCGGGCAATCTGTTGCGGCGGGTAAGATTCGATTGGTTTGATTTCAGTCGCCTGCCTGAAGAATGTCAATGCGGAAGCATAATCTAAAGTATTAGCGGCTGCATCTCCTTTTTCGACGGCAGTTTTGTAGGCGCTTTCCTTTTCTGCAATGACTTGGAGCAGGGAATCAATCTCATTAATTTTTTCACCGGGGTAATTCCCTGCAGTATTTATCGTCGATGCCTGCTGGTATCGCGCTCTCGCTTCATTGTATTGCGCTGCGTTGAACAACCTGTCAGCTTGAACAATCAATGTATTATATTCATCCTTTGATTTAAGAAGTTGTTTGATCTCGGTTATTTTCGCGGCGGCTTCCTGATTTGACGGCTCAATCTGCCTGGCAGTTTCAAAGAATGACAATGCGGCAGAGAAGTCTTGCGTATCATAAGCTTTACGCGCTTTATCGAGGGTTATGGCAAGTTGCTCCGCTGTTTTTGCCCGGGCTTCAAGTGTGGCATCTATTTCGATCAGTCGTTTTTTGGGATAGGATTCAGTGGGTTTTATGTTGGATGCTTGCTCAAAATTTGCTCTTGCCAGCTGAAGGTCGCCATCGGCAAGATATTTGTCGGCATTTCCGATAAGCTTTTTGTAGGCTTCCTCGGCCGAAAGCTTATCCAGCTCTGCATCGCCAATGCGTTTTATCATATTGCCGGGATACGGATCGCCTGGCCTGAGCTGCAGTGCTTTTCGATAAAGGGAGAGTGCAGAATAATAATCCTGGTGCATATAGGCCTGTTCGGCATCACTAAGCACTTTGGCATACGTGAGCTGCTCTCTGCGCGCAACCTCAAGTATGATGTTGATTTCGTCTAATTTCTTGCGGGGATAAGACTCTTTTGGCAGCAGACCGGAGGCATACAGATATTCATTCTGTGCATCGCTGTAGTTTTTAGCCTTGAATAAAGAATCGGCCAGGGCTAACGACTTTTTGTAGGCCTGCTGCCTGGTTTGAAGCATGATGCGCGCTTCTTCTATCATGGCCTGACGTTCGCGCGGATAGCTCTCTTGAGGTTTCAGCACCAAGGCCCATTCATATTGTTCCAAAGCTTTATCAAACTCCTGTTGAGCATAAAACTGATCTGCTTGGGCAACAAACTGCCTGTATCTTGTGTCATCCTGGGGATCGTTGTAGTACTGCTTGATCTGCTGAAGTTTAAGCCGAGGGTAACTTGCCTTTAAATCAAGCTTCAGGGCATTTTCATATGCTGCCTTGGCGCCCTTATAGTTTTTTTGGGCCAGAAGTTGTTCTGCGCTGAGTATGATTACTTCATATTGCGACTGAGTTGTGCGCTGTCCCTTCATAACCAAAGGCAAACAGCTGAATGATAAGACAAGAATGAAGAACAGGCGGAGGCGCATGATAAATCTATCTGTTCTGCCTGTCGTCAGAAATAATACGGCCATCTTTCATCATCAATTTTCGATCGGCCATCAGGGCCAACGATTCGTTATGCGTAACAATAACGAAAGTTTGAGAAAATTGGTCTCTAAGACGGAAAAATAGTTCATGCAATTCTTTGGCATGCGCCGTGTCCAGATTTCCGGAGGGCTCGTCGGCTAAAACCATTAGCGGCTGATTAACCAGCGCCCTGGCTACAGCAATGCGCTGCTGCTCTCCGCCCGAAAGCTGCGAAGGCTTGTGTGTGAGACGCTCGCCCAGATTAAGAAATTGCAGCAATTCTTTGCTTCTTTGTTCGGCATTTTTGCGCGATTCGCCTGCGATCAGGGCAGGTATGGCTACATTCTCGAGCGCAGTAAATTCAGCCAGAAGGTGGTGAAACTGAAATACGAAGCCGATATTTATATTTCTGAATGCGCTGAGATTCTTATCGTTCAGCAGGCTTATATCTGTGCCACCTATGTGAACCTTACCCTTATTTGGCTTATCAAGAGTTCCGATTATATGCAGCAGTGTTGACTTTCCTGCACCCGATGGTCCCACAATCGATATAACTTCGCCGCGCGCCACCTCAAGGTCAACGCCTTTCAGTACCTCGATACCACCATAGCTCTTATGAAGGTTTTCAGCTTTGATCATCTGTTTATGTCAGGTGCGATGCGTTTAGCCAACTGGATTCTTCTTTCGGTTGATCACTGAATGATAGTCTAAATAATACAATAGCCTGAATGTCAGACTGTTAAGCTGGTCTGACTCAAGCATGCGGTCAACATTGCGGAAGTAGTGGTTTATGATGACGTCATTTTCCTGCGAGATCGAATTTTTATATACCAGGCTCAGGTTGCTTCCGGGGGCAAACTCCCAATCGAAAACCAGGTCAATATTCAACGTATTGAAGTTGAAATCATGATTAGTAGTGTAGGTAGGCAGGAGGTCGAGTCTGCCATTGGTATTTAGAGTGAAAAACTTGTCATAGTCGCCTCTGAACCAGTAATGCCTCATGAGCAGGCTAAGGGAGAGATTATTTCTGAACATATAACGGCTGCTGAGGGTATTTTCAAGCAACTTGAGGTCACGGTTTCCGAATACAATCTCATTGGCGCTGAGTTTCCTGACATACCCTTTGTTGTTGCCTTGCAGGTTCATGGTCATGCTGTGCTGCAATGTCCACTGGTTGCTGAAACGGACAATCGGCTCCAGGGTGATCTCATACTCCCTGAAATCATCCTGGCTCGTAGTGAACTCGAAATCAATATCCACTGCCAATGCCTTACGGTAATCCGTCGAAAACCGGAAGTCGGTCTGATAGTTCCTTGGAATCTCAAAAAACCTTCCTGCTGTACGAGGTTCGTAGTAATCAAGTCTTTTGATCAGATCGGCCCGAAACATGCCTGATAGAGAAAAATAATTGCGGGTGGTTGAGTGCATGCGTGTGGCCCATGAAAGTGAGGTGGTTTTCTGTATATCCATCTGGGCATTATGCTCCAGATTACTAAATGTCATCATTCGCAGGAACCATCCAAACGGCTCAGGCTGATTGTATGAGATTCTTACACTACTGTTTAGCAGGTTGTTGCGCCGAACCATTCCAAGGGCGTTTATGGAATATTTCGAATCCATGCCGTTGTGGTTAAGGGCGTATTGAAATTTCCCGCGGATACGGGAAAATCCTGCATTATATCGATACCCAAGAACTACGGTTTTTCCATTGCTGTTGGGTGTTTTGAGCAGGTTCTGGCTCAGCGAGGCGCTGGCCTCAACCCTGTAGGTCTTTGATTTGTCGAGCAGGCTTATACCTGTACCTGTTACGTTTTCATTGGCATAATCGGCCGATGCCCGCATCACGTTGGTATTGATCAGATACACTGATGAATTATCTCTAAGTCCCTGGTCTAAAACCACAATATTATAATTGGACAAAGGATCGGTCAACACAGTATTCTCATTGCCGGCCACATCCTTATAGGTGGCATAGGTATGTGCTGTAACAGCATTAAATATCCCGATTCCTAGATTGCCCGAGGTTCGGCCGGAAAGTTTGGAGGCATTGATCAGCTGAGCGCGTGTTGGATTTTTCAGTACTGTCGAGCCTTCGCCAATCATATGCGGCACAGAGAAGTATTTTGCTGGTCGGCGTCCGATGCGCCTGGTGTAGAAAAGGTTGCCTTTCATAAAAAGCTCCATGCCTTCCTTGAAAAACTCGCGCTTTTCATCATAAATGGTTTCAAACGCCGTGAGATTCTTAATTTCATGATCTGAAGCTACCGTACTGAAGTCGGGCAATAGGGTCATGTCGAGGGTAAAGCTTTTACTAACGCCATACTTTAAATCAGCCCCACCGTGGAATGAAGTTGAGTAGTTACTCCGATCCGAAACATTGTAAGGGAAATGTTCAGCACCCGCCGAAAAATAGGGGCTGAGCGATAGCCTGATAGGAGATTGAATGTGTTCAAATCCGTTCAGATAACCCCAATAACTATGCTTCTGCCAGGTGGTTTTAGGCTCCGGAGCCCATTGAATTGTTTCACGATTTCGCCTTACATTGCGTTGTAGCTGTAACCGCCAGTTTTGTTTGGCGTTGTCCGGAAAGCGGATGGCCGACCAGGGTATCCTGATCTCTACAGTCCAGCCTTTGGCATCAATCTCTACGGCGCTTTCCCACACGGCATTAAAAGTGCGGTCGGTCAAGCGGCTTTCGCGCTGCACTCCGGATGCATACACCTCAAAACTGAAGGCATCAAGCCCGTTGGAGTATGTATCGAAACTGATAGTAAAGAGATCGGAGTTAAGATGGTCGTCACGGTTTCCGAGCTGGGTAAGAATACTGTCCGGGGAGCTGTCATAGAGCCTGGCTCCGATGTAAACCCCGCGGTTGTCATACAATATTCTAACCTCGGTGGGCTGACTGGGCTTAGCCTTAAAATAGGGGTCTGTTTGCAGAAAATCAGTGATGGGTTCTGCGATTAGCCATTCACCGTCGTTGAGTTTTCCGTCAATCACCGGTTGAGAGGGAGTGCGAATTGCCTTCACTTTTTTGTCTTCATTGGCGAAGGCTTGAGAGAATACAAGTAGAGCGAGCAGCAGCAGTGGGGTGATTCTTCGAAACATATAAACCTGATTTGAATATGGATAGTAAACGTTTCATTCTGTTTTATCGTTTACAGCGGTAAAAATTTATTCAGTAAACACAAATGATGTATGCTTTGTTATATTTGCCGGATTAAACCGCAAAATTATGAATCTTCACGAATATCAGTCCAAATCACTCCTTCAAAGTTATAATGTTCAGGTACCTTTGGGCTTTGTAGCCAATACTGCAGATGAGGCCGCAGATGCCGCCTGTAAAATTAAGGAACAGACCGGGTCAGACAAATGGGCCGTTAAGGCTCAGATACATGCAGGAGGACGCGGGAAAGGCGGAGGAGTCAAAATTGCAAAGTCAGCTGATGAAGTCAGACTCTATGCTTCAGACATTCTTGGCATGCAGTTAGTCACTCCTCAAACAGGTCCTCAGGGCAAGCAGGTGCGGAAAGTTCTCGTGGAGCAAAACATATACTATCCCGGCGATTCTCCCATTTCGGAGATTTATATGAGCATTCTGCTCAACCGCGCCAAAGGTCGTAACATGATCATGTACTCGCCGCGTGGGGGCATGGATATTGAAAAAGTGGCCGAGGAGACTCCTGAATACATCTTCACCGAAGAGATAGATCCAAAGGTAGGCCTTCAGGATTTTCAGTGCCGTAAGATCGCTTTTAATCTTGGTTTATCCGGAAAAGCTTTCAAGGAGATGACCAGATTTGTGACCGCTCTCTATCAGGCATATACAGGCACCGATGCCTCCTTATTTGAAATAAACCCTGTGGTAAAAACCAGCGACGATCGCATTTTTGCGGCAGACGCAAAGGTTGTTATCGACAACAACTCCCTATTCAGGCATAATGATATTGCCGCAATGCGCGATTTGGATGAGGAAGATCCTATGGAGGTGGAGGCGAGCAAGTTCGATTTGAACTATGTAAAACTCAATGGCAATGTGGGTTGTATGGTAAATGGTGCAGGCCTTGCAATGGCAACCATGGATATGATAAAGCTTAGTGGTGGCGAACCGGCTAACTTTTTGGACGTTGGGGGTACGGCAAATGCCAAAAGAGTAGAAGAAGGGTTTCGCATAATTTTGAAAGACCCCAACGTGAAAGCCATCCTGGTTAACATCTTTGGCGGAATAGTTCGATGCGACAGGGTGGCCCAGGGAATTGTAGATGCTTATAATAACATCGGGCATATTGGGGTGCCGATAATAGTCCGCTTACAAGGTACCAATGCTGAGGAGGCAAAAGTGCTAATTGACAATTCGGGGCTTGAGGTGCTCTCGGCTATCACTCTTGAGGAAGCCGCTTCGTGCGTCAGAAAAGCGGTCCGGTAAATTCACGATTGAAAGGTATGTTTACTCTATTATGAGCAACGCTGCCTCTTCTTTTCTTTGTGCCCTCAATGTCGTTTAGTGAACGAATTTACGTTATATCTTAATTTTGTAAGCATACACATTATTTAAATATGGATAGTGTAATTCTTGAATATCTGGGCTATGCAGCCTCTGTCATTATCGCTATATCGATGACCATGAGTTCCATACTCAAATTTCGATGGATAAACTTTGCGGGAGCAGCTTTGTTCTCAGTATATGGTATCTTGATAGATGCCTGGCCGGTTGCTGCTCTCAACTTTTTAATTGTTTGTGTAGATGTTTATTATCTTATAGGCATTTATGCTAAGAAAGAAGTTTTCGAGATTCTTGAAGTTCGACCGGAAAACAGATACCTCATACGCTTTGTGGATTTTCACTGCCGAGAAATACATAAATTTTTTCCAGGCTATGAATATTCACCCACAAACAACACCTTAAGTTTTTTTACACTTCGCAACATGGCTGTGGCCGGAGTCTTCGTAGCCGAACGCCAGGAAGATAACGCACTTTGTGTTCACCTCGATTATGTACTGCCCGAATATCGCGATTTTAAGAACGGTCGCTTCATATACAATCAGGTTCGTCCCCGATTCATCGAGGCTGGGTTCACAAAAATTCTGGCCACACCGGGCAGCAAAAAACACATCCAATATTTACGCACACTGGGCTTTACATCGGCTGTTGATGGCAAATTTGAAAAAACCCTCCAATTATAAATATCCGTTATGGCAATCATAATCAAGAACGGCATTCTTGTAACATCTGAATTCCAACGTAGTGGCGATGTCAAAATTGATAATGGAATTATAGCTTCGATTCAAGATCAGATTCCAATTACTGAGATTGATACCGTAATTGATGCAAGGGGTAAATTTGTTTTTGCCGGCGCCATCGACCCACACGTCCATATGCAGCTACCAACTCCTGCAGGCCCCTCAGCCGACTCGTTTCGCACCGGCCGGATGGCTGCCCTGATGGGCGGCACCACTTCACTCATCGATTTTGTTACTCCACATCGAGGTCAGTCTCTAACGGTTGCTCTTGAAAATCGTTTATCTGAAGCTGCGGAAGACAGACCTTATTATAGTTTTCATGTAAGTCCGGTTGAATGGAATTCGGATACCGAAGACCAAATGATCGAATGTATAAGGATGGGATTTAGATCGTTTAAGGTTTATTTAGCATATTTGGGTACAGTTGGCATTGGCGACGATGTGCTTTGGAACGTAATGAGTACGGCTGCCAGGCATGGAGCAATGGTTTTGGCGCATTGCGAGGTAGGCGAAGAAATAGACGGGTTGCGAAATTTCTTTGCTGAGGCCGGCAATACTCAAGCACAATTTCATGCTTTGTCGCGGCCTGCATATACCGAAAGCGACGCCGTAAAACACGCTATCGAACTTGCGGAAGAAACCGGTTGTCCTTTATACATAGTGCACGTATCGGCGGCCGAATCGCTCATCCATATCAGAGAAGCTAAGGCACGAGGCTCAAAAGTGTATGCCGAAACCTGTCCGCAATACCTATTGTTTGACGACACTTGCTATGCTGGTTCGTTCGAGCAAATAGCCCCCTTTGTAATTAGCCCGCCCATCCGCACCAAAACCGATCAAGATGCGCTATGGCTTGCGATAGCCGATGGTACTATCGATACTGTTGGAACTGACCATTGCCCATTTAACTATGCCCAAAAACTTTTCGGCCTGAACGATTTCAGGCGCATTCCAAACGGAGCTGGCGGTGTTGAGCATCGCCTCGAATTGCTTTTCACCTACGGAGTGCTTACCAATCGAATAACAATACAGCAAATGATTAAGCTTGTATGCGAAATGCCTGCGAGTATATATCAACTTGCTCCTCGCAAAGGCTTTTTGGTTCCGGATGCCGATGGCGATATCGTGGTGTGGGACCCAGAGATCGAAAAAACGATTTCTGCTTCAACGCACCATCAAAATTGTGATCTGAATATATATGAGTCCCTAAGAGTCAAAGGCTCGCCTTCTGTGGTGATTCTTGGTGGCCAAATCATTTATTCCCGCCAAGAGGAGTAACCCTGCCAGGTAAGCGGCTGGTAGTAGCGGTAGGTAGTCCCAAAGTTGTATTCAAAATCGATTTGAAGACCAACAACATAGCAAATAATATTGCAGGGGCTAATATTGTAAGGTTGGCTACCTTATTGGTAGTGATATAACTTCTTATCAAACCCATATTCGTGTTGTGATTGTCTATAACACCCACCCTACATATCCAATACATTGATTCAAGTATCACTTCGTGAAGTATGATATATAGGATGCCGACCCATATTGCCCTGATGCCGTTATATAGCTTATGCCTGACTACAAAATGTAAAACAATAACAGCTAAAGCAAAATACATCATTAACAAACTGAAATTGATGCCAGGGCCTCTTATACCTTGATCAAAATGTAAGCGATTGAATCCTACCCACACCCATGAAAAGGCAAAAGATAGATAAACCACTATAAATGCGTGTACCCTACGCTCCTGTAATGGGCTTGCCTGTTTTAGGTATGCTAAAAGTCTATGGCATAATACACCACCTATTCCTCCAATTGTCAAATCGAATACCTGATCTTTTATCCGCTCAGGTAAGAATAGGTCAAACTTGATATACACGAATGATATTTCAATAACCTCGTAAAGCAAGAGAAAAATCACAAAATATAACCATGGATTCCTATTGCCGAAAGCCCTAAGAAGGATTATTAGCGAAAACCCACTCCAAAAGTGGTGTACTGACCATAGATCAATATATACATAACCGCTATCATAAACAATGTGATACAGCCACTCGAACATTTGTGGCCGACTTTTTGTCAAGACCTCAACTTCCTGAAACATAATGAAGGCTGCGTAAGTGTATTATGGTTCGCGATTCCATATAGTGTTAAATATCAAAAGGCTATGCAGGGCTGTTGCGAAAATGTTAAAACATATTGAGCAGAGCGGTATAGGTAGGGTTCGGACTAGTCGGTTGCAATCGACGCCTGATTTTCTTTTTCAGGCGGAAAGATCTCCCTCGTAGATAAAGGCTGGCAGGCTGAAGCCTGATACCATCCTTATCTTATGTTTTTTTGATGTCTCATTAAAGAGCTTATTAGAGTTAAGATACCTTGGATCATCGCTAAGGGTAGCGAGAGTAGATATTTGATTCAATTATTGTTGCATCATCTGCATGCATGGCTACATTAACAAGACCATATTTGTGATTGAGCTTGTACACAAACTTGCTAATTCCGGGTATTCTTGAGTCCTGTTCGACGGTGATTGTCTTTATCAGAAAAAATCCATAATCAAAATCGTCGGTAGTCGACTTTTGGGTTACGGTACGAGTGATGGTTTTGCCATCCGATTTTTTCAGTTCGTAAGTGTCTCCCACTTTCGCATTATACCTTACTACTACAAAAGGCTTTTGGTCTTTATTGGTATAGTCGAGCATGCCTTCTGTTGTAGCCATAAACTTTGCTTCTACGTTAAGCCTGCCCTGTGCATCCTTGTATTGGGCAGGTATCATGCTATTATACTTTGCCAACCTTGTGTCGTTTCTTAAATCTGCAATCACCCTAACAGTGTTCACCCCACCTTCAGTTTTAGTAATAACCGCCGAGGCTGGTAGGTTGAGGTTTGAATTGTTGACTTTCGGAGAAGCACTAAAATCGTTGCCAACTACATTAAGCTCGATATTTGGGTCACCACCCAGCTTGCCGGAATCTTTCTTGAAAATTTCGTCGATATCGCATGAAGATAGGTGTATTGAAAACACAACTGCCAAAGTTATAATTCCTGTTTTCATAATGGTATTGGGTTTGGTTGATCGCTAAAAATACAACAAATTCATATTAATCGTGCAATACATAAGAAAAGTCAGCGGAAGGCAGAATCTTTCTGCCTTCCGCTGACTAAAACAAGATTGTAATTAAAATATCCTCTTTGCCAAGGGGGGTTATAAAACCCGATTGCGGGGGTTGTCAATCAGCTGCTGGATTAGCTGTGCGGGATCCTCAAAACGACTGGCAATCATCATTGCGGCAATTACATAGGGTTTATAACCCGCTTCTTTGTAGGTGTCGAGGCGATACCGTTCGAATACCTCAGCACTTACCTCTCCATTCACACACGATATGCCAGAAATATCGGCCGGAAGGCAATGCATATAAAGGGCTTTTGCTGCGCGTGTAACGCTCATCATTACATCATTGCATTCCCAGTTTCTATGCAAAGCATTATGTGCCAAACATTGCTGTTCAAGCTCTTTTAGTCCGGTTTTATCACCCTTCTTTAGCAATTGTGTGCGCTGCTCCATCACATGAAACGGCGCCCAACTTTTAGGATAAACAATGTCAGCATCTACAAATGCGTCTTTCATCGAATGGCTGACATTAAAGCTGCCTCCATAAGTAGCAGAATTTTGGCGAGCTACATCAACTATTTCAGGAATGAGCTCGTAGCCTTCGGGATGGGCCAGCTCAATATTCATTCCAAAGCGTGTCATCAAAGCAATAATTCCCTGCGGTACAGATAATGGCTTGCCGTAGCTTGGCGAGTAGGCCCAGCTCATCACCAATTTCTTGCCTTTGAGATTTTCTATTGAGCCGAAATAATTTATTAAAAACAACAAATCGGCCATGCTCTGTGTTGGATGATCCATATCGCATTGCAAGTTGATGATTGGCGGGCGTATAGGAAGCACCTCGTTTTTGAATCCTTCGTTGAGCGAGGCACCTACTTCGCGCATATACCTATTGCCTTCTCCCAAAAACATGTCGTCGCGAATACCGATGAAATCGGTAAGGAACGAAATCATTTGGGCAGTTTCTCTAACAGTTTCACCATGAGAGATCTGCGACTTTTCCTCGTCCATATCCTGAACGGAAAGCCCTAACAGATTAGCAGCCGATGCAAACGAAAAACGGGTGCGCGTAGACTTATCGCGAAAAATAGAAACAGCCAATCCCGAGTCGAACACCCTTAACGAGTGGTTCGATTGCCGCAATTCCTTCAGCAGGTCGGCCAGTTGAAGCACAAGCTTTATACCTTGATCGCTTTTCTCCCAGGTGAGCAAAAAATCGCCACCATAGAGGTCGTTGTGTATGTTTTTCAAAGACTGAATCTTGTTTTTTAAATCCATAGTCTAATTGTTTATATAGTTTTTCAGAGTCGTTTATTTTCTTTTCAGCTGCGTTTGGCTTCATTCCTGTAAGCATAGGTTAGAATGCCAGAACAAGGGCCGCATAAAATGCCGATGCCTTCACCAAGTGATCAATGGGGATTTTTTCGTTCGGTGCGTGTGCCATCACCTCATTGCCTGGCCCGAAGCCTATCACCGGAATACCATATATTCCATTTATCGTTACTCCATTGGTCGAGAATGTCCATTTATCGACATTGGGGTCATAGCCAAAAAGCTGCTTAAATACATCAGCCCCTGTTTTTACAAAACTATGCTCTGCATCCATTACCCAGGTTGGATAGTATTTTTCCATGCCGTACCGCAGTCCTGTATAGGCAGTTTCTTCGTATTGCAGGGTTTCCACCTTTGCATTCATGCCCTCTACCAGTTTTTCGATCTCTTTCACTGCCGACTCCTTGGTTTCGCCCCAGGTGAGCCGCCTATCAAGGTGCAAGCGTGCATAATCGGATACTGCACATAGGGATGGGCTTGAGGAGATAATCTGAGAGATGGTGATGCTGCCTTTGCCAAGAAAAGGGTCAAAGGCAAGTTCGTTGTTTAACTTTTCAATTTCGAGGGCTACGCGAGAAGCCATATAAATGGCATTATTTCCGCGCTCGGGAGCCGAACCGTGCGATGAGGTGCCATAGAAATGTACATGTATCTCCATCCGGCCACGCTGTCCGCGATAAATACCGAGGTTGGTGGGCTCAGTGCTCACCACAAAATGGGGTCTGATACCCCCCTCTTCAACTATGTATTTCCAGCAGAGGCCGTCGCAGTCTTCTTCAATCACGCTGCCCACAAAATACACCGTAAGGTCACGGTCAAAATGCAATTCCTTTAGAATACGCGCTGCAGTTACAAACGAAGCCACACCGCCTTTCTGATCCACTGATCCACGCCCCTCCACAAACCCATCACGGATGTGTCCGCCCAGAGGATCGAAGTCCCAGTTGTCGAGCCGGCCGAGATCCACGGTGTCCATATGTCCATCGAAAGCTAGTATTTTTCTTCCGTTCCCAATCCTTCCGATCACATTTCCGAGTCCGTCCACCCATACTTCATCGGCTCCGGCTTCTTCGAGCTGACGCTTAAGTTCAGCTTGTACTTCACCTTCTTTGGCACTCAGCGATTTGATTCTTACGAGTTTGGATAGATTTTCTGCAGTATAGTTGCGGTAGGCTTCGGCCTTCTGCCTTATTGCTTCAATGATTTCGGTCATGGGTGTAATTTTTTTGCGAAATTATGAATGTTTTAAACGTCAGAGCCTCATGCCCCGCAAATCTTACAATCACACGGCCTGATTCCGGATCGATATAAAACGATGGGTGGAAGTTTATTCAATAATCACAGGGGTTTACTGACCGCCCGAGTATATCGACGTAAACCGGGAGGTGGTCGGCAAACCCTCCGGTATAGGTATATCCTGAATACGTGCGGAACAAACGTTTTCCGGTGTGCACAGGATCATCTTCAAGAAGGAAGTCCGCATTAAAAATCTTTGCACCCACAGTATGAATACCCAGGCCTCTGAATGACCGCAGCAAAGGCACCGATACGATGATTTGATCAATCAGGCTCCAATTTTCTCTGAATTTGTTGGTGCCACTGCCAGTTTGCCTGTAAAGGGGTGCCATCAGGTTATACAAATCGTTTGGGGCCAGGTTGGCTGTGTCGAGTCTGGCCTGAAGGTGTTCGGTAATACTCGCCTCCGACGGCTCATCGTTAAGGTCGCCTATCAGCAAAATGCCGGCCAGTGGATCGGCGTGAAGGATGGAGTCGACCCTTGACCTGAGCCTTTCTGCTACGAACCTTCGCAACGGGTCGGTGGCCATCACCCCGCCGAATTTCGAAGGCCAGTGATTCACAAACAAATGCAGGGTGTCGGTTTTTAGTGCGATACCTTTTACATACAAAACATCGCGTGTGGTTCTTGCATCGGGGCCGGTAAACTGAATGCGAATGGGTTCGCTGTGCAGAAGTTGAAACTTATCTTTTCTGAAAAGCATGCCGACATCGATGCCGCGGCTGTCAGGCGAATCGAAATGCACAATCTGGTAATTCAACCGACCGAGGGCACTGTAACGCAGCAGCTGAGTCAGGACAAACCTGTTCTCCACCTCGCACAACCCAATAATTCCAGGAGCATCCCACTCGCCGAGGGCAATGAGTACCTTGCCTATATTCTGGCACTTTCTTATAAAACGGCTGTAGGTCCAAAAGCGTACACCTTCCGGCGTAAATTCATCATCGGCAGTAAGAGTGTCGTTGAAGGTATCAAAAAGATTTTCAACATTGTAAAAGGCCACCCGCATCGACGATCTGCCTTCGTGCTGCGCAAAGGTATCCAGCCAAAATAACATCAGAATCCCTATCCATAAAAACCTGGTTTTGGGCATGCGACTATATCACGTTAATTAGACTCATTCTAAAATAGACAGGTCAGCCATCAAAAATACGTATATATTTTACATTTGCCTGAATTATGCGCAATCCCATCTTTCCATGATGAAAAAGATCCGAAACAAACGAGTCAACTACTATCGCCTGGCGATTCAATATACCATAACAGCCCTGCTAGGATACATGCTGATCAGGTGGATATTCGACAGCGGCTACACACCCGATTTTGAAACGTACTGTCCTATTGGCGGGATGCAGTCACTCTCAAGCTACCTAGCCATCAATTCACTTGCCTGTTCCATGAGCTCGATGCAGATTATCATGGGCATCATGCTTGGGGTAGGCGTGTTGCTCATCAGCAAATTGTTCTGCAGCTATATCTGCCCCATCGGTATTTTTACCGAATGGCTTGGCCGGCTGGGCAGTCGCTTTAAGGTTCGCTATACAATAACCGGGGTGGCTGACAGTGTGTTGCGCAGCCTCAAGTATATCCTGCTTTTCATCACATTTTATTTTACTGTCTCCTCTAGCGAGCTATTTTGCCGACAATTCGACCCTTATTATGCCGTGATGACCGGGTTTAGTAAGGACGTGAACGTGTATTATGCGCTGATCACCATTGCCATCACTGTCTTTGGATCTTTCTTCATAAGGCAATTCTGGTGCAAATACCTTTGTCCGCTCGGTGCTGCTGCCAACATATTCGCTTTTGCTCCTGTATTTATCGCCATCTTGTTGATTTATTGGCTGCTGGTGTCTGTCGCAGGCATTCAGCTCCACTGGTTCTGGCTGTTGGGTGCTGTTTGTCTGGCTGGGTTGATACTTGAAGTCTGCCGCCGACAGGGGATGTATTTCCCATTGTTACGCATCAACCGCAATCCCGAGATTTGCACCAACTGTAAGATATGCGACAAAGTGTGTCCTTATGCCCTTCCGGTATCCACCTCCGAAAGTGTCAGGCATATCGATTGCCACATGTGTGTAGATTGTGTGGTTAAGTGTCCGGAAAAAGGAGCCCTCACGATCAATCGCAGACGTTGGACATGGCTACCGGCATCTATACTTTTGGTATTGATTATTGCAGGCATGCTAATTGCTGCACGCTGGGAACTTCCTACAATAAATGTGCGATGGGGATCTGCCGAACAGTTTGAAACGGCTGCTATTTATGAACAGGAAGGACTCAAAGACATTAAGTGTTTCGGTAGTGCCAGCTCTTTTGCCACACAAATGCAAAAAGTTGAGGGCGTGATAGGTGTGCAAGCCTTTGCCAAACGGTACGCTGTTAAAATATGGTATGATCCCGCAGTTATCGATCCGCATGCGATACGCGAGGCAATATTTGCGCCGGTCAACTGGATGCTGGCTGAACCATCTCCCGATATGGGTCAGATAGCTGTTGCTGAGCTTGGCATTGACAAATTTTTTGACAGCCAGGATGCATTTCTGTTAAGCGAGTTGCTGGTTACCGAGCCCGGTGTCTTCGGTATGGAAACATCGTTTGGAGAACCCGTGCATACGTTTGTTTACTATGATCCGCAATTGCTTGATCTGACCAGGATAAAAGCTATGATAGAGGCGCCATCCGTTACATATGGCGAAGGAGAAGAAGCAACCACACAAAAGACAGAATTTAAAGTAGCGTACACAGGTCCGCAGATACGGTTCATGAGCGCTGTCGACTATCTGAAAAAGGCCTTCAAACCTTATTCTGTTAGGTTTAACGAATCTGAGAAGTATAATTCTGCACAGACTGCAACTATTGAAATGCCCGTGGCCGAAGCTATGCGCGGTGAGCTACAACGCTGGTTTCCTTTTCTGATGAGCCATGTATCCAATGATGACGGGGTTATAGGTTTTTTGGCCGAATGGACCGGTGAGGTGCCGTTTGTCCGATTAACATATGTCCCATCACTCACCACGCCTGAGAAAATAAAAAGCTTGGTCTTAGCGCCCAAACTGTCAGTACATTATCCCGATGGTTCTGTGCGTGAATTTGATAATCCGTTCACATTCTCTATCAAACCTTAGATCCAGTTGTTTGCTCTCCGGATCGGGTTGGTCCCAGTTTCAGGCGTGCAAACTGGAGCTGACCGTGCTGCCTTTGATTTTGCCCTTACACAGGGTATTCTTTGACGGGCCTGATGCCCCAGAGGCAGATTGACGGAGGATGGATCCAATCCTGAAAAATTTCCGTTCACTGAAACCAGTCCTGCCAGCTACCCGTAACGTATCGTAAAAACGTTGTGCATGCTCACAGTACGCTGATTTTTTTCACGCACCTGACAGGGCCACACGCCTCATGCAAAACCTGTGCTGTTAAATAATAATACCATTATTCCGTGCATCTAATTCCGTTGAGGCTACTTAAATGCAAATCAGGGGGTGAATAAAACAAAATCATATAACAATCCTGAATGTGGTAGGCAATCGCGAAAGATGCGCTCCGGGCACCTACGAGCATACGACGGCAATGCTCACCCTTCTGCTTCTGTGCTATATCTGCATATTATTTAAACTTTTCCAGCCATCATTACTGGTGCCAGGCAGGATTAGAGAAAAGTAGTTGTGGCGCCACTAGGATGACCGAAATCATTGCATTCTCTTGGATTGGAATAAATATTTGTTGTGTCTGGCTATTGGCTAAGGAAGTAACTTCTGGTCACGATTCAGAATATTCACTAAGCGTGCGTCATTGCGACGATCTGGCAGGGGTTGCCCGCTGATCGCCCCTGGGTAGCCCAGTTGGATTGGTAACCGTTTGCTCCAACAAACGCGCATGGGATCGGCCACAGTCCAGTTGCAGCTCATGGAGGAATACCCAGGCCAGAAATAGGCGGAATATACCAGTTCATCGTTGGCTACCACAGCGAAAGCAACACCGGAAACCGACATAGGCAGATCGCAAATGGCTTTACAAGCCCTATCTGAAAGTTCAAAGGTGCAGGTCTTAGCATCGTAGCCTATGATGTCCTTGTAAGCTACAATGGGCTTGGATTGCAGCACTATCTTCGACTCATCAATCTGACAAAAACCATTTACACGGTCGTAGGACTTGAGCAGATAAAATTCCACCTCGCCACACACTTCGCCTTCGCATCGTGGCTTCAAACAAGAGTGTAGTATGCATAGCTTCGCCACAAGCATAAGGAGGACTGGTATTTTTCTGGTATTATTAATCATCATAGCAGGTCGTGATAATAATTTCCATTCATACAAACCAAAAATATTAGGGCAAATTTAGAACAATCTTTTTGGTTTGCAATTGGATGAGATATGTTTGATTTAGTTTCCCCGGAAGGTGTGTTGCTGGAGAATGTTAAAGTTTTTATCGAACAAGTCCGGAGAATTTATTATCTTTGTCGCCTTTATTGAGATATTAGCTCAGTTGGTTTAGAGCGCTTGCTTGACAGGCAAGAGGTCACTGGTTCGAACCCAGTATATCTCACTCCGATTTGCAGGGATATTAGCTCAGCAGGTTTAGAGCGGCGTCTTCACAGGGCGAAGGTCACTGGTTCGAATCCAGTATATCCCACTCCGGTCATGGGGGTCCGCATCTCAGCAGCATCCTGATTCCAGAGGTATTTTCCCCGCACATTTTTATGCGATTCTGTTTTTTGTTCAACACGACCCTGACACCCATTTCGAAGGTGAAAGTCACATGTTCTTTGCCTGACTGCCACACACAGGCAGGTAAAACAACATTTCTTATTCGGGAATTTCTCATAGTCCTGGTGAATTAAAGTGTCGCCGCCGCCATATCCATCCAACTCATTCTTTGACCGCTCTGCGCCTGAACGGTCTATAACCTGTATTTATTCCGACCTGTTATAAAACCGTTCCACCCAACCTGCAGTTTTTCTTCATTTTTATACCTTTGACGTTCCTGGAATAGAACCATCTCATTACATCACTATGAAGATTCTACATTCATTCATCAGCTTCCTCATCCTGCTTGGTGTCAGCAGCCTTCACTCACAAGAACCTGTCAAAACCCTCACCCTTGACGACATCTATCGTGGCAACCGCTTCAGTGCCCGCACCGTGCGCGGCCTTGAGTCGCTCAACGATGGCCAGCATTATACCTTGCTTGAGCGTGATTCGATCAATACTTATCGCTTTGATAATGGCCAGAGGGTGGCCACTATGTTCGCTCCCGGATTAATCAAATTGCCAGATGGAAAAAAGCCCAGTATTGATAGTTACCAGTTCAGTGCAAATGAACAACGCATCCTCCTGTCGGCCGATACAGAACCAATCTACAGATACAGCAGGCAATCAACCAACTATGTGTTTGATATCAGGTCAGGCCGTATATACGATGTTAGCCCCAACGGAAAACAACGCCTGGCTGAACTGTCGCCCGATGGATCAAAAGTTGCCTTTGTTCGCGGAAACAATCTGTTTATATCCTTCCTTGATGAAGGACGTGAGCTTCAAATAACCTTTGATGGGCTTGAACGCCAATTTATAAACGGGACCACCGACTGGGTGTACGAAGAAGAATTTGGAATAACCAAAGGCTTTCAGTGGTCACCTGACGGAAGTCATATCGCTTACCTGCGGTTCGATGAGAGCCATGTCAGGGAATTCTTTCTCACCACCTACGGCTCATTGTATCCCGGACAACACAGGTACAAATATCCGAAGGCCGGGGAGGCCAATTCTATAGTTACATTGCAGGTGTATAACCTGGCCACTGGAAACACCTCACGAATTGACACCGGTCCTGAAACCGATCAATATATCCCAAGATTCCAATGGACCCGAAACCCGGGCGTGCTTTCGTTTCAGAGACTGAACCGACACCAGAACCACCTTGAAATTCTCCTGGCAGATATCAGCACCAGGCAAATTCGATTGCTGTACGAGGAAAAAGATAAATATTATATCTCCATCACCCACGACCTCACCTTTCTTGATGACGGCAAACACTTTATCATCACCAGCGAACGCGATGGATACAATCACATTTATTTATGCGATATATATGGTCGCCTGGTAAAAAAACTAACCCAAGGCCCGTGGGAAGTTACCGCATTGTTAGGTGTTGATCAAAAAAATAGCTATGTGTACTACCAGGCGGCTAAACAGTCACCCCTTTACCGCGAAGTGTATCGGGTTGGGTTCAATGGACGGGGCGATGTGCCCATTACCAATGCACTCGGAACAAGTACAATGCGCTTCAGCAAAACCTTTGATTATGCCGTACTGAACTTCAGTACGGCTAACACTCCGCCCCGGACAAGCGTTGTAAAAGGCAATGGGTTGCTAGTCAGACACCTTCAGCAAAACGAGCAACTCAGCACACTGGCAAAAGAATATCGCCTCAGCAAGATGGAGTTTTTTACCATTACAAATTCCGAAGGGGCTATTTTGAATGCCTCTATGTTAAAACCTTATGATTTTGATGCGTCAAAAAAATATCCCGTGCTGATGTATGTGTACGGCGGGCCGGGATCACAAACCGTACGCGATGCATGGGGGGGCGCCACCAACCTGTGGTTTCATTTGCTTACTCAAAAAGGCTATATCGTAGTTGCTGTTGACAACCGGGGTACGGGCTACAGGGGTGCAGAGTTTAAAAAAATGACCTACCTGCAGCTTGGAAAATACGAGACGATCGATCAGATAGAAGCTGCACAACACCTTGCCTCCTTGCCTTATGTGGATGGCAACCGCATTGGAGTATATGGATGGAGTTATGGCGGATACATGGCACTACTCTGTATGACCAAGGGCGCCGAGGTTTTCAGGGCGGGTATTGCCGTTGCGCCGGTATCCAACTGGAAACACTATGACAATATTTACACTGAACGTTACATGCGCACCCCGGCCGAAAACCCTGAAGGCTACGAACAAAACTCCCCGGTTAATCATGCCGCAAATCTCAAAGGAAAGCTACTCATAGCCCATGGCACTGGTGACGATAATGTGCATATAGAAAACAGCATTGATATGATCGACGCCTTGATTGCCAACAATGTACAGTACAATATGCTGTTTTATCCTAACCGAGACCACGGCATCAACAGTGGCAATGCCCGCATACATCTTTTTACAGCACTAACCAGCTTTATCCTCACCGAGCTCTGAGATGTGGCAGGCTCAGATTTTTTAAATTCCGACATAAATATTTGCTCTGATGAAAGACAAACCTTGGTACGAAAAGTTATTTGAGAATTATGCCCGCGGCTATGACCAGGAGCCTTTTACGTTTGGCACCCTCGGCGAATGCGATTTTATTGAACAGGAAATCCTGCACGATAAAACACTACGCATTCTTGATATAGGTTGCGGCACAGGCCGGCACAGCATAGAGCTGGCAAAACGTGGCTATCGTGTTACGGGTATCGATCTCTCACAGGCGCAGCTAAACATGGCTGTCACCAAAGCATCCCAGCAAAATGTGGAGGTGGAATTTTTACAATGCGATGCCCGCCACATGCCATTCCATCAGGAGTTTGACCTGGCCATCATGCTGTGTGAAGGAGGTTTTTCGTTGATGGAAACCGATGAAATGAACTTTCAGATACTGCAACAGGCAGCCCGGGCAATCAAACCGGGCAGTAAGTTCATTTTTACAACTCTCAATGGCCTTTTTCCATTGTTTCATTCGGTGCAGGAATTTATGGACGCCGAAAATCATGCCGATGGCACTTCTTACAACCAGCATAATTTCGACCTGATGACTTTCCGTATGCACGATGTAACCAAAATTACTGACGATGACGGTAACGTTTTGTCGCTTGATTGCACCGAAAGGTTTTATGTTCCGACCGAAATTACATGGCTGTTAAAATCTCTGGATTTTAGTACTGTCGATATTTTTGGAGCTAGGCTTGGAGCTTTCAGCCGCCATCATTCGCTGGCTACCAGCGATTTCGAAATGCTTGTTGTCGCTCAAAAACATATAGGCTAGTTGGAGTAATTTTTTTTTTACGTTTACTTGCAACGTGTCGTAATAAAATCATACCTTTGCAGCCCAAAATAAATCACAGGAAGGAAAACTGTAAACTATGATCATTGTACCAGTAAAAGAAGGCGAAAGCATCGACAAAGCTTTAAAAAAGCTCAAACGTAAATTTGAAAAAACCGGCGTCGTTAGGGAACTTCGTGAAAGGCAAAAATTTACCAAACCTTCGATTATCAAGCGCGAAGAACGGCTCAAGGCTATTTACGTTCAGCAATTGCAGAGCGACAACGCCTAAAAATATTCCTTTCTGCGCCTGCACTTTCTTCCCGATAAATTTGTTTTTCGGGCAATAAGGTTGTAACTTTAACCGTTCATATTGTTTCTGATACGCCTCAGGAAGGTTTGAAGTTATTACGCAGTATGGTGGTTGAAGGCTTCCTTTCTTATCTCACTTCCGAAAAGCATTATTCGCTTCACACGATCAAAGCGTACAAAACTGACCTGAGTCAGTTCCAGGTCTTTTTTGCAGGGGATAGCATCGATGATGGGCTTGTCAAGGCCGATCACCGGGCTATCAGGGCTTGGCTGGCATCACGTGTCGATCAGGGAGACAGCGCAAGGTCGGTAAGACGCAAGCTGACATGTCTCCGGCGATTCTACAACTACCTGTATGTACAGCAGCTGGTTGCCCAGAACCCTTGTGATAAGGTGGTTTCGCCCAAGCTTCCGAAACGACTGCCTGATTTTATTGACAACACTTCCATCCGGCGGCTGTTTGATGAGGTCGATTTTGACGAAGGGTTTCCGGGTTTCCGCAACCGGATGGTTGTCGAGATACTGTTCGGTACTGGTATGCGTGTTGCCGAACTGATTGCTCTAAAAGAAAGTGATATTGACTTCTACGATTCACAACTGCGGGTAACAGGCAAACGCAATAAGCAACGCCTGATACCCCTTGGACCATATCTGGCCGGGTTAATCAAAGATTATTCAACACTAAAACGAAAGGAGGTACCAAAACTGGAGGAGGACTTCCTCATTGTTACCAATAAGGGCCGTAAGGCCTATCCCCTGTTGATCTACAGAATCGTGAGGCAAAGCTTGTCTAAGGTTACCACGAAGTCCCGGTGCAGCCCGCATGTGCTCAGGCATACCTTTGCCACCGTTTTACTCGAAAACGGAGCCGATCTGAACTCAATCAAGGAGCTGCTGGGTCATGCCAACCTTGCAGCCACCCAGGTGTATACCCACAACACCGTTGGCAGATTAAAAAAGATTTATCAACAAGCTCATCCTAAAGCTTAATTTAATGGAGGAACACTATGAAGATTAACATTACATCGGTACGATTTAAATCCGACTCAAAGCTCGATGATTTTATCAGGGAAAAGGTTGAGAAACTTTCCGGATTCTATGATGGAATCGTTTCTTCGGAAGTAACGCTTCGGCTCGACAACAACGACAAGCAGGAGAATAAACTGGCAGAAATAAAGTTGATGATACGAGGTAATGACCTCTTTGCAAAGAGGCAATGCAAGACTTTTGAGGAAGCTGTTGATTTATCCGTTGATGCATTGCGCAAGCAACTGACCCGCTATAAGGAAAAAAACCGTCAGATATAAAATTTTTTAGGATATTTTTGGTAGATTACAATAATGTTTTTACTTTTGCAGTCCTTTTTAAAGGGCTGCTTTTTTTACATCAGTTCGTTGACAGGAGACTAACAATTGCCCGCTTACGGCTGCTTATGAGTAGCCAGGCGCAAAAAACTGACGCAGAGAGAGATAGGATTACGCCGATGTAGCTCAGTTGGCCAGAGCAGCTGATTTGTAATCAGCGGGTCGGGGGTTCGAATCCCTCTATCGGCTCAGTTCTTTGAACATATTGAAAAATGGATATAGGCGGGGAGATACCAGAGCGGTCAAATGGGGCAGACTGTAAATCTGTTGGCTAAGCCTTCGGAGGTTCGAATCCTCCTCTCCCCACATTATTCTATGTCAGCGGAAGTAGCTCATTTGGCAGAGCGAAAGCCTTCCAAGCTTTAGGTAGCGGGTTCGAGCCCCGTCTTCCGCTCACAGATGCAACGAATAGTTGAATTCGTTGCAAAAATATATCAGCCGATGTAGCTCAGGGGTAGAGCACTTCCTTGGTAAGGAAGGGGTCACGAGTTCAAATCTCGTCATTGGCTCAAGGTTGAAATCCGAAACATCAATTCACTATTTGTAATTTTCATTTGATATGGCAAAAGAAAAATTCTCACGTTCAAAACCCCACGTCAACGTTGGTACGATTGGCCACATTGACCACGGTAAAACCACCCTTACGGCTGCTATCACCCTGATTCTTGCCGAAAAGGGTCTTTCAGAATTCAGGTCGTTCGATTCGATCGACAACGCCCCTGAAGAAAAAGAAAGAGGTATCACAATTAACACCGCTCACGTTGAGTACCAGACTGAATCCCGGCACTATGCTCACGTCGACTGCCCCGGTCACGCCGACTACATTAAGAACATGGTAACTGGTGCTGCTCAGATGGACGGTGCTATCCTGGTAGTCGCCGCAACTGACGGCCCCATGCCTCAAACCCGCGAACACATCCTGCTGGCTCGCCAGGTGGGTGTTCCACGCCTCGTCGTTTTTATGAACAAGGTTGACCTGGTTGATGACGAAGAACTACTAGAGCTGGTTGAGATGGAAGTCCGCGACCTACTCACATTCTACGGCTTCGATGGCGATAACACCCCGGTCATCCGCGGATCGGCTCTCGGCGGGCTGAACAAAGAGCCTGTTTGGGTCGAAAAAATCATGGAACTTATGAAGGCTGTTGACGAATACATTCCTCTGCCCGTGCGCGACCGCGACAAGCCCTTCCTGATGCCGATTGAAGACGTATTCTCGATCACCGGCCGTGGTACCGTTGCCACCGGCAGAATTGAAACCGGTATCATCAAAGTAGGCGAGCAGGTTGATATCATCGGCCTTGGTGCTGAAAAACTTAAGTCTGTTGTAACCGGTGTTGAAATGTTCCGCAAGCTCCTTGATGAAGGCGAAGCCGGCGACAACGCAGGCCTGCTGCTGCGCGGCATCGATAAGGACGAAATCCGCCGTGGTATGGTAATCGCCAAGCCAGGTTCGATTAAACCTCACAAACATTTCAAAGCTCAGGTGTATATCCTGAAGAAAGAAGAAGGCGGACGCCACACCCCGTTCCACAACAAGTACCGTCCTCAGTTCTATTTCAGAACTACTGACGTTACCGGTGAAATTGTTCTTCCTGAAGGCGTTGAAATGGTTCTGCCTGGCGACAACCTGACAGTAACTGTTAACCTTCTGCACGAAATCGCCCTGAACCTCAACCTGCGTTTTGCTATCCGTGAGGGTGGCCGTACCGTGGGTGCCGGTCAGGTGATCGAAATCGTTGACTAAGAAAAATAATGAGAGGCCATTGCAGTGAAATACCTGCATTGGCTGATCTTTTCAATAATAATGATAAGGCAAACGGGTGTAGCTCAATTGGTAGAGTAGTGGTCTCCAAAACCATTGGCTGGGAGTTCGAGTCTCTCCACCCGTGCAAAACGTTGATACTATGGCAAAATTCAGCATTAAAGAATACGTCAGCGAAAGTTACGATGAGCTGATGCATAAAGTTTCGTGGCCAACATGGAGTGAGCTGCAAAGCAGTGCTATGGTCGTATCCATTGCTTCCTTGATAATCGCTTTTGTCGTTTATCTGATGGATATGTCATTTCAAACAATTCTTGAACAGTTTTACAAGCTTGTTTGATGAGCGCATTGCCTTACATCAACTATATGCAGGTATTAACTCTTTTCAATTTCATCAGTTAACATGGGCGATCAGGTAAAGAAATGGTACGTTGTTCGCGCCATCACCGGGAGTGAAAAGAAGGTGAAGCACTACATCGAGTCGGAGGTGAATCGTCTTAACTTGAAAGATTACGTTTCGCAGGTGCTCATACCTACTGAAAAGGTATACCAAATCAGGAAGGGCAAAAAAGTGAGCAAGGAACGCAATTTCTTTCCGGGTTATGTGCTGATTGAAGCCGTTTTGGTTGGAGAAGTGCCCCACGTCATTCGCAATGTTCCAGGAGTTCTTGGTTTCTTGGGATCCAAGGACGAGCCTCAAGCCCTCCGCCTGAGTGAGGTAAACCGCATTCTGGGCAAGGTTGATGAGTTGTCCGACAAGGGAGAGGAGCTTACAGTACCTTTCATTATCGGCGAAACCGTCACGGTAATTGATGGACCTTTCAACAGTTTCAGCGGGGTTATCGAAGAGATTAATGAAGAAAAGAAACGGTTGAAAGTGATGGTGAAGATATTCGGGCGTAAAACTCCGCTCGAACTTAGCTTCATGCAGGTCGAAAAAGAGTAAATACCCTACCGTCTCGTAAGAGACAACAATTTAATTAATCACCTATTATTAGCTAATTAAACATGGCAAAAGAAGTAGCTGGAATCATAAAGTTGCAAATAAAGGGCGGAGCAGCCAATCCTTCTCCCCCGGTTGGGCCAGCTTTGGGTTCTAAAGGTGTAAATATTATGGAGTTTTGTAAACAGTTCAATGCACGAACCCAAAATTCAGCAGGAAAACTGATCCCGGTAATCATTACCGTTTACAAAGACAAATCATTCACCTTTATTATCAAGACCCCACCAGTTGCTATTCAATTGATGGAGTTAGCCAAGGTCAAAAAAGGATCGGCTGAGCCGAACCGGGCAAAGATCGCTTCAATCACCTGGGATCAGGTGCAAGCAATTGCTGAAGCAAAAATGCCCGACCTCAATGCGTTCACCATTGAATCAGCAATGAAGATGGTTGCCGGAACTGCCCGCAGCATGGGCATAACAGTAAAAGGTAAAGCGCCTTTTGGTAACAACTAACATCTGAGGCCAATTGTAAACACACCTCCTTAAAAGAAAAAAGGAAATAGAATGGCTACAATAACGAAAAAAAGAAAAGAGGCTCTGGCCAAATTCGATAAAAATGCACTTTACTCGTTAGCCGATGCCGCTAAGCTGGTTAAGGAAATCACCTTTACCAAGTTTGATGCTTCGGTCGACCTCGATGTAAGACTGGGTGTCGACCCCCGTAAGGCCAATCAAATGGTCAGGGGAGTGGTTACTCTGCCTCACGGAACGGGCAAAACAGTGCGTGTGCTGGTGCTCTGCACCCCCGATAAAGAAGACGAAGCCAGAGAAGCAGGTGCGGATTACGTGGGTCTTGATGACTTTATTCAACAGATTAAGAACGGATGGACCGATGTGGATGTAATCATCACAATACCAACGGTTATGCCGAAAATTGGTGCTCTCGGAAGAATTCTTGGTCCCAGAGGTTTGATGCCAAACCCAAAGACTGGAACCGTGACCATGGAAGTAGGCAAGGCAGTGAAAGAAGTGAAAGCTGGTAAAATTGATTTCAAAGTGGATAAATATGGAATCATTCATGCCGGTATTGGAAAGGTTTCTTTCAGCCCTGAACAAATCGTTGAAAACGCACGTGAATTATTGCAAACCATCGTCAAACTGAAGCCAACGGCCGCCAAAGGAACCTACATGAAGAGCATTTTCATGTCGAGCACCATGAGCCATGGCATTCACATTGATGCCAAATCCACCGGTCTGTAGATATTCTGCAGTGTCAATGGATAGCCTGATAAAGGGATCCCCCCCGACACCCGTTGAATCACAACCAAATAATAAACACTGGTTATGAAGAAGGAAGAAAAGACCCAATTAATCGAAAACCTGACCGAGCAGTTGAAAGATGTCAATTGCCTGTATATTACCGATATTTCCGGACTTGATGTAGAAACCACCAATCAGCTGCGTCGTTTGTGTTTCAAACGAGATGTCAAGCTGGTTGTTGTCAAAAACACTCTGCTGAAAAAAGCCCTCCAAAATACCGGCCGGGATTATTCGGATATCTATCCGATACTGAATGGTCCTACATCAATTATGACATCTGAACATGCCAATGATCCCGCTAAACTCATTCAGGAATTCAGGAAAAACAACAAAAAGCCCCTGCTTAAAGGAGCTTTTGTACAGGAATCAGCCTATATCGGCGACGATCAGCTGCTTGCCCTTGTGAGCCTGAAATCGCGGAATGAACTCATCGGAGATCTGGTTGCCCTCCTACAATCACCTGCACGCAATGTCATTTCATCATTGCAGTCGGGTGGTGGTAAACTGGCAGGAATTCTGAAAACATTATCAGAAAAATAGCCTGCTGGAAAATAGAAACAAAAGATGCGTTGCCCGACAACGCCATAACTGTTAAGAACAATTTTAAACAACACAATTAATAACAATTAAAATGGCAGATTTAAAAGCTTTTGCAGAACAACTGGTTAACCTGACCGTAAAAGAAGTAAACGAACTTGCAAAAATTCTGAAAGACGAATACGGAATTGAGCCTGCAGCAGCAGCTCCAGTAATGGTTGCCGGAGCAGCAGCAGCTGACGCAGCCCCGGTTGTAGAAGAAAAAACCGCCTTTGATGTAATCCTGAAGAGCGCTGGCGCACAGAAACTTGCAGTAGTAAAGCTGGTGAAAGAACTCACCAGCCTCGGTCTGAAAGAAGCCAAAGAACTCGTTGATGCGGCTCCCAAGCCAATTAAAGAAGGCATTACGAAAGACGAAGCCGAAGCACTCAAGAAACAGCTTGAAGAAGCTGGTGCTGAAGTTGAACTTAAGTAGCTAACCGTACCGTAGAAATAGGCCACTCCTTGCCGTTTAGGGCGGGGTGGTCTATTTTCTGCATTTACAGCGTTCTTTAGTATCTTCCGGTAAACATTTTTCTCCAAACCTAAAAACCTCATTCCCTTGGCAATAGAAAAACTGAAAAAAGTAAGTTTCGCATCTGCTCAGATCAAGGCCGAGTATCCCGATTTTCTCGAAATACAGATTAAGTCCTTTCAGGATTTCTTTCAGCTTGAAACAAATCCCGAAAACAGGATTTCTGAAGGGCTGTATAGGGTCTTTGCCGAAAATTTCCCTATCACGGATGCGCGCAACAATTTTGTTCTGGAATTCCTCGACTACTTTATCGATCCGCCACGTTATTCCATCGACGAGTGCATCGAACGAGGACTTACCTACAGTGTTCCGTTGAAAGCCAAACTCAAGCTTTTCTGCACGGACCCCGAACATGAAGATTTTGAAACCATTATACAGGATGTTTACCTGGGTATGATCCCATACATGACTCCCAGAGGAACGTTCATTGTCAATGGGGCCGAGAGGGTGGTAGTATCTCAGTTGCACCGCTCACCCGGCGTATTTTTCGGAACATCGTACCATGCCAACGGGCAGCAGTTGTTTTCGGCCCGAATCATCCCGTTCAAAGGCTCGTGGATGGAATTCACCACCGACATCAACAACGTGATGTATGCATACATCGACCGCAAGAAAAAACTGCCGGTCACCACGCTGTTACGAGCCATCGGGTATGAAAGCGACAAAGACATCCTCGAGATCTTTGAGCTTGCCGAGGAAATAAAGGTTAGCAAAACCAGCCTAAAGAAGGTTGTGGGAAGCAGGCTTGCCGCTAGGGTGCTCAAGTCGTGGAATGAAGATTTTGTTGACGAGGATACCGGCGAAGTAGTATCTATTCAACGTAATGAGGTGATCATCGACCGCGAAACCTTACTCGAAAACCATCACATCGACCAGATCGTTGATGCTGGCACCAAAACTATTCTCATTCACAAGGAAGGCGCTAAGGTGCAGGATTACGCAGTGATATTCAATACGTTGCAAAAAGATACTGCTAACTCAGAAAAAGAAGCCGTAGAATTTATCTATCGGTTGCTACGCAACGCCGAGCCCCCCGATGAAGAAACCGCCCGCGGCATCATCGATAAGCTTTTCTTTTCGGACAAACGCTACGACCTGGGCGAAGTTGGAAGATACAAGATCAACAAGAAACTAGACCTTTCCATTCCGGTCGAAACAAGGGTGCTCACCAGAGAGGACATAATTTCGATCATCAAGTACCTGGTTGGACTGATCAATTCGCGAAGGGAAGTGGATGATATTGACCACCTCAGCAATCGCAGGGTGCGTACCGTAGGTGAGCAACTTTACAACCAGTTTGGTGTAGGCCTTGCCCGTATGGCGCGTACCATACGTGAACGCATGAACGTACGAGACAACGAAGTGTTTTCGCCCACTGATCTTATCAACGCAAAAACACTGTCGTCAGTCATAAATTCATTTTTCGGAACCAACCAGCTGTCTCAGTTCATGGATCAAACGAATCCGCTGGCTGAGCTGACGCACAAACGCAGGGTATCCGCACTGGGACCCGGCGGACTCTCGCGCGAAAGAGCCGGCTTTGAAGTCCGCGACGTGCATTATACTCACTTTGGGCGCCTCTGCACCATCGAAACACCCGAAGGTCCTAATATTGGGCTTATTTCGTCGCTTTGCGTGTATGCCAAGGTGAACAAGATGGGTTTTATCGAAACACCCTATCAGCAGGTGATTGAGGGCAAGGCCGCCCTTGACCAGCCCCTTGTGTACCTGAGTGCCGAAGAAGAAGAAAGTAAAACCATAGCCCAGGCAAATACTTCCATTTCTTCCACCGGCGAAATTCTTACTGATAAAATCAAGGCAAGGTACTTCGCCGACTATCCTATCACTGACAGGCATGGTATCGACCTCATTGATGTTGCACCAAACCAGATTGCCTCGATCGCAGCATCGCTAATCCCATTCCTCGAGCACGATGATGCCAACCGTGCCCTCATGGGGTCGAACATGATGCGCCAGGCAGTCCCACTGCTCAGGCCTGAAGTACCCCTCGTAGGTACCGGTCTTGAAGAAGCTGTTGCCCGCGACAGCCGTGTACTTATCCATGCCGAAGGCGACGGCATCGTTGAATCTGCCGATGCCACAACCATCACCATCCGGTATACAAGGAATGAAGATGAACGTCTGATCAGCTTTGATGATGACCTCAAAACATACACGCTGACCAAGTTCCAGCGAACTAACCAGAACACCTCCATCAACCTCAGGCCGATAGTTAGGAAAGGCGACAAGGTGGTGAAAGGACAGGTGCTTTGTGAAGGTTACGGCACCCAGGATGGCGCTCTTGCTCTTGGCCGCAATCTTATGGTGGCCTTCATGCCCTGGAAAGGGTACAATTTCGAAGACGCTATAGTCGTAAGCGAGCGGGTTGTGCGTGAGGATATCTTCTCTTCTGTTCATATCGAAGAGTTTGTGCTAGAGGTAAGAGATACCAAACGCGGAGTCGAGGAACTCACCAACGATATTCCGAACGTCAGTGCCGAAGCTACCAAGGAGCTTGACGAAAATGGGCTGATCCGTATCGGAGCTGAAGTGAAAGAAGGCGATATACTGATTGGAAAAATCACACCAAAAGGGGAAAGTGATCCTACTCCGGAAGAAAAGCTCCTCAGGGCTATTTTTGGTGACAAAGCCGGCGATGTGAAAGATGCTTCGCTAAAGGCACCCCCATCCATGAACGGTGTGGTGATTGACAAAAAGCTGTTCTCACGGGTGCTGAAAGATAAGAAGCTGAAGGCCAAAGAGAAAGATCTCGTCAAAATACTGGACGATGACTTTGCCAGACAAAGCAATGATCTGAAAGTTAAGCTTGTGGATAAGCTTACGGTACTCCTGAATGGCAAGACATCACAGGGAGTTTATAATAATTTCAAAGAAGAAATTATAGCCAAGAAAATCAAGTTTACCCACAAGATGCTTATGGGTATCGATTATCTCAGCGTGAACCCCAACAAATGGACTACCGATAAAGATCGTAATGAACTGATCAAAGACCTTATCAATAACTATACAATAAAGTACAAGGAAATCCTTGGCGTCTATAACCGTAAGAAGTTTGTGGCTACCGTTGGCGATGAACTGCCAAACGGTATTGTTCAGATGGCCAAGGTATACGTGGCAAAGAAACGTAAGCTCACGGTAGGAGATAAGATGGCCGGTCGCCATGGAAACAAGGGCATAGTTGCCAGGATCGTTCGTGATGAGGATATGCCCTTCCTTTCTGACGGAACCCCTGTTGACATCGTGCTAAATCCTCTCGGTGTGCCTTCGCGTATGAATCTCGGCCAGATTTATGAAACTATCCTCGGTTGGGCTGGTGCCAAGCTTGGCATAAGATTCTCTTCACCGATTTTTGATGGTGCGCATATTGACCAGATCAACGAATACCTCCGGTCGGCAGGATTGCCTGAAAACGGACAAGTTTACCTCTATGACGGCGGCACAGGTGAGCGTTTCGATCAGCCGGCCACTGTAGGTTACATCTACATGATGAAGCTTCACCACATGGTTGACGACAAGATGCATGCACGTTCCATCGGACCTTATTCGCTGATTACACAGCAGCCATTGGGCGGAAAAGCACAGTTTGGCGGACAACGTTTTGGCGAAATGGAAGTGTGGGCCCTTGAAGCCTTCGGGGCAGCCAACATTCTGCAGGAAGTCCTGACCGTTAAATCGGATGATGTGGTAGGTAGAGCCAAAGCCTATGAAGCCATTGTGAAAGGACAGAACATGCCAATTCCAAGCATACCCGAATCATTCAATGTCCTTGTTCATGAACTGAAAGGTTTGTGTCTGAACGTAACCTTTGAATAAACTTTATTGATCTTTTTAGTGAAATCTTTTTCTTATACCATAACCCATTAGCAGATGGCTTTCAGAAAAGATAATACCTTCAATAGCAATTTTTCGAGCATTACCATCAGCCTCGCCTCACCCGAGCATATACTCGAGGGCTCGAGCGGGGAAGTGCTCAAACCCGAAACAATAAATTACCGCACCTATAAACCCGAGCGCGACGGGCTTTTCTGCGAACGCATTTTCGGTCCCGTGAAAGACTGGGAATGCCATTGCGGCAAGTATAAAAGAATACGCTACAAGGGCATTGTGTGCGATCGCTGCGGAGTAGAGGTTACCGAGAAAAAAGTTCGCCGCGAACGCATAGGGCATATCCAACTGGTAGTTCCAGTAGCTCATATCTGGTTTTTCCGGTCGCTGCCCAACAAAATCGGTGCACTTCTCGGCATCAGCACCAAGAAACTGGAATCAATCATCTATTACGAAAAGTATGTGGTGATCAACGCAGGGATCAAACGTCAGGAACTTCAATATCTTGATTTCCTTTCGGAAGAAGAATATTTTGATATCATTGATTCGTTACCGCGTGAAAATCAGCATCTTGATGACAATGATCCTGATAAGTTTATTGCAAAAATGGGTGCAGATGCGCTCTCTGACCTGCTCTCACGGCTCGACCTCGATAAAGAGTCATTCGAACTCCGCGATAAGGCCAACAAGGAAACCTCACAGCAACGCAAGCAGGAGATTCTGAAACGCCTCCAGGTATTTGAAGCTTTCCGCGACGGGCTGAAACGTACTGAAAACCGTCCCGAATGGATGGTAGTCAAAGTGGTTCCGGTCATACCTCCTGAGCTTCGTCCTCTGGTTCCGCTCGATGGCGGGCGTTTCGCCACCAGCGACCTCAACGACCTATACCGTCGTGTGATCATCAGGAATAACCGTCTCAAGAGGCTCATCGAAATAAAAGCTCCTGATGTGATCATGCGTAATGAAAAACGCATGCTGCAAGAAGCTGTGGATTCGCTTTTTGACAACTCACGCAAAGTGAGTTCGGTGAAGACAGAATCAAACCGTGCCTTGAAATCGCTCAGCGACAGCCTCAAGGGAAAACAGGGTCGCTTTCGTCAGAATTTGTTGGGTAAACGAGTCGATTACTCAGGCCGATCGGTTATTGTCGTTGGTCCCGAACTGCAGTTGCACGAATGCGGATTGCCAAAAGAAATGGCCTCCGAGCTCTATAAACCCTTTATTATCCGCAAACTCCTCGAGAGAGGCATCGTGAAAACCGTAAAATCGGCCAAGAAGATAGTAGATCGCAAGGATGCTGTTGTTTGGGATATTCTTGAAAATATTCTCAAGGGACACCCGGTGTTACTGAACCGTGCACCCACATTGCACCGTCTGGGTATCCAGGCTTTTCAACCTAAGCTCATCGAAGGAAAGGCCATTCAGCTTCATCCGCTGGTGTGTACGGCCTTCAATGCCGACTTTGACGGTGACCAGATGGCCGTGCATGTACCCCTCGGCAACGCTGCCATCCTTGAAGCACAGCTGCTGATGCTTGCCTCACACAATATTCTTAACCCCGCAAACGGCGCACCTATAACCGTGCCCTCGCAAGACATGGTACTGGGGCTTTACTACATGACCAAGGGGCGCCGGTCGGAACCTTCGCGACAGGTGAAAGGCGAGGGAATGATTTTCTATTCACCCGAAGAGGTAATCATCGCCTACAACGAAAAAGTTGTTGACTTACATGCCTACATCAAAGTGCGCTTAACGGCTAATAAAAATGGAACTAAAGCTAAGAGCCTCGTTGAAACTACCGTCGGACGAGTCCTTTTCAATCAGGTGGTGCCCGAAGAGTACGGCTATATCAACCAGCTTCTGACCAAGAAAGCCCTGCGCGATATCATTGGTGATGTGCTGAAGAAAACCGGCACAGACAAAACGGCACGTTTCCTTGATGATATCAAGGACCTGGGGTTTACGATGGCATTCAAGGGCGGGCTCTCCTTCAACCTCAGCGATGTTATCATTCCTGAGATTAAGGATGAGTTTATTGAGGAAGCCAACCAGGAAGTGGAAGAAGTACGCTTCAACTACGAAAATGGCTTCATAACCGACAACGAACGCTATAACCAGATTATCGACATCTGGACCCATACCAACTCGCGCCTGACCACCACCCTGATGGACAAGCTTACCAAAAATAATCAGGGGTTCAATCCGGTATTTATGATGCTCGATTCAGGTGCTCGCGGATCAAAAGAACAGATCAGGCAGCTTTCGGGTATGCGTGGACTGATGGCGAAACCGCAGAAATCGGGAGCCACGGGCGGCGAAATTATTGAAAACCCCATTCTTTCAAACTTCAAAGAAGGTCTGTCGGTTCTTGAATATTTCATCTCTACGCACGGTGCACGCAAAGGTTTGGCCGATACCGCTCTAAAAACCGCTGATGCCGGTTACCTTACCCGCCGCCTGGTTGATGTGGCACAGGATGTGATTATTTCCGAAGAAGACTGCGGAACACTGCGCGGCCTGATGATTATGGCACTTAAAAAGAGCGAGGAAACTGTTGAGACGCTGTACGACCGCATCTTAGGTAGGGTGTCTCTGCATGACGTATATCATCCACAAACAGGTGCACGGCTTGCGGTGGCAGGTCAGGAGTTGACGGAAGATATCTGCCGGCAGATTGATGATTCACCCATCGAGAGTGTTGAAATCCGCTCGGTGCTCACCTGCGAATCAAAACAAGGCGTGTGTGCCAAATGTTATGGCCGTAACCTGGCTACAGGTACCATGGTACAAAAGGGTGAAGCGGTTGGTGTCATAGCTGCGCAATCGATCGGCGAACCAGGTACACAGCTTACCCTGCGGACATTCCACGTTGGGGGTACTGCTTCCAATATCGCCATCCTTTCAAAGATTGAGGCAAAATACGATGGTCTGCTTGAGATTGATGAGCTTCGTTATGTTGATTCCAGCAGTTCAGACGGGAAAAAACAAGATATCGTGATAGGCCGTTCGGCCGAAATGCGTATCGTTGATACTAACACTGGTATTGTGCTTAGCTCAGCACACATTCCCTATGGGGCTAAACTCTATTTCAAGGCCGGCAGCCATGTGAAAAAAGGTGAACTTATTGCCGACTGGGATCCGTACAATGCGGTCATCTTATCTGAAGTTTCCGGAAACATCAGCTTTGACAATATCATCGAAGGGATTACGTACAAGGTTGAGTCAGACGAACAAACCGGCTATCACGACAAAGTGATTATTGAAACCCGCCATAAAGCGAAAAATCCTTCCATCCGGATAGTTACACCTGACAACGAAACCATCAGGGTGTATGATATCCCGGTTGGCGCTCACATCGTTGTGGAGGACGGTAAACCTATTAAATCCGGCGATATCCTGGTGAAAATTCCGAGAGCTATCGGAAAAATGGGCGACATCACTGGTGGTTTACCTCGCGTTACCGAGTTGTTCGAAGCGCGCAACCCCAGCGATCCGGCCATCGTGTCTGAAATTGACGGAGTCGTTTCGTTCGGTAAGAAACTTAAGCGTGGAAACCGTGAAGTGATCATCACCTCTAAAACAGGTGAGGAAAAGAGTTATCTGGTGCCAACCACCAAGCAGATTCTTGCCCAGGAAAATGACTATGTAAAAGCCGGAACACCACTAAGTGATGGTGCCACCACACCGGCTGACATACTGGCTATCAAAGGCCCCATGAAGGTGCAGGAATATATCGTGAACGAAGTGCAGGAGGTTTACCGGCTGCAAGGGGTTAAGATCAATGACAAACACTTTGAGGTCATCGTGCGGCAGATGATGCGTAAGGTGGAAATTGAAGATCCGGGAGATACCAAGTTCCTTGAAGGTGAGTTGATCAACAAAATCGACTTCCATGAAGAAAACGACTGGATCTTTGGCAAGAAAGTGATCATTGACCATGGTGATTCACAGAACTTCAAAAACGGTCAGATAGTGACTGCACGCAAATTGCGCGATGAAAACTCTGTGCTGAAACGCAAGGACAAACGGCCTGTGGAAGCCCGCGATGCCCAGCCAGCAACTGCACGCCAGGTATTGCAGGGCATCACAAGAGCTTCATTACAGACCAAGAGCTGGATCTCGGCCGCCTCATTCCAGGAAACCACCAAGGTGCTCACTACTGCGAGTGTGAGCGCCAAACGTGATGACCTGATGGGCTTGAAAGAGAACGTGATCGTAGGCCATCTCATACCGGCCGGTACGGGGTTGCGTGAATACGACAACCTCATTGTGGGCTCAAAGGATGAATTTGCCCAGCTCCAGGCATCAAAAAATGACTAACCATTAAAAGTAGTTAACATGTCAGAAATAAATCAAAACCAGCAACTTAATATCGAGCTTACCGAAGACATAGCCGAAGGAATATACTCAAACCTAGCTGTCATCACGCACTCTAGTTCGGAGTTTGTTATCGATTTTATAAAGATGATGCCCGGCATTCCCAAGGCTAAAGTAAAATCGCGTATTGTACTAACCCCGCAGCATACAAAAAGACTTGTACGGGCGCTGAAGGAAAATATTGCCAAATTTGAGTCAGTTCACGGAACCATCAAAGAGCCGGAAATGGAAAACATGCCTTTCCATCTTGGTGGGCCAACCGCACAGGCTTAAGCCTGAACTTATTTTAACTTCTTAGTGATCCCCTGCTAAATATAACAGTAGGGGATCGTTGTTTTTGGCCTGCCACATATCCGAATCGATTCCTTAGTCTAAAATGGGTGTCAGCTTGTTTTTTGGTGCTGTATTTGGGTGAAAGATTACCAGAATCTCAGAGAACATTACCCATTCTATGCGTCTGTTACAATTATGCAAAAGCTGACTTCATTATCAGGTAACGGTATGCAGCTGTAGGTGTCGCCTGGCTGTGAAGACGTATGTGTGCTGACAACCTTGCTACACAACTACTTCGCTGCTGGCGGCTTTGGTCGATGAAACCAAAGACCAGTCTGCGTTCACTAAATAATGTAAAATCGGGCTTTATTGAAATGAAAGACGTACCTTTGCATCCGTAATCAAATGCATCATAGAGTTATGATAATGAGCTTGTTAGTCTCTGATTCATGGTGGTTTTCGTGGGTAATACTTCCGGTGTTAATCATTCTTGCACGAATTGCCGACCAGTCGATAGGCACCTTGCGACTTATTTTTTTATCGAAAGGATATAAATATTATGCTCCGATACTGGGATTTTTCGAAGTAATCATATGGCTTTTAGCTGTTACACAGATACTGCGTCATCTTGACAATGCCCTCACCTACATTGCCTACGGGTTGGGTTTTGCCCTTGGTAACTATATAGGAATGGTAATTGAACAGAAGATCTCACTGGGAAACGTCATCATTCGCATCATACCCAAAGTGGATACCACTGAGCTGATCAATTACCTGCGCGAGCACAACTACGGCCTGACCACAATAGAAGCCATGGGAAGCCGAGGGCCTGTCACTGTTATCTTCTCCATTATCAAACGACGCGACATCGATCACGTAGTATCAATCATACATCAGTTTAATCCTACGGCGTTTTATACCATTGAGGATGTGAAGTCGGTGCATGAAGGTGTGCTGCGCAAAAGTCAGGAGAATTCTATCCTCGGATCCCTCCGGGGTAATACACGCAAATCAAAATAATAACCTTGTAGCCTGACAGTCAGGCAATTTGAATTATAGTTCTGTGAACCTCTATGAAAACTGATAATCTGAAATTTAACTCAAAACTGATTCATGGTGGCGACTACCATGATCCGCTGCATAGCGCTACTGTGCCCATCTATCAAACCTCAACTTTTGCTTTCGAAAATGCTGATCATGGGGCAGCTTGTTTCAGCGGTGAGGAGAAGGGGTATATCTATACCCGCATAGGCAATCCCACCATTGATGCGCTTGAGAACCTGGTAGCTGAACTAGAGGGTGGGGCAGGAGCCATTGCCGTAAGCTCAGGCATGGCAGCCGTGAATACCATCTATTTCGGGCTACTGAGCAAAGGCGATCATATAGTTAGCTCTGTAGCGGTTTACGGGCCTTCGCGCGTGGTGATGGAGAACTACTACTCCCGCTATGGTATCCTAGCCACTTATGTTAACACTTCCAACCCCGATGAAGTGCGAGCTGCCCTTAGACCTGAAACAAGGATGCTGTTTGTCGAAACACCTGCAAACCCTACCATCGATATCACTGACCTGCAGCTTATGGCCCAGATTGCTAGGCAACATAATATTTTACTGGTGGTTGATAACACGTTTTCGAGCCCATACCTGCAACGACCGCTCGATCTGGGTGCAGATGTTGTTTTTCATTCAATGACAAAATTCCTCAACGGGCATGCCGACGTGGTGGCAGGCATTGTGGTGGCCAAACGCCCGGATCTTGTAAAAGTGCTTCGCAGTGTGATGATCAATCTGGGCTGTAACATGGATCCCCACCAGGCATATCTGGTGATAAGAGGCATCAAGACTTTGGCAATCCGGATGGACAGGGCGCAGGAAAATGCAAGTAAGATTGCTGCTTACCTGCATACTCATTCCAAAATAGCCTGGATCAGGTATCCGGGTCTTGCCAATCACCCGCAGCATGAGCTGGCTTTGCGCCAGATGGATGGACCAGGAACGATGATTTCGTTCGGGGTAAAGGGGGGATTTGAAGCAGGCAAGAAGCTAATGAACAATATGAAGGTTGCACTACTGGCTGTTTCACTGGGTGGTGTGGAAACCCTGATACAACACCCCGCTTCCATGACTCATTCAAAAATGACCGCTGAAGCCCGCCTTGAGGCTGGAATCACCGACGACCTGGTACGTTATGCAGTGGGTATCGAGGATGCGACTGACCTGATAAACGACCTGGATCAGGCACTTGCCTCTATATAATCAATTTGTCAGGTAAGATCTATGCATATGCTGAAGTCTTCAAAAACATATTCTGGGAAACTCAATTCAGTTGCTTTGCTGTTGTTCTGTGGCCTGATGCTGCTTTCATTACAATTGCAGGGACAGAAGGTAGGCCTGGTGTTGAGCGGAGGCGGAGCCAAAGGTGTTGCCCATATTGGCGTAATTCGCGCGCTGGAAGAAGAAGGCATCCCTATAGATTTTATTACCGGAACCTCGATGGGGGCGATTATCGGCAGCTTATATGCCATAGGCTGGACCACGGAGGAAATGGAACGTGTGATTCTTTCGGATGAGTTCCAGCATTGGTCCACTGGTAATCTCAGCGACGATTACAAATATTACTTCAAGCAATCCAAGCCAACTCCCGCCTGGGTCAATTTCAGCATAAAGGTTGATTCGACCATTCAGCCTCGCATACCGGTTAATATTGTATCTCCTTTTCAGATGGACTTTGTGTTTCTTGAACTTTATGCTGCTGCCTCTGCTGCCTCCGGGAATAATTTTGATCGGTTATGGCGGCCTTTCAGATGTGTGGCGGCCGATATTGAAAGCAACAAACCGGTCATCCTTCAAAATGGCGAATTGGGCAACGCTGTTAGGGCTTCTATGACCTTCCCATTCTACTTCAAACCAATACGCATTGATGGAACCCTGCTGTTCGACGGAGGGATGTATAATAACTTTCCGGTAGATGTAATGTTCAGAGACTTTTTCCCCGACATTATCATCGGAAGTAAGACTAGTGGTAATTTCAAGAACGTCAGAGACGACGACATCCTTTCACAACTCGAAGCAATGCTTACGGTAAACACCGATTTTACGATTCCCTGCGAAAATGGAGTACTGATTGAACCGAAGCTGCCTAACGTGAATGTTATTGACTTCTCGAACACACTGGCTATTATTGACAGCGGGTATGTTGCCACCAAGAAACTTATTCCGGAGATACGTGCATTTGTTTACGATACCATAACACGTGCGCAGGTGGATTCAATGCGAAAATCCTACCGCAGCAAGTTGCCCGCGGTTGTAATAGACAGTATCCACACCCGTGGGCTGAATGAAAAGCAGTCGTTTTATTTCAACAATATTTTGAAGCAGGGCCGGGAACTGATCGATATCTCCGAGCTCAAGAAATCGTATTTTACATTGCTGGCCGAAAATAAAATCAAATATATTTTTCCGCGACTCAAATTCAACGAACAGAATGGGCTGTTTGACCTTTTTCTGGATATGGAACCCAATAGGGACCTGATGGTTGAGTTCGGTGGAAATATCTCGTCCTCAGCCATCAACAGCGCATTCATCGGGCTAAGGTATAATATGCTGGGACAAACAATAACCACACTCACGCTCAACTCGAACATAGGCAGGTTTTACAGTTCAGCCACATTAGATGCACGTATTGAGCTGCCGTCGGCAGTGCCGTTCTATTTGGAACCGAATTTTACCTATCACCGATGGGATTTCTTTAATACCAATACCTATTTTTTTGAAGATAAAACCCCCTCGTACCTCATACAGACCGAAGCCAAGACTGAGTTTAATATCGGTCTGCCTTTTGGCACAAAGCGAAAAATTGTGTTAGGAGTGAATACGGCCAGATTGAACGACGAGTATTATCAAACAAACACTTTTACCCGGAATGATACGGTTGACCTGACAAAATTCTGGTCGTCAAGCCCTTACCTGATCTATGAGAAAAGCACCCTCAACGCCAAGCAATTTGCCAGGCGCGGTGGTTTTGTGCAGGCTGCACTGCGTTATATTTCAGGCACTGAAAGGCACTATCCCGGAACCACATCCAAGCAAACCGAACAGGCCAGGGATGTGCATTCATGGTGGCAGATGCGGCTGCGCTATCTGCAATACATGCACATGAACCCAAAATGGACCCTGGGGGTGAATCTCGAACTTCTGTTTTCGAACCAGGACTTATTCTCAAACTATACTTCCACGATGCTGGTGTCGCCTGGCTACCAGCCTTTTCCGGGGGCATCCACAAAGTTTATTCCGCACCTGAGGGCACATAGCTTTCTTGGTGCGGGAATCGCCCACGTATTCACTATCCGGAAGAATCTGGATGCCCGCCTTGAAGGATACATGTTCCTGCCTTACCGGCAAATTTCAGAAGACAATGATTTTAGGGCATACTATGAAAGGCCATTTAAGAAAGCCTATGTATTCGGCACCGCAGCGCTGGTTTTTCACACTCCGCTGGGTCCTATCAGCCTGAACTACGATACCTACGGAAATGCTGACCCAACCAAATCAGGCCTTATGTTGAATTTCGGATACCTGATATACAACCGTAGAGCATTCCAATAATTCAGCCCATCAAATATTCAGGAGCATGGTCGTCTTTACGAATAATTCTTATTTTTGCTCTCCTTATCGAAAAGAACAAGTCTTACCTAATTAATTATTCACCAGTTTAGTACGTAATTTTCCTCCAAACCGTGTGCGTAAGAGTGGCAGATACACTTTTAGGCAGTAGCGGGCGCAAAACAAATGTTACCCATGAAAACGAAGAAGCAAACCAATCCGGAACCGGAAAACGAAATGACATCAGATCTCCAGATCCCCGCTCTGCAAGAGCAAGTACCGAATGTGACTGAATCGCCTGAAGTAGCTATTGAAACGATCACAGAATGCAGGCACCCAGAATCGCAGGAGAAAAACCTGGTTGAGGAAATCCCTGCTCCTGAACCTGTAGTTGAAAATCTTGACCACCAGGGTGTTGAATCCGAAACCACTGCCGAAATCAATGCCGTCGAAGAACTTCCGCCCGTTGAATCGACTGTAACGCCGGAGCCTGAAGAAACGTCCTTGATTGAAAACACGTTATTGGTAGAAGAAAGGCAAGTGGTTGAACACACGTCGGTGGTTGAAGAAAGCCATGCTGAAGTAGTGGCTGACACATTTGTTGTATCGGCTCCGGAAGCCGGTGTGGTTGTGGAATTGACTGAAGAACCCACCACTGCAGAGGAAACTGTTTCGGAAGATGCGGATGACGAAGAGCAAGCTGAATTGCCAGTGATTGAGCAGCAGGCGCCAGCGGAACAACCATTGGTTGAGCTCGTGAGTGAACACGATTCCGAGGCAGATCCGCACGAAGAGGATGCGGAGGAGTTTGATGAATCAGTGGGCGACAAAGATGACACACTCGAAAAAATGTCACGCCAGGAATTGGTTGAAGTTCTTGAATCCCTTGTTCACGAACCCGATATAAATAAAATTAAAGCAAAAGTCGCCCTTGTTAAGGTTGCATTCCTGAAGAAAGAAAAGGAAGAAAAGCTAGAACAATATAATCAGGTAGCGAGTGAAGAAATTGTCGCCGAGAATTTCTCGCCCGAACCTGACCAGATAAGCGAACGTTTTCATGCAGCCTTTATCATTTACCGCGAAAACAAACAACGATTCAATGAGGATCTAGAGAGGCAGAAGCAGGTAAACCTGGAGACCAAGAAAAGGATACTTGAGGATTTGCGCAATCTGATCAACTCGGAAGAGACACTGAAAAAGACATACGACGAGTTTAAGACACTGCAGGATGAGTGGAAGCAAACGGGTATTGTTCCGAAAAATGAAGTAAACAACCTATGGCAGAGCTACCACTTCCTGGTGGAGAAGTTTTTCGACAAGGTCAAAATCAACAAAGAGCTTAAAGATCTTGACCTGAGAAAAAATCTGGAGCGTAAACTTGAACTCTGTGAAAAAGCCGAGGAGCTCTTCCTCGAAACCTCGGTGACGAAGTCTTTCAAACAGCTGCAACAATACCACGAAGACTGGAAAGAGATAGGCCCGGTGCCACAGGATAAGAAGGATGAAATCTGGGAGAGATTCAAAACGGCTTCAGACAAGATCAACGAAAGACGCCGGGAATTCTACGGTGAGATTCAGGCCGACCAGGATCGCAATCACCTGGCAAAATTGGCATTGTGCGAGAGAGCCGAACAGCTGTTGGCTAACTTGCCCGAAAGCCTGAAACAGTGGCAAAGCCTGACCCAGGAACTGAACGAACTGTTGAAGGTGTGGAAAACCATCGGACCTGCACCTAAAAAAGAGAACAACGAGGTTTGGAAACGGTTCAAGGCCAGCCTTGATGCCCATTTTGTCAACTACAAAGAGTATCTCGACAAGCTCAAAGAGCACCAGATGAATAACTACAACCTGAAGGTTGATTTGTGTGTGCAGGCCGAAGCGTTGAGGTTGAGCGCTGACTGGAAAGAGACCACACGTGAATTGATACGATTGCAGAAGGAATGGAAAGAAATTGGTCCTGTACCCAGAAAACATTCGGACAAAATTTGGAAACGCTTCAGGGCCGCATGCGACGATTTCTTCGTTCGCAAGTCGGAGCATTTCAAAAATGTGTCGAAATCGGAAGAAGAGAACCTTGCCCGTAAAGTAGAGCTGATCCAAAAGGTTGAAAATTTTGAACTTGGCGGGAACAAGGCGGAAAACCTTGAGGTGCTTAAAAACCTTCAGCGCGAGTGGATGGAAATTGGTCATGTGCCCTTGAAGGAGAAAGAACGTCTTCAAGCAGCCTTCAGATTGGCCATCAACAAACATTTCGATAAACTCCGCATCACGGCAACTGAGGTGAGTGCCATGCAGTACCGCAGCAGGATTGATTCGCTTAAAGATCATTCTGAAGTGGGAAGCAGGGTGTTTTCGCGCGAACGCACCTCGCTGCAGCAAAAGATCTCTAAACTCCAGGAAGACATCATGGTGTGGGAAAATAACATTGGGTTCTTTGCCGAGTCAAAGAATGCAAGCCTTGTCAAAAAAGAGTTTCAGAAAAAGATTGATCAGGCCAAGCAGGAACTTGCGCTGCTCGAAACCAAACTGAGATATCTCAGAGAATCGTAAAATACGATGGCCGGAAACAGCATTGGCACCGTTTTCAGGCTCACCACCTTTGGCGAATCGCATGGCGCATACATCGGTGGCGTGATTGACGGTTGCCCTTCCGGACTGGAGATTGATATGGATTTCATTCAAAACGAGATAGCCAGGCGGAGGCCTGGCTTCTCGTCTTTTAATTCAGCGCGGAAGGAGGAAGACAAGCTGCGGCTGATTTCGGGTATTTTTGAGCAAAAAACCACCGGGGCTCCCATTGCCTTTCTGATTGCCAACAGCGATGCTATCCCCGCCGATTACGAACACCTGGCGGATGCGTTTCGGCCATCGCATGCCGATTACACCTACCACAAAAAGTACGGCATCCGCGATTACCGCGGAGGAGGGCGTTCTTCTGCACGCGAAACCTCGGTACGGGTAGCCGCCGGAGCCATTGCCAAGCTGCTTTTGCGAACGATACAGATCGAAATCATCGGGTTCGTTTCCGGCATCGGGCCTTACCACTGTCACTCCGATCTTGTTAAAATTAATGCAGCTGCTGTCAGAAAAAGCCCGGTCTGCTGTCCTGATGCAGACCTTTCGGCCGAGATGGTTGCCTACCTCGAACGACTGCGACACGAAGGCGATACAACCGGTGGGGTGATCACTTGCGTCGTCAGAGGCGTGCCCGTCGGATGGGGCGAACCTGTGTTTGACAAGCTGCAGGCCGATCTGGCGAAAGCCATGCTTAGTATTAACGCCGCCAAAGGATTTGAATACGGCAGCGGTTTTGCGGGCAGTGAGATGAAAGGATCGTTGCATAATGATGGGTTTGTCAGGGATAGTGCCGATAAAACACGTCTGAGGACCATCACGAATTTTTCGGGGGGAATCCAGGGCGGCATCAGCAACGGTGAAGATATTTACTTCAGAGTGGCTTTCAAACCAGTGAGTACACTTATGCGGCCGCAAGCCACCGTCAACAAGCATGGCGAACAGGTTATACTCCATCCTGCAGGCCGCCACGATGTATGTGTTGCACCGCGTGCAGTGCCTGTTGTTGAAGCAATGACCGCACTAACGCTTGCCGATCATTACCTGCGCGGGCTAAGCGCGCAACTACCTTTCCGAGGATAGATCACGGACCTTTGAACATTTTATTTCTATTGGTGTTTAGTTTTAAATTAATTAAGACTTAATAAAAATAATATATTGCATGAACAGAGTCATTAGTCTTTTAATGGTAACTTTAGTTTTTTCACTTGCGCTTTTTCCGTTCATCAATTCGCAAGCAAGAAATGCCATGGCCAGTAAGGTCACAAAAACCATGGCGGTTAAACGTTTTGATGCAAACACTGCTGTAAGCATTGTGGAATGGGTAGGTACGAAGCCCACCGGGCAGCACAATGGCACCATAGGCCTGGTAGAAGGGTATGTAACAGTTGAAAATAACAGAATAACCGGCGGTGAATTTGTGATTGACATGAACAGCATCAAAGTGCTCGACATAACCAACGCAACTATGAATGCCAACCTGCGTAATCATCTGATGTCGGCTGATTTCTTTGAAGTTGACAAATATCCTTTCTCCCGCTTTGTGATAACATCCGTTGCCGGAAGTGATAAAGGAAGTTTCCTCGTAACAGGAAACCTGACAATGAAAGATATCACAAAGAGTATCACGTTTGTTGCTGCCATTAATGTGACAGAATCAGGCGTTTCGGCTTCGACCAGTAATTTTTTCATTAATCGTTCTGACTGGAATGTGCGTTACGGATCCAAAACGTTTTTCAGCAATCTGAAAGATAATTTTGTAGCTGACGATATTTCATTGAAAATAAATTTATCAGCTGGTAACTGATGGATGTTGAAAAGGTGGGTTTTTAGGGGGCTGTCTCAATCAGGGGCGGCCTTTTTTATTGAGATTAACGCCGAAAACAGGCACTTTCATTGGCCCGTGAACTCATGAATTGAAGGGAGCAGGCGGCCTTGGCTGATATTTTATTTTAAGAAATTTGGCTTTCAGCTTTTCTTTTTCTATATTGCGGTATCAAAACATGCGTCATGGAAAAAATTTTACTGGTCATATTTTATCTGTTCTCGCCCTTGCTGATCCTGCACTTTTGTCACAAATACCGTTTTGTGAACAAGATAGGTGCGGTGGTAATAGCGTATGCAGTTGGGTTTGTGCTCGGAAATATCGGGATTTTGCCTCGCATTGCGGGTGTCGAAAAGATTCAGGACATGTTAACCACCCTCACCATACCCCTTGCTATTCCGCTACTGTTGTTTTCGATGAATATAAGGCAGTGGTTCAAAGTGGCTGGAAAAACAATGCTCTCGATGTTATTAGCCCTCATCGGGGCAGTTACCACGGTCGTTAGCGGATATTTCATTTTCAAGGATTACGGGATCAACGAGCTGCATAATATCTCGGCCATGTTGGTAGGATTATACACGGGAGGTGCTCCCAATGCCGCGTCCATCAAGGTGGCCGTGGGAGCCGAAGCAACCAGCTATATGCTTGTGGCCACCTATGACCTGGTGATAGGCGCGGTGCACCTGCTGTTTGTGATGACGATTGCTCAGCGTTTTTTTCTGCTTTTTCTGCCAAAGTACCGGTACATTGATCCGGCTTCAGCGCATCTTGGCGATTTTGATGGTATGGATCCCTACTGGGGAATGCTACAGAAACGGCTTTTCATTCCACTGATCAAAGCCTTTGGAGTGGCCGTGCTGATATTTGCCATTGGAGGCGCTGCCAGCATGTTGGTACCGCAATCGGCACAGATGGCGGTGGTTATCCTGCTCATCACCTCCCTTGGGATCGCGGCTTCGCTTATTCCCTCCATCAATAAAATCGAGAAGTCGTTCGAGCTGGGCATGTATTTTATTCTTATCTTCTGTATGGTGGTGGCTTCGATGGCCGACCTGAGCAAAATAGACTTTAATTCGGCGATGATTGGCGCTTATGTGATCTATGTTATTTTTGGCTCCATGACGATACAGTCCTTACTATCGAAGGTATTTAAGGTAGATGCCGATACGTTTATCATCACCTCGACGGCATTTATCTGCTCTCCGCCTTTTGTGCCCGTGGTGGCCGGCGCACTTCGCAACCGCGAGATTATTTTCTCAGGAATCACTGTGGGTATTATTGGCTACGCCATTGGCAATTATCTCGGCGTTTTCATATCCTATTTTCTTAATGGGATGTAATCGCCGGGTTGCAGCCGGGTCTCCTCTGCCGGGCTTTTAGGATGGCTTTGGCACGAACCTCCTGTAGTGTCAGAATCCGGTCAACGTGGTGACGGGATTTGGAGGAGTTAGCTTTTGCAATATAACGAGCATCTGTGAGTTGAATCTGCCGGAGCAAATATACTGAGCAATATATTGACATATTGAAATCATAGTTGTAATTTTGTATATTATACACCCGAAAAATGAAAAAGGCATTATGCCTTTGCTCTGCCATCCTGCTCTTTTCCGGGTTAAGATTGCAGGCTCAGAGAGTAGAAACAGGATTATCAGAAACCTTTAGTGCCGGTATTCTTTTTAACCCTTATTACCATCTGTGGATCCAGGAACATCATGAAGCTGATTTATGTATTCAGGCAGCTTGGGCAGAAAAAATCCGCTTTCCGTTCGGAATACAAACGGGTTATCATTATTTTTTTGACGAGAAAAACTGGAGACCAGGTGTTGGGGTTCAGAACCGCTTGTTGTTTGGCGACAAAGAAAACGGCAAAAGATATTATATGCAAATGATTTCGGTTGTTCCAGGACTGCAATAAAGGTTTTTTAATTACAACCTGAGTATTGAGGCTGGATCACATTAGGAAAAATCAAAGGGAGAAGAGTGATTATGCCTCTTGGCCTGGAAACAAGATTTGTGTTAAACCCTAAAGCCTCAGTGTTATGAATAACAAAAAAGTATTCCAAAAAACAAAAATCGTTCTTTGTGTCATAATGTTCTTAGCGGCATCATCAGCCAGTGCACAATACAGAATCAATAAAACAAAGTATGATCGCCGCACTTACAGCTATCAACCGGGCGATCGATATAACCCGACGGTAACAGGGATTGCTTCGTTTTTAGTTCCGGGGCTAGGCCAGATGACAGCCGGAGAAAAAGGAAGGGGATGGGCATTTTTACTATCGGCGGTGGCCCCTTTTACAGTATACTATATTGCGGCCTGGGATAGCAACATTTCTGGCTCAAAGGCTTTTGACGTAGTTGACAATATTATACCCTTCTATATGATGGGTATAGCTACCTGGTCAAGCATTGACGGAGTGAGGGTTGCAAAGGTGAATAATCTTGCCTGGCGCGACAGAAACCATTCAGCTTACGACCTATACCTTCAACCCTGCATAACCCAACTGACCCAGAATGACGGTAACAGCATAGTTGCGGGGATAAAATTGAAGTTGACTCTGGCAAAATAGTAAAAGACATGCTTCCTGACGATTTTGTCTTTATTACATGCAAACATGAGAATCATCCCGGGTATTTACATCTTTTCGTATGGTTTAAGGGATTAGAAATACTTCATGAACCGAAGCTGGCGATCGGGGTGGAGGTAGCTAAATACGACGGATCGGTCTGCGAAGGGCCGGGTACGTGGCATTGCAGATGATTTAGCATACGGAATTCATTACGAAAGGTCAATTTCAATTTTAAAGCTCATAACAGGTAGTATGGAAAATCAACTTTGGAAATATATTTCCAATCTGTCTTTTTTTGAACAACATTAGCTTCAGATGAACAAATATTCTTTTTCAAAACCACCACCGCCTTACATTCCTGACACCCGCACTATTGTTGCGATTTAGGAGCAATTTTGTTAGTTTTGCCTTCTTCGGCATCTTTACTCCGTGACATCTCTAGAATCTATCGGCACAACTGTGAAAAGATTCATACAGACCCAAACTTACTTCATCCTGGCAGTTTTGCTGATGATTTTCGAAACCTTGTTGATCCTGAAAGGTCACTGGGTAGACGATTTCTGGCAACATTCGGCTGTGGTGCAGGAGCTGTCGCGGAATCTGCTGCATCCATCCAATCCGGTCATTCAGAGCAAAATCCCCCATGCCTTTTTTTCTCCGTATTCAATTCTTGTGGCACTATTCGCAAAAGTGACCGGTCTTAGCTCCATTTCCGCCCTGGAGTGGTTTGCCTTTTTCAACCTGATTTTCCTTCTGCTCTCATTCCACTGGTTTTGTAAAAAAGCCTTTCCACGAAACCACAACACAATTGCCTCAATTTCACTAGTACTGATTGGAGTATTCTGGGGCGCACGTCCTGAATTCTGGAGCGGATTTTTTCACATAGCCGTACTAAACTTTGTGTTGCCTTACCCTTCCACCTTCAGTATGGCGTTGACCTTTACGGTGTGGGCCATACTCATAAAAAATCAGAACAGCCTCCGGCTGGCAACCATGTTGCCGGCTACAGTCATGGGTGCAGTAATTTTCATCATCCATCCTACCACCGCAATCCTTTTTTTTGCAGGCATGGCAGGTATTGTCCTTGGCCTGCACCAGGCTTCGCTTACAACCAGGTTGCTGAAACTTCTTGGTATGACGGGTGGCAGCATTGCACTGGCCATGCTGTGGCCTTATTATAACGTGGCGGGTTTGCTGGCAGGCACTTCCAATGAATTTCACCAGGATTCGCTCGGGTTGTACTATGGATTTGTATGGAAATACTGGCCATTGGCACTGGCTCTTCCGGGCCTGATCTTCGTGAGGAAAGACCGAATCGTCAGGCTTCTTTGGCTGACCCTCTCTCTGCTGCTAGCCATCTACTTTGCCGGGTATTTCCTGAGAATTTACGGAACAGCCAGCGTCATTTCAGGCGCCATGATGTTCGCACACCTCATCATTGCCTATACCTTAATAAGGATGATAAATACCCGGCACAGTCACCGGAAACTGTATTTCCTGGCATTGGGAGCGTCGCTTATTTTTTCGATTGCTCCGAAGGCCAGGCTACTAGGCGGAACAGTCCTCCGAGTTTTTACACCCAAAAATACATCCTACTATACCCGTTACCAATTCCTGCGCGATGCGGTCGACCCAAACGAGGTCATAATGGCCGATCATCAGTCGAACCTGTATATCCCATCCTTTCAAGGTAAAGTAATTTCGACCACCGCACCGCTCCACTGGGTCAACGACATCGCTGCACGCAGAGCCGCCGTATCAAATTTCTTTAACCCCGAAATTCCTGACCCTATGCGCGGAGCTATCCTTGCCACCTATCGTCCTCCCTTCGTGCTGATCGATCACAAGGCCATTGCACTACCCGGCCACAGCCTGCAGTGGCTGCGCCTGCGCGGAAAAACGGTGTATGAAAATGATGGACTTGAACTGATCCGACTTTCGTACTGAAGCGGCAATGACCTGGGTTACAACTGACATCCTTGCCGTCGTGATTTATGAGACGTGGCTTATCTTCGGCAAGGTGAGACCATTGAAAAATAGCAGGTTCTTTTATTCGGTCACGCTTGAGTCTGACTTACCTGATATGATTTACAGGTAAGAACACACAACTATAAGATTTCAAACAAGGTATGATCACAAAAGTTTTCCCGGGTAGTTTGGGGAAATAAAGAAACCTTGAAAAGGTAGGAGATTTTGAACGCATTGTTGTAAGTTTGTGTTATGATTATACATCCGGAGACATGAAAAAAATAATGAGCTGGTTAACCTTTATTGTCTTGCTGCTTTTGGCCGCCTTCATTTACTGGAAATATATGTTTACATACAGCGAAGGATACCGTGCCGGCCTGCTGCAGAAATTCTCGCGTAAGGGTACCATTTTTAAGACCTACGAAGGTGAGATGATCCTGAGCAGCGTCAGGACCAACACCAACGTGGCCATCGCTTCAGAGAAATTCTTCTTCTCGGTAGTGGATGAAGACATTGCAAGCGACCTTGAACTAAAACAGGGGGAGTTTATAGTGGTGCATTACAAACAAAAAAATGGCATCCTGCCATGGAGGGGCGATTCACCCTATCTGGTCGACAGCGTACGGTTGGCCGAAAAAGACCCGTGGGATAGATAAGGGTACTGCAAGCATTAGATTCTCATTGTTAAATCGGACTTTCCTTCTATGATAAGGAGCGCAAGAGTACTAGTGTGGTTGTGGATTATTTTCATCGGCTTTTTGGTGCCCGCCTGCATCTATACGCAGCTTTCGGGCCGAGCACCAGCCACACGTACGCCCCGGGAAACGGGAATGCTCTTAGCTGAAAATATCCTTACACGTCAGCAATTCATGATGTATCAGACTCCGGGGGTTGCAGCGCTTCATTATGCCGAAGTGTGTGCCGCTTATGGTGCATTGAAGATGGCTCGCCTGACCAAGGATGATGTTTTGTTTGATAAACTCGTCAAGCGCTACGACAGGGTGGTAGAAGAAGGGTTGCCCAATACCGCCAACCATGTGGATGCCAACGTGTATGGTATGTTGCCACTCGAAGTCTATATGCATACCAATGACTCCGCCTACCTGCAGCAGGGACTTGTGCTGGCCGAAGGGCAATGGGCCAACCCGCTTCCCGGTGGATTATCACCACAAACACGTTTCTGGATCGATGACATCTACATGATAGGCTGCCTGCAGGTGCAGGCCTATAGGGCCACCGGCGACCGAAAGTACCTCGACCGTGCGGCTATCACTGCCGAAGCGTACATCCAAAAACTACAGCAACCCAATGGTTTGTTTTTTCATGGTTCCGAGGCACCATTTTACTGGGGAAGGGGTAATGGCTGGGTAGCAGCCGGATTGGCCGAATTGCTTTCAGAGCTTCCCGCGGATCATCTGAAATACCCAACCATAACCGGAGGCTTCAGTAAGATGATGCAAACACTGCTGAAGATGCAGGATACCGATGGCATGTGGCATCAGCTGATCGACAGGAAAGACTCATTCAAAGAAACCTCATCCACTGCCATGTTCGGTTTTGCCATGCTTGTCGGTGTGAAGAAAGGTCTGCTGCCATCCAGACTATACACCAGGGCTTATCTGAAGGCGTGGAATGGTCTCGGAAACTATTTTACACCAGAAGGCGAAATGCGCGAAGTGTGCGTGGGAACAGGACAAAGTACCGACACATCATACTACCTTAATCGCCCTCGAACCACAGGAGATTTTCATGGACAGGCTCCGATGCTCTGGTTTGCGTGCGAACTGATCAGGCACAAGATTATGCCCGCAGGAAGATAATTTTTCCTCAAAATTGCCAGATATACTGGAAGACGGATGATTAAATGCGTATATTTACCAAAAGTTTTAATAATACAGCAATGGACCATCCTGGATTAGTCGAAGTATTTGACGGAACGGCCTTGCAGGCAGCCATGGTTAAGAGCCTGCTCGAGAATGCCCAGATAAGGGCTTTTCTAAAAGACGAAATCATGGGCACATTAAACCCCTGGTGGACTTCCCCCGGAGGAGCGGGAGCCGTGTGTGTGCTCGTGGCAGCCGAAGATTATGAAGAAGCCCGCACGGTGGTAAAGGAATACGAAGACAACATCCGCAAGGAGGTTGATTGACGGGCGCGAGAGTCGCACTTCAGGGGCAATGGCGTATGTGGCCCATCTTTTTAAGCAGAGATGAAGGCAATGTGTCGGCTGCGGGCTCAATATTATTCAGCAACTTTAGAAATTTTCTTATTTTTGCAGCCCGTTTTCACCGGAGAGATGCCAGAGCGGTCGATTGGGGCGGTCTCGAAAACCGTTGTCCGCTTACGCGGACCCAGGGTTCGAATCCCTGTCTCTCCGCGGGTGCGAAAAGCAAAAAAAGGAAAACCACTGAAAACAAATCGTTTACGGTGGTTTTTTTTATTTTCTGACCGGCATTAAAAAGCACCTAAATGCACCAAAGTAGGCGGAGTAAACGGTGGACTTAATTTTAAAAAATCATCTCCACCGAATAAGGATGTAATACGCTGTAATGCAGTATTTTGCGTTTTGCGTTTTTGCTCGAAAATAGTACCTTTTAGTAATCAAAAATCATTAGAGTAGGTGGACTATGAAACGAACAATATATAAAGTTTTATTTTGAGTAAAAACGAACCAAGGAGCTGCTCGAACTGGTTTTTGGGAATGATGATTGCTTCCATGTGCTTTTGGTTCAAAAAGTTCATGGGGCAAAAGAATGTAAGAAAAAACAGTCACACTGTCAAAAAGCGATCAACTTTGACTGCTTTTTTGATAAGGTGCTGATACGGAATACTATAACGAGATTGGGGGTTGGATTGCAGCGAAATAGGTAGGAAACATGGTGCAGATTTGTTGACTGAAGAAATGTAAGCTGCTGATGATGAGCGAACAAACTGTCAAAACCGCGGGTTTGCGGGTGTTTGTTTAATCATTGAGATTCATAGGGCGGCACAGTTTCCGGTAAAGGATTGTACAATACAAAGGTGTGGGTGTCGGTGTCGTTGAGCTCGCAGCCAGATGGTTGCAGGCCCCTTAATGAAAG
>JBBIKG010000015.1:0-78039 GCA_037445555.1 Lentimicrobiaceae bacterium
GCTTATCAGGCAACATGAGAGCGACCTGTTACTTGGCAAAATTACTCCCACCGATTATGTTATAATCCTGCATGAAAAAGGACGACAACTGCGGTCTGTAGAATTTGCCGCCATGTTGAATGAGCAGCTGATCCGATCAACCCGCCGACTCGTTTTTGTGATCGGCGGTGCCTATGGTATGAGTGATAAACTGATGCAGCGCGGGGATTTTACACTTTCCCTGTCGGCCATGACCTTGCCGCACCAGCTTATAAGGTTGGTATTCCTCGAACAGCTTTATCGGGGCTTTTCCATACTCCGCAACGAGCCTTACCACAACGAATAAACCTTTGTCATGAAACGCAACCTGTATTTTGTAACCCAAAATCAACATAAAGTTCGTGAGGTCTCGCACGTGATTAATACTATTTTTTCTGAACACCCCGATCATAGCAATCACTGGAATATTAAATCATTGGCTGACCTTGGCTTTACAGAGGATATAAATGAAACTGCCGCCACTCTTGAGGGCAATGCCTTACTCAAAGCCTCACACATCCACCGCTTATTTGGTGTGGATTGCTTTGCCGACGACACCGGTCTTGAAGTTGAAGCACTCGGCGGAATGCCTGGTGTGGTTTCGGCACGCTATGCCGGAACCCACCGAAGCTTTGACGATAATATCCGTAAAGTATTGCGCGAACTGCAGGGGCATACTAACCGGAAGGCCCGGTTCCGTACGGTGATAGCACTTATACTTGAAGGAAAAAATTATTTTTTCGAAGGCACTATAAACGGAAAGATCATTAATGAGAAAAAGGGCACCGATGGGTTTGGCTATGATCCTGTATTCGTAGCCGAGGGTTATGAGCGCACCTTTGCTGAACTAAACCTTGATGAAAAGAATAAGGTCAGTCACCGCGCAATGGCAATGCGAAAACTGTGCGATTTTCTGGCGGTTTATTCATCTCCTTCGAGGTAACGGCGTTGGGTTTGCCAATACATGGCGTCCTCTATCATCATCCCGAAAAGATCCGAAAGACGATAACCCATGTGTACTGCCATGCGAGGCACAATGCTGTTTTCGGTCAAACCCGGTACTGTATTTACCTCGAGAAAGTAATATTCCTCGCCGTTTAATACATAGTCGAAACGAACCACACCCTTGCAATTCAGCTGCTTGTATAATCGTCTGGATAGGTTTCTGCAACGGTCTGCGAGAAATTCGGAGATAGGTGCAGGCAGTATTTCATCAGCCATACCCGGGGTATATTTCGCTTCATAATCGAAAAAATCCTTTTTGCTTACAATCTCGCAAAGGGGCAAAACCATGAAGTCTCCTTTGTGATTTAATATTCCGCAGGTGATCTCCCTGCCGCTGAGCGCCTCCTGAATCAACACTTCATCGTCGTACCGGAATGCCTCATTGATGGCCGGCAACATTTCTTCGTGGGTATGTGCCTTTGTCACGCCAACGCTTGATCCGCCTTTGTTGGGTTTCACAAAACAAGGCAAGCCAGTGATGGCGGTAATTGCTTCCGCATCAATCACATCACCCAATGCAACAAAGACACTTCGGGCTATGGGTACGCCCAGGGTTTCGGCGGCCATGCCGGCGAAATATTTATTAAACGTGAGTGCCGATGTGAAACTATCGCATGAGGTGTACGGTAGCTTCAGCATATCAAAATAGCCCTGCAGTTTCCCGTCTTCGCCCGGAGTGCCGTGAATCGCGACAAATACGCAATCAAAAAGTACTTTTTCATTATTGAGAATGATACTGAAATCATTCCGGTCAACCCCGGAGCATGGCAAGCCGTTATAATAACCCAGCCATTCATTTTTGCTGATAACAATGCGAAAGACATTATAGCGATTCTGATCAAGATTTTTCTCAATCATGGCGGCACTTTTCATCGATATTTCAAGCTCTCCGCTATAGCCGCCAGTAACAAGAGCAATGTTGAGTTTATTCATGACTGGTCCAGATGTAATAAATCATATTTGGTAATTGGTCCGCTTTCATCATGCCATCCGGGATAATCGGGATAAAAGTATTATTTCTAATTTTGCCGAATGGTACAATAATGCTTCTTTATCTGTGTTATTAGTAAGGGCAGGAATTTTGTATCGTTAACATACCGCTCAATGAGTTTACCTGGTTTCATCACAAGTAAGGTATTTGTTCGTCTTCTGTTGAAAGCTCTAGGTATTTCTGCGATTCTGATTATTCTGGTTTTACTTTCGCTATCGATCTACACCCGCCACGGAAGCACTTATGTTGTATCCGACTTTCGTGGACTGCAATACAAAGAACTGATGAAATTATCGTCGGCAAGAAATTTTGAATTCATCATTCTTGACTCCATATATGACGATAAATATCCGAAAGGAAGCATTATCATGCAAGATCCTTTTCCGGGATCAAAGATAAAACGAAATCGTAAGATATACCTTACCACTGTGGCTGTAATGTCTGAGAAAGTGCAAGTACCTGACCTTGTTGACCTTACCCTGCGGCAGGCGGCCGCCACGCTTGAAACGTATGGACTTAAGTTAGGCAGGCTCGATTATGTGCCTGATATAGCGCGAAATGCCGTACTCAGATTGTTGCACCAGGGGGCGCCGGTTGCACCCGGCACCATACTTGATCGTGGAGCTGTCATAGACCTAGTGCTTGGCAAAGGACTCAGCGGAGATAAGATTCAGGTTCCGTTGCTTGCAGGGATGACTCTGGCCGAGGTCAGATCATTGCTTGTCAGCCTTTCACTCAACCTGGGCACTACCCACTTTATCCGACCTGCCGATTCACTGGCTTCGAGGGTGTACAGGCAGGATCCTGCATGGAGTCCAAGCAGCTACATAAACATAGGGCAGGCTGTAGACATTTGGCTCAGGCCTTCAGGCGAATTTGACTTTGACTCCTTGCGCCGTAGCATCACAAAAGATTATTCGAACTACACGGACACCTTGTTTTTGAACTAGACTCATGTACAAAAGGTTCATACTAAGTATTATCAGTCTGCTACTGTTCCGGGTATCGGCAGCTCAGGAAGTAATGATTAGCCTGCAGGAAAATGCCTTGCTTAAAGAAAACATGCATCAATACCTGAACCGGACCAAAAGCACCTCAAAGCCCCTTGAATTGCCTTTCTTCGACGATTTCTCCGAACGTGGGGTCTATCCAAACCCTTCCAGGTGGGCTGACAACAAGGTTTTTGTCAATAACACCTATCCTGCCTATTCGCCTACTTTAGGAGTTGCCACCTTTGATGCACTCGACGAAATGGGTAAACTTTACACCGAGGCATCTTCAGCCAAATTTATTGCTGATGTCCTGACCTCTGTCCCAATCAGGCTTGACTCTCTTACCACCCCTTCCAGGCGAATTATAAGCCCGGCTGACTCCGTCTATTTCAGTTTCTATTTTCAACCCGAAGGCTATGGATTTGCCCCTAATGAGTCAGACTCACTCGTGCTCGAGTTCTTTGTGGATCATCCAATTATCAGCCAGCAAAAATGGGTACGCGTCTGGAGCAGTCCAGGAATGAACCTGAACGACTTCTATGCAAAATATAAAACCTACTTTCTGAAGGTGATGGTACCCATTACCAATCCTGACTTCTTCCGTTCGGGATTCCGGTTCAGGTTTTACAACTATGCCAGTATTATGTATCTTACCAATCAAAGTTTTCAGAGCAACCGTGACCATTGGCATATTGATTATGTATTCTTGCACCTAAATCGTCGTAAAAGTGAGGCAGGTCATCCCGACCTTGCATTGGTAGCCAATCCCGGATCATTGCTTAAACGGTATTACCAAATGCCCTACAAGCAGTACAAACAAAATTTTGTAAACGAGATGGCGGATAACCTGATGGTTTCTGTGGCCAATCTTAACAATCAGCCCGTTCTTGGCTCCTATCAGTATGCGGTACGCGGTCCGGCCGGCGACACTATTAAATCCTATACCTCAGGCACTCAGACCATATTACCTTTCTCCTCTTCAGGATACGCACAAGCCACAGCCCTTGCACGCCCACAGGTAGGCTTTGTGTTTCCGTTGTATGCACAGTCACAAACCAGTTTTTCAGTAACACACTGGCTCAGAAATTCTTCTGGGCTTAAGCAAACCAGTAACGACACCCTAAAACACATTCAGTTTTTTGGAAATTATTTTGCCTATGACGACGGAACAGCCGAAGCCGGTTATGGTCTCAATTACGCCGGTGGACAGCTAGCGTATAAGTTTCAGCTGAATACTCCGGATACACTTTCGGCTCTCCACATGTTTTTCAACCACATACTTAACAATCAGCCGCAACGGTATTTTCATCTTAAGGTATGGAATGATCTGGGGGGTAAACCCAACAAGGTTATTTATTCCCAGGAGTTTCTGCAACCACTGGCAGAAGAGGGATTTAATACATTTACCAGTTATACATTCACCGACAATGTTACTATCAACAATACCACGTTCCCGGGCCTGGTATTTTATGTGGGTTGGCAGCAGGTGACGGCTGATCTGCTCAACGTAGGATTTGACCGCAACACGAATAACAAATCAAAAGTTTACTATAACCTGGGCGGTATCTGGTATAACAGCATGCTTGACGGATCAGTGATGATGCGGCCAGTAATGGGCGCTCTGCCCAAAGCAAACAGCCAGATCGCCGAGCACATACAATCGCTGAAGGTCAGCCCCAATCCGGTAAGCCACGGACTGATTACTCTGACTAAATCAGAGAACGTATCTCAGGCTGCCCGCATAAAAATATACGACATGCTCGGTTCCCTCGTAATGGAACAGGCATTTTCCAACATGCTCGATATCGCCAAACTTTCGCCCGGAGTATATTTGATCCAACTTCTGGACACCAACAGAGCTGTAACCGGCATAAGCCGTTTTGTTGTGGCAAGATAGATCCATGACTGAAGAAATCAGGAACTTACCCCAGGATTCCGAAGATTCGGAATTGTATGAGCATCACCGCCTTGTTATTGACAAAGGACAAGGATTGCTGCGTATCGACAGGTTTTTGATGGGAAGGCTCGAAGACGTTACACGAAACCGTATTCAGACTGCTATTCATGCTGGTAATGTCCTGGTCAACGGGAAAACCGTTAAACCAAATTACCGGGTCAAGCCTTCCGATGTCATTTCGATTGTTCTGGCTCATCCACCACGCGAATTTGAACTTATTGCTGAGAATATTCCGCTGAATATCGTGTATGAGGACGATGACCTAATGGTTATCAACAAAGAGGCTGGGCTGGTTGTGCATCCGGGATATGCGAATTTTACAGGAACCCTCATGAATGGCCTTCTCTATCATCTTGGCCATTCAAAACCTGCTGGTCGCGCGGACTATCCTTACCTTGTTCACCGTATCGACAAAGACACATCTGGGCTTTTGCTGGTAGCAAAGAACGAAGTGGCACAGTCAAAACTGGCCAAGGAGTTTTTCGATCACACGATTGACCGGCGATATATAGGCCTCGTATGGGGCGATGTGACCAATGATTCAGGCACTGTGGACGGACGCCTGGGACGAAGCCCAAACGATCGACGAGTAATGTCCGTTTACGAAGATACTGAAACCGGAAGGCATGCCATCACACACTTCAAAGTGCTTACACGCTTTGGTTATGTTACCTTGCTTGAGTTTAAGCTCGAAACCGGACGCACTCATCAGATACGGGCGCACATGAAATATATCGGGCATCCTCTTTTTAACGACGAACGTTATGGAGGAAACCAAATTCTGAAGGGAACCACTTTCACCAAATACAGGCAGTTTGTCGAAAACTGTTTCAGTTTGATTCCCCGCCAGGCTTTACACGCCAAATCGCTTGGGTTTATTCATCCTGCCAGGCAGATACCGATGAGGTTTGATTCTGAACTTCCCGGCGATATGAAAGATGTGATTGCCAAATGGGAGCGTTATACCTCCTCCCAGCTAGCTGAGAGAGAAGACCTCCATTGAGGGGGTTACCTCGAACTGAAAAATGTTATTTCAGTAGCGCAATCCGATAAAAAGTAGGTTTCAGGTTGCCGATGGCGATTCTGAGAATAAAAAATCCCTGATATCGGCTCCGGAAATAAATGCGGGATGAATACTGGCCGGTAATTGCAAGTGTGCCAGCCTCTAAAAGCTGGCCTGTAGGATAATAGAGTTCCCAGTCGAGCCTGTTTTCTTTGTGTGATCCCAGCAGCAACCCCATGTATTCACGAGCCGGATTAGGGTAAATGGCGGGGACTACGCGTATGTATTTGCTGCGGCGCAGCGAGTCTCTGCTAAAGGCATTTGTCACCTTAAGAAGAACTTCGAACTCACCCAAATAGTCGTACTTGATGGAGGCCGGATGCTGGTCGGTAGAAGTTCCCGGCAGTCCTCCCGAAAAATTCCAGGTCCATGAATCGGGATTATTGATCGAGAAGTCCTTGAAATTGACAGAACTGCCAACGGCTATGGCAGTGGTGTCGGCCATAAAGTTTGCTACTACCTGTCGGGTATTAAAACTGCCCTGTAGCTGTGTAAGCCCCGTAGAAATAGGATCGAGCCATGGTTTGAGCTGCCGATAGGGTTCAGACGAAAACGACTCCCACGAATACGAAAATTTCCCATAGTAGTCGGGGGAGGTTGGTGTGGCACAGGTGGATTGTCCGCCGGTGAGTTGCCCAACTATCAGACCTTCGTTGTTGAATAGTGGCGAACCTGACGAACCACCTTCTGTCACTCCGTGTCCGTTTGCTGTGGCAGCCCAGCGGACCCTCCAGTACATGTCCTTCTGGTTCGAACTGTTGAAGGCATCCGAAATCGTCAAAGTGTTATATGTGGATATTTTCTTTATATCCCCAGTTGGGTGATGGATACTCACTCCGGAGGGCGAAGGCATGTTTAGCCTGGACCATCCGTTGTAGAAGGCCTCATAGCTTGCCGGAATATTTTGATTAAGAAGCAGCAAGCAAAAATCAGAACCCATATTGGCATTGCCCCCTCCGGTATTGGCTTTGAGTGTCGCACCGGTCATGCTGCCAGGCGTGGGTTTTACAGTGGGATTGCTGCATCCGCCGGTCTCATAATTGAAATAGAACAACCACTGGTTAAGGTTAGCTTCGGTTGAGTAAACTCCCTGGCTGTTGCGCAAGCAATGATCGGCCGTGAGAAGATAGGGCTTGAAGTCGCTGGCAGTGTTGTTTACCACGCTTCCGGAACACCAGAATGAGGAAGCGCCCACCCTGGCCAGTATCCTAACTACACCGTTTCTCTGATTCTTCCAGGCTTCACCTTCGCTGCAATTGACATTTACGTTGCATGCCTCTGCATCCAAGGTGGATTTTATTCGATTGTCGGCGTGCCCTGATGGCAGGTTCTCCACATACAATACATCAGAAATGGTAAACCTGGGGTGATCAATGGCAATGTAAGGACCAACACATTCAACAATTATATTTTCTCCATGAACAAGGCCTATTGCAAACAGTCCGCTTGGGTGGTTATTCTGGTCGGTAAAAGCTCCAAGTAATTGATTTCGGTCTTGATCGTAAATAAAAAGTTCATACCCAACTGGCATATAGAAATTTTCGAAATATATCGCGCAAGCCTTGGCTCCGGGAATATTGATCATGAACCGCCACTGCTTTTTTCCGCCGGGTATTACAGTCCAGGGTTCCTGACCCAAACCTTTGTGCACAGGTAGAATTGGCCCTGCCTCGAAAGGAATTGCATCGCGCTGGATGTTGTCGGTGCTTCTTTTGGCTGACGGTGGTACAGGGATAATAATCGAAGGAATCTGGTAATCACGACTGCGATCAATGAATCCTGGTGATACTCCTCCCCTGCTTATCTGCGCTGAAACAGTGAAAAAACCCATACCGAGGCATATCAATACGAACAATGCCTGTTTCGAAAAGATTTTCATCGGCACACCGCAGGTTTGAATGTTATTAGAACGAACCTTAAAGGCTCAATATTTTATCGGCTCTTTACTGTTTGTTTGGCAGCTCAAGCCCGTATTTCTTTCGGCGGTCCTCGAGTTTCAGCATATAGCCAATGAATACTGCGGTTAGTCCAAGCCCTGCAAAAATCAGCATAGGTATAGTGTAGTTGTATACGGCGGTAGTATCGCCTGCCTGTATGCGATCAGCCACACCCGGATTTACAGCATTTAGCACAACACCTACCAGCCAGGGAAAGAACATCAGTCCTATGTTCTGAATCCAGAATACCAGAGCGTATGCAGATCCCAGGTAACGATCTTCTACAATCTTAGGCACGGAGGGCCACATAGAGGCCGGCACCAGCGAAAAGGCCACCCCGAGCACTACAATGGCTACTACGGCAAGTGCTACAGACATCGGTGCTATGGCAAAGGTAAGATGCGCCAGAGTTAACAGAGCGGCCCCGTAAATCATCAAGCTAGCACCCTTGCCACGGGTATCGAGGAAATAGCCAATGATTGGTGTCAGAATTATGGTTCCCACAGGTAAGAGGCCCGAGATATACCCGCCTATTTCGGCAGTGACACCAAGCTTGTTTTGCATCATATTCACGGCATATTTCAAAAACGGAAATACGCCCGAATAGAACAACACACAGAGTAATGAGATATATAAGAAGCCTCGGTTGGTAAGTATCTTCCATAAATCGCTAAGCTTAAATTCCTCGGCAGGTTCATTGCTGGCAGGGTGGTCCTTTTCCTGCACGTCGAACCTGATGTCCATGAACGAATATACCAGGAAAGTCAGGAACCCGATACTGAGAAGGGCAAGTCCGAAGTACACGCTGTTCAACAGGTTTTCGTTAGCAGTGCCTGCTTTGGCGATGGCTGCTGAGAAGAAGAACGCAACAGAAGCGCCCATACGTGCTGTAGCCATTTCCATACCCATTGCAAGAGCCATTTCCTTACCCTTAAACCATTTGACAATGGTTTTTGAAACAGTTATGCCACACATTTCTACGCCAATCCCGAAAATGGCATAGCCTATCGAAGCAACTTTTGCCGAAGCCGGCATATCTGTCCAAAACGAGCTGAAAAAGCTAAACGCAAACCCACCCTCATTGAAGTAGGGTGTTAATCCGTAAAGTTTGATCAACCCTCCAAGCAGCATGGTGCCTGCCGCAGTAAGACCAGTAAAACGAATTCCCATCTTATCAAGGATGATTCCGGAAAGGATTAGAAAACCCAGAACATTGAGCATATATTCCGACCCTGAGAAAAATCCGTAATTATCTGGTTGCCAACTGTACTTTAGCTCTAAGAGCGATTGTAGCGGCGCCATCATGTCTACAAAAAAATAAGCCGATAGCATGGTGAGCGAAACGAGAATTAAGGCTGCCCAGCGGGCTGTTTTCGATTCTCGAAGCAGATTTTTAACCGTCTGTGTCATAGTTGCAAATGGGTATTTGTGTAAAAAAACCTGATAAACAACTCAAGCACTATTGGCTTAAGTGCAGCTAAAATACTATTTTTTCTTTCTTGGCCGGGTATTGTCGTATTTTTGAATGACAAGTAAAGGTCAAAGAATACAAGCCTCTGCGCAATATCCAACCGGTTGTTTTGCCCGATAAATCAGCAATCAGATCGTTTGCTTAAGGTTCATGCCTTTTTTTTACTTTTGGTTCATTAACCTAAAAACGAGGAGATGATTGTGGTAACAGGAGCTGCCGGATTTATCGGCAGCGTATTGGTTGGCAAACTTAATCGGGCTGGTTACACTAACCTGATCCTGGTCGATGATTTCTCAAACACCGCAAAGGAGGCCAATCTTGCCAACAAGAAATACCTGCAAAGGGTTCCCCGTCAGGAATTCCACGCATGGTTAGCAACACATCACTCCGAGGTAAAGTTTTTGTTTCATATTGGAGCCCGCACCGATACCACTGAATTTGACCGGAAGATTTTTGATGAACTCAACGTCAGATATTCCAAACACATTTGGGCGCTTTGCAGCCTTTTTCAGATCCCACTTGTGTATGCTTCGTCGGCAGCTACCTATGGCGCAGGAGAGCTCGGATATGTTGATTCTCACGATATAATTCCCAAACTGAAACCGCTCAACCCTTACGGGGATTCGAAAAATGACTTTGACAAGTGGGTTGTTTCGCAGGAAGCTGGTCCGCCTTTCTGGGCTGGCATGAAATTTTTCAATGTCTTTGGCCCTAATGAATATCATAAAGGAAGAATGGCATCTGTTGTATTTCATGCGTTTAACCAGATCAGCCAAACCGGCCGCATGCAACTGTTCAGGTCGCATAATCTCGGATACGCCGATGGTGAACAGCTTCGCGATTTTATCTATGTGATGGATGTGGTAGATGTGCTTATTTATATGATGGAACACAAGCCTTCATCAGGGATTTACAATCTGGGTAGCGGAACGGCCCGTTCTTTCAATAGCCTGGTAGAAGCCACTTTTGAGGCAATGCACCGTGTTGCTGCCATAGATTACATTGATACTCCTCCTGATATTAGGGACAAGTACCAGTATTTTACCGAAGCACGAATGGGAAAATTAAGGGAGGCTGGCTTTACCAAGGAGTTCAATAGTCTTGAAGAAGGCGTGCACGAGTATGTTCGCCGGTACCTGATGAAACATAACCGGTGTTAAAAGAATATGCCTGGAACTGGATGAAAACTCAGAACTATGTGTTCTTTTCAGCTTTAGTAAGCTCTTTTTTGATGTCAAGCAGGAATTTTTTCAACTCCTGCAGTGTTCTCACCACCTCAAATTCTACCGCAACCTCCTCGTGCTGATGTTTCAGTTTTTCTTTAGCCCCTGCTAGCGTGAAGCCCCTTTCTTTCACCAGGTGGAATATCTGATGAAAGTTGTCGACATCATCTTTCGTGAACAACCGATTCCCTTTTCTGTTGCGCCGGGGCTTTATGATGGAAAATTCTTTTTCCCAGAACCGGATAAGGCTGGTGTTGACATTAAACATTGCAGCCACCTCACCGATGGTGTAGTACATTTTTTCAGGGGTTTGCTTTGACTTGGCCATGGAAATCCACTAATCCATTGACTGGCCCGGGCGGGCCGAGAGTTCGATCAGCAAGGCGTATTGTTCGGGCGTAATGTCGTTAAAGAAATAATGGATGGGATCCACCGGAACTCCATTACGATGTACCTCGTAGTGAAGATGAGGAGAGGTAGATTTGCCCGTGTTCCCAATGAAACCTATCACCTGGCCTCGTTTTACCCTTTCTCCACGTTGCACATTAAACTTGGAGAGGTGAGCATACACCGTTTTATAGCCATAGCCGTGATCAACTTCAATCACATTGCCATACCCCACACGCGAACGCTCCACTTTGGTGATCATCCCATCCCCTGTTACGTGTACTTCGGTACCCACAGGAGCCGAAAAGTCGAGCCCTTCATGAAATTTCTGGATTTTATAGAACGGATCGGTTCGGTATCCGAAATAGGACCCTATACGCCTCAATTCTTTATTACTCACAGGCTGAATGGCAGGAAGAGAGGCCAACATCTGTTCCTTGTTTTTAGCCAGATCGAATACTTCGTCAAAGGATTTGCTTTGAACATATAACTGACTGGCAATGACGTCGAGTTTTTGCGATGTACTGATAATTAAATCAGAGTTTTTGAACCCTCGCAGCGCTGCATAACGGTCGACCCCGCCAAATCCTGCTTTGCGGTACGTTGACGGGATAGGTTCGGCTTCAAAAATTACCCGGTAAATGTTATCATCCCTGTCCTGCAGATCGGCCAGAACTTTATCAAGTTGTTCAAGGCGGTCGTTCAGCAGCTTATATTGAAGTTTCATGGCCTCAAGCTCGCGGCGCTGGACTTTTTCCATTGGTGACTCGATAAGATTGTAGGCCAGAAAGATTACCACCGACGAAAACGCCAAGGCGGTAAACAGGAACGAGAGTACCTTTAGTGCGCGCTGCTGGAGGGTGACTCTTACCTTTTCGAACTTTAGCGTGCTTGCATTAAAATGATACTTATGCTTTGCCATTCAACTGGTTAATTATGAAACACCGGGACCGGCATCGCCTTGTCAGCTCATTGATGATTTGGGTGTGCGAAATTAACAAATTAAAGTAATTTTGCAGCCTTTTCAGGCATATTATTTTATAGCGTTGTGTTAATAAATCCTAAAAAGTGATGGATTCGAAAGTCGTAAGAAAACTATTCCTTGATTTTTTTGCTGAAAAACATCATCATATCGTTTCCTCTGCGCCCATGGTCGTCAAGGACGACCCCACGCTGATGTTTACCAATGCCGGTATGAACCAGTTTAAGGATATATTCCTCGGAAATACAGCAGCTAAATTTCATCGGATTGCCAACAGCCAGAAATGCCTGAGAGTGAGCGGCAAACACAACGACTTAGAAGAAGTTGGCCATGACACCTATCACCACACTATGTTTGAAATGTTGGGCAACTGGTCGTTTGGCGATTACTTTAAGAAAGAAGCCATTGAATGGGCATGGGAATTACTAACTGGGCGATACAAAATAGATTCATCCTGTTTGTATGCCACCGTATTCGGCGGGGATGATGCCGACGCCCTGCCCTGGGACGAAGAGGCCTACGGTTATTGGTCGCAAATTCTGCCTGCTGACAGGATCCTGAAAGGAAGCAAAAAGGATAATTTCTGGGAAATGGGTGATACGGGGCCCTGCGGACCCTGCTCCGAGATCCACATCGACCTGCGGAGTGACGAAGAAAAGGAACTTCTGTCTGGGTGCAGACTCGTCAACCAGGGGCATCCTTTGGTTATTGAAATCTGGAATCTGGTATTCATACAATTCAATCGCCAGGCCGACGGCAAGCTTAGCCCGCTCCCGGCCAGGCATGTTGATACCGGAATGGGTTTCGAAAGGTTGTGCATGGCGTTGCAGCATGTCAAATCAAACTACGATACAGACGTCTTCAAGCCTTATATCCTACAAATCGAAGAATTATCTGGGGTCATATATGGTTCGAACCAAGGCAGCGATGTAGCCATGCGCGTTATCAGCGACCACCTCCGAGCGGTGGCATTTGCCATCGCCGACGGACAGCTGCCCTCCAACAACAAGGCCGGGTATGTCATCAGGCGCATCCTGCGCCGGGCGGTACGTTATGCCTATAGTTACCTAAATCAGAAAGATCCGTTTATTCACAGGCTTGTGCCAGTCATTTGCGAACAAATGGGTGAGTCCTACCCGGAACTTCTTCATCAACAGGGTCTCATCGAAAAGGTCATTCACGAAGAAGAAGCCTCATTCTTGCGTACGCTCATGCAGGGAATTCAAAAATTCTCCCAGCACATTTCTGCCAATCAAACGGACAAGACAATTGAAGGAACATTTGCCTTTGAGCTCTATGACACGTATGGGTTTCCTATCGACCTTACACAATTGCTGGCCAAAGAACAGGGATGGCCAGTGGATATGGAAGGCTTTGCCACTGAACTGGAAAAGCAAAAGCAGCGTTCGCGGCAGGATGCCGCCATGGAAACCGGCGACTGGGTCGTGCTGGAGCCATCCACCGACACCAAATTCGTAGGGTGGGACACAACCAGCGCCATGGTTCGGCTGCTACGATATCGCAAAGTGAACATTAAGGGAAAAGATTATTATCACGTGTTGTTTGACACAACTCCTTTTTATGCAGAAAGCGGAGGACAATCCGGTGACACGGGATATCTGCTGCAGAATTCCATTAAATATCGAATAGCTGACACCCGAAAAGAAAACAACCTGCTCATACACATTCTCGAGACTTTGCCTGCCGATCCCTACTCAACCTTCGAGGCGGTGGTGGACAGCGAAAAACGCACGCTCACGGCTAACAACCATTCTGCAACGCATCTTCTTCATCAGGCACTGCGCAACGTGCTGGGTCTGCATGTTGAGCAAAAAGGCTCATTCGTCGGCCCGGATTACCTGCGGTTTGATTTTTCACATTTTCAGAAGTTGTCCGAAGCAGAGATTCGTCAGGTCGAAATGTTTGTAAACCAGAAAATCAGGCAAAATCTTACTTTGAACGAGCATCGTGACCTCCCGCTTGAAAAAGCCAGGGATTTGGGGGCGATCATGTTTTTTGGCGAAAAGTACGGCGAGACTGTCAGGGCGATCGGTTTTGGCGAATCACTTGAACTCTGCGGCGGCACCCACGTCGCTTCAACAGGGCAAATAGGCATTTTTAAAATCATTTCAGAAGGTGCAATCGCGGCGGGAATCCGGCGTATCGAAGCACTTACGGGCACGCAGGCCGAAGAACATATTGAACAAAAGCTGGCTGCCCTTAGGCAGATAGGCGAAATGGTAAAAAACACCACCGACCCTGTAAAAGCAGTAGCCAGTCAGATTGAACATTCAGATCAGTGGCAGAAGAAGGTTGATGAATTAAGCCACAAGCTGGCCCATGTGCAAAAAGAACATCTGCTTGCCACCGCACAAATGGTTGGAAAATTCCGTCTCATTGCATCACGCACTGATCTTGATCCCCAGACTATCAAGGATATGGCTCATATGCTGCGGCTGAATCAGCAGCGACTTGTAATGGCGCTGGCTTCGATCAAAGACGGTAAAGTCAATTTAAGTCTTTTCATCAGTGATGACATCGTTAAAGATCATTTACTGAATGCCGGTACTTTGGTGCGTGAGCTGGCCAGAGAAATAGATGGAGGGGGGGGCGGTCAGCCATATTTTGCAACTGCAGGCGGAAAAAAACCTGAAGGCATTGATACGGTTTTCAAAAGGCTCAAAGAGCTCGTTGCCGGTCTTTAAAGTTGCGCCCAGTTCTTTTCTTCAAGGCGGACATTATCATCAACCAAACGGTCAAAACATTTTTCCAGACTGTTTGTTTATCGTTTCACAGCAAACGTGTGTCGAGCATACCTGTTTCAAAAAATTGAAATTCGCCCTGGAATGGTTCATTATTCAATCAACGACCTGGAAAAAATTACCGGTATTAAAGCCCACACCTTGCGTATCTGGGAAAAGCGATACGACATTGTCTCTCCGGATCGTACCGCAACTAATTTTCGCCTCTACAGCGATGAGGACCTCAAAAGGCTGCTTAATATTTCTTTCCTGAACAGATATGGATACAAGATTTCTTTCATTTCAAAGCTTTCATCCGGTGAGCTGAACGAGCTGGTGCGAAAGATTGCCGAAGATGTGACGGACCAGGAAAGCCAGTTGGAAAACCTCATGGTGGCAATGATTGAGCTGGATGAAAACAAGTTTGATAAAATTCTCTCCAGTGCAATTATTAAAATGGGTTTTGAAAACACCATAACTCGCATTATTTTTCCTTTTCTGGAGAAAATAGGTTTGCTTTGGCAGATTGGATCCATAAATCCTGCCCACGAGCATTTCATCACCCATCTTATTCGTCAGAAACTCATTATCGCCATCGACGGAGCCCTGCCACCCAAAATCAGCGACCCGAAAACGTTTATTCTTTTTCTGCCTCCTGACGAATTCCACGAGTTAAGCCTGCTGTACTATTACTATATTCTTAAACTCCTTGGGCATTCTGTCATTTACCTGGGACAATCCATCCCAATCAAGCATTTGGACACCGTAACCCAAATAAGGCCAGTAGATTATGTATTGACGGCTATTACCTCATCATTATCCTCCCAAGACTATATTAACCTTATATCAATACTGTCAGGGGAGTTTCGTCAGCAAACAGTCTTTATTACAGGTTACCAGGTAAGGGAGCATGATATTGCAATGCCCCCGAATGTAATCAGGATTGATGGGGCCGACCAATTGAAACAACTCCTCGGGAGCACATAGTTTGCCGGCAGCCAGCCTGCCAAAATTTCCGGATTTCTCCACCTCGTATTTCCCGATTGCTTAGCCAGGCATTTTGTCATGGTCGAGGGGAATTTTGTGATCAAGATATTATATTGATATACAATTATGTATTGATATATTCAAAATTGGCTTGTTTATAGAGCACGATATTTGATTATACATTTTAAATCCGGTCTAAATAATAACAATTCGGAAGATTGTTCTTTTCAATTCTTTTTTAAGGATTATTTAACATATATTTAACATCTTATATATATTGTTTTTTAATTTTATGTTTAATTTTGCAACGTTATCATTAAACAATAACCCAAAAACCCACCATCATGACAGCCATCGAATTTAACAACCAGCTCATAAGCTTGCACAACAGCCTTCGCTATTTTGCCAGCACTCTTACCAGCAGCCGCGAAGAAGCCGATGACCTGATCCAGGACACCTATCTGAAAGCGCTCCTGAACCGTGATAAATTTGCTGAAGACACCAATCTTAAGGCATGGACATATACCATTATGAAAAATACGTTCATTAACAATTACCGCCGCAATACAAAAGCCAACACCATTGTTGATTCAACCAAGGACTTATACTTCCTGAACATATCGCGCAAAGACGAAAATTTTCAACCTGAGGGTGTAATAGCCACAGAGGAAATCAATGCCAGCATAGGCCAGCTTGACGAAGAACAGCGGTTGCCATTCGAAATGCATACGGCCGGTTATAAATACAAAGAAATAGCGGAGGAGTTGAACCTGTCCATCGGCACCGTGAAAAGCCGGATATTTTTCACCCGTAAAAAACTGATGCAGGCACTTAAAGACTACCAGAATTAAACTCTCTTCTTTAATAAAACCACCGGGGCAACCCGGTTTTTTTTGCCTGCTGCTTCAATCGCCGCTTTTTATTGAATACCTTAGATTTAGCATAACGATGGAAAATAGCAGCACCGCTGCGCTGACCCACTGCACAAGTGTAAGCTGGTGACGGTTGAAAATGTAATCAAACAAGATGGCCGATAGCGGGAAGCAGAGCTCGCACATGGTAGCCACAATCGCCTTAACCCTCCTCAGTCCGTAGTAGTAAAGAAAGATAGCACCACTGCCGGTGGTGACGGCTATCAATAAGAAAATCAGCCAGTTCATCTGGGTGGTCATGTGCCACTGGGCCAAACTTCCCGTAAATAGAACGACACCGCCCATGATAAGAGTTGTGAATGCGTAGCGATAAAAGGTGGCCGTATGAAAAGGAATCCTCAGCAACACTTTCTTGCTGAATACCGTACTACTACCGAATGAAAATGCAGCCAGCAAGGCAAGCAGGGACGCATAGGTAAGATTATTACCCACGTCGACATCCGGAAGCTTAAATCCAAAAGTTAGCGTATAGCCTGAAAGGATGGCCAGTGCAGCCCAAGCATAGAATCCTCGGCGGGGTTTTTCGCCCAGGAGCAAAGCAGCTAGTGCGATGGCAAAAATCGGTTGAAGTTTTTGCAGCAGCACCACAATGGTCAGCTTTTTAAATTCGACAAGAAAAAGCGCCTTCACAATGGCCAGTGTACCGATCGCTCCTCCGAACAGGGCTACCAGAAACAAAAAAAGAAAATCGCTTCGCGAAAATGTTGCAAGATGCCTAAACTGCTTATTAAGCACAACGCTCATAAAAACGAAAGGAATCAGATGCAGTATAAATACTACATAATCCACTTTCAGGTTGTAAAGGTTAGGGGTGAGTACTACCCCATCGAACCCCCACATGACAGCGGAGGCGCACACGGCCACAGCGCCCGCAACCAACGTTTTTCTGCTGCTTTCCATGAAATATATGTCGGGGTCTAGTTATATAAACTGTTTACTTCACTCTTCAACAGGTCGATGGCAGTATGGAGGTAGTTTTTTGAACTTTCCCGGGCTTGTTCAAGTATGGCATTTGCAAGCTCGAATGCAGGCGCATCGGATTCAACATTTCCTGCTCCGATATTGATCAAACGCACCTGATCCTCAACAGCCACCTTAACGGCCTCCCACGCCGGTGCGGAAATATAGGTTTGCTGAGATAGGTTGTGGTTATATTCCTCACGGATGGTCTGCAGTAGCGCTGAATGCATCTGGCCGGCATTTGATGAAGTACCGCCAATCCTTAGCAGCAAGTTGTTCAAACTAATACGTTCCAACAGCAAAATGACCCGTTCATATGCCTGTAGCCGAACTCCTAACACAGTTTTGCTTTTTTCCACTGCGAGCATCGCGAGGCGTTTTTGTTGCTCGTTTTCAAAATATTTCCGCGAAAGAAAAAAAACGATGATCCCCAGCGTAAGCCAGGGGAGTATGGAGCGAATAAGTTCAATGATGGTAAACATGGTTACTCTTTAAAGTAAGTTACAAGCGGGTGCAAATATCAGAAAATAACGTGAGCTTACACAGCTATCCTTCCGGCACATATTCAAATTAATTACATTTGGCGCATGTAGTCCAATATTCATTTTTTCTACATTTGCCAGGCAATCCCTATCATCCAACATATGATCACAATCACACTTTCTGACCGTATCAATGCACTTGCCGAGAGCGAAACCCTAGCTATGACGCGAAAAAGCAGGGAACTTAAAGCCCAGGGACACGATGTCATCAATTTGAGCATTGGCGAACCCGACTTTAACACTCCTGACTTCATAAAGGAAGCCGCCAAGGCAGCACTCGATGACAACTTCACACATTATTCCCCCGTTTCGGGCTACCAAGAGCTAAGAGAAGCCATTTGCCACAAACTCAAACGCGATAACGGGCTGGAATATAAACCTAACCAGGTGGTGGTATCAACAGGTGCCAAACAGTCGATAGCCAACGCCATGATGGTAATGCTGAATAAAGGCGACGAGGTAATCATACCCACGCCCTATTGGGTTTCGTACAAAGAAATTGTCAAGCTTTCAGAAGCCAGCCCGGTTTTTATCCATACAAATCTTGAAACTGACTATAAAATTACCGCACAGCAACTTGAGGATGCTATTACTCCGAAAAGCAGGATTTTAATTTTCAGCAGCCCCTGTAATCCATCAGGTTCAGTATATACCGCTGAGGAATTGCACGCATTGGCCAGGGTTCTTGAAAAGCATCCTCGCATATTTATTATCTCCGACGAAATCTATGAGCTTATTAATTTCATCGGTAAACATCACAGCATTGCCAGTTTTGAATTTATTAAGGATCGGGTTATCCTCATCAACGGCGTATCCAAAGGTTTTGCCATGACCGGCTGGCGGCTTGGCTTTATGGCAGCCGATGCCATGATTGCTCAAGCCTGCGATAAACTTCAGGGACAAGTCACCTCCGGAACTTGTTCGATTTCGCAACGGGCATCTATAGCTGCCATGATGGCTGATCCGGCCACATGCAAAGACATTATTGAAATGAAAGCGGCATTTCAATCGCGGCGTGATCTTATTCTAAGTTTGCTTGGACATATTCCCGGCCTGCGCGTAAACGTGCCTCTGGGAGCCTTCTATGTGTTTGCCGACGCCAGTGCTTACTTTAACAAAACGGATGGCGAGCGTGTGATTGCCGACAGCGAGACATTGTGTGATTATCTGCTGTGCATAGCTCACGTAGCCCTTGTTCCAGGATCAGCATTCGGTAATCCGAACTGCATTCGTCTTTCGTATGCTGCCTCTGCCGAAACTCTCGTCAAAGCCATGGATCGTATTTCGGCAGCATTGAACAACCTGAAGTAGTAACGTGTTATCCTGTTGCAAGTAATAGCCCGTGTCAGACATAAAAAAAATCGCTCCCTTATTTGATGCCATTGCTTCGCGGTCGGTGCTCATCATTGGCGATGTGATGATTGATGCCTACCTGTGGGGGAAAGTGGATCGGATCTCACCTGAAGCCCCGGTTCCTATCGTGTCGATTACCCGGCGCGAAAGCCTGTTGGGTGGGGCTGCCAATGTGGCACTAAACATCAAGAGCCTGGAGGCTATCCCTTATCTGTGTTCAGTGGTGGGAAACGATGCACGCGGCGAAGAATTTATTGAGCTTCTCAAGGCCGAGAATATCTCTCCGGTAGGGATTATTAAGAGTGATTATCGCAAAACTACGGTCAAATTCAGGATACTTGGTAATAACACACAACTTCTGAGGGTTGACGAAGAAAACGATCATGACCTTAGCGCAAGCGAAAGCAAGATGCTTATCGACAAGGTTATCAATACGCTTGATCTTAAGCCAATTGATGTTATTATATTGCAGGACTACAACAAGGGGGTGCTTTCGCCTTCGGTAATAGACCAGGTGTTGCGATTGGCTGCCGAAAGGAATATACGTGTTGTGGTTGATCCCAAAAAAAGAAATTTTGACCGTTATATCGGAGTCACTTTGTTTAAGCCCAACCTCAAAGAGATTCGCGAAGGAATGAGAATGGAGTTAGTTCCGGGCGATGCAGCACAGCTGGAGAAAGCGGTCTCACACCTTCAGCAGCAATTACAAGCCGAGATGATACTGGTTACGCTGGGCGAAAAAGGCATGATGCTGAGACATCAAACTGACGGGTATTATACCCTTCATGCCGAGCCGGCTCACAAACGTCATATTGCCGATGTTTCAGGCGCAGGCGACACCGTGATCAGTGTGGTGGCTGTATGCCTGGCTGCAGGGGCGGATACAGCCCAAATGGTTTTTCTGGCCAACCTTGCCGGAAGCATTGTGTGTGAGTACGCAGGTGTCGTGCCGGTTGACAAAAACCGTCTGATGAAGGAGGCAATTGCCCTTTCGCAAACGCATTGACATTCAGTCTCATATGCTCCATACGAAAGCTGGCAAGAAAGAAGCTGTAAGGAAAATGTTCGACCACATTGCTCCTCGTTACGACATGCTGAACCATGTCTTATCTGCGGGTATTGACAGGAGCTGGCGCAAAAAACTGGTGAAAGAAGTCGCTGATCGGCATCCGAAACACATCCTGGATGTAGCTACCGGAACCGCTGATCTGGCTGTGGCACTTGCAGCATTGCAACCCATATCTGTCACCGGAATAGATATTTCTGAGAACATGATTGAGCTTGGGCAGAAAAAGGTTCAGAGCAAAAATCTCAGTAAGGTTATACGCCTGATGGTTGCTGATTCGGAACAATTGCCTTTCAGCGATAGCAGTTTCGACCTGGCCACGGTGGCATTTGGTGTTCGCAACTTTGAAAACCTCGAGAAGGGGCTTTCAGAAATTTTCAGGGTCATCCGTGAGGGCGGCTCATTGGCTGTTCTTGAGTTCTCTATTCCCGAAAGATTTCCTGTCAGACAGCTTTACCTTTTCTACTTCAGGGCTATTTTACCGTTGATCGGCCGGATAGCCAGCCGCAATGAAACCGCCTACAGCTATCTGCCGGCATCGGTGAGGGAGTTTGCTTATGGCAAACGGTTTGAAAACCTGTTGCTGGCCTCGGGGTTTCAAAGTGCACGGAGCATATCATTAAGTTTGGGAATTGCAACCTTGTATATAGCACAGAAGTTAGGCAAGCCCTCAGATAAATAATAATTCAGAGTGTATAGCGTTATTGTGCCAGTCAACCGAAATTCATGATTTGCAAACGATTTTTCCCCGCAAAGACCTTTTTCTTAGTCCTGACCATTCTCATCGGGATGGAGGCATCGGCCCAAAAGCGCAAGCCTTATCACCTTCCCTACTACGATAATGCCCCTTACCATTTCGGGTTCCTGCTGGGATATAACCGAATGAACTTTACGGTTGATCATGCCACAGGTTTTGAGACGATTGTGTACACACCTCCGTTCTCGAGCGAATTGCCTGCCGCAGCCACCTCTGCCATGGTCAGAAGCATCTATGCTTCGCCCAGTCATGGGTTCAACATTGGCATAGTATCCGACCTACACTTGGGCGAGTTGTTTAACCTGCGTTTTACGCCCACCTTGTCGTTTGGACAGCGAAGCCTCAACTTCCGGGTTGAAACAAAGCCGAGTGGGGAAGTACCTGTTGAATTACCGGACATTTTCATCACTTTCGTTGACTTTCCGCTTTACCTGAAGTATAAGTCGGTGAGGCTTAACAACATGCGTAATTACCTGATTGGCGGGGTTAAGTACTCAATTGACCTGACATCAAAGAACAAGCGCGTTGATTTTCTTAAGCTATACCGAAACGATGTTTATCTCGACCTCGGAACCGGCTTCGACTTCTACACCGAGTATTTTAAGTTCGGAGTTGAGCTTAAAATGTCCTATGGCCTGAGAAACCTCATAAACCGTGAAGGTGCAGCTGCTGATGATTTTCTTTTCATAAACAGTATCGATGCATTGCGGTCGAAGATTTTTATGCTTACATTTACATTCGAATAATGGTTTTTGGCCGACCATGAATCTTGAGATATTCATTTGATCTGTTATGAACCTCCCTGAACAATCCGCTCCGGAGAACATCTTTCAGGCACTTTACAGCAAAAGTGTGCTGAAGCAGGTAGTGTATTCAAAAACTCTTGAGGTGTTTAATGTGTTTCGGGAAACTGCGCTTGGGATTTCAGATGAATTCGCTGAATTTGAAGTCAGTCTTCCCCGCCAAATCCCCTTTGAATTTACAGACCGTGGCCCGTTTGAATTTGAAATTCATTTTGGCGGCGACATTCTTATTTTCATGATGCACACCAATGTTTTTGAGTTTTCGCGGTATCATGAGGTAATGAAAACCCCTTATGTGATGGATGATAAAGAAAGGTCATACTGCGGGTTAATCAATATTTACAATTTCCTGGCCGACTCGTTCAAATACAACCGTCTGAACGATCTGGGGTACATGATTGGAAGGATATTCGTGAATAAAGAACAGAATTATTTTATCGAAGGAAAACGGGAAATTGGTTTTCTTTATACAAATTTTGGAAGTGTTACTCTTGACGAGCAGCGGGTGAGGCAAATTCTATTGTCGGCGGTGATGTACACCCTGAATTTCGATTTGTTGACACCGCCTTTCGACGAGGTGAAAGAAGTGAGAGTAAGCGATATGCTTGCAACGATTGATGCTTTGCGTATCAGAACAGGTAAAAGACTGGGCTTTAAATTTCAGGCAGATAAAGAGTAGTAGACGACCAGGTTTGAATTTTGAATATTTTACCAAAAATATAACCAGAATGAAAAAAAGTGTATCTTTGCACTCCGAAAAAAACGAACGGCCCGTTCGTCTAGGGGTTAGGACGCCAGATTTTCATTCTGGTAACAGGGGTTCGATTCCCCTACGGGCTACCAACACGTAAAAGACATATGGCAAATCATAAATCGGCTCTCAAACGCATCAGAGCCAACGAAAAGAAAAGATTACACAACAGGTATTACTCGCGTACCATGCGCGGTGCCGTTAAGAAATTCCGTAGCCTTACGGACAAGCAGGAAGCAGCCACTCAACTTCCGAAGCTCGTATCCCTTATTGATAAGCTTTCGAAAAAACTCATCATCCACAAAAACAAGGCTGCAAACCTGAAGTCAAAGCTAACCAGGAGAGTGAACTCTCTTTAGGGTTACTTTTCCATGGTTTGTTTGGGGGGGGCTTAATGGAAACATTAAGCCCTTTTTATATCTTCGCGTCTGATAACCCCAAGCACCTAACATGGACCCCCCAGAAAAGAAATCAACTATCCGGGATTGGCAAAAAGATGACCGGCCCCGTGAGAAAATGATTATAAAAGGCCGGAAAGTCCTCAGCAACGCCGAGCTGATAGCCATCCTGATTGGTGCCGGAAACACCGGCGAATCAGCGGTTGACCTGGCAAAACGGATTTTGGCAAGGGTAAATGGAAATTTGGTGGAGCTGTCAAAACTTGAGATCAGTGACCTGACTAAATTTAAGGGAATCGGGCATGCCAAGGCTGTCGCGATTGTGGCTGCACTGGAGCTTGGGTTCAGAAGAAACAGTTCCGATGTTCTGATAAGGAAAACGATCGCCACAAGCCGCAGCGCGTTTGAATTGTTTCAAGGGGTGATGGGGTACAGCAAGTGGGAAGAGTTTTGGGTGATGCTGCTTAACCGGGCAAATCAGGTGATCGAGCTAACCCAGGTAAGCAACGGGGGAGTGAGCGGGACCGTTGCAGATCCTAAAAAAATCTACCGGCTCGCATTGGAGGCAAATGCCAGTGCCATCATACTCGGTCACAATCATCCTTCAGGCAACCTGAATCCCAGCGATCAGGACAAAAAACTGACACTCAAACTTAAGGAGGCGGGCAATTTCATGGAAATCACCGTTCTGGATCATATCATTGTTGGCGATAATAACTACTTTAGTTTTGCGGATGAGGGTTTGCTTTAGGTCATCTTCAACCCACAATATGTATGATTAAGCTTGCTACGGTTGTTGGCACCCGGCCACAATTTATCAAAGCTGCCGCTTTGAGCAGAGCCATAAAGGCAGACTTTGGGCACCTGATACAGGAAAAAATTCTGCATACAGGCCAGCATTATGATTTTGACATGTCTGAGATCTTCTTTCAGGAGCTGGGTCTGGATTTACCCGAGTATCATCTCAATATTGGTTCAGGACCGCAAGGTTCTCAAACAGCGGCTATGATCGAAGGCATTGAGCAGATTCTGACCCACGATAGACCCGACTATGTGTTGGTATACGGCGATACCAACTCAACCCTGGCTGCTTCGCTGGCAGCTGCAAAGATGGGCATCCCGCTCATACATGTGGAAGCAGGAATGCGTTCGCATAAGAAAACCATGCCCGAAGAAATTAATCGCATCGTGAGCGATCACTGCAGCACCTTGCTGTTTACACCGACAAAAACCGGGTTATCAAACCTTCGGCACGAAGGCATCATGCCAGAAAACAAGCCACCTTTTTATGCCAACAACCCCGGAGTATTTCATTGCGGCGATCTGATGTATGATAATGCTCTGTACTTCGCCGAATCGGCAGCTGTGAAAAGGGCCGGAATATTATCAGAGATTAGCCTGAAGGAAAATGCCTTTATCCTGGCAACGATACATCGTCAGCAAACAACAGATGATCCCGAAAGGCTGGCTTCAATATTAAGTGCACTATTGACTTTTTCCCACATCAGTGGTTACAGGCTCGTGTTCCCGGTTCATCCCCGCACCCGCAAAATGATGGAACAGCACCCCGACAAAGAACTTACACAATCGGTTTTTTCGGGAGAACTGCTTCTAGTAATACCCCCGGTATCTTATTTTGAGATGCTTGTACTCGAAAAGAATTGCAGAATGGTAATAACCGACTCCGGAGGCGTTCAAAGAGAAGCTTATTTCTTTGGCAAGCCGAGCATTATCACCCGCAACGAAACCGAATGGAAAGAAATAATCGACCATAAATGCGGCATTTTAATTGGCACAGACAAGGATTCACTTACAGAGGCGTATAAGTTTTTCGAGGCACACTACCCGATTGAGTTCCCGCCAGTTTTTGGCGATGGTCAGGCCGGAAAATTTATTTGCCGCGAAATTGTCAGACATAGAGAAACCTGCCGGGCTGCATTCTGATACAACCGATGATCACCTTACATCAAATGTGTACCTTTATATTTGCTTCAGCAACCTAAAGCTGTTGTTTATGCAAGAAATCCCTAAGGTACGCGGAAAACTGTTCCCGGCTGCTCTTGTCACCATCGTATGCCTAATGGCCATGTGCAGGCAGAAAGGCGGATCAGATGACGCATATACGCCGACGCTGTATGATTTGCAGATTCCAAAATTTTTTCCAACAAACCTGAACATCCCCAAAGACAATCCTTTGACTGTTGAAGGAATAACATTGGGCCGCTTCCTTTTTTATGACGGCCGCCTATCTGGCCGCACACATAAAGATTCACTGATGAGCTGCGGCACATGCCATATTCAGAGCAAAGGCTTTGTTTGCGGGATTGATCACCCTAAGTTTAAAGGTGGAAAAACTTTTGGGCTTTCCGGAACCCCCACACCACACAATATGATGCCCATTGTGAATGCTGTATTTAATCATAATGGGTATGGATGGAATGGGTTTCTGCATCCCGACAATCCTGATCCGAACAAACGAAAGCTTGAAGATTTTGTATGGATGGGCGTTGTGGCCTTGCACGAGATGTCAGGAGATACCGGCAGGACAGTTGCCCTGATACAAAAAACAAGTGGATATCCCGAGCTGTTCAGAAAGGCCTTCGTAAGCGAGAAAGTTACGATGAGAAACATTTCAAAAGCTGTAGCCCAGTTTGCCCGTATTCTGATTTCCTCCAATTCAAAGTTCGATAAGTACCTGCGCGGAGAAGTGCAGTTAAACGAGGCGGAGCTGGCCGGTTACGTGCTTTTTATGACAGAAGAAGGAGCGGATTGTTTTCATTGTCACGGGGGTGGAGGAAATCCTTTGTTTACCACAAATCAGTTTTATAACAATGGCAAAGATGTAGTATTTACAGACCCACGTGACCGGTATGCTGTTACCGGCAATCCGCGCGACATTGGTGCTTACAGGGCTCCAACGCTTCGCAACATTGAACTCACCGCCCCGTATATGCACGACGGAAGGTTTAAGACGCTGATGGAGGTAATAGATTTCTATTCACACCAGGTTCAGGTTTCACCCTATGTCCATCCACTTATGCACTGGGCACACCAGGGGGGAGTTCAGCTGACACCCGTTCAGAAACAACAATTGATCGCGTTTTTGCATACTCTCCGCGACGATGATTTTTTGACAAACACATCCTTTTCAAAACCGGCATTTTTTCCTGACGGCACAAGTCAGCCGTAGGTTTGCTGGCGAGGCAAATTCATGACGTTTTACACCAATCCGGTTTTTGTTCAAGCTGCCCGACATTACGAAGTACCTCTCGGATATAACGAAAAAGTTTTCCTCCGTGCGAACCGTCCACGGCCCGGTGATCCATGGCGGTACCCAGCCAAAGGATGCGGCGCGGAACGATCTGGCCGTCAACCACCCATGGTTTGGTACTCACTCCGCCTAAAATCATTACGAAAGAGACATTGGATACCGGAAACAATGCGGGAAAGCCAGCATCAAGGCCAAGGCTGCCTATGTTTGAGATAACGAATGAGCCAAAGCTGCTTGCCGATGATCCCAGACTCGGAAGCTGGATACCTAAATCGATGGATAGCCATTTTATCAACCTAAACAACCAGCCACGAAAAGGCCAGGGGATATTGCCCAGGAATGCCTTAAGCTTCATCACTCTGCTCTCAGTTCCTTTTCGGGAATTACGAATATGATCCATCAGCTTTTCGGCTGACTCAGCCAGCGTAAGCAGGTCGGCATTTTCGAGCTTCACGGAGCTTAGCTGCTGATCACGAAGAAGAACACTTATGCTTGCATCGATGGATTTTCGCTGCACCACCTTTCCCCGCCGCACGATCACGTTAAGTTCCGGAACCTCCTGTTTCAGCGCACGGGCGATGATCAGTGTAAACACATGAGTAAGCGTGATACGCAGACCTTCTCTTCGCTTTTGATCAATGAATTGTTCGATTTCGGTAACATCAATTTCGACTGAGCCAAGAATTTTGGCATCCGAAGGCTTTTTATAGACAGTGGTGGCAACTTTACGCCAGTGATTATTCAGTTCGTTGTTTTGCATAAGGGTGATTGATTAGGGGTTTTTCGAATGGCTTAGCAAGCAGAGATCATCTATCTCCCTTATAAGTTCTTCGGTTCGTTTTGCGGTAAAACCAAGCTGACTGATCAGATCACTGCGCACAGCCAGTTGTGTGCACAGAATGATACCCTGGCCTACCAGAATGTCTTTTTGTCCTTTTGTGAGTCCGGTCAGAGCTGTAACCGGATACAATCCGGGCTTTTCTATCATCTCTTTCAGGTTTTTAGAATCTGGCTGGTCCCAGCCCACCAGCCTGAGGTTTGCGCAGGTACCATATTTCAAAGCATCACTACTGAAGCGGGTATTGGTAAAGATCCATCCCTCATAGGCTATCTCAGAAACTGCGTTTTGTTGTCTTCGCTTGTTTGCAATATCGTCGAAACGCGATTTGACGTACAGAGGCACCTGCACGCTACAGATTTTTCCTGGCTCATTATGGAATTTGCATTCCACCATTATTTCATGTCCGGGTTTTTTCCCAACCACATCCACCTCGTGCTGAACACAATAGCCTTCGAGCATAACACCTGTCTGGACTTCATACCCATGGGCCCTGAATATTTCGGAAACCAGTTTTTCAAAGGCATATCCATCGGGCCCGAGGCTCATCACTGCTTTTTTCAGGCTATAGCGTGCCGCTACCGAGCGCAGTTCTTTGCGAAGCAGAAAATGGGCTTTTCGATAAATCTCGCTTGTGGGAATTCCGTCAAATATTTGCCCCTGCAACTTTCGCAGCACCAGGTAAATCAATCCGTCGGTGGCTCCGGCAAGCCGGAGCGAATCTTCAAGTTTCTTATGTGAGAAAGCCTGTTTGTCACCTGAGGACTTTATTACCTGGAAATCTCTCATCATTATTGCTGCTATGACGAATAGCCCGGAAAGTTGAAGGTGCCGGATGCTACTCTATTTGTACATTGGTTTTACGTCGAGGTTTTTGAAAACGAAAGCCCAAATATCTGTTTGCTCCTCGATTGTTTTGGAGGTGGGCTTTCCGGCACCGTGCCCTGCGCTGGTTTCAATACGGATAAGTATCGGGTTATCACCAGCCTGGGCCTTTTGCAGCCTTGCAGCATATTTAAACGAGTGGGCAGGCACCACGCGGTCATCATGATCGGCGGTAGTAATAAGCGTGGCGGGATATTTCACCTTATCGGCTATGTTATGGTATGGAGAGTACCTATAGAGATAATGAAACTGTTCTTCGTTGTCGCTTGATCCGTAATCACCTACCCATGCCCAACCGATAGTGAATTTGTGAAACCGCAGCATGTCCATCACACCAACTGCTGGTAGGGCCACTTTAAACAGATCGGGGCGTTGATTGGCCACCGCACCCACCAGCAGGCCACCATTTGACCCGCCCTGGATGGCAAGTTTTGACGGCGATGTATATTTTTGGTCTATAAGATATTCAGCGGCGGCAATAAAGTCATCAAACACATTTTGCTTTTGCAGCTTGGTGCCGGCTTTATGCCATGCTTCTCCATATTCGCCGCCCCCGCGGATGTTTGCCAGGGCATATACTCCTCCGTTTTCAAGAAATATCAACCGGCTAACGGAAAATGAGGGGGTCATAGATGAGTTAAATCCGCCATACCCATAAAGCAAAGTCGGATTCTTTCCGTTGAGTTTAATGCCTTTTTTGTGGGTTATGAACATGGGAACCCTAGTGCCATCGAGGCTATTATAGAACACCTGTTTGGTCTCATAAGCACTAGCGTCAAAATCGATGTCAGAAGTTCGGAACACTTCGGACTGGTTTTTACTTACATCAAACCTAAATATGGCGGAGGGGTAGATAAATGAGGTGAAGGAGTAGAAGGCGATATCGTCTTCTTTGCGCCCCGACATGCCTGATAAAGTTCCGATGCCCGGAAGGTTAATTTCACAAACCAGGGTTCCCTGCATATCGTGAAGGAAAGCACGGCTAGTGGCGTCTTTCATATATTGAACGGCAATGTGCCCGCCTATCAGGCGCACAGTTTGCAGCACTTCCTCCTTTTCGGGAATAATCACCTGCCACGACTCAGGGGATGGCATGGCGGGATCGATCAGCACGAGTTGTTTGCGAGAGGCGTTATAATTGGTCAGCACCAGGAGTTTGTCGCCCAGGTTATCCAGCACACTGTAATCTTTTTCAAACCCTTCCACAATCTGAACAAAAGGTGCATTCTTTTTTGTCAGGTCTTTCACATACAACGCATTGCCGCTCGTGGTCTCCGTTTCGTAGATAATCAGAAAACGCTCATCGTCGGTCACAGATGAGCGGTAGTTTCTCAGAGGCTTCTCGGGATTGTGATAAACCAGCTGATCCTGATCCTGAGCGGTTCCCAGGGTGTGGTAATACACTTTGTGGTACTGGTTTTTCCCGCGCAGAGCCTCTCCTTCTTTGGGGGCATCATAACGGCTGTAATAGAAGCCATTCCCTCTCCAGGCTATTCCGCTGAATTTAACCCAATTTAGCTGATCTTCGAGCACAGTGCCATCGGGGATGGTCATGACCCGGATCTCATTCCAATCGCTTCCGGCCTTGCTTAATCCAAAAGCCATGTAACGATCGTCGTTTGACTCGCTCAGGTTGGTCAAAGCCACAGTGCCATCCGTCGATAGTGTGTTGGGATCGAGGAAAACTTTTGGTTCACCGCCTAGGCCTTCCTGCACGTACAATACGCTTTGGTTCTGCATGCCATCGTTCTTGAAGAAGAAGTAATATTTTCCAGTGCGCCAGGGTGCTCCATATTTGGGATAATTCCAGATTTTTGTTAATCGTTCGCGAATTTTTTGCCTGAAAGGGATTGACTCAAGATAGGTATTTGTGACGATGTTCTGCTGCCTAACCCATTCCGCTGTTTCGGCCGAGTTATCGTCTTCGAGCCAGCGATACGGATCTGCAACCTCGACTCCGAAATAATTGTCAACGACATCAATGGTTTGTGTTTCTGGATATTGAATCCTGGTGTTTTGCTGGCAGCTGTTGAACATAAAGAGGCTTGTTGCCATAAGCAAGGGGATGACTTTTTTAAACATGGCTGTAAGTTATTGAATTTGAAACTTGACTAGATGCAGCAAATTTAACTTATATTCTGAATGTGCGTCAATGATAGCATTGCATTGATTAGTTTTGCCGGCATAAATGTAGAATACAGAGATGCCTAAACGAAAAACTGTCACAATCTATAGGCGCGAACTGCCGTCGCATGTCACACATCTGGCTCAGAGCCCTGAAGTGATTTACAGCCAGTCGAAGTATGACGTGAAAGGAAATTTGACCGAACAGAGGCTTTTTGGCCCCAGGGGGCAATTGCTTGAGTACCTATCAAAGACCTACGACGAATCGGGTTTTTTGACCAGGGAAAAATACATGGCTGAAGAATCTGAAAATTCAGAGGAAAAAAGTTATGAGAGGGATGCCAACGGGCTTATCCAGCATGAATATAAGCACTATGCCGACGGATCGTTTGATACAACAACATACCTCTATGACAGCCAGTGCCGGATAGTGGAGAAAGTAACGCGCGACGACGAAGGTATCACGGAAACCATTGAAACCTTTACCTATTTAGGCGATCAATTGACCGAGCATAAGATTATGGATGCCGAGCAAAGTTTAATTCTGCTCGAGAGTTATGCCCTGGACCAAAGCGGAAACTCACGCGAAACAGAACGATGGGACGCTGAAAGCCAGCAGACTTTTATTACCCGAACTACTTACAACGAGGCCGGGCGAAAGAAGACCGAACTGGTTTTTGATGAGGACAAAGAATTACTTCAGCAAAAATCCTACGAAGAAGATGACCACGGCCGCCTTACCACCATTGTTGATAAAGCTGACGGAACCTTTACAGCCACACAGTACACCTACGATGACTCAGGAAACATCGTGCGCCAAAGTGTTGTAAACGAACAAGATGAACAGCTGCTGATTATCGAAAGGTCCTTCAACGAACTTCAGGAGCCTGTGTACAGTAAAGTGTACATCTACGAACCTGAAAACAACCGGACCCAACACTATGAGGTTAGGCTCGAGTATGAATATCACTCTTGATGTGTAAGTTGAATAGATGATTTATATTGGCACTTCCATTATTAAGGAATAGATTACAGCTAGGCAGATATCTAGCTGTCATAGCTTCTGACCACTGCCTTCTTTTTCCAGTTTCCTCGCTTGAAATAAACAAATGACAGCAAGGCGCCTATCAGCCAGCCCATCGGTATTGCCCACCAAATGCCCACCTCACCTAATTGTTTCGACAACACCCACGAAAAAGGGATCCTGATGATCCATAAGGCAAAAAGAGTAATAAACATAGGAATTAGTGTGTCGCCGGCTCCGCGCAAAACCCCTCCAATTACGAACATAATCGAAAATACCACATAAAAGGAGCAAACAATCAGCAGATATTGCGCTCCGATCTGGATAACCTCCGGGTCGGGCGAAAAAAGCTCCATCAGCTGGGTGCGGAACAATATTACGATAACCGATACGGTAACCGCCACATATGACGACATCCGGATAGTGGACTTCAGGCCATCCAGCACGCGCAGGGGCTTGCCCGCACCCAGGTTTTGGCCGACAAAAGTGGAAAGCGCCATACTGAAATTCATAGCAGGAAGCGTAGCCAGCGAATCGATGCGCAAGGCGGCGCTATATGCCGCTACCGTATTGGTGCCGAACTCATTAACAATCCGGTACAAGGCCAGCATGCCCAACGACACAAGGGTTTGCTGCAATCCCGAAGGAACACCAATGCTTATACTCTTGCGAAAGATGTATTTGTCAAATTCAATCCTACGCCACGAAAGATTGAAGACCTGGTGAGTGCGGTTAAGCCAGATTACCGCCGTGATGAACGCTCCGCCCTGCGAGATCAGTGTGGCTATTGCAGCGCCTGCAATGCCCCATTTAAACACGACCACAAATAAAAGGTCGAGAAAAATATTGGCTATTGTGGCAATAATCAGAAAATATAGGGGGGTTTTACTGTCACCGAGGCCGCGTAAAATGGCGCTGGTGGCATTAAATCCGAAAAAGAGTATTATGCCCAGCAGGTAAATATTCAGGTAAGTTTTTGCCTGGGGAATGATATCAGGCGGAAGTTTAATCAATTCCAGTATCTTTTGGCTGAATATTAATCCGAAGGCAGTAACCACGACCGAAGCAAAGAAGAGGAACACCCACAGGGTATCGATTGACCGGCGGACCTGATTCATGTCTTTGGCTCCGAAATACTGTGATATGATGATTGTTGAGCCAGAGGCTATGCCTATAACAAACGAGATAAGTATGAACACCAGCGGAAATGATGCACCAACGGCTGCAAGGGCTTCTTTGCCAAGAAAATTGCCGACTATGATACTGTCAACAACATTATATAATTGCTGAAACAGGTTGCCGATCAGCATAGGGGTGGCGAACTGCAGGATTTGTTTCGACGGTGGCCCTTGGGTAAAATCTCGCATGGAAAGGTGACAGGGAATCAATAAACAAAAGTCCTTAAAAAAAGTTATCTCGGCCCAAAACTTTTAATTTTGCCTCTTCATCAGCTACCATAACCACGAGATTCTTATGAGAAAAAGTACTTCGGCCCTCATCCTGATCATACTTGCTTTGTTGCTTTCATCGTGCAGTCCTGCCAAGCAGGTGCGAAAAAAACTTACGGGAGCCTGGCACATATCGCGTATCGAGGATAAAACTTCAGGAAATCAGCTCGCCTCAGAGTCGAACCTTGGTATGATAGAATTAAAGACTGACGGGACAGGATACCTTTTGAGGCGGGTAAAAGATCAGGCTCTGACTCCGCCCGACAGCGTGCATTTTTCGTGGCGCAATACGGAAAACATCATCACTTTCACTACCCTTGACAAGAAAGAAGCACAATCGTGGATCATTCTCAGGTTAAAAAAGAAGTCACAACTATGGAAAACAACTGAGGGATCGCCTAAGGATCAATCTATGACCCTGATACGAGTAACTACCCCCTGAGGTGGTTTTGCATACTGTAATCTAGCCAGAGCACACATTTTATTTTCCGGAAATCATTGTTCTGATTACCAGATCAGTCACGCTAAATATCATGGTGGCCAGCCTGACAGTTGTGTAGGATTCATGCAGCGTGTAGTTCGTCGGCTTTGGATTCAATCATTGGGAATAAATCTTCGGAGTCTTTCACAACCTGAGCTACCAGGTAGGCAATCTGACTCTTATCCTGCAGTTGATCATATTGCTCAATAAGTCTCAGGTTCGAGCTTATGTGCGTTGCGCCGACATGTCCGTAGGATGTCAGCATCTTGTGGGCAAGATTTGCAAGGGCTTTATAGTCGGCAGCTTCCAGAAAAGACTGCATGGCTGAGATGTTTTGCCTGTTTTCGCTCACAAATGAATGAAGGATAGCCGAGAGGGCTTTCTGGTTGCCTTCAGTAAATCGCAGTAGTTCATAGATGTTAAAGGGTTCTTTGGCGTTTGACGGCGGACTTTCAACACCTGCGGGCAGTTCAGCAAGGCTCTCGAGCGTCAGAAATTCAGTGAGTTTGTAATGAAGCTCATGCTCGCGATAGGGTTTAAGCAGATAATCATCCATGCCGGCTTTGAGATACTGCTGGAGGTCGTCTTTCATAATGTTTGCCGTAATGGCGATGATTGGAGTGGAGGCTTTTGCAGGATTTTCAAGCGCCCTGATCCGTTGAGTCATCTCTACTCCGCTCATATCAGGCATATGAATATCGGTGAGAATGACGTCAAAATCTTTGCTGATGATCAATGCAAGAGCTTCGGCCCCGCTGCAGGCTGCATGTGTGATAATGCCCCAGCGATTCAAAATCAATGATGTAAGTTTAATATTGAGTTCATCATCATCCACCAGCAAAATGCGTTTACCATGAAATAGGTCTGCCTGGATGGTATCCGCGTCAGGTTCCGAGGATTGAACCGGCTCCACGTTTTTGTCCAGCGAAAGTTCGAAGGCAAAAAGTGAGCCCTTGCCCAGTTCGCTGGCCACCTCTATGAAGCCCTGCTGCATTTCAACGAGCCTTTTGCTAATGGTAAGGCCTAATCCGGTTCCGCCGTATTTTCGTGTGAGTGATGAGTCGGCTTGTGTGAATCCGTCAAAAATGGTGGCTATTTTATCGGTGCTGATACCAATTCCTGTGTCGTGTACCTCAAAGCGGAGCCTGACGATGTCTTTTTGGGTGTCGTTTTTTTCAGGAAATTTACAGACGATCTTCACTTCACCTGTTTCTGTAAACTTAACGGCATTACCGACCAGGTTAAATAAGATTTGCTTAAGCCGAAGGGTGTCTCCGCGAACAATCAGATCATCAGGGGTGTAGATATTGTAGGATAATCTTATTTTCTTCTCTCTGGCCATTAAACGGAAGGTTTGCCAGGTTTCGAGAATTACATCATTGATACGGAACGGGATCTGCTCGAGTTTAAGTTTTCCCTGCTCTATTTTACTGAAATCGAGTATGTCGTTTACGAGTGCCAGCAGATGCTCGGATGAAAACTTTACTGCATTCAGTTGTTCGGTCTGGGTGCGGGTGAGGGCTGTTTTAGCCAGTTGTTCGGTAAACCCTATGATTGAGTTGAGAGGAGTGCGTATTTCGTGACTCATATTGGCAAGAAATTCTTCTTTTACGCTTGCCAAATCTTCGGCTCGTTGTTTGGCTAAGAAAAGCTGATCGCGGTAAAAATTGCTGCGCGACACGTTACGCATGATAATAAAAGTGAAAATCAAAATTACAAAAAGGCTGCCGAGCATCAAGGTGCTGATAACCAACACAGAGCGCCTGGCCACTTCGCGGGCTTCATTGGTCTTCTGGCTCATCATGCCCAGCTCCAGGCTTTCGAGTTCCTTGGTCATATCAAGTATCTTGCTGATTATGAGAGAATTGTTTTTAAGTAGCTCGAGTTCTTTTTCGTGTAGCTGTTTCTGCGTACGCGACTCCTCCTCTCTCAGCTCGGCCAGTACTCTTCGGATGCGGGCCAATAGTAGTGTGTCAGTTTGAACCAGCATGGCTGTATCGCGGATCACCTTTGTCTCCTGCAACACTTTCTGCACTTTCGCGGCTGCTTCCTCCACCTTCTTTTCTTTGCCCGAAAAAAATCCGGTCAGACGCGAGAAAAAACCGCGTGATTGCGCTTCGCGGGGCTCAGGATCAGTGGTGCTTCCAACCTGTATGGTATCGAACGTAGAAACAGTAACCGAAGTACGAGTGTATATTTTTGTCCGGGTAGTGTCGTAAGGGGTATCTCTTAATCGCTCCAATGCCCTCAATGTATAGCTTAGTGTATCCGATCCGCGTTTGAAACCAACAAAATCGTCCACGGTTTTTAGCCGGTTTTTAAGCAGTGAGGCGATGAGATTAACTTTTTGATGCTGGTCTTCGCTCTCAGAGGTTATTTGCTTCAGCGTGTCGATATTCAGCGACACCTTGTTAATGTAATGGAGGTAGTTGTTAAAAAACTGGTCATCCTTCATCAGTGCATATACCCTCAGGTTTGTTTCGGCTTCGTTTAGGTCTGAGAACACATCGCGAAGTTTTGTGATTTTCAGATTTGGATCAGAAAGCTCCAGGACACTCACCACCAGTTTCTGCGTGTTGAAGTAGGTATAATACCCGGCAGCCGCAACCGCCAGCAGGGCAAATACAAAGCCAAGAATGACATTGCCACGTATGCTGTAAGTCTTTACTGGTATTCTCTGCCGTTTCATCCGTTGCCTTATATGAGACGTTCTACGCTTCACAAAGATAATCAATAAATTATTAACCGATTAGAAATCAACCTCCAACACCACCGGGCAATGATCGCTGTGTACAGCCAAAGGCAGTATTCGCGAGGCTATAAGCTTGTTCCTGAGATTTTCGGTGGCCATATGGTAATCAATGCGCCAACCAAGGTTGCGGGCACGTGCATTGGCTCTGAAACTCCACCAGGTATATTGACGAGGCTCCTGGTTAAAAAGCCGGAAGGTGTCTATAAATCCATCATTCAGGAACTGTGTCATCCACTCGCGTTCCTCGGGCAGGAAACCCGAGTTCTTTGCATTTCCGACCGGGTCATGTATATCAATCGGCCTGTGACAGATATTGTAATCACCTGATATTATGAGTTTTGGCCTCGTTTTTCGAAGCTGGGCGACATATGCCCTGAACTCTTCGAGCCAAACCATCTTGAAAGCCTGCCTGTGATCGCCGCTTGAACCAGAAGGATGATACACACTGATAACGCTGATATCGCCGAAGTCGGCACGCAGCAGCCTGCCTTCCTCATCGTAGGGCGGAATCTGCATACCAATTGCCACCTTGTCGGGCGCTTGCTTCGACAGGATGGCTGTACCGCTGTAACCCTTTTTCAGTGCAGGGAACCAATAGCAGTGGTATCCGATCGACTCAAATTCGATAACAGGAATTTGTTCGGTTTGCGCTTTCAGTTCCTGCAGGCATAGAATATCAGGCGAGGCAGCTGCCAACCATTCAATAAATCCTTTTGAGATGGCTGAACGTATTCCGTTGACATTATAGGTAATGATTGATTTCATAGAAAAAACGACAGGTATGAATACAAAGGCTGGTCAAAGTAATTAAAAATAAGTGCATCCAGGGAAAAAAAGAAAACGATTATGTTGTACTAAAACCCAGCGGCAAGCGAAATCATTATGTAGATTTGTGAGTAAAATCATCGTGATGCACAAGCAACCACTTAGGCAAGCCATTCTAAACTGGAGCTCGAAAGGTATAAGTGAAAAACACTGGATGATGATCCTGGGTTTGGTTGTTGGCGTCTTCAGCGGGCTCGCGGCTGTTTTGCTTAAGAACCTGGTTCACTTCACACATCTGCTTCTCATCGATCAGCTTGATGTAACCACCGGGAATCTGCTATTTATCGCATTTCCACTTATCGGCATAGCTCTGACGGTTCTATTCATCAAATATGTGGTCAGGGAAGACATAAGCCATGGTGTTAGTAAAATCCTCTACGTTATCTCGCGAGGTCGAGGGCGGCTAAAGCGCCACAATACCTGGTCGTCGATGATTGCAAGCACCCTTACTGTCAGTTTTGGAGGTTCGGTGGGGCTCGAAGCGCCCATTGTATTGACCGGTTCATCCATCGGATCGAACATCGGTCGGTATGTCGGGTTGAACAAAAAGAATTTGATTTTATTGATCGGCTGCGGAGCTGCCGGTGCTGTTGCCGGGATTTTCAAGGCACCCATTGCCGGAATCATTTTCGCGCTCGAGGTTCTGATGCTCGACCTTACCATGGCATCGCTAATCCCACTGCTCATGGCGGCAGCTACGGCAACCCTGCTTGATCATTTCTTTATGGGGAAAGATGTTCTGTTTTACTACACACTCACCGAGCAATTCGACCTAAAAAGCATACCCTGGTATATCGTTCTGGGGGTGTTTACCGGATTCATCTCGGTGTATTTCACCCGGATGAATCTCCGTCTCGAGAGCGTATTTAAGAAAATAAACAACCCGCTGAAGAAAGTAATCTTTGGAGGTGTGACCCTCGGTATATTGATTTTTCTGTTCCCACCCTTGTTTGGCGAAGGATACAGCTCTTTGAAACTAATTATTACCGGCCAGGGGATGGATCTAACCAACAACAGTCTGTTTTATCCAATTCGAGATACTTTTTTTCCTTTTCTGGCCTTTCTCGTGCTGATTCTGATATTCAAGGTCATCGCCATGTCAGTCACCACATCGAGCGGAGGTATCGGAGGCATTTTTGCTCCTTCCCTCTTCATGGGAGGGGTCAGCGGATACCTGCTAGCCAAACTGTTTAATCAGATCCCGTTTGCCAACGTGTCTGAAAGCAACTTTGCGCTCGCTGGAATGGCCGGGGTGATGTCGGGAGTGATGCACGCACCACTCACGGCCATCTTTCTGATAGCCGAGATAACCAGCGGTTATGAACTGTTTATTCCGCTGATTATCACAGCGACCATATCATATATAACCATCATGTATTTTGAGCCACATAGTATTTATACAAGGAAACTTGCCATTCGTGGTGAGCTTCTGACACATGATAAAGACAAGTCGGCACTTTCGATGCTGACCATCGAGAAGCTGATAGAAACAAATTTTCTTTCCATTTCGCCCAATGCCACCCTCGGCCAACTTGTCAAAGTGATCGAAAACTCGGAGCGCAACATCTTTCCGGTGATTGACAAGGACAGTATTTTTTTCGGGGTCGTCTTCTTGAACGATATCCGCCATATGGTATTTAAACCCGAACTGTACGACAATACTCTGGTAAAAGATTTGATTTATTTGCCGGACGTGATAATTGACAAAAATGAACCGATGGAAGAAGTTGCGCGGAAATTTCATTCATGCAAGCATTACAACCTTCCGGTACTTGATGGCGATAAATACCTGGGATTTGTTTCGCGCGCGAATGTCTTTTCGGCATACCGCCGCATAATCCATGAATTTTCGGAAGAATAACACCTAAATGTTCACACCATGAAAAAAACGCATCAACCCGGAAGCCTGAGCAGAAGAAGCTTTTTCAAACTCGCTGCTGCCAGCAGCCTTGGGGCAGCCGTTATGCCTGAAGTCTTGAGCCAGTCGCTCTCCACCATAAGCAACAAGCCTGCAACGAATATTCAGGATGCACTGAAATATCCAAGAAACAAATGGTCGATGCCCGGGTTGTTCCCTGGACAGGTGATACAAGTTACCCACGACAACTGTGTAGCTGAAGGAAGGCCTCAGCAAGAAGCAGCAAACCAAATGCTTTCAACGGCTATGATGGCCCTCACAGGAGTTTCTTCGCTCAGGCAGGCCTGGCGCAACTTTGTGAGCCCGGGCGAGAAAATTGGGCTCAAAATTAACCCCATAGGAGGAAAGCTGCTTTCGACCAGTCATGAGTTGGTAAGCAGTGTAATTTCGCAGCTCCTTGATGCGGGTATCCAAGAAAAAGATATCACGATTTGGGACAGGCGCGAGTTTCAGCTTCATGAGGCCGGATTTACCCCACAAGCTTATCCAGGAATCCAAATCAGCGGCACAGAAAGAAAAAATGCCGAAGGGTCATTCTATGGCCCTGACGGGCAATTGCTCAGCGAAGAGATGATCGACAAACAATGGTATTACTGGGCTGATGTTGAGGGAGAATATGACGCTTATACCCTGCCATATATGGTAAACGGGGGAAAACACTCCTACTTTTCAAGATTTCTCACACAGCAGGTAGATAAGGTCATAAACCTGCCCATTCTTAAAAATGCCGGCTCCTCAATCACGCTTTGCCTCAAGAACCTGGGGTATGGAGTAATATCGAATACCGGCAGGCTTCACAAAGACCTGTGGGCCGAAACGAGTGCCGAAGTATGCTGTTTTCCGCCTGTGCGGGACAAGGTGGTGTTGAATATCGTTGATGGAATGATAGGATGCTTCAACGGAGGGCCGGGGGCTAACCCTCAGTTCATCTGCAATTATAACACTCTGCTCGTTGGTACCGACCCTGTGGCAGTTGACAGGATCGGATATGACATCATTCTTGAAAAACGGATCAGCGAGGGAATACAGGCCAGCGATGTGCTCCGCAGCCGCTATTTTATGGAATATGCCCAGCAGTTGGGCTTGGGAACAGCAGACCCTAAGTCCATAGCACTGAAAAAGATCGCTCTTACGTAAATCTTGGCAACAGATTGTGACACCCTATACCCTTTTTCATCCAATTACTCAATGGAAGGTAGGCTGATCAGACTCGCGAAAATCATACATCGCATCGTAACTCTTCCTGCGCTGATCATTGCCGCGGCGGTGCAAGCCCAGCCGCCCGTCAGTTTATCCGAGCATGATTTCGACGGGCTACGTATTGAATCTGCTGTAACCTATCCTGCTGATGGATTATGGGGGTACATCAACGGCGGAGCAGATCTTTACCTTGAATATGGGTTTGAATCTCTCATATCGCAGCGAATAGCTTGGCAAGGGCAAAGGATCACGGTGGATATTTATCGCATGAGCTCGGAAAAGGCGGCCTTTGGTATCTTTAGTGTGCAACGGTTTAGATGCCTGAAAATCTACGTATTCACTGACAATGACTGCTTAACTTCACATCAGTACCTTGCCGCCAAAGGACCCTACCTGGTTTCGATCGTAAATACGGTCGGAAACACCCGGCAGGAAGATCTGACCTTAACCTTGGCCAGCAAACTGATGAGCAAGATTCCTGATTCCCCGCTTCAAGTTCCCATCTTATTCAGCCAGGAAATGTTGCAACCCTTTGTGGCTTCATTGAAAATGGCCGTCGGGCCGTTGGGAATACAAAATGGGTTCCCGTTTCTCGAGCCTCTTTTGGCTGGATTTGATGGTTTTACTGTTTGGGCAATTACGGTAACCGATGATTTTAACAAAGGAAACCTTGTCCGGATTGAGTTTGCCAACAAACCCGATTTTGATCGTTTTTTATCACTCAATTCAGAATCCACCCCGTACCAGACTAATAAATCCGGATTTACGATCCTTGCCGATAGCAGTCGCGACAGTCTTTCAGTATGGGTTCTGCAGGGCCAGATCAGCCCGGCCATGCAATCCTTTTTGTCGTCGCAGTAGAAAAAAGGCTTTCGTTGAGCGTGACTCAGACTGGCTGCCATGCATTGGTCACCGACACTGACTCGTATATTTCCTGATCACTGACCGCGGTTTCGATGAGCCTGCCCGTCATAAAATCATCATAAGCAGCCATGTCAAAATTACCGTGGCCGCAAAGGTTAATCAATATTGTCTTTACCGTTCCTTCCTCTTTGCACCTCAAAGCTTCATCGACGACCGTGGCGATGGCATGAGTGGCTTCAGGGGCAGGAATGATTCCTTCAGCCTTAATGAACTGCATTCCTGCCTCGAAGCAGCGTAGTTGTGTCTGCGATGCAGCTTCGATCAAACCATCTTTCAGCAGCTGGCTTACAAGCACTCCCGCGCCATGATAGCGCAGGCCTCCGGCATGCAGGGAAGGTGGCTTAAAACCACTGCCCAGGGTGTACATGGGAAGTAAGGGAGTCATGCCTGCTGTATCGCCAAAGTCGTAGCGAAATCTTCCTCTGGTCAGTTTCGGACATGATGCCGGCTCGACGGCAATAAACCTGATGGCTGTGCCCTCAGCAAGGTTATACCTGAGGAATGGAAAGGCGATGCCTGCAAAATTGCTGCCTCCGCCAAAGGGGGCCACTACGATATCGGGGTGGTAGCCGGCTTTCTGCATTTGAATTATGGCTTCCTGCCCGATAACAGTCTGATGCAGCAACACATGATTCAGCACACTGCCCAGCGCATAGTGTGTTTCGGCGTTGCCGACGGCGACCTCGATGGCTTCTGAAATGGCTATGCCAAGACTTCCTAATGAATCAGGGTCATTTTCAAGTATTTTTCTTCCAGCCGACGTTAATAAACTGGGTGAGGAATGAACCTGAGCGCCAAACGCATTCATCATCACTTTGCGATAAGGCTTGGCATCGTAACTTAGCTTTACCATAAACACCTCACATTCCAGGTTGAAAAGCTGGCAGGCAAAAGCCAGGGCACTCCCCCACTGCCCTGCCCCGGTTTCGGTAGTGATTTTTCGAACACCTTCAAGTTTATTGTAATACGCCTGGGCAACGGCTGTATTGGGTTTGTGCGATCCTGCCGGGCTGACCCCTTCATATTTATAAAAAATACGCGCAGGGGTGTCGAGCAATCTCTCCAGCCCATGAGCCCTGTACAAGGGGGTGGGTCTCCACTGGGCATAAATCTGCCTCACTGGTTCCGGGATCTCAATATAACGCTCTGCCGACACTTCCTGCAGAATGAGTTCGCGAGGGAAAAGTGCTGAGAGCATGTCGGGATGGATGGGTTGTTTGGTTCCCGGATGCAGCGGCGGCAAGGGCTTGTTGGGCATATCGGCCACTATATTGTAATAAAACCGGGGTATTTCATTTTCTGACAGAGTGATTTTGCGTTCCATGATGATGTTAGATTTGTAAGTGATTTAATTTTTCCTGAAGTGTAGTTTAAGCACACAACATGCGGCAGGTTGGCTTTTTGGACAAACCTGCACAGAGCGATATACTCCCAGTGGATTATATGAATAGGAATCAGGCAGCCGTAGGGGCCTGCCACCAAGCCCAGATGTTCAGAAGGAAGGAAGGATATGCACTACGCACAAACATCTGGTGAAATTTGCTCCAAATATATAAAGATTTGATTATTTGCAACTATGTTGCAAAATTTTCAATAGAAAATTAATAGTCTCTAAAATCTTTCTTGCGAGTCAGCTTCAGATCCTGCAACACGCTCGATTTGGCGTTGATCTGAAAATTCCAGCTTTTCATGCCGCCGGTGGGTATCCAGTTGAAACGCATTTCCCAGCAGTGCAGGTCGCGGTGTATATTGAAAGAGGTATAGCTGATTTGTTTGCTGATAAAATCATACCCTGAATTGAAAGCGACCTTCCACTTGGGCGTGAGGTTTATGTCGCCGTTGAAATCGAATGTTTGAATGGTTTTGGTTTCAAACTTATTTTGTAACGGTGAAAATAGGTTTGTGAGCATGAAGCTGTAGTTGAAACTGAAATTCCATGGCTGGTTCCAGTCGATAAAATTTTGTGGAAACATTCCAATCTCGGCCAGCTCCTGCGGTGTTCCAAAATCGGAAACAGGTTTTCTAATGGCCGGATCAGTCTCTTTCTTACCAAAGGTACTCGAATTGATGCTGTATGAGAGCGCCACCCTGAAGTTGACATTATCCCGGCGGAGCAGTTTCCTGTCTGTTTCCCAGACAAATTTGTTGATGCTGCGCCCCTGGCTGTCTTTGGCATAAGGAGTCCACATCCCATTGAACGAAAGCTGCAGTTGGTTGAAAAGGGTGGTTCTGGCACCAACAAATACTCCCGACCACCGCAACGAGTCGCGGGTCATATCATAGGATGCCGACATAGTCAGCCCTTCGATAAGTTTTACTTTCCTCATCCCGCTGATTGTGTCGCTTTTTGACCTCACTTTGGCTTCAAGATTATGACTGAGACTGATATTTAGGCTGCCAGATTTCCGATCGGGTGGTGTGCCAAAAAGTGAATTCTGGTAATAGCTGTAGCGCTGCGTTTTTCCCTTATTATTGATCTGTACCACTGACCAGTATCCCCAACTTTCGGCACCGAAATCGGGGCGGTAGCTGAAGCCAACCGAAGGATACATGACATGCCTCAGGGCACGAAGTGGACCTTTCTTGAACTGCACCAATCCGTATAATGTCGTACTCAACGATGAACTGACATCAAAGTCGTGCACGCTTCGAAAGCCCGAAACCGTATCAAGAACAATCTTTTCGTTATCCCAACGCTGTTCGATACGTTGAAAATACCATCGTTCGGTAAAGTTGGCCGAAGTGCTCATGTTGAAATATTTAAGCACCCTGACAGTCGAATTGATGGGAATTGAGTGCCTTACGCCATTGCGAAATTTATCAAGCGCCCCTTCGGAGAAGAGCAATGAGTCGGGGGTGCTGATTTCATTTCGTGCGTTCATGGTATAGTTCATGCTGATGTTTTCGTACCAGCGAATAGCACCAACCCTGGTTTGCCTCCGGAACGGATAGATACGGTTCATGCTGAAAGAAACATCAGGGGTGGTAAGCGTAACGATTCGCGAAAGTGTATTTTGGGTGTGGTTTAACCCTGCATTGAGGTAGTATTTATTAGCAAAACTGGTTTGATAGGTAACAGCTGAGGTGAATGTATTTGACAGATAATTGTTGGCCGAAACCGGATTGTAGCGGTTGAACTTGCTGGTTACAACATTCACATTGGCTGTGAAGCGGCTCACCGGGTGGGCCTTAGGGTCCTGGTTATGGTTCCAGGTTACCGAAAAATCCCTCCGCTTCTGATAGTTGGGCGTTCCTTCGGTGCCAAGAATGTTGCGGGCCAGGCTGAAACTGAAGCCTCCGTTGTATTTGTAGCGTTTGCGGTAGTTCAGGCTGGGTTTCACTGCCCAGCTTCCACGGGTGTAGATATCGCCCCGCAGGTATAGCTCGAAATGGTCGGATAGGCCAAAGTAGTAACCGCCATTTTCGAAATAGAACCCACGCTCTGCCGATTCGCCCCACGAAGGAGGCAAAATACCCGAGGTCTGCCCTTTTTTGTTCGGAATAAGGCCAAACGGGATAACCAGCGGCAACGGAACATCTGCAATGGTAAGATACACAGGCCCTGTGACGATTTTCTTGCCGGGTATCACCTTGGCTTTCTGGTATCTGAATTCGAAATGAGGGTGCTCGAGGTTACAGGTGGTATAGCTGCCGTCACGTACATTGGTGATGTCATCTTCCATCTTTTTAACCAGCCTTCCGTGAAGATATCCGTCGCCTTCCTGGGTAATGACCTTATTGATGTACCCGCGCTTGCTTTCGAAATTATATCGCATGGTGTTGGCTTTGAAGCTCTGCTTGCCTTCAGTAAAAACAGGCATTCCCCTCATCACTCCCGCCGAGTCGGGCATTCCAGTGGCAAATAGCGTTTTCGTATTGAAATCTACTTCCACATAATCAGCTTCGACCTGTATATTTCCATATTTTATAATGGCTGAGCCAAAAAGGTAGACTTTATTATTAAACAGGTCGAGCCTTACGGAGTCCTCGGCATTATAGTCAACCGTGGCTGTGAAAAGGTTTGCCCGTCTTACGGCAGCGGTGTCGGGCATTAAGCGAAGGTCTTGCGCAGTATCGGTTTGCTCTGTCGCAAGAGGAGGCTGGGAGATGAGTGCATTGGAGCAAAACAATGTCAACCATATCGCAATACCAACAGCTCTGTATCCGGCGAAAAAGCTGAAAACGTCCGAACCTAGAAGCCCGAAGCTCAATGGTAATGCGTTGTGTGGGGGCGGTGAGGATCGAGGACGCAGCATCGGAATCGTGCATCGATCCGGCATATCTGGTTCGCTTTTTCCTCTCGCATGAAGTTTTTCCCAGTGCACACGCCTCGAAATAAATAAAACTTAGAAGTTTGTTAAATTTACACACAACACCATCGCTGGGTTTTGCGTTTCAAAACTAAGACAAAAACTGCCTCTGTCGTGAAACGTCTGTTTATAATTTTTGTTTTACTCTGGTTGCTTGCATTGCCTGGCACGGTTGCCGCCCAGCGCACAAGCCATAGTATAAGCAAGGTGGTTCTTGATGCCGGGCATGGCGGAAAAGACCCCGGAGCTTTGGGCAAGCGCTCAAAAGAAAAAGATATAACGCTGGCAATTGCTCTGAAAACCGGCAAACTTATCCAGGAAAATATTAAAGATGTCGAGGTCATTTATACACGCACTTCCGATGTTTTTATTGAGCTGTTTCGCCGGGCACAAATTGCCAATACGGCCAAAGCAGATCTGTTTATTTCAATCCATTGCAATGCAGCACGATCGGCATCGCCCAGCGGTGCGGAAACCTTTGTGATGGGGCTGCATAAAAGTCAGGAAAACCTTGATGTCGCCATCAAAGAGAATGCTGCAATTCTGCTCGAAGATAATTATATGGCTGTTTACGAAGGATTTGATCCCAATACACCTGAGGCATACATCATTTTTTCGTTATACCAGAACGCCTATCTTGAGCAAAGCCTCGCATTTTCACAAAAGGTTCAGGATCAGTTTAGCCGCCGTGTAAAGCTTGCTGATCGCGGAGTGAAACAAGCCGGGTTTCAGGTCTTATATAAAACTGCAATGCCGGGCGTATTGATCGAAACAGGTTTTATCAGCAACCCAACTGACGAAGCATTGTTAATGAGCACCGAAGGTCAAAACTTCATTGCTTCGGCTATCTTTCATGCTTTTAAGTCCTACAAGGAAAGTGTAGAAAAAGCAGGCCAGGTTCAGCAATTGGCCAAAGTACCACCACCTGTAAAGGAAAAAACTCCGGAAAACATGCTCTCCGACCCTGCAAGAGCCCCCACAGGCGACGTGCTTTTCAGGGTTCAGTTCCTTACCTCGCCTACCGATGTTCCGCTAAACGCACCCGAGTTTAAGAACATACGTACCCTGAAGCGATACCTGCATGAAGGTATGTACAAGTACACCTCAGGAAACGAAAGAAGCCTGTCGCTTGCCGTAAAACTTAAAGATGAAATGGTAAAGAAAGGGTATAAGGATGCATTTGTGATAGCTTTTCTGAACGAACAGCGTATTGGGATCGACGAAGCAGTTAAGATTCGGCAGCAGAAAAAGTAAGGCCGCTATATGAATTGGGCTACTGAAAGATAAAAAAACCCGATTTAGTGTTAACTTTGTTTTCGTTAATTAACCGGAAGGGTGCATGAAAATCGCAAGAGAAGTTAAGATAGGAGCTTTTCTTCTTGTCACACTAGCATTTTTTATATGGGGCTACAACTACCTCAAAGGGAAAGATCTGTTCAAAAAGCAGCTTCAGCTTTATGCGGTGTACGAAAATGTGGGCGGCCTGTTGGCCGCCAACCCGATATTTCTGAATGGTTTGAAGATAGGACAGGTTCAGGACTTGTACTTCGAAGGCCACGGATCATCGCGAATCATTGCCAGACTGTTCGTTTCGTCTGATATACGCGTTCCGTACGACTCAAGAGCCATTATCTACAGCCACGATATTATGGGAGCAAGGGCGATCAATCTCATCCTTGGCAACTCGGCCGTGCTGGCCAAAGACGGAGACACCCTTATATCAGGCACCGAAGCCACCCTGCAGGAAGAGGTTAACCGCCAGGTGCAGCCAATCAAAAAGAAAGCTGAAGATCTTTTGCTAAGTCTTGATTCAGTAGTTACAACAATTCAAACAGTGCTGGATGCGGAAACAAGAAAAAACCTGGTCCAAAGTTTCGGCAGCATTCGCCAAACCATCAACAACCTGGAGCATACCAGCTACACCATCGATACCCTGGTGCAGGCGGAGCGCAGGCGCATGGCCCTGATACTGGCCAATATCGAATCAGTGAGCACCAACCTGCGTAACAACAACCAGTTGCTTTCCAACTCAATCCGGAACATTAGTGCAATAAGCGATACGATTGCATCCTTAAACCTTCGTCAGACATTTACCCGATTCGGCACTGCCGTTGACAACCTTTCTCTTATGCTCGACCGCCTTGACCGGGGCGAAGGAAGCCTTGGGAAACTCATAAACGACCCAACGCTTTATCGCGAACTTGAAACGTCATCACATGAATTAAATCAGCTGCTCGAGGATATCAAGATGAATCCGAAACGCTATGTGCATTTTTCGATCTTCGGACGAAGTAGCAAAAACAATCCTTATCTTCCGCCTTCACAGCCCGGCAACTAGTTGCGGTTGAAGATATCCTCCCTGCTTTTCGGCCTTATGCCTTCCTGCCAGTTAAAATTGCCTAATTCACGTTGTGCAGAGGTAATATCCTGCTCCGGAATCACCGAGCCTATTGGCCGCTCGAAATAATAGATGCGTGAGATTTTATTCTCCAGAAGCTCAATGCGCATACTGCTGGCAATCATTTTATTCAGTCCCAGTAGCGACCGATCATCCTCGCGGACATAGTATAGGGTTTCTGCATTGCCGGTAACGTGAATGGTTTTAAGTTCATTTTCTGTAAAATAACCTGTCATTCTCCGGCCTTTTACCTGATTGAAACTGAGTGTATCATCGCGGTTGATGATAAATGCCGCACTGGTGAGTGTAAGCCACTCAACCTGCTCGCCCTTAGTTTTAACTACGATGGTATCGGCACTCAGCTGATTTTCGCCGGTCCAGATGACAGGGCTTCGGTACATCTGGATTAAAGAATCGGTCACATTATATGCCATTGAATCGCATTTACCCTGCAAATTGCTTCTGTAATACCTCACCTTAAAATAAGCTTTCACCATGCGTACTGCCTGCGTGCTATCGAAATAGGCTCGGATGGTATCGGCATGCATAAAAAGTGAATCACTGTCCTGAACCATCACAGCCACAGGCTTTTGCGATATATATGTATAACCGAGATTTTTGAAATATTCCCCATAATTTCCCATCAAGAGGATGTTTTGCACCGTATCGCTGATCATCACATTGTTTAACGCCCTGCCTGATTCATTTTTCCTATCAAAAAACAGGCTGTCGCCACGGATGGTATGTTCGCCGCTGATGATGGTGGCCCTCTTGTTGAACTGTGCTTTGTCGTTGACAGTATTATACCACCCGTTTTCACAACGTATAGATGCATTTTTGGCCTGGATGAAGGTGGGGCCGTGGAAATAGGCGATACGACTGTCGGTGGCATATACCAGGGTATCGCTGTACATCACATATTCAGGGTTATACAACTGAACATCGCGCCTGAAATAGATGCGCTTTTCTCTTGTTACATAATATCCGGTATTGCTTGTCAGACGGTTCTGGGCATCCAGAATTTCGGCGTTATTCTCGTAATAGGCAATATCCGTATTTCGGTTGTAAACCAGGGTGGATGTTTGCAGGGTGGTTTTTTTATCGATCATCTTCACATTTCCCTCGATATTTGCCAGCCTGGCATTTCCATCATATGTCAATCTCTCTCCATACAGGTTCAGGGTATCGCCTGATCGTATTCTCACCCTGCTGAACGCTTCAAAACTATTGGATGCTTCGTTGAGCCAGGCGCTGTCGCAATACATCATCGCACCGTCATGTTCGAGCGCTACATTCCCAATCAGCCGCTTGATGCTGCTTCCCATACGGTTATCGAATCGCAGTTCGCTGGCGTCGATCAGTCTCACCCGAACGGGTTGCTGCGGTATGCCCGTTAATGGCAAAGCCATCAAAGCAAACACCCAAAACTTTTTAAGCAGCAAATGCATGACACCTAAACTTATAAAAATCACCTGACTTGTCATCAGAGTGTTTCAGGAAGCACACCGGATAAAAAATACAGCAGTGCGCGTTTTTATTCAGCCGTTACTATTTCGTAGGTGTCGGTGGCAATAACAAGTTCCTCGTTGGTAGGGACAATTAAAACCTGAACTTTCGATCCGGGTTTTGTAAGTATGATTTCCTTGCTACGCACCTTGTAGTTTTTCTCCTCGTCAAAATCGACCCCCATGAAGCCAAAGTCTTTCATAGTGACTTCGCGTGTAATCCAGTCATTTTCACCAACACCACCAGTAAAAATAATAATATCCACGCCAGCCATAGCTGCGGCATACGCTCCGATGTATTTTTTTATCCTGTACTGGTACATCTTAAGCGCCAGTGCAGCTCTTTCATTACCTTGTTCGGCAGCAATCTCAACATCACGCATGTCAGATGAAATACCTGATATTCCAAGTATACCGCTGTGTTTATTAAGCAGGGTATTCACGGTTGAAATATCAATTTCTTCTTTGTTGGCAATCTGAATTATAGCTCCGGCGTCCAAATCACCACAACGAGTTCCCATGATTAGCCCTTCGAGGGGCGTCATGCCCATACTTGTATCTAGCGATTTGCCCTTTTGGATGGCAGCAATCGAGGCCCCGTTGCCCAAATGGCAGGTAATGATGTTCTGGGAGTAATAATCAACCCCCAGGATTTCGCACGCACGCCGGGACACATAGCGGTGGCTGGAACCATGAAATCCGTAGCGGCGAATCTTATATTTCTCATACAGCGAATAGGGTATGCCATAAAGATAGCTGTACTCGGGCATGGTTTGATGAAAAGCTGTATCGAAAACGCCCACCTGGGGAACATTTGGAAGCAGGTGAGTAATGCTGTAGATACCTTCAAGGTTTGGCGGATTGTGTAAGGGTGCCAGGTCAATACATTCTTCCAGTGCTTTAACAACCTCCGGTGTTATTGAAACACTTCCCCCAAACATTTCGCCGGCATGAACTACACGGTGACCAACTGCATCAATGTCGTTTATGCTCGACAAGGAACCGTATTGAGGGCTGATTAACACACCGAGCAGGTACTCGATGCCAGTCTGGTGATCGAGAATTTCGCCCTCGAGCTTAACGTCCACGCCGTCGATGCGTTGATGTTTGATGAGAGACCCTTTGAGTCCGATTTTATCAACCAGTCCTTTAGCCAGCACTTGTCGCGATGGCATTTCAAAAAGCTGGTACTTGATCGATGAACTGCCGCAATTAAGAACTATTATTTTCATGTTAAGGAGTTATCTAAGAAATGAAATTTGTTGGATCCCGCATGTATTACTCTCGCCCAAGCCGTGTAATAGGGCCTTTTTTCACAATTTTGCCCTGCTCGTTGTACACATAAAATCCCTCGCCTGTTCGCCGGCCAACCATATTGGCTCTGGCCAACCGCTTTATTATGGGGGATGGTTTATACTTCTCGCTTCCAAATTCGGCATAGAGATTCTCCATCCACTTGAGCACTTTATCTATACCAATTTTGTCCGCCATCTCAAAGGGGCCGTACTGCAATCCGGAAGTTTCGCGCATTACCTCATCGATATCGCCTACCGTGGCCACACCTTCCATCAGAATTTCGCAGGCTTCGTTTATGAGAGGCACCAGCATGCGGGTGCTGACATTGCCCGATGATTCGTTGACGTTGATCAATTTCTTGCCCACCATTAAGGCGAATTTCTTAACCTGATCGTATGTGTGGTCATCGGTATAGACACTGCGAACTGCTTCGATGATTTTAACCTTATTGATAGGGGCGAAAAAATGCAGTCCCATAGCCCGCTCGGGATGGTTGAGCACTGAGGCTATTTCGCTGATCATGAGGGTGGCTGTATTGGAAGCAATGACTGCCTCGGACGCAACAACTGCTTCTATTTTCCTGAAAATCTCCTGCCTGAGTTCCAGGCTGGTTCCTTTCTTCTTTGTATTCACAGTCTCTACCACAATGTCGCAATCACTGATGTTAGCATAGTCAGTTGAGCCTTTGATTCTGGAAAGGATAAGTCTTTTTTCTGTTTTTGTCAGCCCCCATTTACTTATACGCTCGTCCAGCAGCCGCTCCATACGGGCAAAGATTTCTTCGATTCGCTGTTCGCTTATATCAATAAATACCACTTCGATACCCGACTGGCTTACAAGTAGAGCCAATTCTTGCCCCATGGCTCCTGCTCCGACGATGCCAACTTTTTGCAGTGCTTTACGTGCTTGCATCGATTGGCTTAGTCCGAAATCTTCTAATCGCTCAATCATTGTTGATTTATTTGTTTCATGGTTAATATCTATAATACTCAGTTTCGTTTCAGTCCGGCAGCCTGGTTTGCCGTGATAGCCACCAGGTTGACGATATCGCTCACCGAGCATCCGCGTGAAAGGTCATTGATCGGGGCTGCCAGGCCCTGAAGTATTGGACCGACGGCTTCGGCGCCTGATAAGCGCTGCACAAGCTTATAGGCGATATTTCCTGACTGAAGGTCAGGAAAAACGAGCACATTGGCCTTACCGGCCACCTTGCTGTCCGGTGATTTGCTTCTGCCTACGGAAGCAACTATAGCGGCGTCGGCCTGCAGTTCGCCGTCAATCATAAGTCCGGGGCTGGTTTCACGGGCTATGTGGGTGGCGTTGATTACCTTATCGCAGAGGGGATGATTGGCCGATCCTTTGGTCGAAAAGCTCAGCATAGCTACCCGGGGCTCGATGCCGGCAATGCTTCGGGCGGTTTGAGCGCTGCTGAGAGCTATCTGGGCAAGCTCTTCGGCAGTAGGATCCGGTGTAACAGCACAATCGGCAAAAATCAGAACATCTTCAGGAGCAAGCGGTTGATTTTCGAAAATCATCAGAAAAGCCCCTGACACAACGCTGATACCCGGAAGTGTTTTCACAATTTGAAATGCAGGACGCAGCACGTTGCCCGTTGTATTCATGGCACCTGCCACTTCGCCGTCCGCCTCGCCCTTCTTAATAAGGAGAACGGCCAGATATAAGGGATCTTCAACCAGTTCGGATGCTTTTTCCGGGGTCATCCCTTTATGTTTTCTAAGCTCAAATAGCATTTCGGCAAATTCTTTACGCCGTGGATTATTCCTGGGATCCAAAATGTTGGCCTCGGCGATATAAGATAAATTGTCTCGGGCAGCCATGCGTAATATCTCGTCGCGAGCTCCCAGCAAAATGATTTTTGCAAGTTTTTTATGCAATATGATGTCAGCGGCCTTGAGGGTGCGGAGCTCTGTTCCTTCGGGCAGCACAATGGTTTTATAGCTTTTTCTGGCTCTTTCTATTATGGATTCAAGTAGCGTCATTATCGGGATAGGTAGGTAGGTTAAGAATATAAGTCGATTCAATATGACAGGAGTGCAAAAGTAGCATTTATTCCAGCATGTTTTCAAACTTAAATCCAATATATATGACAAAAAACCTTCATCGTGCCGCATACACCGGGCGGTTTTGTAATTTTGCCTTTAGTTAGCAATCTGCCATAGTGTAATCGCATCGGATATGGCAAATCGCTCAACTTCATTGCCAACCTCTGACATGCAAAACCCAGGTGAACATTTGTGGCCCAATGATAACACACCGAAGATCGACTCTTCATTTTACCGGTCATATATCGAACCTTCGCACGCTGATTCCATAACGTTTCTAGGCCCATTGGGCCAGCGCCCTGAAGAGCAACAGATGACGGCGATTGCTGACAAAAAGATAGACCGGTCTGTTCGTATGGACGCTGGAACCATCAGAGAAAGCCAAACCCCTGATTGGATAGGGATCGTGCTACTGGCTAGTTTTGTTATTCTGGCTTGGGCAAAATTTAATTTTGGCCGCCGTCTTCGCCAAATTGTGAGCGCCTGCATGTCACCAAGGTATCTGGGGCAGTTGCTTCGCGAAGGAAGCGTCTTTAACGAGCAGGTTACCTTAGGTCTGGGATTTATATATATCTCATCTCTCAGCCTGTTGATTTTATATATGCTCTACACCCTCGAACTGATCAACACCGTTGAAATTCCTGGACTTGCGCTTTATGCAGGGGTCTTTGCTTTTATTCTGATATATTGGGGGTTTACGTCCGTTGCCAACCGATTGCTGGCATTTATTTTCGAAACGTATGAGGCAGCCCAGAATTTTGCCCTAAACACTCTTCTTTTTAATCTTACCACAGGCCTTGGGCTAATCCTCCTGCTACCTTTCGTTATTTATTCCGGCAGTAACGTCCTTTTATGGGCGACATTTGCCTGGGTGGCGGCAATGATCGTTTATCGGGTAATGCGTGGTGTATTGATTGGTGCGGGGCAAACCAGGTTTCCTTGGTATTACTTGCTGGCATTCATTTTTTTTATAGAGATTCTTCCGTTTTTGCTCATAGCAAAGGCAGTAATGATATATATGGATATACAGGGATTGCCTTTTGTTGAATGAGCGGTGCATCATACCCTCATTGAAATTTCAATTGTCAGTCAGTATTCTTAATAGATGGACTTTTCAAATCGGCTTGAGAAAAAAGAGCGGCTTACCAGCCGAAGAGAAATAGATCAACTATTCCATGACGGACATTCGTTTTACGAAGGGCAGTTCAAGGTATATTGGGCCACTGCTGACATTGATCAGCCAACATCCATTCAGCTATTGATTAGCATTCCGCGTAAAAACCTTCAACGGGCTGTTGACCGTAACCGTATGAAACGATTGGTGCGAGAGGCCTACCGAAAAAACAAACACGGATTGCAGGGGTTTCTCGAACAAGCAAACAAGAAGCTAAAAATAGCGTTGGTATTTCTTGGTAAGCGAACCCTGAAACATGCAATTGCAGAGCCGATAATAATCTTAATTTTGCAGCGTTTGATTCGCGAAAATGAAAAAACTGCTGGGTAAACTTTTTATCTTACTGATACGTTTTTACCAGTATGCTATTTCCCCTTATCTGGTTTCTTCCTGCAGATACACGCCTTCGTGCTCAGAGTACGGGGTTGAGGCCCTGCGAAAACATGGGCCGTTTAAAGGAGGATGGCTTACGCTGAAACGGTTTGTTTCTTGTAATCCCTGGGGAGGAAGCGGCTATGATCCTGTTCCTTAATACGCTTAATAAGTCATCATGAAAAAGATTCATCGTATTGCCTTGTATTTGTTAGCAATGCAGGTGTCCTTGTTGTGTTTTTCCGCTACCTTCACCTTGCAGGCGCAATCAAGGAGTGATTTCGAAATTGCCAAAAATCTGGACATTTTTACAACTCTTTATCGGGAACTCAATGCCAATTATGTGGATAATCTGAACCATGGCGAGTTGTTTGAAGAAGCCATTGTTGCCATGCTCGAAAAGCTCGACCCTTATACCAACTTTATCCCCGAATCTCAAATCGAGGATTACAAGTTTATGACCAGCGGCCAGTACGGGGGCATTGGGGCACTGATACAGCAACGTGACAATTATGTGATCATCAGCGAACCCTATGAGGGTGCGCCCGCCTACAAGGCTGGCCTCAGAGCCGGAGACAAAATTCTGGAAATAAACGGGAAATCAGCTCTCAACAAAACTTCGGCCGATGTCAGCGCCATCCTGAAAGGTCAGCCGGGCACATCGCTCACCTTGAAAGTTGAGCGCTATAGCGAACCAAAGCCTATGACTTTTCAGCTTGTACGCGAAACTGTCAAGATTAAGGACATACCCTATGCAGGGATTCTTGATAACAATATCGGATATATCAACCTTACTGGATTTACCCAAAATTCAGCGCAAGAGGTAAATAAGACTTTCCAGGAGCTGCAGCAGCGCGCTCCGTTAACCGGCTTGATTTTCGACCTCAGGGGTAACGGAGGCGGGCTGCTCAATGAGGCGGTCGATATGGTAGGTATGTTCGTTTCGCAGGGAGAAATCGTAGTTAGCACCAAAGGCAAGCTGAAAGAAAGCAACCAGGTTCATAAAACCCAACGCAGGCCTCTTGATCTTTCTGTCCCGATCATTGTACTGGTAGATAGAAATTCTGCGTCGGCAAGCGAGATTGTGGCTGGTGCCATTCAGGACCTGGACCGTGGTGTGGTTATGGGACAACGCACGCTTGGGAAAGGCCTGGTACAAAACGTCATCCCTTTATCCTACAACACACATCTGAAGGTTACGGTAGCCAAATACTATATTCCAAGCGGAAGATGTATTCAAGCAATTGACTATTTCCACGAAAGCGGGCAGGAAGGGTTTACAGTGATCCCCGATTCGCTCAAGACAGCCTTTAAAACACGCAACGGCCGAACCGTGTGGGAAAGCAGCGGAGTGGAGCCAGATATTGACGTCGCCCCAAACCAGTACAGTAACCTAACCATTGCGCTCATGACCAATTATCTGGTACTAGATTATGCCTCCTATTTCCAGAAAAATAATAAAACTATCGCTCCGGCATCTGAATTCGTTATTACTGATGAGATCTATGCAGATTTTGTGAAATTCGTAAGAAACAGAGATTTTAAATACACTTTACGTACCGAGCAACTGCTTTTGCAGCTTAAAGAAGTCTCTGCAAAAGAAAAACTTCAGGGAGTTCTTAAAAATGAGATCGAGCTGCTTGAGGAAGAAATCAAGAAGCAGAAAGAAAACGATTTGGAATTGTACAAGAACGAAGTGAAGGATTTGCTGCAATCCGAAATTGTTACCCGTTATTATTACCAACAAGGCAAAGTGTTGAATTCCTTACAAAATGACAGGCTGGTGCGAAAAGCCATCGGCTTGCTTCAAAACAGACAGCAATACGACTCGGTTATAAACGGCACAACAGGCAGCACGCATAATGAAAACAGGAAAGGTTAGTCAAACCGGTGTCATAAATGATTCTTTAACAGGCTGTATCAATATTCGCTCTATCTTTGTTCAAGTTAACGCAGCTGTGAAGAAAACAAATACAAACTAAAACTCAGGAATGAATCAAAAAAACTTCAGCTTCAATTATTTCGAAACCGAGGATTATCGTTCGCTTGACCCTGCTGACCAGGACCTTGTGATTCGCGCATTTAATGCAGCGGGCAAAGCCTTCTCTCCGTATTCGCAATTTAAGGTTGGCGCAGCCCTGAGGCTCGACAATGGAGTGATCATCACCGGAAACAACCAGGAAAACGCCGCGTATCCTTCGGGGCTTTGTGCCGAGCGGGTTGCGATGTTCTATGCCTCGTCGCAGTATCCGGGTCATGCTGTCGAAACCTTGGCCGTAGTAGCTTACACCGATCTGGCCAGGCTTGACTCAGTGGTGCCGCCCTGCGGTGCATGCCGGCAGGTGCTAGCTGAATACCAGCATCTGGGAAATAACAAAATCAGGATTATCATGGCCAGCGCAAACGGAAAAGCTCTGATTCTTGAAGGCGTTGAGACGCTGCTACCATTTTCGTTCCATGCTGATTATCTGAAAAAAGCCAAGCATTAAAAGCATCTTATGAAAAGATCCGCCATTATTTTTGCCGCATCATGTTTGTTTGTCTGGCACACGGTCAGTGCAGAAAAACCCGCTTATCGCCTTTATGAAGCCAAAGGCAGCCCTACAAAATACAGCGCATTGCTGATAGAGGCGAAAAAAGCCGACATTGTTCTTTTTGGCGAGCTCCATAATAATCCGATATGCCATTGGCTACAATTTGAGCTTACGCGTGATTTGTTCAAAACCGTCGGCAGCAACCTGGTGACAGGGGCTGAAATGTTTGAGACAGACAACCAGCTGATACTCGATGAATATATGAATGGAACCATCAGGCAGCGAAATTTCGAGGCAGAAGCAAAGCTCTGGCCTAACTACAAGACCGACTACAAACCCCTGATTGAGTTCGCCCGCGAAAACAAGTTGAGCTTTGTGGCCACCAATGTGCCGCGCAGGTATGCAGCAATGGTAAATGCAGGAGGATTTGAGACATTGAACTTACTATCAGCCGATGCACTTACCCTCTTACCCCCTTTGCCCGTTGAGTTTGATCCCACCCTGCCCCAATATGAAAAGATGGCCCAGATGATGGGGAACACAGGAATGCCGGGGCATACCGCCGGCAACAACACCGTGAAGGCACAGGCGCTTAAGGACGCTACCATGGCCTGGTTTATCTACAAGAATCTGAAAGCGGGACAGACGTTTATTCACTACCACGGCACTTTCCACACCGATCGTTTCGAAGGCATTGTGTGGTATCTCAGGCGACTTAATCCATCGCTGAAAATTATTACCATCAGCAGTGTGGAAGTTGACGACCCGGCCATTCTGCCGGGCGAACACAAAGGCCTCGCAGATTTTATCCTGGCCATACCGGCTTCGATGACCAAAACCCACTAAGCGGGAATGATGATTCTCAAGCTTTAGAAGGACATTGGTTTCGTAAAATAAATTTCACTTTTTTTCCTTTTATGACTATCTTTGACAAGCATCACCGCTGTTGAAGTATTGACATCCTAAACTAATAGTACTTTGTTTTATGGAAAGGACAAAATTTGTCATCGCTGCTGTTTTTATCGGGACGTTACTGCTGATTCCATCATGTGCCATAAATCCCGTAACCGGCAAAAAGCAATTCGTACTGATGTCTGAAGCGCAGGAGATACAACTGGGGCGCGATTATGATCCACAGGTAATTGCAACGTTTGGGGAATACAAGAGCGAGGGCTTGCAGGCGCTTATTGACAAACGCGGGCGTGAGATGGGGCTGGTTTCCCACCGTCCTAACCTGCAATATACATTTAAAATACTTGATTCACCAGTAATTAACGCCTTTGCCGTACCTGGCGGTTACATATACTTTACGCGCGGCATTCTGGCTCAGTTCAACAACGAAGCTGAGTTAATGGGGGTGCTGGGCCACGAGATGGGACACATCACCGCACGACACACCGTTAGTCAACAATCCAAACAACAACTTGGCCAGCTTATCCTGATCGGTGGAATGATAGCCTCCGAAACGTTCAGGAAATACGGGGAGTATGCCATGACTGGGATGCAGTTGCTTTTCCTGAGTTTCAGCCGCGAAAATGAACGAGAGGCAGACCGCCTGGGGGTAGAATATGCTTCAAAGATAAGGTATGATGCCAACAAAATGGCCGATTTCTATAAAGTATTGATCAAGATGAATCTGGCGAGTGAGCATGGAGGGGTTCCAACGTTTATGTCAACCCATCCCGATCCGGGCGACAGGTACAATGCCGTAAAACGTGATGCAACCAAATGGCAGGATAGCCTAAAGTACCCGACATGGGAGGTAAACACTGACTCATATTTACAATTGGTCGACGGGATGGTATATGGTGAAGACCCCCGCCAGGGATATACTGAAGGCAACGTTTTTTATCATCCTGATCTTAAGTTCAGGTATGCATACCCAACCGGATGGAAACTTGAAAACTCGCCCATTCAGGTCAGAATGGCCCCCGACGATGGTAAAGCACTCATGGTATTTACAATGGCTGCCCAAAAAACCCTTGACGAAGCTGTGCAGGCTACCCTCCAGCAGTTGCAGTTAAATGCCACAGTAAGTAAGCGGACTACTGTAAATGGCATGCCGGCAGTTGCGGTAATCTCCACCCAAGTTTCTCAGAATCAATCCACCGGGCAGCAGCAGGTAATCAAGGCGATGTCATATTTTATCGATTATGCCGGCATGATTTACGTATTTCATGGCGTCACGATGGATACAGATTTTGACACCTATTCGCGTTTGTTTGAAAACTCCATGCTCTCGTTTGACAAACTGACCGATCCGTTGAAAATCAACGTGCAGCCTAAACGAGTTAAAATCAAACGTGTTCAGCAGGCTGCAACCTTTGCCGAAGCCTGTAAAGCACTTGGTGTGCCCACATCACAGCTTGAAGAAATTTCATTCCTGAATCACATGGAGCTTAATGATAAGGTTGCCCCCGGCACCTTGATTAAAACAATAGGATATTAACCGTTTGCCTGCCCTTGTGTGACAGGGCAGCTCCAGCCGAAAGACTTCTGAATGGCTTAGCTTAGCTCATCTACCTAACCTTTTACCACGGCTAAAGGTTGAAGCTCTATCACCGGTTCGACAAGGTCGGTCTGATTCTGCATTACCAGGCCTATGTCCTTGTAGGCACTGGCGGCTTCCTCGAGGTCATCTGCGGTTTGCAGGCTATGAATGATCCCTTTCTCTTCGAGACGCCGGGCTTCAGTTTCAAGATCAAGCCGGCGGATGGCTTCTTTACGGCCCATGACGCGGCCTGCACCATGTGAGCAGCTCTGAAAGCTTTCGGCTGATCCTTTGCCTTTCACAATATAGCTCCGGGCGCCCTGGCTACCGGGGATAATACCCATCTCACCGAGGCCGGCGCGTGTAGCCCCTTTGCGATGAACAAAAACTTCCTTGCCAAAGTGTTTCTCGGCAATCGCATAGTTATGGGCAATGTTTATATGTTCCGTCTGCTCAAAAGGCAAAAAACTACAAGCAGTGAAATCGCTCAGTATACCACTCACCATCTGCATCATGTATTTTCGGTTGGAGTATGCAAAATTTAAGCAGTAATTCATTTCGCTGATATATCGCCTGCCTTCGACGGAATCGATGGGCAAATAGGCAAGCTGCATTTTTTTCATCTGTGGCATACCCCACCTATCGTTGAGTTGCCCGGCAAGCTTGTTGTAATGATCGGCCACCTGTTTCCCTATATTTCGGCTGCCCGAATGTATCATAAGCCAGATATGCCCATCAGAACCTTTCTGTATTTCAATGAAATGATTTCCTCCGCCAAGAGTGCCAACCTGATGCAAGGCGCTGGCATATTCGCGTGATGTTACCGGTAATTCGCCCACTTCATACCCCTGCGGCATCAGTTCTTTCTTTTGTGGCTTTTTATGATGGTTGAAACCAAGCGGAATTGTCTCTTTTACTTTACTGATCACCCGTTTCAATGTTTCTCGGTCTATTGTGTGGAGAGAAGTCTTTATAGCACATATTCCGCAACCGATATCCACTCCGACGGCATTCGGAATAATGACTCCGAGGGTAGCCAACACCCCACCGATTGGCATACCATAGCCTTCGTGACAGTCGGGCATGATAGCCACATGATGGTGGGCAAAAGGCAGACTGGCAAGATTACGGGCCTGGCTGAGAGCACCTTCCTCTATGGAGTCAATCCACAGCTTGATAGGAATACGCTCACTTTGGATAGTTCTGCAAATCATAGGCGACCCATGTTACGACTGATTGGTAAGCTTCGTATTTAGCTTATGCCTGAGGGTATCGCGGGTTGTTTTCTTATCAAGATTATTTTTGAGCGCTACTTCAAGGTCAACACCGGTCTGGTTGGCAAGGCAGATTAGCACAAAGAGTACATCTGCAAATTCGTCGGCAAGGTTGTGTGCTCTCTCTTCTTCCTTGAACGACTGCTCTCCGTATTGCCGGGCCATTATTCGTGCCACCTCTCCTACCTCCTCCATCAGAATAGCGGTGTTGGTCAATTCATTAAAATACCTGACCCCTGTCGAATTTATCCATTGATCCACAAGGGCTTGCGCTTCTTTGATTGTCATGACTCCCATTATTCGCTTTTTATCTCCAGCTTAAATCCGGCGCCATGTACATTCACAATCTGCACCACGGGTTCGTCCTGCAGATACTTACGAAGGCGCGAGATGAACACATCCATGCTGCGGCCCACAAAATAGTTTTCGTCGCCCCAAACCTCTTTGAGTGCTTTTTCGCGGGTAACCAACGCATTCGTATTCCGGCATAGCAACCTGAGTAGTCCTGATTCTTTTGTGGTTAGCGACTGAGTGATGCCTTGCCTGCTTAGTAGCATGTTCACCGCATCAAATACATAGGTGCCCAGCTCGTAGTTTTCCTCTTCAATCAAGATGCCGCATCTCTTCAAAATAGCCTCAATGCGGAGGCTGAGCTCCTCGCTGTCAAATGGTTTTGTAATATAGTCATCGCATCCCATCCTGAATCCTTTGACACGGTCTTCATTCTGTCCCCGAGCAGTAAGGAAAATGATGGGTATGGAAGAGTTCCTCTGACGTATCTGCTTTGCCAGTTCAAATCCATCGATACGGGGCATCATCACATCAAAAATGCACAAATCGAAAGCGGTTTGCAAATATTTCTGCAAGGCCTGATGTCCATCAGCTGCACATTCCACTTTGTATCCGAGCATCCGCAGATAATCACACACAAGGATGCTCAGGTTTGGATCGTCTTCGGCCAGCAGAACCCGAATTGACTTTTGTTTTGCCACAATATTCAGTTTAAATGTTTCTGACTGTATTTAATTAACAATTTACAGGCTGGTCCTGTTCATCAACTGGAATAAACAGTTCAAAGCGACTTCCCTTTCCAAGGGTGCTTTTCAGTGCGATGCTACCTCCGTGTGCATCCACAACCGACTTCACATAATATAAGCCCAGCCCAAACCCTTTCACGTCGTGAAGATCACCGGTCGACACTCTGTAGAACCGTTTGAAAATATTCTTCTGATGCTCCTCGCTGATTCCGATCCCATGATCTTCGACGGAAATGAAAACACCCTGTATATTCCTGCTGACCTCCACAAAAATTTCGGGTGGACCTACAGAGTATTTAATTGCATTATCTACCAGGTTGGAAACAGCATTTTCAAGATGAAGCGGATCTGCATTCGACAACACCTTCATGCCGTTCTCCCTGAACACAAGTTTCCCCTTCTGATGCTTTACCAGCAATTTGTATGGCTTAAGGCTGGACTGGACCAGTTTATTCACATCGACTGTCTGCTTTTGCAGGCTGAACTCCCCCTTTTCAACTTTGGCAATGTGCATCACCTGATCGACGCGCATACGCAAACGGATGTTTTCCTCGCTGATAATTTTAGCATAGCGCTGAACCTGGCAGGATTCCGTATTCACTTCTTTTTTGAGCAGCATATCGGAGGCAAGAGCAATTGATGCAATAGGCGTTTTCAGTTCATGTGTCATGTTGTTTACAAAATCTGCTTTCATGGCCGAAAACTTCTTTTCGCTCACAAAAGAAGCAATGATGGCATAGAAGGCTGCAATCATTCCGAAAATCAGCAACCAGAGCACAATCACCCACCCAAGTATCTGACTGAAAACATAGGATTTTTGACCGGGAAAGTACACTGCCAATTCAAATCCATCTGTTCGGTGGAGGCAAGTGAGAGCCACCCTAAACCCGGAGTCCATAATCAGCTCGGAATATTCCCGATTACTGACCATTAGCAATGTATCGGTTCCCTGGCGGTGAATCCCGTATTCATATGCAATATCAGGACTGATATTGTTTATCTGCATATTCAGGATCCGATCAAGCTGCCGGGAGCTGATGAGCTGATTTACGTCCATCCATTTGTACTGGTTCAGCGTGTTGCACTTGCGCAGGTAATTCATACAGGTATCAATGGAAGGATCGATGAGCTCGTTTACCACATTTTTTAGGGCAAGCTGCACCTCGTTCCCGAATTGGTCGTTGCGGATTTTAACGGCGTTCTGAACCCAGAAATAATGAAGTACCATTACTACCAACACTATAAAAGCGGATAATGCAAAGAGCAAACGGATGCGTGTTTTGTTCATAGTATATGACCTCAGAGATGTTACTCAACCAAACAAAGATACTCAGTAAAAATCAGATTTCCCCGAACGGCTCCCGCAATTGTTCTACCTTTACTGTACGATTTATTCTACCAATCATGGAAACATCTCAAATTATTTATATGGGCGATCTTCGAACCAAAGCCACTCATCTGCAGTCGGGAGCCGAGGTGATCACCGATGCCCCTGTAGACAATCACGGGAAAGGCGAGGCTTTTTCGCCTACCGACCTGGTTGCAACCGCTTTGGGAAGCTGCATGATGACCATTATGGGAATAGCTGCTCAAACACATGGGTTTGTTGTTGATGGTGCCACACTTCAGATCAGGAAGATCATGGCCTCCAACCCAAGGCGCATCAGCGAGGTGGTGATCGACATTCATTTCCCGAAATATCCATATAAGGAAAAGGATAAAAAGATACTCAGGCATTGCAGTGATGCATGCCCCGTGGCGCTAAGCCTCCATCCCGACCTGAAGCAAACCGTACATTTACATTTTCAAGAATAACCATTATGGAAATAACACTATCTCCAGGAGTAAAAGGATACCAGGAACAAATAGTGACACCTGATCTGACTGCCTCCAGATATGGGTCGGGCCTGGTTGAAGTTTTTGCCACTCCGGCCATGATAGCACTGATGGAAAAAACCTGCCAGCACAGCGTTCAGGCAAATCTGCCCGATGGATATATTACGGTGGGCACCGAAGTGAGCATCAAACACATGAAGGCAACGGCACTGGAGCAGAAAGTTTGGTGTGTCTCTACACTTACCGTTGTGGAAGGCCGAACGCTGACTTTTAGCGTCGAGGCATGGGATCCGGAGGGTAAGATTGGGGCCGGAACACATCAGCGCCTGATTGTGCACAAAGACCGGTTCATGTCAAGGTTGTTGCAACGTGACCTCTTGGCCTGACAATTACTTTACCACCGCATGCTTTACGCCGATGTTTTATTACCCTTCCCGTTAGCCGGGCATTTTACCTACCGGGTGCCTGAAGCTATGAGTAAAACGCTTGAGCCCGGCATGCGGGTAGTGGTGCAATTCGGTACGAAAAAGCTCTACACAGGGCTTGTGGTCGCCCTACATGAGAACAGGCCGTCGGTTGCTGTAAAAGATATTCTGGATCAATTTGATACCATCCCGATAGTCAATCAAATTCAGTTTGACTTCTGGAAATGGATGGCCGCTTATTACCTCTGCACTGAGGGTGAGGTGATGAATGTGGCATTGCCCCCCATGATGAAAATGAGCAGCGAAACAATCGTTAGCCTGAACACGGAAACAGATCTGGGAAATTATCAGTTTGATGATGCCGAATACCGTATCCTGTCAATACTGCAGCAGGAGGGTACGGTATCGGTGGGCAAATTAACAGGAGGCTCGAGCCGGCTGATGCGTGTGGTAAAAAAACTCATTGATAAAAATGCTATCGTCCACCAGGAACAGCTCGAAACTGCCTTTAAACCCAGATTTATCAAGGTCTATACTTTGCCGGTTGAGTATCGGCAGGACCCTATGCGCCTGCACACCCTGCTTGACCTTCTGGCTAAAAAGGCTCCTAAACAAGCCGAGGTGATGAATGTCATCCTTCATTATCAAAATCACATAAAGGAATCGCATGAGGTAGTGCCGCGAGCCACTATTCTGAACGAAATTAAGCATGCCGAAGGCCCGCTGAAAACATTAACCGAAAAAGGGTATTTACTTGAAGGCACCCAAATAGTTTCGCGTCTTCCATTGAGTGAGCCCCTTGCCTCGGCCGGAGACGTCAAGCTTACCGACCAACAAAAACAAGCCTTCGAGTTAATTCTACAGCAGTCACCCGCAATGAAGCCCGTTTTGCTGCATGGCATTACCTCAAGCGGAAAGACCGAGATCTACATCAAACTCATAGATGAAACATTAAAACAGGGCAGACAAGTGCTCTACTTGCTGCCTGAGATAGCGCTTACCACGCAAATCATCAGCAGGCTCAGGCATTATTTTGGCAATGTTGTGGGGGTATATCACAGCCGCTATGGTGAGGCTGCCCGCGCCGAGGTGTGGAACAAGGTAGTAGCCTGGAATCCTCCAGGTTCCAGACCATACACGGCTCATAGTATCATTCTCGGAGCAAGGTCTTCGCTCTTCCTTCCCTATCGTAATCTGGGACTCATCATCGTGGATGAGGAACATGACAGTTCGTACAAGCAGCAGGACCCCAATCCGCGATACCATGCCCGCGACAGCGCTGTCTATCTGGCCACGCTTCACGGTGCCAGAGTCGTGCTCGGGTCTGCCACCCCATCCGTTGAAAGTTACTTTAACGCCGAACAGGATAAATACACTCTGGTTGAACTCACAAAACGGTATGGTAATGTAAATCTGCCGCGGGTAGAGGTGGCCGATATGCGGGCCTTTAAGAAAAAAGAACAGTTTCAAGGCCATTTCAGCAGGCAGTTGCTCGAGGCAATTGATGAATCACTAAAAAACCGGGAACAGGTTATACTATTCCTGAACCGGCGCGGTTTTGCCCATCGGGTAGAATGCCCTCAGTGCCACTGGGTACCCGGATGCCGGCATTGCGATGTGACACTGATTTATCATAAGCATGAAAATAATCTGCGATGCCATTATTGCGGTTATTCCGAAAAAGTTGCCAGCCAATGTCCGGTTTGCCGGCATCCGATGCTCAGCCTGGTAGGGTTCGGAACCGAAAAGGTGGAAGAAGACCTGCAGCTCATATACCCTGATGCGCGCATCGAACGCATGGACCTCGACACCACTCAGCGCAAAGACTCGTTTCATCGCCTGATTTCTAACTTCGAAAAAGGAAAGACAGACATTCTTACAGGCACGCAAATGGTAACCAAGGGTCTTGATTTTGAAAACGTCAGTCTTGTGGGTATCCTAAACGCCGATAACATGATCTTCTTTCCTGATTTTCGGGCATATGAGCGCAGTTATCAGCTGATGGCGCAGGTAAGCGGCAGGGCGGGCCGCAAAAACAAACGTGGCAAGGTCATTATCCAGACCCACCAGCCTGACCATGAAGTCATCAGGTTTGTGTGCAACAACGATTATCCAAATATGTACGCCAGGCAGATGGAGGAGCGTCAAAGCTTTTCCTACCCGCCTTTTGTCCGGTTAGTCAAGATTTCACTGAAGCATAAAGAGCAGGAAGTGCTGGATAAAGCTTCGGGGGTCCTTGCTGCCCGCCTGCGAAAGGCTTTTCCCCGGATGGTGCTGGGGCCCGAATATCCGCTGGTATCAAGAATCCAGAATATGTTCATCAAAGAGATATTGATAAAGCTGAAGCGCGACCAAACCCTGAATGATTCAAAGCAAACATTACTAACAGTCATTCACGGTTTTCAGAAAAACAGGCAACATCCGCCGGTAAAAATCGTGGTGGATGTAGACCCGCAGTGAGCGTCCGGCAGCAATTATTCCTTTGGTGGAATGATCAGGAAGATCACTTCATTATCTTTTTTCAAGTAGTATTTCTCTCGGCCAAACCGAATCAGGTCCTGTGTGTCGCTGAGCAGGTGATGAAGTGCAAGGCTATCATCGGTTATCTGGGTACGGTAATAATTCTGCTCGGTTTTCAGCTGCTCGAGGTTTTGGTTCAGTTCATACCTGCGCAGCAGGTTGTTGCGGTCAAAAAAAGTAATCCATACGCTGAATGCCAGCAGGGTAATGAAGTATTTATTTTTGATAATATGAAGGATTTTTTGCCACATCGACCTGCAATTTTTCCACAAAATTACATGATTACCGGCTTTGTTTCATCAATCAATTTCAAGAACATTTGATCCACTCTGCCCCGTACATATATCAGGCCGGTCACAAGGGTTTTAAGATCACCGCCTGCATGGGTGCCAAAATCAATGGTTTTGACTTTATGGTATCACCTGTCAGCAGATCAACAAAATGGTCGGGCGGGTCTGTGAGATCGAATCCAGCCTGGCAGCTGCCAAGATTGAAAGCGATTACCAGGGAGCCTTTTTCACCGGATCTTTGATACATCAGCCTGTGTTTATCTGCTACAATAAATCTTAAGTTCCCTTCTTTCAATGCAGGATTTTCGTTCCTGATTCTAATCAAAGTCTGGTATAACCTGAAATGATTTTCATTAAATTCGGGTTGCGATATTTTAGGTAATTGCGAATCAGGACCAGGGCTTATCTCAGGGTCAATGTGTTGCTCTTTCCACCATAACGGCTTGCGGCAGTCGGGATCATCTCCACCCCACATACCCATTTCATCCCCATTCCAGATGTGAGGGGAGCCGATGCTGGTGAACTGGTGCACCAGATACAGTCTGACGCGGGTATAGGTTTCCTCATCCGGTTTACCGGTAAGATAATTCTCATCCTCATAGGGGTTTGCCCTGTATTTGTATTTACCCTTGTTTTCAAAACAGCTCAGGAGCCTTGGAGAGTCGTGCGTGGCATTTACGTTCATCATTGCATAAGCTGATCCTTTTGGCAGTTTGCACCATTCCGTTTCAAGGTCTTTCGCAAGATCGGATGCCTGATACACAGGGTCGACACCGGCAAAAAAACCCCTTGCCGGCCGGTAGGCATGGTAGTACATAATGGCGTCAAAGACTCTTTCGTTCACATAAGGGGCAGGGTCCATAAATGTATCAGGCCAATGCGCCCACCACACCTCGCCCACCAATAAGGCGTCGGGGTTAACCGACTTCACAAACCTGCGGTAATCCCGCCAAAAACCCATGGGCACCTGATCGGCTACATCAAGCCTGAATCCGTCAATACCTCTGGAAACATCGCCATTGGGGGCCAACCAGCGTCGGGATACGGCAAAGACATGTTCCTTAACGGCTTCAGGCAGGTTCCCTTCGAAGGGTTTACCATGCTCCCGAGCACCTTTAAGATTAACTTTTTTGAATTCGGGCAGGCTTTTAATATTCAGCCAGCCTTTATAGTCAAATTCATTCCCGGGGGTTTTCGGATCATCAAATTTCAAAACCTCATACCAGTCCTTATAAGGTGATTGCTCCTGATTTTTAAGAATATCCTGCCATGCCCAGAACAGCACCCCGGTATGGTTCCAGGAGTAGTCCATTATCACACGGATATGACGCCGGTGGCATTCTTCGACCAGCTTCAGGAACAAGAGGTCGGCCGATGTCCATTGCCATGTAGACGGATCGTTTGGGTTTTCGCCGGCAATCACAGCCATATCGCCTTGCGGATCCGGTCCAAAATTCACATCGATGTGGTGGTAGTTGCGTGCGTCGTATTTATGCAACGATGGGGCATCATTCAGGGGATTGAAATAGAGGGCAGTGATGCCGAGTTGCTGCAGGTAGTCGAGCTTATCAATCACTCCCTGCAAATCGCCCCCATAGCGTCGGTGTTGCAGGGTTTGGCGCAAGTCCCGGCCAGTGGCAGCAGCCCAGGGTTCCTGCTGATGCCAGTTCCAACTCCACGGTGTAAGCTTCCAATCAGCAGGTACAGCAATCGAAGCGCTTGGGGTTGAAATGGTAGCAGGGGATGGGTCGTTGCCGGGGTCACCATTGTTGAACCGTTCAACAAAGATCTGATACCAAACCACATCCTTAGCCCAGGCCGGAATAAACGAATCCGGCTGTTTATCCGGGGTGCACCCGGCAATCCACAAAGCAATAATAGGCAACAGCAGTTTTTTCATTTTAACTTTCTTTATTTTCTTAAGGTAATCTTTTACATCTTAAGCAGAGAAAATTTCTCTCACTGTCAAAACAAAAAGGTGGCAGGGAAGCAAAGCCCTGCCACCTTAATGCAAGCATTATTCATGCTTAATTCCTCGTGATTGTACAGGTCCCTCCATCGCCCATCAGGAATAACTGTATGGTATAGTTGCCGGCACTGGCAACGGGGATGTTCGGACCTCCTTGTGTGAGTGCCGATGTGGTGCCACCGAGGTTAAGTGCCCAGTCGTTGTTGGCTCTGAATTTAATTTCGCCCGCAACAAGGTTCACTGTTATCGTGAGGCATTTATTCACCGGATCCCACAACATGGGTTGGTCAGAGCCCCAGCCTCCCGGTGTGGCACTGCCAATGAGACCCCAGCGATTTGCGCTGTAGGTGTAGTCGAGAGGTTTGCTCAGGTCGAGCACAAAATAGTAGTCGGCTGCCACTGCGATAGGAATATTTGGTCCTCCGTCCACCAGCTTGGCACTTCCTGTAGCTGCACCGTAGTTGTATGACCAGTTTTGGTTTGCCCTGAATTTGAACTCACCAACGATCATTTTTACGCCTCCGCGCCATGTGCGACTGGCCGGGTCATATGTCAACGGTGTTTCGCTACTCCATCCGCCGGGTGCGGCGCTGCCGATAACACCCCATACTGTGGGCACAGCGGTATAGGTGAGGTTGGCAGCATTTACATTGATTTTGTAATAGCCTGCCGGTGAAACAATGTTTGGACCGTTAGCTACAAGGGTTCCGGCTACACTGCTTCCATAGTTCAAATCCCAGTTGGGTTGCGTGGTCAGCTTCCATTGGTTCGAGGCATTGGCCAGGAAAATGTATCCTTCAACGTTGTCAGGGGCAGCTTCGACGCTGCGAATGGTGGGAGATTGAGCCGGGTTCCAGTTGGCAAAGGTTGAGCCCGGGTAACTGGCAGTAACATAGTCGCCTGGCACATACCATGTGCGGGTGGCAATCAGTGTTTTAAAAGTTTTCTGTTCGCCGTAGGCCGTACCGATGGCATTGGTTGCATAGGCGCGTACGAAGTAGGTAGTATTGCCCTTAAGCCCGGTAAGACTGCTGACAAAGGTACCATTTCCGGTTCCGTCGGTAGTGCGCGGACCAGAGATAGTAGGGTTAGCAGTTTCGCTGTAGCAAACGCCGCGAGCCGTGACGGCAGCTCCGCCGTTGGCAGTTACATTACCCCCGGCCGTTGCCGTGGTGCCGGCAATATTGGTAACATCGGCAGTAGTAACCGTTGGCAAAATAGCCAGCGTGGTGAAGCTCATCTCCTCGCAATACGTCGTTTGTATTGGAGTGGTTACATAGGCTCTCACGAAATACTTCGTGGCGAAATTCAGGCCGGTAAGGTTAACAGTAAAAGTAGCCGTAGTCAGGTTTCCTGTGTAAACCACTTTAGTGTTTGCCAGTGTTGGGCCTGAGGCGGTGCCGTATACTACACCGCGCTCGATGATACCATCCCCTGAGGCAACGGCATACCCCACCACCGAGGCGCTTGACGAGGTAACGCTAAGCACCTGCGATGTAGCGACTTTTGCGGCGTATCTCATCTTGGATGATTCCTTGGTACAGGAAACCACCGCAAATGCTACCACCACCATAAGTGCTGCAAGTTTAATGATCTGTATTTTTTTCATAATTATTATGTTGTTGTTTGTTGACATAATTTTTGCGGAGGCCCGGTTCAAGCCGTTGTGGCAGTTTATCCCGGGCTTTCCGCCTGATGATCTTTAGTTTCTAACTATCGTACAGGTACCTGTGGGATTTACATCGCGGGTAATAGTGAGGGTAATGGTGTAGTTGCCAGCCGATGCAATTGCGAGATTCGATCCGTCTTGCACCAGATTGTTCACTGTGCCACCCAGGTTCCAGGCCCATCCGTCGTTTTTGCGGAATTTGATTTCGCCTTGTACCAGGTTCAGTGTAATAGACCATGTGCCGGTAGCCGCGTTGTATTCCATCTTCTGGTCGGGAGTATTCCATCCGTTAGGGGTAGCTGAGCCAACAAGCCCGATCCGGTACTCTTCCAGGTTATAGGTTAAGGCTGTGGTGCTGGCGGTAAGTATGTGCCAACCTGTAATCGGCACAGGGATGGCGCTACCGTTCACTGCGAGTTTGGACGCTGTTACGCCGTAAGTGATATTGGCATCCGGGTCGCGCAATGTAAACGGTTTAGTAGCGTCGAGTTTGACAAAACCCCTGTAGTTACCATCACCTGCGGCTGATTCGATCTTCTGCGTTATACCGGAGTTAATGAGGTCGAGGCGTGGTAAACCGTAGATAGTTCCACTAACGGATCTGACTTCCGAAACATACTGCAAAGGCCTTGTGCTGGTGCCTAATGCTCCTGTTCCGGCATCTAGGACCAGATTGGCCCTCAGGCGGAAGTGCATGGTGCTTGTAGCGTCAGCCGCAAAGAGTTTCAGCAATTCACGGTTCAAATCGCTAACCTTAAATCGGATTGTATCGGCCCTCACGCCAGAATACACCACCAAAGCATTGGTAAAGCTGGTAGCACTGGTGCTTACCTCGAGAAAATATGTAGCCGAGGCGTTGAACCCGGGATCAACAGCTTTGCCAATAAATATAAGGGTGTTGTTGGCGTTGGCTCTGGCCAGGGATAAACTGGGTACGGTTACTATGGCTGGCGCAATGGGGTTTTCGAGCATAGTCACCTTTGTTTCTTCTTTTTCGCAACCGGTGAGTATGCCAACCAACCCTACGATGCCCATCAGATATATGATTTTTCTTTTCATATTCTCAAGATTTAATATTAATAGTTGGGATTTTGCTTAAGATTCGGATTGGCCGCGATTTCTTCAGCCGGTATGGGGTACACATTCAGATGCGCGCTGGTTTGCGTGCCGGCAAACACCCCGCCTTTCCAAGCCCACCTATAGGTGCCGGTAGTAAATTGCCCGAAACGCACCAAATCGGTTCTTCGATGGCCTTCGTAATAGAACTCCCTGCCACGTTCGTCCAACAGGAATTTTTCATTCAGCTGGGCGGTAGTGATGTTTCCTGAAGCATCGCCATAAGCGCGTGTTCTCACAGCATTGATGTCGGTAACGGCGGCGGCCAGGTTGTTGAGCCTGAAGTTTGCTTCGGCACGCATCAGCAGGGCATCGGCGTACCTAAAGATTGGGTAATCGGTATTGGCATACGAAAGATTAAATGTAGATGGGAAAGTGCCATCCGCTTTTTTGGCGGTGAATTTATATACGCCAATTCCATAATCACTGCTAGAGGAGGCGCTTGGGATATCCGGGCTGAGCTTAACCCTAAGAAATACCCTTTTATCCTTGCTTGTGGTAAAGAAAGGATCTGTGCTCCAAGGAACCCGGTTGTTGCCGTAGGTTGCCAGTGTATCAATCATGACATTAAGAAACTGCTTGGTAGCCCTGTTACCATTCCAATTGATATTGTTGGTGAGCCCGTGCAGGTCCTGGGAGCGAAGATATGTGGCATCGCTGCTCGACTGGATGATAAATGTGGTTCCCACCCAACCTTGAGTGTAGGTGCCGTCATGTGCCCAGGCGAATATCATTTCGTTGTTGCCCTCGTCACGGCCGTTATCGGCGCTGAAATTTTTGCGGTAGTTTGCTGCCAGCGAGTATTTACCGCTGCTTACCACCCTGTCGCAGTATATCTTACAACTATCCCACTTGGCGGTGCCAGTGTACACCTGGGCATTGAGATACAGTCGGGCCAGCAGCATCCATGCTGCACCTTTGTCGGCCTGTGGATATTTGGTGCCGGGTTCAGGCAGGGAGGCTTCTATCGCTCTAAGCTCGGAGGATATAAAATTAAACAGCTTTGTACGCCCGACAGTAAAATTCGGATCCAATTGTTTCGGGAAGAATTTCCCCACACCGTCTTTCTCGGTGGTAAACGGAGGATTTCCAAACAAATCGAGGAAATAATAATAGGCCAACGCCCTCAGAAAGCGTGCTTCAGCCACATACTGAAGTGTGGCGGCATCGCTTTTGTCTTTGGTAAGATTGATAAAATCGTTGGCATAGGTAATGCTCAGGCCAAGACGCTGATAGAGGGCTGTGAGGAATTGATTGGAACTGCTCCAGCTTTGAGTGTTCAGGTCAGCGATGCCAACGTCGCCCCAGGCGCAGATGGCTTCATCGGTTGGCAATTCCTGAAGGTTCCAGAGTGCCCTCATCGTGGTGAAGAAATTCGGATCTGAGGCCGCGATGTCAACGCCTCCAGGGTTTCCTTGTCCGGCAATCAGGAAACTGGCATAAATTTTTGCTAGCACCTGCTTCATATAGGCCGGATTGTCGTTCAGGTTGCCTGACAGAATGGTGCTTTTATCCTTGGGCGTTATGTCCAGGTCTTTGACGCACGAAACGGCCATCAACAACGTAAGAACTAATGCGATGTGAAATATGTATTTTTTCATAACGTTCTTATTTTAAAATGATTAATAACCTAAGCTGATGCCCAGCAGGAATGTTCTTGGTCGCGGATAAAACGTTCTGTCAACCCCTCCGGAGACTTCGGGATCGAGTCCGCTGTATTTGGTTAAGGTAAGGGCGTTCTGCACAGTAAGGCTAACCCTGGCGTTCAGCTTACGGTAAACATTCTCGAAGTTGTATCCCACACTCACGTTGTCGAGCTTCAGGAATGAGGCATTTTCGACAAAGAAATCGCTCGTAAACTGGCGTTTTACGAAACGGGTCTTTTCGAGCTGGGTGGGCATATTACGCCAATAGCCGATTTGATACATCTGGTCGAGGGATGAACCGGCTGCAACGGCATTGTACACATAGTTTCCGATGCTTGCCCTTGAAGAAGCCATAAGGTCAAATTTCTTGTAGTTAAACCGTAGCGAGAACCCCATAAGGTAATCAGGTAATGGGCTTTTGTATATGTATTTGTCGTCATTGTCGCCACCAACCTGACCACCTTTGCCCGAAAGGTCCACATACAAGCCTTCAATAGGATCGCCAAATTTATTGTACACTTGCTTGTTCACAAAGAATGAATAAGCCGGATAGCCCACACGTGTCACCTGGTTCTGGCCGGTAAACGCATCGCCGTACAATACGCCAATATATTTTGGATCGTCAGAGATCAGAAGCTTGGTGATCTTGTTCTTGTTGTAGGTGAAGTTGAATCCGAGATTCAGCGACATGTCTTTTTGTGAAATTGGCATAAGGTTCAGGGTTACCTCCACACCTTTATTTTCAAGGCTACCCACATTCGTGGTCAGGCGGTTGCTGAAATTACTGCCGGTTGGAACCGTAACCTCATTTAACAGGTCGGTAGTCACGCGTTTGTATAGGTCAACCGAACCGGTAATGCGATCTTTCAGAAAACCGAAATCCAACCCGATGTTCTGGGTTGTGGTTTCTTCCCATTTTATGTCTGGATCATAGGCACTGGGTCTCAGCGTTGGTATATACTGACCATCTATCAGGTAATAGTTTCCTTGCGAGGAGAGAATATATGTAGCCATATAAGGATAAAGCGAACCTATGTCCTGTTGCCCGGTAACACCCCATCCGAGGCGAAGTTTGAGATCGCTAAGCGCTTTGATGTCGCGAATAAAAGGCTCCTGGTTTATTTTCCATGCAAATGCGGCCGATGGGAAAAGCCCCCAGCGGTTTTCTTTCGAAAATCGTGATGAACCGTCATTACGCAAAGTAACGGTCAGTAAGTACCTGTCCAGAAGGGTATAATTTATACGCCCGAAAAATGAGACCAGGTACAACTCATTGATGTACGCGGAGCTGTCGGCACGATAATAAGGATGGGTGGCGTCCACGACACCTCGCGACCAGTTATTGCCTTCATTCTTCATATATTGCCAGCTGTATCCTGCCATAGCGTCCACCCTGCTTTTTATGGCACTCAGTTCTTTGTTGTAATTCAGGTAGAAGTCAATCAGGTTATTTGTATTTTTCGCACCGTAGTCCGTCAGTCTGCCCCATGTGTCGCCGGTGAGGGTACTGGGTGAGGTAGTGGGCCGGTTATTATGTCCTTCGCTTTCAGCATAGTCAACTGCCAGGTTGAGGTTGGCTCTCAGGCCGTCAACAAACGGGAGTTTGTAGTCAAGCTGAATATTACCCATTAAACGTTCCACCTCCGACTGATTGTCAATAGCCAGAGCCTGTTCTACCGGGTTTGGAGTGCCCAGGGATGCTCCGAGATTTTGCCATTGGAAATACCCTGCCGAAGCAGCCGTGCCGTCTTTTACCGGGCGGGCGGGCGACATTCGAATGGCATTACCTACAGCACCTGCATCGCCAAAATTGTGGTTTGTACTCATCCCTTTGGCGTTGATGTTCACTTTCAAGGTGTTTTCAAGAAAAGTGGGGTTGAGATTCAATGAACCGGTGATACGCTGCATATCGGTATTCTTTAAAATACCGGTCTGGTCGGTATAGCCGATCGACGCACGGTAGGGCAATCCCTTAAAGGCTCCCGAAAATCCCAGCACATGATCCTGAGACACAGCATTGCGGAAAATTTCCTTTTGCCAGTTGGTATTTTCAGGTCCAAGGCGGGTATAGCTGTCAGGGCCAAAAATCGCAGGGTATTCCGTAGCCAGCTGCCTCATCTGGTCGCCTGAATATACGTCGAGGAACTCAATGGGATATGACAACGAGGTGTTCACGTTGTAAGCAACCTGCAGTGGAGAGTCGGTAGTGCTTTTCTTGGTGGTAATGATGATTACCCCGTTTGAGGCGCGCGACCCGTAGATGGCCGTAGCTGATGCATCCTTCAGAACAGTGAAAGATTCAATGTCATTAGGGTTCACAAACGAAAGGAAGTTTGAACTGCCCGACACGTTTCGATTGTCGATGGGAACACCGTCAACAATGATAAGCGGATCGTTTGAAGCGTTGAGCGATGAGCCGCCGCGAATGCGGATGGTGGATCCTGCGCCAGGGGCCCCGCTTGGGTTCGATATCACCACACCTGCCGATTTGCCCATCAGCAACTGCTGGGGAGTGGTGATAGCTCCTCGGTTGAAATCTTTGGAGCTAACTGTGGCTATGGAACCTGTGGCGTCGCCCTTTTTCACAATACCATACCCGATCACTACGGCTTCTTCAAGCGCCGTGATGGATGGCTGTAAACTTACATTGATGACGAGTTGGTTGCCGATCAGGACTTCGTAGGAGTCGTACCCGATGAAGGAGAACACGAGTGTTGCTCCCCGGTCAGCCGTAAGGGTAAAGCCCCCGTTCATATCGGTGGTGGTCCCAGTGGTGGTATTTTTCACCACAATGTTTACCCCCGGAATGGTTTGTCCGTTACTGGCATCGGTCACTTTTCCTGAAATCCTGACTTGCTGGGCATAGCTTTGCATGGTTAGTGCAACAGCCAACAAGAACATCAGTTTTTTCAGCAATGATAAATGCTTCTTCATACAATTGAATTTTGGTGGTTGTTAGAATAAAACTTGAAATTATATGGTGTTTTGTGTTCGTAAACTCTATAGGCAAAAATTAGCCCGGCGGGTTGTGCCACAGAGGCTGGTTTCGGGGCAGTAATGGTATAGTCGTCTGCTTAAAGACGAAAACTGAAATCAGTACACCATTCATGTTTCAAATTTGCATAATTGCCCACAATATTAGTAAAAACAAAGCACAATAGCAATATCCTTTTAGCTGATATATAAATATTTAAACCATTTTATTATGCAAACGTTTGCGGAATCGATTGCGGGTAGTAAGATTTTTATTAGTTTCGCCCTCCGCAGTCTTTGAAACTGGAAAAGATTGCTTCCCCACGTACAAAATAAGAAAGTATTACTGATCATGAAACCTTATACGCCTTCTATCTCCGACATTGCCAAAGCATTGGGTGTTTCGGTTTCCACGGTATCGAGAGCACTCAAAAACCACCCTGACATCAGTGCCGAAACAAGAATGCGTATTCAGGATTTTGCCCGACAGGCAAACTACCGCCCCAATGCCCTTGCGCTGGGATTGAAGAAACAGCATTCCGACACAATCGGACTTATTATTCCCGAAATACAACACCACTTCTTTTCGTCAGTAATCAGCGGCATCGAAGACCTGGCCTATTCAAGTGGTTACAGGGTTATGATTTGTCAGTCAAACGAGGATTATGAGCGTGAGGTGATCAATGTCCAGGCCCTGTTCGATCACCGGGTAGATGGCATTCTGGTTTCGGTAAGCAAAAACACATTGAAGTTCGATCATTTTGAAAGCCTTATTTCAAAAGGAATCCCGGTTGTATTCTTTGACCGGGGATATGAACTGGCTCAAACCGACCAGGTTTTGACGGATGATGCCGGTGGAGCACAAAGCATTGTAAAAAAACTGGTTGAGAAAGAAAGACGCAGGATATTACACCTGGCCGCACCGCAACACCTGGTGGTCGGGCGGGAACGTTTCAGAGGGTATTCCGAAGCTCTCGAGCAATATGGAATCAACCCCGACCCATCACTCTTCATGTTATGCGACACTCCCCTAGAAGTGACAAAACGCAAAAATCAGATTCTGGAATTGGCAGGTTCGATTGACGGCATTTTTGCCGTTAACGACTTTACGGCAATAGCGGTTATGCAATTATTGCAGGAAAACGGGTACCACATTCCAGAGCAGATTGCGGTGGCCGGATTTGGCGACGATCCCATTGCATCTATCGTAAGACCGGCATTAACTACAGTAGAGCAAAAAGGATTTGAAATGGGCCGTGAGGCAATCAGCATGCTGTTGCATCGCATCGACAACCCTACCCTGCAAATTGAACCCCAAATTAAAGTATTCCCTACCGTGCTAAGAGTGAGGCAATCAACCTGAGCCGGGCTGAGTTTACAATCCTATCTCATCTCCTATTTCTTTCATTGCGTCGATCGCGATGGCAGCCAATTCGTCGAGCGAAAGTCCCAATTTTTCGCATTCCATTATGGTGTCGCGGTTAACGGAGGCAGCAAAGGCTTTTTCCTTCATGCGCTTGATCACCGACTTTGTTTTCACTGATGCCACTTTTTTATCGGGATACACCAGGGCCGTGGCTGTTATTAAGCCGGTTATGGTTTCGCCGGCGGCAAGGGCATGATGGAAATGGCTTGATCGCTCTTCACTCCCATTCATTTCGTTGTGCCGCACGATAGCGTCGAGCGATTCTTCGTCCATTCCGTTCGCCCGAAGCACCTCCACTGTGCGGTGGCCGTGAATATGTGGTGTGTTTGCGGTTTCTTCTACATCAAGGTCGTGCAGAAGTCCTGCCAGTCCCCATTGTTCCTTGTCGTAGCCGAGCCTTACGGCCAAAGCGCGTAAAACAGCTTCCGATGCAAGACAATGTGCAATGGTTCGTGGGTTTTTGACGTATTGATTCAGAAGCTCAACTCCCTCCTGTCGGTTCATGGCAGATAAGTTTTAGTGAATATCAATGGAGTGTAACATGAAAATCATGTGTTTCAGGTTTTTGAAAATTTCGCCGGTGTATTCTTCAACGGCCTTAACGCTGCCAGGAATGTTGAATATCAATGTATTATGAAGCACCCCTGCCACAGCGCGGCTGAGCAAAGCGCCGGGCTTATCCTGTCCGTATTTCATTCGGATGGATTCC
>JBBIKG010000016.1:0-74686 GCA_037445555.1 Lentimicrobiaceae bacterium
AGTAAACATGAAACCCTTGAGTTTACTGCAAGTACTACCCCGGTTGAAGCCTCCACAAACCAGGAAATGTGGCTGCCTGTGCGTCTGGGAGAGAACGCCGGCCTGAGCGCCATGCGCCTGGTGCTGAGCTACCCTAGCGACGCTTTCGAAGTTACAGCGGTTAAAACACCTTTCGATATATACCATTACAGCCTTAATGGTAACCAATTGACCATTGCAGGCATTACGGGCATCGGAAATGCACTATCCTTCAAGAAAGGCGATGTGATAGCCCAGATCAGGGTGCGCATAAATGGCAATATTGAAGCAATTCAGGACGCCACGCTCACGCCTATGCCGGGCAGCCATTTTGTGAACGCACAGGCCGAAAAGGTAACAACCGCTCTCATTACTCCGAAACTTATCAGCCGGGCGAATGCTACCGAACTGTATGCCAACTATCCAAATCCCTTCGCAGGTCAGACCGAGATTGCCTTTAAGATAGGCGATGCCGGCCATACCCGTCTTGAGGTGTACGACATGCAGGGCAAAATGGTAGCCCGCCTGTTGGACGAAGTTAAACCCACGGGGTATTACCAGGTCGATTTTAAAGCAGCCAATCTGAAACCAGGAACCTATATTTACCGTCTTTCCACCTCCGGAAACCTTCCCTCCTCTCTAACCCGCGTCATGATCATAACCTCCCGTTAATTCCTCCTCATTTCCCAACCTTCGACGCGATCCCGAGGCGCCCCCAGCGGCGCCTCCTTCTTTTTTATATGGGTTGGTAACAAACAATGCCCAATTGAATTATTTTTGCCGTTTTTAACGGCAGAATTCATAATATTGCCAGTGGGGGTTTTTGTCCGATCGATCGTATTTCTTACCCTGGCCTGCGCTTTGGGCTGCCGGAATCCTGTGCCGCCGCCGGCACCGGCAGATAAGCAGCAAGGCACTGCCAGCACGACAACTAACCAAGGGCGATTGAAGACGGCACGGGACATGCTGAGCCGGAATGCGGTTGACAGCGCCCAGGCAGAGTATAAGCAACTTATTGCTTTTTTCGGACAGCAGGGCGATCGCAGGCTGCAAATAGAATCGTTGATGGGGCTTGCCGATGCGTTGAGAAATAAAATGCTCTACGACAGCAGCCTGAGACACCTTCGAACCGCAGAAGATCTTGGCAGAAAATATCTGGAACATGGCAACCTGTTGTTTGCAGACATCAATCACCGGATAGGTACGATATTAATCGATAAGGGCCATTTTGTAGCAGCTAGGTCATATATTGATCTTGCCGTTGAGATACGGATGGAGTCAGAATTGGAAGCGGATTCTGCATTGGCACACTCCTATAATAATCTGGGCCACATTTTTTTCTATGAGGGAAATTATCAGCAAGCCAAAGCCAATTACCTGAAGGCGCTGGAGATCGCCCTTACACAAAAAAAGGCGGATGATCTTGCGCTATTCTTTCAAAACCTTGGAATCATTTATGCAAGTCTTGGTGTATATGATAGCGCAAATTACTTTCTTAGGTCATCATTATCCATATCAGGTCAGCTTCCAGGCACATCAGAGGTTCGGCTCGGTAACCGCTTTATGAGCCTCGGGCGCCTGATGTATCTGACAGGTAATACTGACTCGGCAATGATGTATTTCAACCGAGCTGAAACACATCTGGCCCATCAGCTCGGCTCAGACAACCCTTTCATTGGTCATCTTGCGTTAAATAAAGGCTCAGTGTATGCCAATAAATCGGATTATGAGCAAGCCCTTAACCTGTATAACAGAGCCTTAACCATCTTTAACAAAAACTTTGAGTCCACCCATCCCAATGTGCTGATCGCCTTACAGAATATCGGCTATATCCACGAAAAAAAGGGCGACTATTCCAAAGCCATCGAATACTACCTGCGCAGCATCGCACCCGGGCAGGATATACCCTCTAACGTGCGTGCTTACAGAAACCTGGCTTATACCTACAGCCTGACCAAACAGGATCACGAGGCTGAAATGTTTTACCGACGCTCAATCAGACTTGGAGAAGCCATATGGGATATTTATCATCCCGAAACCATTTTAAGCATTACGGCATATGCAAGATACCTGCTTCAGAAGGAACGAGTGGATGAATCAATCAGGCTGCTGCACAAAGCTGAGCGGGCACAAGCTCAAATTACATCAATCGATAAACGTGAGCTCTCAGGCATCTGCACCCTTATGGGCTATGCCTATCTTGAAAAAAATGACCTTGTTAAAGCGCAACGCTATGCCAATAAGGCAATTGGTGCCATAACTTCCGACAATGAAATAATGCCCGCCCCACAGCAGGGAATTGAACAACCCCTCACTCCGGATCAGATTTTGCTGAGCGCTATGCTATTGAAAGCCAGAGTATTAAAAGACCTCTCCTATATCAACCAAAGTGACAGTTTGTGCATGCAGTCGCTTGAAACCTACCGGACCTGCGCCCGATTGCTACACACCCTCCGCACAGGCTACCAAGGACAGGAATCCAAACTCATAATCAGCGGAAAACTTACAGACGTGTATTTAGAAGGGATGAGCTGTGCTCTCGATCTGTACGATAAGTACCATAAAGAGGAATTTCTGCAACAGGCATTTGAATTTTCTGAAGCCGGAAAAGCTGCGGTGTTAACCTCCTCATTTCGCGAGCTTGAAGCCAAACAAGTGGCCGGTATCTCAAAACAACTTCAGGACAAAGAGCGCAACCTTAGGCAGACACTAAGCTCCTATAGCCAACTCATATATGATGAAAAATTGAATGAATACCCGGATAAAGACAAAATTGCCGTATGGGAAAAGAAGTTGCTTGAACTGACAAACAGCTATGATACCCTGCTCAACACCCTTGACAAGAACTATCCTGAATACTATCAGCTTCGCTATGGGTCTGAGGTGGTTGATATCCCGGCCATTCAACTTCAGCTCAAGCCCGATCAGGCTTTAATTTCGTATACCCTGGGAGAAAAGCTGCTTTTTGGCTTCGTTATCACATCAGATACTGCTGCTTATTTCCGCAAAAACATTGACAGTACCTTTTTGGAGGACATCGATGCATTCAGGAGCCAGTTACTTACATCTGATTTTTCGGGCTTTACTGCAAACTCCTTTCGGGTATTTGAAGAAATTGGATTAAACCTCTACAATGCTTTGTTGGCTCCGGCTAAGAGCATTATCGGGAACAAAAACCTGATCATCATACCTGATAACGAATTGGGGTACCTTCCTTTCGACGTTTTGATAACCCGGCGAAGCAACTCGGAAAGGAATGATTTCCGAGCCCTTGCATATCTTATTCAGGAACAATCGCTCAGCTATTCGTACTCAGCGACCCTGCTCTTCAAACACCTCAAAAAAACCAAAGCATTATCACGCCATGTGCTGGCAATGGCCCCTGAATACGGCTATACAGATGTGGATGCCGGTATGAATAACCTCAGGGATAACCTGATTCCGTTGCCCTGGGCATTGGATGAGTCAAAAAGAATTACCTCACGCTACAAGGGCAGGTTATTTGCCAGGGAAGATGCTACAGAATCAAAATTCAAACAAAAAGCCGCCAGGTTCAACATCCTGCACCTGGCTATGCACACTATCATCGATAATGAAAATCCATTGTATTCGAAGCTGGTTTTCTCTCCTGTGGCTGACTCAACCGAGGACGGGATGCTAAACACCTTTGAGTTATTTAATCTGAAGCTTAATGCAGAAATGGCTGTGCTCAGTGCCTGTAAGACCGGTGATGGAAAGCTCAGCACTGGAGAAGGTATTATGAGCCTGGCTCGAGGATTCATCTATGCCGGAGTGCCCAGTGTTGTGATGACCCTCTGGGAAGTGGACGATTACTCGAGCAGCGAACTCGTTACATTATTCTATAAATATCTCTCGGAGGGTTATTTAAAAGACAAAGCACTGCAGTTGGCAAAAATTTACTATCTGCAGAATAGCGATATGCTCAAGGCACATCCTCATTTTTGGGCCGGTTTTATCAATATTGGCGATGCCGGCAAGGTAGGTATTGCCAGAGATTTATCCCGGGAAATCACGTACTTTGCATTGCTGCTCCTGTCGATATTATCGGTGTACCTTATCTACAGGAAAACCCGTAAAGGAAAATGATTTACCCTTTGAACTTTGAGGATAAGATCGGATTTACTGCCGTCAGATCCTTCATTGCCAGCCGAGTGTTATGCCCGCTGGGAATGAAAAGGCTTGACGAGTTGCAAATGTCGACGAATTATGAGCACATCCGTACCGAGCTTGGCAAGGCCAGTGAGATGAAAGGAATTCTGATGACCGGTGTTGCTTTTCCGGCCAGCGATTACCTCGACCTAAGCTCCATGCTTCATTATCTGGCTATCCAGGGCACCTATCCTCAGGTGGAAGATCTTGTGGAGTTGAAACTCTCTCTCGAAGCCCTTCTGCATATCAAAAGGTTTTTACTCAAACAGCCACCTGATGCTGCCCCGAAGCTGGCAGATATGGCGGCTGCTGTGGAAGTGCCCCAGAAAATACTTCAGCATATTTCACGGCTGGTTGACGAGCGGGGCCGCATCAGGGACGGGGCATCCCAAAAACTTAAGCAGATTCGCAACAAGCTGGTAGACAAGCATAAGGAAACCGACCGCAAACTGGCCAGTATTCTTTCGGCGATGAAAAAACAGCATCTTACAGCCGAAGAAAGTGAAATAACTATCCGCAATGGCCGACAGGTAATTCCGGTACATGCTGCAAACAAACGAAAAATAAGAGGGTTCATCCACGATGAAAGTGCCACGGGGCAAACATTTTATATCGAACCTGACGAGGTTTTTGAAATAAACAATCAGATCAGGGAACTAGTCGGCGCTGAAAAGCGTGAAATAATTCACATTCTCACTGCCTTTGCCGATGATCTCAGGCCAGCTATTCCTGTCTTGCTTCATGCATATGATTTTCTGGGCGAGATTGACTTTATCAGGGCTAAAGCCCTGTTCGCCCTTGAAATAAACGCACAACTTCCTAAACTGACCGAAAAACCCTTGATTGATTGGGTAAATGCGACCCACCCGTTGCTCTATCTCTCCCTTAAGACACAGCAGAAAAAGGTGGTGCCGCTCAGCATAACTCTTGACCATTCACAAAGGATTCTGGTGGTTTCAGGCCCCAATGCAGGAGGAAAATCAGTAGCCTTAAAAACCATAGGTCTGCTGCAATACATGCTGCAATGCGGACTGCTCATACCTGTGGAGGATCAGAGTTCAGCAGGGGTATTTGAGAAAATATTTATCGACATCGGCGATGAACAATCAGTCGAAAACGACCTTAGCACCTACACTTCGCACCTGCGAAATCTTAAACACTTCATTGAGAATGCTGATGCCGGCACCCTGGTGATGATCGATGAGTTTGGTACGGGTACCGAACCTCAGCTGGGTGGCGCCATTGCCGAAGCCACGCTAGAACACCTGGCTTCTAAAGGATGCCTGGGTGTGGTAACCACTCATTATGCCAACCTTAAGGAAGCCGCCGGTAAAATTTCAGGAGTGTTTAACGGAGCAATGCTGTTTGAGTCACGGACCCTGTCGCCGCTGTTCAGGCTGGCAATTGGAAGGCCAGGAAGTTCATTTGCCTTTGAAATAGCTTCAAAGATAGGATTTCCTTCTGATGTGCTCCAGGTGGCCGCATCCAAAACAGGTACGACATCCGTTGATTATGATCGTCTGTTGCAAGATCTTGAAACCGAAAAATCAGAACTCAGCGAACGGCAGCGTGCAGCGCGCATGGCGGATGATTTCCTGAACGAACTTATTCAGCGCTACGAACGTATGGCATCAGAACTTAAGCGCGACAGGCAGGCTATTCTTCAGAAAGCACGTGCCGAAGCAGCAGAAATTCTGCGCAGGACAAACCAAACCATCGAACGGGCGGTTCGTGAGATAAAGGAAAGCCAGGCTGACAGACAGCGTGTCAAAGTCATACGCCAGGAATTAGCTGCACTGCGGGAAGAAGTTTCGATTATCGCTGACCAGGAGCCTAAAGAGCCCCTCTCCGGCGATCATCCAGCTAAAATGGTTGAATCGTTTACGCCCGAAACTGGCACCATGGTGACACTGCGTAATCAGCAAACTGTTGGTAAAGTCCTTGAGATCAGAGAAAACGAAGTGCTGGTTGAAGCAGGAAATATCATATTGCACGTACACCCGGCTATGCTCCAGAAAGCGCCCCCGGGCATGAAGTCATCGCCGTCTGAGGCTGTTTCATCTTCGCGCACCTATAATGACCTGAATGATAAGGTGGCTAATTTTAAACTTTCCATCGATCTGCGAGGGAAAAAAGCCGAGGAAGTTTCGGCCATACTTATTCGATATATCGATGACGCTGTGTTACTTAACATACCGGAGGTAACTATCATCCATGGGAAAGGCGACGGTGTACTGCGTCAGGTGGTCCGGAATTACCTAAAAACCAACCCCGGAATCAAATCGATGAGTGACGGGCATGCGGACCGGGGCGGACATGGAATTACCATCGTCAGCTTCAATAGATAACACCGTGTGTAAGGGGCGGTACTATAATACTAAGACCAAGTAAAGACGGTAAATATCTCAGCAAGGTAGTATTTTGCATACAAAAACAAACCTTTTCATCATTTGGGTGTTTAGACATTATGAGAAACTATAAAAAATATCTTATTCAGATTTTCGGCACCACACTTGGAGTGCTCGGAGGTTACCTGTATTATAAATTTGTGGGTTGCCAAAACGGTTGTGCCATTACCTCAAATCCTTATCTGAGTATGCTCTGGGGAGCGGCCATCGGTTATCTGCTCAGTGATACTGTAGCGCAATCTGTTCGTAAAAGAAAAACCACGAGCGTGAAGCCTGATTGACTATCCTAAGAACCCTTCCGGGAATTAAATCATGTTTTCCTGCTGGTTCTGACCAACTCATAAGAATCATCAATCCATCGTTTGATATCGTTGTCACTTATCGACCCATCGATAACGACGGTATTCCAGTATTTTTTATTCATATGGTATCCCGGCTTCACTGCGTCATAATGTTCACGTATTTCCACAACTTTTTCCGGGTTGCATTTCAAGGTCACGGCTAAAGCATCAACCAAATCGGTGAGTGCAAACATTTTCTCATTAACCTTGAATACCAAAGTATTTTCATCAAACGGGAACGATTCAGTTGCCATCGGTTTGGAAAGGCAGTAGTTTCGCAGGTCTTCGATATTCATTATCAGCAGGCTTTAAGCAAAGTTATAAATTCTCTTCTTGTAGGAATGTCAATACCTTATGGCTAATCATATATATTCGGACACAATAAATCATAATCCGATTATTTGATTACATTTGTGTCCGATTGCCCATCGGTGTAATTTTAGTCTGACCGATGAGGCAAAACCTAATTAATACTGCATCTATGACACTCCAACGAAAATCGTCGGAACTCAAACGCAGAATGCAAGAAGCCCTTATGGGTGGCGGGGCAAAGGCCATTGAAAAACAAAAGGCTACAGGGAAGATGACCGCACGCGAGCGCATCATCGCATTGCTCGACCCAAAATCATTTCACGAATACGACCTTTTTGTCGAGCACGCCGGTAAAGATTTCGATATGAGTGATAAGTACCTGCCCGGCGATGGCGTCATCACCGGCACCGGAACTATCAACGGATATCCGGTTTGTATTTTCGCTCAGGACTTTACTGTGGCAGGTGGCTCGCTTGGCTGGATGCACGCAAAAAAGATTACCAAGATCATGGATCATGCCATGAAGCTGAAAGTGCCTCTGATAGGTATCAACGATTCGGGCGGTGCACGCATCCAGGAAGGGGTAAATTCACTAGCTGGGTATGGCGAAATTTTCTATCGAAACACTCAGGCATCCGGCATTATACCTCAAATATCGGTCATACTGGGTCCATGTGCAGGTGGTGCAGTCTACTCACCTGCCCTCACTGATTTTGTATTTGTGGTGGATAAGATCTCTAAGATGTTCATCACAGGCCCCGAAGTGATCAAGACAGTGCTGGGCGAGGAAATCTCGATGGAAGAGCTGGGAGGTGCCCGTATCCAGGCAGAGCTCACCGGAAACGCCCATTTCTTTGCCAACAGTGAACAGGAATGCTTTGACCAGATCAAGCGTCTGTTCAGTTATATTCCCTGGAACAATACAAAGAAAGCTGAATCTTTTCCAAAGAAACAACCCCGCACCAGGCAATATAAAATTGAGAATATTTTCCCGACCAATCCGAAACAGCCCTACGATGTCAGGGATATTATTCGCTCAATTACCGACGATTCAGACTTTTTTGAGGTACAAGAACTTTTTGCCCAGAACATCGTCATAGGTTTTGCGCGCATTGCTGGCAACACTGTAGGGTTTGTGGCCAACCAGCCAATGGTGCTTGCCGGCGTGCTTGATGTCGACTCGTCGGACAAGGCAGCCCGTTTTATCCGTTTCTGCGACTCATTCAACATCCCGTTGGTAACACTGGTTGACCTTCCGGGCTACCTTCCGGGCATTGATCAGGAACATGCAGGAGTCATCCGTCATGGAGCTAAAGTACTTTATGCCTATAGCGAAGCATCAGTGCCCAAAATCACTTTTATTTTGCGCAAGGCCTACGGCGGGGGGTATATTGCCATGTGCAGCAGTCACCTACGTGCAGATTTTGTTTTTGCTTGGCCCACGGCTGAGATCGCCGTAATGGGCCCTGAGGGTGCGGCAAACATCATTTTCAGGAATGAAATCAAGAATGCCGAAAACCCTGATGAGATGCGCAAGCAAAAGATTAAGGAGTATAAGGAAAAATTCGCAAACCCTTATGTAGCCGCAGCATATGGTTATATTGACGCTGTGATTGAGCCAAACGAAACCCGCAATCTCCTTATTCATTCGCTTGAAATTGCTCAGGAGAAGACCGAAGTGCATCCATTTAAGAAACATGGTATCCCACCGTTTTAGTGTTTATTCTTTTTCCTGAAAATCACCCCGCCATCACCCAATAATTTTTACCTCATATTTAACAAAAGGGAGAATGAAAAACCAGGAATTGGCAAAGGAGCTTCAGAGCCTCAATGTCGACGGAGCCAAATACAAAACCAAGTTATCCCGTAAATTCAATATGCGCAAGCCTTATGAACCCAGTTCTCCGGGCAAGGTATTTGCGTTTATCCCAGGCACCATCCGCAAAGTATTCGTTAAAGAAGGCGATATGGTCAAAAAAGGTGACAGCCTGTTAACCCTTGAAGCGATGAAAATGAACAATCTAGTAGTAGCTTCATCAGAGGGTATTATCAAAACCCTGCATGTTAAATCGGGAGAGGTTGTAAGCAATAAACAACTGCTCGTTGAGATTGAAGGCAGCTAAAATCCCTTCGCTTTCGTAGCCTTATTCTGTTCACGTATAAAGCTGAGAAGCTCATTGCAACCCAGTCGGCTGAAGCTGGATGTTACAAAACTAACCGGGAGAACCTCCCAATCGTTGCTGAGCCGGGCCTGATGCTGAGCAAGCATAGCGGAAAGTTCGTTACGGGTTAGCTTATCACTTTTGGTGTAGGCAACAGCAAACGGTCTGTTTGAATCAGATAGCCATTCCATCATCTGGTGATCAGAAGACTGAGGGGGAATACGCACATCAATCAGTACGAACACGCAAACCAGGTTTTCCCTTTGCACAAGATAGCCACGGATCATGCGCTCCCACTCAGCCCGGTCCTTTTTCGAGATGCGTGCATAGCCATAACCGGGCAAATCTACCAGGTACCACGAATCTTCAATAATAAAATGATTAATGATTCGGGTTTTACCCGGGGTTGATGAGGTTTTAGCCAGCTTTCTGGTTCCTGCAAGTGCATTGATGAGTGATGATTTCCCGACGTTTGAGCGACCGATGAAAGCATACTCAGGCAAAGAAGGCGGCGGGCACTTAGCCACCGAAGTGCACCCCGATAGGTATCGTGCGCTCAGGATACTCATCACTCGCCGGGCGTGGTGTCAGACTTGTAAGTGTGGACATGTCTGGCCTTTTTCTTTTCATATATGTCGCCTATGGTTACCATGATGCCTGTTTCTTCGACATTTCCGAATTCACGATTGATAGCAGTACCAAAGGTTCGCATGGTGCTCGAAAGGTTCATATAGGCATTTACCAGGGGCGGGATGTTTTCTTTATGTGCTCTCACCTCCTGGATGAGAATCTTGTAGTTCTCATCATAAGATAATCCGCAGAAGATATCATCCATGAGTCTCTTATTAAATCTTATTACCAGGGGGTTTATGGGAACGGCGAGCTCATCCGGATCGGGAAAGTTCATTTTCAGGAAGTAAAGGATCAGGTTACGGGCGGCAGGATTGAAGTGGGGATACATAGTCACTTTCCCGAAAAAATAATGAATTTCAGGATTATCAACTACCAGAGCTCCAAGCCCGTCCCACAGGTTGTCAAGCGAAAACATTCCTTTTCGCAAATTATTGGTTACCTGATAATTAGGCTGCACAAACGAGCGGCCAAGTTCAACGATATGTGGCAGGTAATCGCTGATGAAACGGGGCGAGAATTGAAAAAGATGACCTGAAGGACTGATGACGTGGCCGTTTTCGTCGACCTTCAGGTACTTCCCCAGCTTAAACCTGTACCCGCCCACAATCTCCTCGTCGCGTGGGTTCCATACGATCAGCTGCTGAAATGGTTCATCGCACAAGTCAAAATTGTCTAGATCCAATTCCTTAAACGTGCCGCCACCGGCATCGCGAAAAGTAGCCTCGCGCAAGCGACCTATCTCCCTGAGTGTGTTCGGTCCATTTCGCCAGTCGATGACGTAGATCTCGTTATTCCCGTTGTTGGTTTGACGAAGGAAAGTGTCCTTGTTCAGCTCGGCTCTTAGCAAGCTAACATCGACCGGCGGTATAATATCCTGCATACTGATATAGAGATTTGGTTAATACTATTTGTTTTTCAGGCCATATACCAGCCTCCTTATCTCCTGAGCCCAATCGGCATCTTTCCTTGATTTATCAAAGGTTTGGTATGGAACTGGCTGGCCAATTTTGATGACAACGTTTTTTTCCTTCTGTTTAAACATCTCGTCTACAAGAAAAAACATTTCAATATTCCATTTGATACCAAGCCGTACCCGCCAGTTGGCAAGATTATAAAAGAAGTTTGAGTTGCGCCCTTCGATGTACACCGGAATCACATCACGCTGAAACCGCCGTGCCCTGGTTATAAATGTTTTTTTCCACTCCAGGTCTTCGATTTTCCCATTTACTTTCCGGCTGCATAATCCGGCCGGAAAATAGAGTATGGCCGAATCGCCTGCAAACGCTTTATCAAAAGCTTCCAGGTTGTGGGTGTTGCTCCCATGTTTATTTACCGGAATGAACAAGGGCCTAATATTTGGCACATTCAACACAAGATCGTTTCCGGGTATCACAATATCAGGTCTGACTTTGCCAAATACATGCATGAGTGCCATTGCATCGAGGCCTCCCAGAGGATGGTTGGCGGCAACAATAAACCGGCCATTCGTTGGAATGTTTTCAAGTCCAGTTGCAGAAACCATGATCCCGTATTCGTTGAGTCCCGATTGAATAAAGTCAAGGCCAATCTTATCGTGATACCGGAGAATGAAGTCATTAATCTGATCCTGATGCACAATGCGCTTCAGATAATTTAGCACAAAACGCGGAAGAAATCTGTAGATGTGTGGATTTTTAGACTGAAACACCCGGTCAATATCTATCAGGGGAGAAAGTTCGGTTTTATCGCATTCGGCCATATTTTGCCTAATGAAGGTTAGCACTGAGCAGGCAGCATTGTTTCAATTTCGTAGCACAAATTTACGCAAAATATGCTCTGGTCTTACACAGTCCGTGCCATGGAAAGGACAGGAGGTACCAGTAAGTCGGATATGAGTGGGCAGGAAACGAGTTCCTGAAAACAATCAATCAGGGTGTAATGCCACTCGCAACGAGTCCATATATGCCTGTATCACAAGTAATTACTATTCTGCTCTATAGATTACTTATATCAAAACTCAAAAAGTTATTAACAAAGTGGGAAAAAGTGGGAAAAAGTGGATGTTCTTATATTATATTTGACTTCGAATTTGATTAAAAGCTTACATGTTCATTTTCAAAGACTCACAGGAATGCAGGGTTGATGCTAAGGGCAGGTTTTTGCTGCCCTCAATCTACCGAAAGGGCATTGGTGAATCCATTGCTGATGGATTTGTGGTAAAGAAAAGCATTTTTAGCAAATCTCTTGAGCTGTATACCATGCAGAGCTGGGAGAAGGAACTTAAAAAATTCCAGAAGCTAAACCGATATAATGAAAAGCACCAGCGCGTGCTCCGCACTATATTGTTTGGTGTACGCTCAGTTGAGGTGGACGCTGCCGGCAGGATCCAGATTCCCAAAGACCTGCTTATCTATGCCGAGATTGAAGATGAGGTTATGTTATCACCTGCACTGGCCTATCTCGAGATATGGAACAAGAAACTCTTTAGCCGGAATATCGAAGAGTCGAGCCAAACCCACCGGGATGATGTTGAAGATGTCATGAGTGAAATCGGAATAGACGAAGATTGAAACCTGTATGTACCATCAAGCAGTTATGTTACATGAGGCTGTGCAATACCTTGCCGTCAAACCGGGAGGGTATTATGCCGATTTCACATACGGCGGCGGAGGTCATAGCCGCGAAATTCTGTGCCTGCTAGGCGATGGCAGGCTGGTAGCTTTTGATCAGGATGAAGATGCGCTCAGTAATCGCATTGACGATCCACGCCTGACACTCATCCACTCCAATTTCCGGTTTGCAAAAAACTATCTTACCCTTTACAAAACACTGCCCCTTGATGGCATTCTGGTTGATTTGGGCGTTTCGTCGCATCAGATTGATGACCCGAAGAGAGGGTTCAGCACCCGTTTTGAGGCGCCTCTTGATATGCGGATGAGCCAATCGGCAAAAATTTCCGCATATGAGATCATAAGAAGCTACCCTGAAGCCGCCCTCACCGACATTTTCAGGATGTATGGAGAAATCGCCAATGCCCGCCAGCTTTCTTCACGTATTTGCTCAGTAAGGGAGGCACAACCCATAGCCACCACCTTTGATCTCATTCAGATTCTTAAAGCTTTCACGTCACCTCACAAGATCAATAAATACACGGCTCAGGTTTTTCAGGCTCTGCGCATCGAGGTGAATGGCGAACTGAAGGCCTTAAGAGCAATGCTGGAGGATGCAGGCGAAATACTAAAACCCGGCGGACGCCTGGTGATCATATCATACCATTCGCTTGAAGACAGGCTGGTGAAAAACTTTATGAAATGGGGAAATACAGAAGGCGAACCGGTGAAAGATTTTTTCGGGAACGTGCATGCTCCTTTCAACATGCTGACCCGCAAACCCTGTACCCCCTCGGAGGAAGAAATTACTCTTAATCCGCGAAGCCGAAGTGCACGGTTACGCGCAGCAGAAAGGATGGGGAGATGAAGCGGACTGTGAACAATTTTTCAGGGAAGATTAAGCCCAGCAGCGCGACCCGGGAAAAAGTTGGGCGTACGTTGGTCAGTGTCATCGGTGGCACCATTCTGACGCGTGAGTGGGTACTGAAGCAGCTACCATTCATCATTTTCCTGACTTTTCTTGGAACCATCTATATCGCCAACATCTATGCTGCTGATCGTACGATAATAGCCATCGAAAAAAATAAGAAAGCCAACGAGGTGTTCAGGTATGAGCATGTGTTGATGAAATCGAAACTGATGGGGGCAAGCAGGAGGTCAGAAGTGATAAGGCGTCTGGAAAACACCGGTGTCAAGGAGTCGTTGGTTCCCCCGGTGAAACTGGTAGCAAGAAACCCTAAGCAGTAGCCATGGAAGACAAGAAGAGAACCATACTACTCAGAATGTATATCGTCTATTTTATCGTGGCCGCTTTCGGCACAGCTGTTATTGGCAAGATCATACATATCCAGGTTGTAGAAGGCCCGATGTGGAGAGAGAAAGCTGAAAAAGTGCTATTGCGCTACGAACAGGTTGATCCGATCAGAGGAAACATTTACTCAAGCGATGGAAATCTGCTAGCAGTATCTGTTCCCATTTTTGAGATCCGTATGGATGTTGCCAACACACATGTAAAAGAAGAATATTTCAGAACCCAGGTGGATTCACTGGCGCAAAAACTCAGCCAACTCTTTCGCGACCGCACCGCTCGTGAATATAGACAAGAACTGTTACAAGCCCGTAAATCGAAAAACCGGTTCTTGCTTATTAAACGAAATGTTACCTACGGACAGCTTAAAGTGCTAAAGACTTTCCCAATTTTTAACCTCGGTAAATATGGCGGTGGCCTCATTGTGATTGAAAAAACTCGCCGTGAACTACCATATAAAAACATGGTTTACAGAACTATAGGATGGGATAAGGAAGGCTCAGTCAACGATGTCGGGTTGGAAGGATCCTATTCGGAACTATTAAGCGGAAAGCCTGGCAAGCAGCTGATGCAAAAGATCGGAAACGGTATGTGGAGGCCCTTGAATGATGAATTTATTGTGCCTCCGCAGCATGGATATGATATTGTCACCACCATTGATGTGGTGCTTCAGGACGTGGCGACTGAGGCCCTGCGGGCGCAGCTCACGGAGCACAATGCCGATCATGGCTGTGCCGTGCTGATGGAGGTTCATACCGGTTATATCAAAGCTATTGCAAATCTGAAAAAGACATCATCGGGTTCGTATGTCGAAGAATACAACTATGCTATTGCCGAAAGCAGTGAGCCGGGCTCAACTTTCAAGCTGGCTTCGGTGCTGGCTGCTCTTGAGGACAAACTCGCGGATGCGAACCAGATAATTCAGACCGGAAATGGCGAGTTTACCTATGCCAACCAAAAAATGCGCGATACACATAAGGGAGGCTACGGGGCCATAACATTGAAAAAAGCCTTTGAGGTTTCTTCAAACGTGGGTATTTCAAAAATGATTTATGACGCTTACAGAAATCAGCCTGAGAAATACATAAACCGACTGCACAGCATGTCGATTGGTACGCCTTTGGGTATAGAAATCGAAGGTGAAGGAAAACCGTTCGTCAAAAGCCCGTCGAGCAAGTCGTGGAGCAAGGTGTCACTTCCATGGATGTCGATTGGATATGAACTGAAAATTACCCCACTACAGACTCTGGCAATATACAATGCAGTGGCTAACGATGGGGTGATGGTAAAACCATTACTGGTAAAAGAAATTAGCAGCATGGGGCAACCGGTTAAAGCCGTTGAACCCGTCGTAATCAATGCCTCGATTGCTTCAAAATCAACGATTGCGCAAGTGCGGCAGATGCTGGAAGGGGTTGTGGAAAACGGAACAGCTAAAAACCTGTTCAATTCAATGTACCGTATTGCCGGTAAAACAGGGACGGCTCAGATCGCTTCAGGCAAGACAGGATATAATAAAACCAATTATAAGGCATCGTTTGTAGGTTATTTCCCGGCTGACGACCCAAAATACAGTTGTATTGTAGTGATCAACAATCCCAGCAAGGGTGCCTATTACGGCGGAGCTATTGCAGCGCCTGTGTTTAAACAAATTGCTGACAGGGTATATGCCAACGACATCAGAATTCAACCTGAACATGACACCTCACTCGTGCAACCTTTTCCTTTCATTGTGGCAGGTGTGCGCAGCGATATTGATCAGATTACTAATCGGCTTCACTATAACACATCAGGCACATGCATCCAGGAATGGATCACTGCGAGCGTCCTGACAAACAAATTATCCACGAAAGATAAAAATATCGACACCCATACTCTTCCGGACGTGTGTGGAATGAGTGCACGTGATGCCATTTACCTGCTCGAGAAACTCGGAGTAAGCGTCACCTTGGAAGGAAAAGGATTGGTTGTAAGTCAATCACCCCCAGCGGGTGCAGGTCTGGATAGCACAAATCATGTGGCTTTACTTTTAGCGTTAAAACCCATGTCCGATGAAAAACCTCAGTGACCTCCTACATAGCGTGGTGCTGACTGAGGTGCTGGGCGATATTGCCACTACCGTCAGCCAGATCGAGTTTGATTCGCGGCGGGTTGCGAAGGGATCCTTGTTTGTGGCTATCAGGGGTACACAAACCGATGGGCATTTGTTTATCGGCCAGGCCATTCAACAAGGAGCAATCGCAGTGGTATGCGAAACGATACCAGCAGAAAGAAATGTAGATGTCACATATGTCTCGGTCAGAGATAGCCAGCAGGCACTTGCTTATATTGCTTCAAATTTTTATGATCATCCGTCAACGCGTCTGAAACTTATCGGAGTAACAGGAACAAACGGAAAAACTACCGTCGCCACCCTGTTATATCATCTTTTTGAAGGATTGGGTTACCGTTGCGGATTACTTTCAACCATACGCAACATTGCGGTCGGAATTGACGTACTCTCCACGTTAACCACACCCGATGCACTGAGTATCAACAAATTGTTGAATGAGATGTGCGGAAAGGGCATCACCCACTGTTTCATGGAAGTAAGCTCCCATTCGGTAGTTCAACACCGCGTGAGCGGATTGCATTTTGCCGGCGGAATCTTTACCAACATCACCCAGGACCACCTCGATTATCATGGCACCTTCGGTGCATACCTGAAAGCAAAAAAGACCTTTTTCGACACTTTGCCTTCCACAGCCTATGCCCTTACAAACATCGACGATCGCAATGGCATGGTGATTCTGCAGAATACCAAGGCAGTCAGGTACAGCTATAGCCTGAGGACTATAGCTGATTTCGGCTGCCGCATAGTTGAAAACAATTTGGACGGACTGCATCTGTCAATCAGCGGTACGGACGTCTATGTAAAGCTTGTGGGTGCTTTTAATGCCTACAACCTGCTAGCGGTATATGCCGCTGCCATCCTGCTGGGCGAAGACGCGGGCCAGGTGTTACTCGAACTAAGCAGGCTAGATCCTATCGAGGGAAGATTTCAGTGGGTGAAAAACGCTGCGGGAACCGTTGGAATTGTCGATTACGCACACACTCCTGATGCGCTGGAGAACGTGTTGACCACCATCAATTCCATACGAAAAGTCGACCAGCAGATAATAAGTGTGATTGGCGCAGGCGGAAACCGTGACCGGACAAAAAGGCCCCTCATGGCCAAAGTAACCGCAATGCACAGCCATAAAGTGATCCTTACCTCAGATAATCCGCGTTTTGAGGACCCTTCCGCCATAATCGACGAAATGCTGGCCGAATTGCATGATGAAATGCAGAGGAAGGTTCTCCGCATCGAAAACCGGAAAGAGGCTATCCGTGTGGCTTGTTCATTGGCCCAGCCTGGTGACATTATCCTTGTGGCTGGCAAGGGGCATGAAAAATATCAGGAAATCAGAGGCGTGAAATATCCTTTTGATGATATGCTTGTGCTAAGGGAGATATTAAATCAACAAGGTACATCCATTATTTAACCCCAAATATGCTTTATTACCTGTTCACATATCTCGAAAAATACTATGACATACCTGGCGCTGGGCTGTTTCAGTATATTTCTTTCAGGGCAGCAGCTTCAGTTATCCTTTCGCTGGTTATTTCATTACTTTTTGGAAAACGTCTCATCAACTACCTCCGGAAAAAACAGGTGAAGGAAAATGTCCGAGAACTGGGGTTAGAAGGAGAAAATTCAAAGGCCGGAACTCCCACAATGGGCGGATTGATCATACTCGGAGCCATCCTGCTGCCAAGTTTGCTGCTGCTTAAGCTCGACAATGTGTATGTTCTGCTGATACTTTTTACCACTGTATGGCTGGGTATGATAGGTTTTATTGATGACTATATAAAAGTCTTCAAAAAGGAGAAAAAAGGCCTGGCCGCCCGTTCGAAACTTCTCGGGCAAGTGGTAGTAGGCGTTGTTGTTGGGTTTACGCTTTACTTCAATGATTCAGTAGTGATACGTGAAAAAATCAAAGTACCGCAGTCACAGGAAATAAAAGCCGGCAGCGACCAGGAAAACCCTCCTGCTGTTTCCCATTTTTCGCGTCAATCCATTAGGTCGACCAAAACCACTATCCCATTCGTCAAAAACAACGAGTTTGACTATGCCATTTTGGTGTCCTTCCTCGGATCGAACGCCAGGAAATACGCCTGGGTGGTCTTTATTCCAATCGTTATCCTGATAATCATTTCCGTATCGAACGGAGCAAATCTGACAGACGGCATCGACGGGCTGGCCACCGGAACGTCGGCCATCATGGGCGCCACTCTTGGAATACTGGCCTGGGTGTCGGGTAATATGATTTTTGCTGATTACCTGAACATAATGTATTTGCCCAATACAGGCGAGCTTACGATCTTCATCAGTGCATTTGTTGGGGCCTGTATTGGATTTCTGTGGTACAACACCTATCCTGCCCAGGTTTTCATGGGTGATACAGGAAGTCTGGCCCTTGGTGGCATCATAGCTGTTTTCGCCATCATGATCCGGAAGGAGCTTCTAATACCTATCCTTTGTGGGATTTTTCTGGTCGAAAATCTGTCGGTAGTTCTCCAGGTAAGCTGGTTCAAGCACACCAAACGCAAGTATGGGGCAGGCCGGAGGATATTTAAGATGTCTCCGTTGCATCATCACTTCCAGTTGATGGGGTATGCCGAGCCCAAAATTGTACAGCGTTTTTTTATTGTCGGGATAATACTTGCAGTTCTTACTATCATCACCCTAAAAATCAGATAATCAAATGGCCACAAGCGGCATAGTAGTGTTGGGAGCCGGCGAAAGCGGAACGGGTGCTGCCGTTTTGGCCAAGACCAGGGGTATCCCTGTATTTGTTTCCGATTCCGGACTCATTAAAGAGCAATACCAACAGGTATTAAGACAGTACGTGATTGAATACGAACAGCAAATACATACCGCCGGGCGAATTTTACAGGCTTCTGAAATCATTAAAAGTCCCGGCATATCCGACACAACACCATTGCTAACTGAAGCTAGAAAAAGGGGAATTCCTGTTATTTCCGAAATCGAATTTGCTTCGCGATTTACGGATGCCAGAAAAATCTGTATCACTGGAACCAACGGTAAGACTACCACGACCCTACTCACGTGGCATATCCTGAACCGCAGTGGGATGAACGCTGGACTAGCCGGCAACATGGGGCAAAGCTTTGCGTTGCAGGTAGCTACTACTCAACGGGATTATTATGTGCTTGAAATCAGCAGCTTTCAGCTGGACGGCATGTTTGATTTCAAGGCCGATGTTGCTGTGCTTACCAACATCACACCTGATCATCTTGAGCGGTACAACTACAAATTTTCAAACTATGTTGATTCAAAATTTCGGATCGCTCAGAATCAATCACCTGCCGATGCCTTCATTTTCTGCGCCGACGATCCGGTTGTTTTTGCAGAAGTTCAAAAACGTAACCTCCAGGCCCGGAAATATCCATTCTCCTTGCTGGGAAAAGTGGGAGATGGGGGCGCTTATCTTGAGAATAACAAAATAATTATAACCACTAACGAAGGGGAATTTCGTATGACTCTTGAAGAATTGGCCTTACAGGGTCGCCACAACGTTTATAACTCAATGGCAGCGGCCATTTCGGCACAACTGGTCAAGGTGCGTAAAGAAACAATAAGACAGTGCCTGAGCGATTTTCAAAACGTCGAACATCGCCTCGAATTTGTATCAAATGTTCATGGCATTGAATTTATCAATGACTCGAAAGCAACCAATGTAAACTCGACCTGGTATGCGCTTGAAAGCATGACGAAGCCTGTGATCTGGATCGCCGGAGGCTTGGACAAGGGAAACGATTATGAATTATTGAAAGACCTCGTTAGGCAGAAGGCGAAGGCGATCATATGCCTCGGGCAGGATAATTCGAAAATCCTGGGATCATTTGGCAGTCTTAAGATTCCGATTATCGAAACTACCTCAGCCGAAGCAGCGGTGAACGAAGCCTATATGTTGGCTGAAACTGGAGATACGGTCCTGCTTTCGCCTGCCTGCGCAAGTTTTGACCTTTTTGAGAATTATGAAGACAGGGGAAATCAATTTAAGAAAGCAGTCAAGCTGCTTTAATCTCAGAAAATTATGGGTATTATCGCATTTATAAGAAATATAAAGGGAGATAAAGTCATCTGGATGGTAGTTTTCTTTTTGGCCATCTTATCCCTGTTGGCCGTTTACAGCTCTACCGGAACACTGGCATATCGTTATCAGCATGGTAATACCGAATACTACCTTTTCAAGCATCTGAGTATTCTTCTGTTCGGGTTAGTACTTATGTATTTTGCCCAGCGCATTCCGTATACATGGTACGGCAAATACTCGTTTGTAGCCCTGTTCATAGCCATACCCTTGCTGGCCTATACAGCTCTTTTCGGCACTAGTGTCAACGATGCAAACCGATGGACGACCTTACCAATTATTAATCTGAGTTTTCAGCCTTCAGACTTCGGAAAGCTGGCTATTATCATTTATCTGTCAAGGGTGCTCGGCAAACACCAGGACTATCTTCAAAGCTTTAAATTCAACCTCACCTTCCTGATTGTTCCGATGCTACTTGTGGTTGGGTTAATCATGCCCGCCAACTTCTCAACAGCAGCAATTATTTTTGCGAGCAGCATGGTGATCATGTTTATCGGGCGGGTCAACACCAAACACTTGCTTGGGCTGGGTGCTATCGCCTTGGTAGCCATAGGATTACTTATTCTAGTTATAAAAAGTAATCCCCATCTCGGACGAGTCGAGACCTGGGAAAACCGCCTTGAAAACTTCCGGGGCGAAAATCCCGACGGAGCCTACCAAAGTGACCAGGCGAAAATTGCCATTGCCAGCGGCGGTATATTTGGTAAGCAACCCGGTAACAGCATGCAAAAGAATTTCCTTCCTCAACCTTACTCAGATTTCATTTATGCCATCATCATTGAAGAATACGGCCTCCTAGGCGGAATTGCCATAGTATTTCTTTATCTCATATTGCTGTTTCGCGGCATACATATAGCTACCCGTTGCGACAGCACTTTTGGGTCGATACTGACATTCGGAATTTCATTTAGCCTTGTGATGCAGGCTATGATCAACATGCTGGTTGTAGCAGGCCTTTTACCCGTCACCGGACAGCCACTTCCGATGATCAGTATGGGAGGTACTTCATTATGGTTCACCAGCATAGCTATAGGAATAGTGCTTAGTGTAAGCCGTACACTCGAAACGAATCAACAAACCCTGGAATATGCCGAGGCCTGATCTGAGAATAATCATAAGCGGTGGCGGTACGGGAGGACATATCTTTCCTGCTCTGGCAATAGCCGAGGCGATAGGGAAACTTCGCCCGGAAGCAAAAATTCTTTTTGTCGGTGCTCTGGGGAAAATGGAAATGGAGAAAGTTCCCGCTGCCGGCTTTGATATTACCGGGATCCCTATCAGGGGTTTTCAGCGAAAGGCCAGTGTTGAAACCCTGTTGCTGCCCTTACGCATAAAAATCAGTTTGTTCAAGGCCTGGCGCATAATAAACAGTTTTAAGCCCGATGTTGTTGTGGGGGTAGGCGGGTATGCTTCGGGCCCGGTGCTGATGGTAGCAGCCATGATCGGCAAACCCTCGCTCATACAAGAACAAAACTCGTTTGCCGGAATCACCAACAGGGTATTGGGGAAATTTGTGTCGAAAGTCGCTGTTGCCTATGAAGGAATGCAAAGATTCTTCCCAAGACATAAGCTTATGCTCACAGGCAACCCAGTTCGAAACTCATTCGGCTCAATCGAAGATAAGAAAGCGGAAGCCTTTGCCTTTTTCGGGCTGACAGCTGACCAACCTACCTTACTGGTAACGGGAGGGAGCCTGGGAGCACTAACGATTAATGAAAGCATGGCGGGATGTTTGCCAAAGCTTGTTGACCAGGGAATACAGGTGATTTGGCAATGCGGAAAAAATTATTACCCGCACACTTCCGAGATTCGGGAGAAGTTTGAGACCCGGGGGGTAAGAATTCTTGATTTTATTTCACGGATGGATCTGGCCTATGCTATTGCCGATGTAGTGGTGTCAAGGGCTGGTGCTATTGCCATATCGGAGCTTTGCTTGACGGCAAAGCCGTGTATTCTGATCCCTTCGCCAAATGTGGCAGAAGATCACCAAACACACAATGCCCAGGCACTTGTAGCCCGTAATGCAGCCCTTATGGTCAACGATTCAGAAGCGCGCAAAATACTTGGAACAACCCTACTTGGCCTCATGAAAAATGATGCCGTCCGTACACAGCTAAAAGAAAACATCGGCCACATGGCAAAACCACATGCGGCTGACGAAATTGCCGCAGAGATTATCAGATTGTCAGGAAAATAATACAGGAATGACAAAAGAGTACAAAAACAGCTGCCTGACGGGTTCATGGAAAAAGGTGTTTTTCCTGGGCATTGGAGGTATTGGCATGAGTGCTCTTGCACGATATCTGCAATCAAAAGAGATAACTGTAATCGGATACGACCGAACACCGACGCCCCTCACTGAGCAGCTCGAGAATGAAGGCATAAGTGTTTTCTTCAACGACAATCCCTTACTCATCCCGATTGACAGCGATGCAGTCATCTATACGCCTGCAGTACCTCGCGACACACGTATATTTCAATGGTGCCTATCAAGCGGTAAGCCCATGATCAAGCGGGCAGCCTTGCTTGGGAAAATTGCCAATGATAACAAGCTTCTAGCTGTTGCCGGAACCCACGGCAAAACCACCGTTTCGTCGATGCTGGCGCATATATTATCTTTCCAGCCGGGTGGGTGTAACGGCATTTTGGGTGGAATATTGAAAAATACAGATTCAAACCTTTTACTTGCTCCTGACAGCATGTTGTTTGTAACTGAGGCCGATGAATTTGACCGGTCTTTTCTTCACTTATTTCCCTGGCTAGCCGTAATCACCTCCACAGATGCAGATCATCTGGATGTATACGAAAATCATGCACAGCTGATGCAGGCATTTTCGGTGTTTACATCTCAGGTCAGGCCTGAAGGAAAACTGTTAGTAAAAGCCGGAATTGACCTTAATAAAGAAACCGACTCATCCGTCGAAACCTTCACCTACGCCCTGGATGGGCGTGCTGATTTCTTAGCCGCCAATATCTGTCTAACCGGCAACACATACCGCTTCGACCTGGTGAGCCCTCAGGGGATAATACACGAGCTTGAACTGGGTATACCAGGTTTGATGAATGTTGAAAATGCTGTTGCTGCTTCTGCGGCGGCACTGCTCTCAGGCGCCAACCGGCAAACGGTAAGACGAGGCCTTGAGTCGTACCAGGGAGTGAACCGACGCTTCGATGTCCGCATCAATCGTCACGATTTTGTATATATTGATGATTATGCACACCATCCGGCTGAAATAAAGGCATGCATCCACAGCGCGAAGAACCTTTTTCCCGAAAAAAAGATTACCGGAGTATTTCAGCCTCATCTTTATTCGCGAACAAGGGATTTCGCCGAAGAATTTGCCCGCAGCCTCGAGATGCTCGATACTCTGGTGCTGCTTGATATTTATCCGGCGCGCGAACTATCCATTCCAGGGGTAACATCTGAGCTGATTTTCGATAGCGTACGGTTGAAAAACAAATTTCTAATACAAAAGGACGAGCTGACCGGATTACTGCTCTACATCAAACCACAGGTGCTCATCACGATGGGGGCGGGTGATATTGACAGGTTGGTGAAACCGTTGGAAGATGCTTTTAATATGTGTTGCAGATGATTTTCAAGATTCTGAAAATATTGATCACGTTGGCACTACTTGCAGGAACAGTGGTTATGCTTGGTTTTATGCGGTCTGCGCACAGCCGGTCACATATCACAGATGTCAGCGTAAACATTGACTATCCAAACAATGATATTTTGATCAGTAAAGAAGATATACTTAAACTTTTAGAGCAAACATCAGCCGGGCTGAGAAATAAACCCTTAAATCAAATACATGTAAATCACCTGTACAGGGCTGTCTCAGAAAATGCCTATGTAGGAAAATGCAATGTTGAGCTTTTACTTAACGGAGTCTTGCGTGTAAGGGCCAGGCAACTTGTCCCCATGCTGCGGATAATAGCCGCAGACTTTTCATGTTATCTCGACACAGCCGGGTATCTGATGCCTTTGAGTTCGCAATTTAAGGCCAGAGTTCCGGTTTTCATGGGCGAAGTTAATATCCCACTTGAAATTCAGGGAAGGATCGGGCGCGGTGAAAAAGTACATTTCAGTCGGGGTGATGAAATTCATTGGATGACAGATGCCTATAAACTCGCGAATTACATCTACAATCATCCCACGTTGAGACCTTTGATTGAGCAGATCGTGCTCAATGCCGACAACGAATTCGAACTGATTACAAAGTTCGGATCACACATTGTATTGTTGGGCGACCTGGAACGGATGCAACAAAAATTTGAAAACCTCATCACTTTCTATGAGCAGGCTATCCCCCAATACGGGTGGTCAGCTTTTGGCCAGGTGAATCTTAAATATCATAATCAAGTGGTTTGTCTAAAAAATTAATATTTATGGAACCATCGGATATCATAGTGGGTCTTGATATTGGCACCACCAAAATAGCAGCCATCGTGGGCCGGAAGAACGAATTTGACAAGATCGAAATACTTGGTGTTGGCCGCACTGAGTCCTTTGGAGTCAAACGAGGGGTTGTAGCCAATATCGAAAATACTGTGCTGAGCATTCAGAAAGCGATTGAAGAAGCAAGTTTCAAGTCGAAGGTGAATATTCAAACCGTCCACGTCGGTATTGCCGGGCAGCATATAAAAAGTATGCAGCATCATGGCAGCGTGATCCGTCATAACCCCGATGAGGAAATTGCCCAGAAAGATCTTGACCATCTGACTGAAAATATGTACAAGCTTGCCATGAGCCCCGGCGAGGAAATCATCGAAGTTATTCCTCAGGAATACACGATTGATGGCGAATCGGGCATCAAGTCGCCCAAGGGTATGCTTGGAAGCACAATAGAGGCTAACTTCCATATCATTACGGGACAAACCATGGCAGCAAAAAACATCTTCACCTGTGTAAGCAAGGCAGGTCTTGAGGTATCCGGGTTGATACTTGAGCCGCTGGCTTCGTCCGAAGCTGTACTCAGCCCTGAAGAAAAAGAAGCAGGAGTAGTATTGGTAGATATAGGTGGTGGGACCACAGACATAGCCATCTTCAAAGACGATATCATTCGTCACACGGCAGTAATTCCGTTTGGCGGAGACGTTATCACTGAAGATATTAAAGAAGGATGCTCCATCATAAGGCGGCATGCCGAAGATCTGAAAATAAAGTTCGGTTCGGCTCTTGCCCGCGAAAACAGGGATGAAGAAATCGTCACGATACCGGGTCTACGGGGCAGGGCACCCAAAGAGATCACTCTTCGCAATCTGGCCAGCATCATTCAGGCCCGAATGGAAGAAATCATTGAACATGTCTACTACGAAATCAAAAATTCCAACCTTGAAAAGAAGCTTAATGCAGGCATCGTGCTCACAGGTGGCGGCGCACAGCTTAAGCATGTGGCGCAGCTCACTTCGTATCTCACGGGCATGGATACCCGCATAGGGTATCCGAATGAGCATCTTGCCAGCACGAGCCCCTCGGAAATCGAAAGTCCGATGTATGCCACAGGCGTCGGGCTGGTGATGATAGGCCTCGATAAAATTCAGAAAATGAACCAGAAAAACTTTGAAAACCGGAAATCGGGACGTCGGGCACCGCGTTCAGGCTGGGGATTTTTCGAACATATCAAAACCTTATTTGAAAATGAATAATTCATCAAACAATAATAAATTAACTTAAACTACAGGAGAATTAATCATGCCAAATCTCATTTTTGACCTGCCTAAGAATCAATCGTCGATCATTAAAGTATTAGGAATCGGAGGCGGCGGCAGCAATGCCGTCACCCATATGTTCAAGCAAGGCATCAAGGATGTCGATTTTGTGATCTGCAATACGGACGCGCAGGCGCTGGAACGCAGCTCTGTTCCTAACAAAATTCAACTCGGATTGCGCGGACTTGGCGCAGGAAACATACCTGAAGTCGGCAAGTTGGCTACGTTGGAAAATATTGACAAGCTCAAGGAACTTCTTGAAGTGAACACCCAGATGCTTTTTATCACCGCGGGTATGGGTGGAGGCACGGGCACCGGAGGCGCTCCGGTGATAGCACAGGCTGCACGAGAACTGAATATCCTCACCGTGGGGATTGTAACAATGCCTTTTTCATTCGAAGGCCGTAAGCGCAGGCAGCAGGCCGAAGACGGCATTGCCGAAATGCGCAAATATGTTGACACCCTGTTGGTTATTAACAATGACAAGCTTCGCGAATTGTACGGCAACCTAAAACTTTCTGAAGCGTTCGGAATGGCAGATGATATACTCTCGGCAGCCTCTCGTGGAATTGCAGAAATAATTACTGTGCCAGGGTATGTCAATGTTGATTTTGAGGATGTTAAAACCGTGATGAAAGATAGTGGCAAAGCTATCCTGGGCTCTGGTATTGCTGAAGGTCCCGATCGTGCATCAAATGCGGTGAAGCAGGCGCTGTCGTCGCCGTTGCTCGATGACAATCACATTATGGGTGCACGCAACGTATTGCTTTACATCACCTCGGGAAAAGAAGAAATAAGCATGGACGAGGTGAGCGAAATAACCGACTACATCCAGCAGGAAGCCGGACAAAAGGCTGAGATTATCTGGGGAAATGGCTCAGACGAAACGCTGGGCAACAAAATTTGTGTTACCTGCATCGCCACTGGTTTCGACAGCAAGCGCATGGATGGCGACAGGCCTGATAAAATCATTGTTGGGTCATTATCTGACGAGCCAATAAAAAATACCGCGATCATACCACCACTTACCACAATTTTACAACCCGAGGCAATCGAGGATCCGAAAAAAGAAATGGCAGGGCCGAAAATAACTGCCTCTGCACCTGAAACAACCGAAGCAAAAGAAACCCCCAACCCTGTTGAGATTCCGTTCATTAAACCTGTCACAGGTCAACCGGTATTAGACAATACATCAAACGACACTCGTATATTTTCAGAGCCATTGTTGCCTGAAATTCCTGAAATAAAGCTTGCTGACCGCACTCCTTCTCCATCGCCCGCAGAGAAGGATCAGCTGATTGAGCAACTAAACAACGATCGAAAGCAACGGCTAAGAGCCCTGAGTCTCAAGTACAAACAGCCCGGCGGGCTGGCCGAGCTTGAAAAGGAACCAGCCTATATTCGCAGACAGGTGGAGTTACACGACCCTCCTCAGGCCAACGGCACACAAATATCGCGTTTCACACTCGTTACAGATGAAAACGACAATATAGACTTGAGGGCCAACAACTCTTTTTTACATGACAATGTTGATTAGCAAAATAATCCGCCTATGAGCCTTGAAAACACTATCAATCAAGAAATTAAAAATGCCATGCTTGCAAAAAAACAGGCAAGGCTCGAAGCGTTAAGGGCTGTGAAGGCTGCCATCCTGCTCGAAAAAACCAAGAGTACTGCTGTGGCAGAGCTTTCGCATGAAGATGAAGTGAAGCTGTTGCAGCGACTGGTCAAGCAAAGAAAGGAATCGGCTGAGATATATAAGAATGGAGGGCGTCAGGATCTTGCGGATATTGAGCTTGATCAGGCCGGGGTAATTGAGGAATTTTTACCCATGCAGCTTGATATTTCGGAGGTTAGAACGCTGGTTTCACAGATTATTCAGCAAACAGGCGCCCAATCGATGAAAGATATGGGCAAGGTAATGGGTGAGGCTTCCAGGTTGATGGCCGGAAAATCAGATAACAAAACAATTTCGGCTATTGTGAAGGAGTTGCTCGCCGGAGTATAATCGCTTTGTCGAAATAAAAATCCAGATACCGATATGCTCCGTATGGAAATTATTCCCAGGGCAGGCAGCAGGTCATATTTATTTTTGGGTTAGTTTAGCACAAAAAACCACCTGTATGAAACACCGGGCAATGATCCTGCTGTTACTTGGCCTTCTTGGCCTTGTGGCATGCCAGAGCCTGACCATGAAATCTCGCGAACCTTTGCAAATTGCCGTATCAAAGCTGGGCAAGAATTACCATCGCTGGCTGCTTGATGCCGACAGCAACCTCGCAATCTACAACCTTTACGACCTGAGCATTGACTCTGCTCTTAAGCTTTTAGACCAGTGTGACGCTCTGCTGGTAACCGGGGGTGAGGATGTGTATCCGGCATGGTATCAGCAGGAAGAAGACACGGTTCTGTGCGAAGGGTATGACCGCCGTCGGGATACACTGGAGCTAAAGCTTATTGAAAGGGCACTTGAACTTAAGATGCCATTAATGGGTATCTGCCGGGGTCATCAGATCACCAATGTGGCGCTTGGAGGCAGCCTTATTCCTGATATCCCGTCGCAAACCGACAGTCAGATGCAGCATCGCTGCGATAGCAGCGTGCCTCTTTGCCTGCATGAGGCTGAAATCTTGCCTGAAAGTATGTTATACAAGATCGTGAAGACAGACAAAGGTCAGGTTACAAGTTATCACCACCAGAGTGTCGACAGGTTGGCGTCATTATTAAAGGTAGGGGCAAAGTCGGCTGATGGCATCGTGGAAGCCATTGAATGGAAAGACGCATCGGATAAGGGCTTTTTGCTTGGAGTGCAATGGCACCCCGAAAGGATGCAGGATTATCCGGAGCTTTCAGTGCCCATAGGCGAGCGCTTTGTGCTGGAGGCCCGTAAATTCAGATGCAGTAAGTAACGGACACTATGGATTGTGCTCTGCAAACTTATCCAAGTGAAACCCGAATCCAAGATGGGTGTTCATTGTTGAAGCATTAAAGTGCTAATACCAGCCTACCTTACATCTCTGAAAGTTGCGGGTTTGTACCTCGACAAAAAAATCATACCAAAACAATGTCATACTAAGGGCAGGCTCTGCAATGTTTTCTTTGCTTTAAGATTATCAGGACAAACTCTTAGATTTGGATTTATGTATACAAATAAATCGGAGTGTGCTTTTAGGATAAATCGGAATAAGTATCTTTGAAATAGATAATTTGATTGTGCCGTAAGCTCGCGATACGCAATACTCTACCAATTTGCTTCATGTCTGTCGTGCCAATTACCTACGCTTGTAAACGTGCCCCCTACTCTATTGCTGATAAAATTTTAGATGTGATTGCACGGTTGATGCTGATAATCTGGATGGTTTTTCAAATACACGCCTCTGGACTTGCTCAAGGCATTACCGCTGACTCCAACCCCGAATTTTCCTTTCATCCCAAACCTAATGATGACGACTACCTTTTTTCACCGCCCAGCAACCTGGAATCAGCATTACTGGGTGGGGTACTTTATCTGAAGGAGAAGCAGGTTGGGACAATGCCTTATCGCATGACGCCGGCCGACTTTATCGAACGGCATACATGTAACACAACCTTATTAAGCCGAGTAAGAAGTTTTGTTGGAAATTATGTTGTTCGCGAAAAACACCTCGAAGGTACATGGCCTTCGGTGGTGAGCTTTATCCCTTCCGTTGGCCCAAAAGCCTGGCAACCATTCTTTATGGCAACTGATTACAATGCATTTACTACTGCAACCATCGGCCAGATATTATTTAGGATTAACGATTCTGCTTTACCGCAGAATATGAAGTTTCTGGATGAAATGAGGATCAATTCTCTTGTGGCATCGGATCAATTCAGAAACTGTTATGGGTACAATTTCTGGTTAAAAAGGCCATTGTCCAATCATAATATATCCGTGTCATCGCCTCTCAATATTCCGATTTGGATGATTGATATCCGTAAGCGTTTTTCGGATGCTACAAACATAGGAAAACTCCCAGAATTTGATGAATCAGATCTATTGGATGCCTGGATGGACAGAATTTATAATAAAAAAGAAAATGCTTGGGGAGGTACCGCCCTGTTCAACGTTCCAAACGATTCTGACGATACTTCGCTGGCAATGATTTTGAAAATGAAATTTTTTCAAACCTATGGGCTGACCTTGCATGAGGGCGATTCACTTGCATTATTTATGTTAGCAAAGTATCGTGACACAGATCGTTATGAAAAAGACAGGCATAACCAACACCTCTCAAACGAAACCCATGCATTCCTAACCTGGCACAGGCACGAACATAATCCGCTGTTCAGTGAGCCGGAAGCAGGCGTGCTTCCTCTGGCAATAAATAATATTGACCTAGTAGTAAACTCAAACATACTACGGGCACTTGGAATGGCGAACTTGAAACACTTGCGGGGCTTCGATGAATCGTTATCGGTCATCTCGGCTTTGGCGCACGGTGGATTGTGGAAAAAATGCCTGCTCTACTATCCTGAAGCCTTGTGGTTGCCGTATAGCTTTGCAAAAGCTGTGAGAGAAGGTAATATCCAAAGCGAAATAGCAATAAATACACTTATCACTCTAATGAGAGATATGTTACAAGAAAAAAGATTGTTTGAGATACAGCATCCGGATGTATACGGAGCCTTTCCACCCTCTGATTCCGTCAGCTTTTCACTATCTACTGCACTCGGTCTTAATGCCTTAATTTATATGGGCGAAGAAATTGCACAAGAAGCCGGTTTAGTCGAATATTACAGAACATCTATTGATAATGCTGTAGCGTTTTTGGTGAAACATAAACGAAACGCCGGTATCTCAAAACTAGGCCCACAGGTTATGCACACGACCAATTACTGGCCGAGTGGGCCTATATTCTCATCGTCCATCAAACAATTAGCAAGCTGGTATTCCAACGCCCTTACTACAGCACTTGCGGTTGAAGCCTTAAGCCATGTCATTCAAAATACAGGCTCCAGTCCTTACCAGGCTGCTCCCGAGGCCTTGCACCTTGTGCTGTTCAATAATCAATTGCGCATTAAAAGCGGTATGCCCGAGGCTGCGCAGTAGAATGTCTTGTCCTGAATTAGGATTAACAATAAAAACTATAAACTTTTTTCAGGAAGTTACACACACCCCGATAAATTCGTGACCAAAGCCACACTAGCCAACGTTGAAACCATTACTTTGTTAAAGAGTGTAATTACGCCTACCCATAAAACGAGGTTGATATAAATATTTACTATAATTTAGATACCGAAAATTTGATATTTTGATATAATGGCAAACGACAAAAACGGATACATAAAAGTAAAAGCAGAGTACGAACTGGTTTATGCCGGAAAAGAGCCAAAGGCAAGCATTCTGACTAACACCCTTGAAGCGCCTTTGCAGGAAGTGAGAGTTTTTAATGAAGGCAACGAGTGTGAAGACGGCTGGCGCAATATGCTCATTTTTGGCGACAACCTGCTGGCTTTGAAAACCCTTTACGAAGACATTAAAGAAGGTGGGCCCAATAAATACGGACTACGCAATAGAATTAAACTCATTTACATTGACCCTCCTTTTGCTACCAAGCAGGATTTTATGAAGGACAAGGAAAAGGCTTATGCTGATAAGGTGAAAGGGGCACAGTTTATTGAATTTATGAGAAAGCGTCTCGTGTTTCTAAGAGAAATTCTTGCAGATAATGGCTGTATTTATGTTCATCTTGATTGGAAGAAAAGTCATTACATAAAAACAATAATGGATGAGGTTTTTTCTGAAGTATGTTTTCTTAATAATGTTGTTTGGTGTTATAAAACAAGGCAATTCTCAAAGAAATATTTTAATAGAAAGCACGATGACATTTTAGTTTATACTAAAAGCTATGATCAACAAATATTCAATTTTGATGATCCACTAGTTTTGGAAGGATATAAGGAAGAAACTATAAAAAAATATAAGCTTAAGGATGAAAATGGATATTATAGATTATGTGGTAGAGGTATTGCAGGTAGCCCAATAAAATCTGCAAAAGATGTTGACCCGAAATGGGAATTGACACATCCTCATTTGACTGTCAGAAATTATCTCAAAGCTGGCTACCCACCTAATGATTATTGGAATATTGAGATTGTTAATCAAGCTGCACATGAACGAGAAGATTATCCCACACAAAAGCCTGAAAAACTTTTGGCGAAAATAATTTCTGCTTCTTCCAATGAAGGAGATATTATCTTAGACGCTTTTGCAGGTAGTGGCACTACATTATCAGTATCTGAAAAATTACAAAGGAAATGGATTGGAATTGATTGTGGTAAATTGTCAGTTTATACGATTCAAAACCGATTATTGAACTTGAAAACAGGTATTGGTGCAGAACAAAAAGACAAGAGACTGCAAACTGAAAGAATTGAAAATACAAAAGAAACCGAAGAAACCAGAGGTATGTTTTTCGTCTCAGAAAAAGCAAAAAACGGACAATTGGATTTAACCGATGACTTTCTGTATCACTTGCACGAGTTGTTGAAAAATGTAACTGGTTTGGATGAGTTTTCGTTGGTTTGTCCCGAAGAAAAATTTCATTTAAGCAACTACGAAGAAGATGAAAACGGTTTACGATTGCTGAAAAAAGAGCATATCACCTATAAAATCAGTTTTATTGAGCCCAAAGCCAAACCACCAAAATCGGAGCCACTAAAAGCCAAAACCTTTGTGTTGTACAATGCCGGTGTTTACGACAAAGAAAATATCCTGAACCTACATTGGGAGCAATACAAAGAGTTTGTAATAAAACTGTTTGAGGTGCGTAAAAACGAACATAGTATCAATGGCTTTGCAGTAGATGGCTACATTGGCGTTCATAGTGCCTACATTTGGAACTACCCCGAAAAGAAAAATATTGCCATTGATGAAGATTACGTTTCAGAATTGCACAGCTATTTGAAAGGCAAAGCCGGTGAACGCTTTTATGTTATTGCTCCTACCCAGAGCATTAGCTTTATGCAGGATGAAATAAAACTGGGCGAGACTGTTTATACATTTTTGAAAGTCCCTGTTTCAGTTTTAATCCGTCTTATTCAAAGCGGAGAATTAGGAAGTTTCAAACAACCCAAATCGGAGGATAATGTAAACGAAGTAATTGATGCTTTTGGTTTTGATTTCGTTTCGCAACCGCAGTTAAAATACACTCTTCACAAGCAAAAGAAAAAGGAGGGTATGTTTGAGAGCGACATCTACACTATTAAGCTCAACGAGTTTTATTCCGATGGCTTGCTCTATTCACCCGAAGATTTTAAAAACTTTGAAACACTTTCGCTGGTACTCATTGACTACGATTACGAGGGCGAACCCTTTACTATGGATATGCACCTGTGGGGCAAAGACCTCGTAAAAGACGAAACCACTCCGGTAGAAATTAATATCGAAGCCGACAAATGGGAAAAAGCAATACTTGCTGTAATTCTGATTGATGAATACGGCAACGAAAAGAAATTAGTATTTGACAAAAAAGATTTCAAATAATGAGCATCAAAATAAAAAATACCGATTTGGTTTTGCAATACAGCGATGATGCTGTAAACGAAATCCTGAATAAATACGATACCTATTTGGAAGCTTTGTACAACGATGATTATTCTTTTCATCGTGATGCAGTAAAGTCAGCCGTTGGTTTTCTTCTATCGGAGAAATACAAAACAATGGAAGATCTTGCCAAAGAAAACTATCTGAAAAATCCGAAAATTAAAGAACGGTATCCGTCAAAAGAAGATTATCTCGGAGCTTTACCCTTAGGCAAATTTAAAGCCTGTTCTATGGATTTGGCTACTGGTTCAGGAAAGAGTTTTTTAATGTTTGGTATTGCCCAGGTCATGCTTTGCGAAGGAGCCATTGACAAAGTGTTGGTGCTTTGTCCGTCATTAACTATTGAAGAAGGGTTGACCGACAAATTCAAAACACTGAACAGTAGGAAAGATTTGGTTGATATTCTTAAAGCAATCAATCCAAGATATGTACAGCCGGAAATCAAAAATGCCTCGGAAACCATTTTGCCTTATGATATCTGCATAGAAAATATTCATGCCACTTACCTGCGCACCGGCTCATCCATTCAGGCAAGTTTCAAAAACGAAGGACAAAGTGTTTTGGTTCTGAACGATGAAGCTCATCATATTTTTTCAGGCGAAGCAGACAGCAAGGATAAGAAGTGGATTGAATTTCTAATGGACAAGGAATATAATTTCAAATTCATTGTCAATGTTACCGGAACTCCATATTATGGCTCCGACAACAACGATTATTTTAGTGATGTGATTTATCGCTTTGGCTTAAAACAAGCTGTTGACAAAGGCATCGTAAAAAAAGTTGACCCGAAAACCTACGATGAATATAAAGAAGATAAGGGCTATCAACAGATTTGGGCAGTGCATCAGGAGAACATTAAAACCTATGGTAAATATTTAAAACCCATTACCATTGTGGTTTGTGCCAGTATTGCAGAAGCAATAATTGAATGGGATGCTTTGGTAAAATTCATATCAGAAAAAGAAGAAATCAGCATTGAGGAAGCATCCGTAAAAGTTATTTGGGTTACCTCTGGAATTCCTGGGAAAGATACTAGAGTCGGCAAAGTCATTGCACCAATTTTGGCCAAGGATAAAGACAACCGTGCACCTGAAACAATCAGAAAAGAAAATTTGAAATTGTTAAAAAGAGTTGATGAAAGCGACAATCCAATACAATGGATTGTTTCTGTTTCTATGCTGACAGAAGGATGGGATGTGAAGAATGTTTTTCAGGTTGTGCCACACAAGCAAAGAGCTTTTAACTCAAAATTGCTGATTGCACAGGTTTTGGGCAGGGGCTTACGTATTCCACAGGGTTTAAAAGTTGCCATTGGAGCCGACAAAATATTCCTGAAAGTGAATAATCACGAAAAATGGAATCAGGAAATACAGAATTTATACAATGAAATTCTTGAACTGGAAAACCGCCTCTCATGGGGCTACGATAAAAACAGAAGCAAATACGCATTCACTTTACACAATTTGAAATACGAGCCAAAAGAAACCACGAAAGAAACTAAAAAAGAAAAAGCACAAGCACCCAAAATCTTTGGTTTCAATCCTCAAAGAAAAGTATCAGAATATAAAGCCGATTTTCAGTACAATTCAATAAGTTATGTTTTTGAGGATAAAGAAGTGTATGGAATTGAACAGGCGGTAACAAATCTATACACCTATCTAAAAGACAAAGACCCAAAAATTGCTAAAGAATATTCCAAAGCTAAACTAAAATCAGCTATTCAAAAGGAATTGAAATCTAAGGGCTATGATGATGATTTTTTGAGTAAAGAAAATTATTTATCAGCCCAGCAGGCATTTGGTCCTGTTTTCCGGGAAACAGGTAAGGAAGTGCCAAGAGTTTCAAATGTTGCAGATGCATTATTTGAGATCAAATCAGACAATTTTCCAAGACTATCCTTCAGCGAGGACAGTTTAAAACGCAACGGTTTTCTTTTCTACACTGATAAAACAGAAGGGTTTTACAAGGACGAAGAAAAAACACTGTTCAAAACCTACACAGGGCTTGATAAGCAAATTTCTGAATTAACCACCGAATTAACAAGGCCCGAATCTGATAAAGTATTAATCGCCCATAAGATTGCCGAACTTGCCACACTTCAGGGAGAATTAAACCATCATTTGCATAAGGTTGAAGAAGCAAAATTCAAATCTGCTTTAAATGCACTTTACGTTTCATACACCCCCGAAATAGAATTTGCAAAAACTCTTTTTCTGAATATTGAATTGATTGATGCATTTCTTAAATCAGCAGACAAAGGGTTTTACGGATTCCCATATTCATACAAACCTGAAACAAAAGCAAAAACACACGTTAAAAACGAGACATTCCATCCTGACTTTTTCCTGAAAGTTAAGGGCACAGAGGACATTATTGTTATAGAAACTAAAAAGAAAGACGATGACAGCAATAAAAACAAAGCCAAATATCGAGATGGTAAAATTCATTTTGAAAACCTGAATAAAAAGCTTGAAGAAGGTAAATACGAGGAAAGGTACTTTTTCAAATTTCTCTCAGATGATGGTAGCGATATAGCCGACTTCTTCCAATCCATCAAGGACAGCAGACACAAAATCTGGAAATCAACATTAATGAATCAGTTAGAAAGATAAATATTATAAGCATTTTGCTAAAAATTAAAACTGAAATCAGCAACAATAAATTTTATCAAGATCATTTCTCAAATGATGGGTTCCGGTTTGTTGCCAAGCATGTCAGACGAGTTTAATTATAAACACACAAGCAACAAAATGTGTGTTGTGGATGGTGCAAATGATAACATAATTGAAGCCCTTGTAATTGACGATGATAATCGGAACACAATTATTGTACAAGGCAAATTTTCGGAATCTGGCTCAATTGATAGCAGCCCTTTACAAGAAATATTATCGGCATGGGCGAGCTTTCACCTTTTATCACTTAAAGCAGCAGTTTTGTAACTTTACAGAAACAAAATCATACCTGAACAATGAAAATTTATTATTTCTTACCCCTCATGCTTTTTTCCTGCACCCATACACCTAAACCACACCCTGAACCCAAAAATCAGGATTCGTTAAATGCAATAGAGCTGGCAATAAATGACAGCATTGCCAGGGAAAATGAAAAGCTTCAGGCATTGAATGATTTGTCGATGAGTGCCTATGGCGGTGCGAGATTTGGAATGAGCGTAGCTGAAGTGCTACAAACTGAAGGTTTTTCAGGAGGTAGAGCAGACGGCGATATAGTGCGCCCACCATCAGACAAGCGTAGGGTTGGAAATTTTAATTATGATATTGTGTCGAACTTCCACGAGAATAGACTATACCTGGTCACATTTGGATCGGCCTGGCAGACCGCTTCGTTTATTGAATTCGACATGGTAACCATGCTGAACAATCTGAAGGATGTAATTACGATTCGCTATGGTGAGCCTCGCATGAAGTACAAAATGCCCAGTGTCTTGGATTTTGAGCCGGGCGCTCTTCGCTGGGTGTACAAATGGGAAATCGCCGAAAAAGTGATCACAATCGGCATGCGCGAGAGTGTCGAGGGTGCCAACTATCAGGCCGTTATGTGGATTTACAACAAACCTATTTTTGAGCGGATAGGATATAACAAAGCCAACGTCAACAAAGTGAAGGACGCCGCAAAGTTCTGATGTCAAAGCCACATCCAGAAAAGTGCAGGCTGCACCATTAAAGCTATTACTTTGATTGGCAGATTCAACCCACAGCCCCAATCGAAAAAACTTTGGCCACAAATCTATTTAGATAAAGAATCATTTTAGCTATTTTTAGAGCTTGCACCCCCTACATCAGGAAAAGCTGAAGTGTCAAACAGAAGGTATGAAGTGAGAGGACTCATATTCACTCATGTTACACTTTTAAGTTCTGATTATAAATTTTGTGATAAAATTTATTAACTTTAAAGCTGAAAATTGGTGGTTAATTAATGGATTATGCCAAATGGCATTTATTATTAAATACTTATAAGATGTCAGCAAAAAACATTTCAGCATCTTTTCTGGCAATTACCCTGGCGAGTATACTATTTTACGTTAACGGAATATTTGCTCTTAATAACCCTCAATCCAGATCTTTTATCCATTATGTAATATCTGATATGGGTGGGTGGTATTACAAGGGAGAGAGCGCCAACGGGGATAGTTACATTTTTCAGAATAATTCGCAGAAAATAACAGTCAATCTGATCAAAAAACCCCTACCATGCGAAAACCCACAGGAATTCAATCGAGTACTGCTCGGCCTGATACAGGACTTGTCTAAAACACAGGAATTTGTGGAGCAGCGCAAGCCGTCGGTACCTTATTCCTTTCTTGAGCAGAGAAACGGTCATTTGCTTATCGTGAAATCCAGGGCCACCGGTGCACGTCGTTTTATCCTTGCTTACCACATCGGAGCAGAGCTTTACAGGATTGAAATTAAGGATGCTACCGAATTAACCGACCCATCGGGCGATGCGCTATCCTTTATCGCACGCATCAGGCGTGGTGATGGCACCGGGGCGCCTCCCGTGCCCGACCCACCTCCCATTGATTTGGCACAGCAAAAGCAGACGGCTCCAGGATCAACAACAGCAATTAGCAGAAACCCGGCCCATAAGCAAACTACAGACGGGGCCACCCGTACAGAACAATCTACAAAAGAACAATTTACGCAGCAATCCGCAAAAAACACTACTCGCACGGAAAGCGTCTCAGGCAAAAGCATTACCCCTATTGATTGGCAAATTAAACCCGCCGTAATAGAAACCGGGAGCATGCCTGACGTGAAGTTTGTGGCCACCGATCCTTGTGCTGCCGGAGGCGATAAGGATGGTTTGCCCTGGCAAAAAGGGAAGCCTGCCGAAAAAATTGATTTGCCAAAAGGTGTAGTAGCTGCCTCACCACCCGTAATCCCAAGTCTAAAGAGTCTTTCGCAAGCCACCTACAATGCTGCCGTTTCGACTGCTTTCGAAGCCATGAGGCTGTTATATGGACCGATGAGCGATCAGGACGCCCGGAAATTTGAAGCTGTATGGGTACCGCTCTTCGACTACCCAACACAGGAGGTCATCGATTACCTGAACAAACTAAATCCTTTGGTGAGCCAGTTTTTGGTGTGTCGTGAGGCTTATGTCCGCAATCTCAACGATATTCAGATTGTGATGTTTGATGCCGCGCTGGCCATAGAGGCCGGCGACCAGATGGTTTGGGAGAATGTTATGGCCGAAGCTGCACTTTACACCAGTTCGCTGCAATCAATCGAAGTCGCCATGAAAAACCTTGCCAATCAGATTGATGCCATGGGCAACCCGCCCAACCCTAATACTGCCAAGTGTGAGGCCCAGCGCAGGTATAAAAAACTGATTACGCAACAAGATGATTTGGAATGCATTTCGGAATTTGACGGTGTATGGGTTGGCTATTCCGAGGGGCATGATTGGGATGAATTTTTGCCCAGAAAGCCCGTGCTTTTCTTTTTTTACTCAATGCCATTTAAAAATCCTTTTTTACATGGGAAACAGACGTGTAGTACAATTGGTATGTACCAACGGCATCATTCCGGATATGATTTAGAATGGGCCAATCAGGAGATAAGTGCATGGGATGCACCAGTGGCAAGGTTTTATTTTAGCCGTGCCATAGAGGAAGGATTGACAGTGGATAAAACCGGCATGAGGTACAGCTATATAGAAAATGGACACGGAGAAGATTATAAAATCAGTGTTGTATTGCAAAAAGTCGCTGGCACTTTACCCCCTCCTGATCCGGGTACCGATGAACAGCGGCTGGAGGAATTGAAAGCAATCAAAGATTCGCTGGAAGCCCAAATGAAATCAATCCCGCCTAAATACTCGGAAGGGCTTGATCTTTCTGAAGCCAACGGGTTTGGCCAAGCATATAAGAATTGGCGGGCATCTAAAGAATTCCAGAAACTCGCAGATCGAGTATATTGGTGCGAATTCAACATTGATAAACTTGCCGGATTTCTCGAAGGAAGACCAATCATCCATGCAGCTGCTCAGTATTGGATGAATAACCTGCCTTATGGTGTGGACGTTGATGGTCAAGTTCTTGCCCACATCGTGGCTTTCACAAAAATTGCACAGGCCATTGTGGCAGGCCACTCAGTCGAAAAAGCCAACATAAAACGCGACCCTCCTCCTGCAACCACAAACACTACTCCAAATCAGACTGACGAGGCAGCAAAGGAGTCGATAACTTTCCACCTTGAAATGGTTAACTTATTGAAAATAAATCTTGAGCGCGAAGCAGCCGACCGTGATAAAGCATGGCAGGATTTGGGCAAAGCAAAAACTCCTGCTGAAGCGGAAAATATTGCCCGCCGCATAAAGGAATTTGACCTACGAATCATTAATCTTCAGTCGAATATTCAGTCTGAGCAGGATCTGGCCGATTCCTACAAAACCGGCCAGCTTATACGGACGCGCACAGCTTTCGACGATTATGCCCATTCCACCTTCATTGACAATATCCGTGAAAATGCAGCTCGCATGGATGCCACGCGGCGGATTGCAGAACGAATCAACCGGCAGATCGAGCTGCTGCCATGGGAGCTGCGGGCGGCTGCCCGTGAACAGGCCTCCAGGGTTCTGGATGCCAAAACCGTGGCTTCGGGCGACATCGAAAAAGCCCGAAAGTTCGCCCAGACCGTAACTAATCAGGTACAGGGATATGCCGAGTTTGACCACGCCAAGGCAAAGGAGGCAGAGGTGAATGCAGAGCAGAACGAGTTTTATGCTCAAATGACCATAGTGGCAGCCGGTGCCGGTGCCATAGGATTCGGGTCGGCAGCACTGGTTGAAGCATTTGGAGCCCAAAGTGCTGCGGCCATTTACGGAGCTAAGGCTCTTGGAGCCATTTATGGTGGAACCACCGGAATGATTGCAGGCGGGCCCAAAGAAGGGATTACTCAGGCCGTTTCCTACTGGTCGCCCATGGGCTATGCCGCTACCCAGTTTGTAGATGGTTTTCAGAAGGCTGGTTACCAAAAAGACGCCACCCTTGCTTCGCAGGTCTGGGAAGGAGCCCAGCAGGCTGGAAGTGCCTGGCTTATGGGAAAGGCTTTTGAATTTGGAACCAGCCTTGTTGTCAAGGGAAGCCTGAAATATTTCGGGAGTGAAAGCCGCCTCTTCAAACCCGTAGTCAACACACCTGCGCAGCGAGCGAAGCAGGTGTTGGAATATATACGGACACAACAAAAACTGCTGAATGCGCAAGACGAGATAAATACTTTCAAACAGCTCGAATCGCAATTATCCATATTGAAGAGGGATCCAGTGGCGAATGCATCAAAAATCTCTCAGATGGAAAAAGAGCTTAACCAGTTGGCTGCCGGCTTGAACATGTCCTACTTCACTAAATGGAATCTAAAATACAAGGCCGATCCGCTGACAAGGTCAAAATTTGATCGTCGCGTACAGCAAAACTATTCGGAAATGACACCCGGGATGAAGAACAGGCTCGAACAACAGGGATACGATATGGACGGTATCGATTTCGTACAGTTTCGTAATGCCAATAGTGGGGGCACTTCGAGTATGGATATGGACCTTGTTCCGGTTCGCGCAGGGACTAAAGCCGAACCTGCTCTTAATATCGATGGGAAAAAGATGGTAAGGAAAAAAGACGGTTCCTTGGTTTCGCTCGAACAATTCAATGATGATGCCCAAAAAGCCATGAACCTGGAATACCGTCAAAAAACCGGATTAAGCGCGCCTGCCTCGGACATGAACCTCGTGACATCTGTTCATAAAGAGGCCTTTGCAACTCCACGGTTGCTCGAAAAAGGGGTTGACTTTTCAACCTTCACACCCGACGAAATTGCCAGCGTCGGAAAAGTACTGGAGGTGAAGATGGCAGGAATAGATAAAAACAAAATGCTGACCAACACCGCTAAAATGCAGGCCAAATGCCGCGAGGCCACCAAGGAGGTTGAAAATATGCTTATCCCTAAACTGAAATCTGATCTTAACCAAGCCCCTAAGGGCAGTATTAAAGAGAAGCAGCTAAGGCAAGACATCGAGTATTGGGAGGATATGCTTAGAAATCTCAAGAAAATCGGGACTGAAGAAATAAATCCCATGGAAATTATGCGAATTAACCGGGAAATTACGCAAAAAACTGGCGGATCTGACGTCAATGTGGTTGTGGCAGATGTGGCCCGCTCATTTGGGAAAAAATAGAACCTGATGTTTTCTTTCTGACTGCATCTTGTGAACATACTGCAGTAACCTTCAGCAGAAATCAAGCTATTAACCTATGGGGTGAGCTTTGGATTTAAACGATTTACTAACCTTCTGATTTTAATTGAAGTCCATAAAAAAAGAAACCGGCAAAGGCTCATTACCTTGCCGGTTCTGTTTTAATGAACATCAGCGTATGTACATCCTATCAAAACACCCAAAGCAGATTTTGATAGGTTATTACTGGTTGCTGGTTTTCGCCCCAGGCAACGCCGATATCCCTGAAGGCACGTATGCGGAGTGCTTCAAGCTTCACTTCGTTTTCAAATTGTTTCACAAAAAAGTCCCAGTCGCGTTTTTCGTCTTTCAGCACCTTGGCTGCCATTTGTCCGATGATGCCCTGTGCATCTTTGTAACACCTTGAATCGGGATCAATCCGGCAAAGTATGGCACCTGCCTTGAGAGCTCCGTTAGAGTTAGGCTCTGCAGCCCAAAGGTAGGTAGCAGCCGAAATCATCATCTGGCAGTCATGATCAATAAAATCCTGATAAATTGGTCCGATTTCTTTCAAAGCGCGCATATAACAGTCCTTGCTCACCTCAGGCACACCCGATAAGGCAGTTAGGGCCTCTCTGAACTGGTTTTGGACCGCAAGTGATTTGGCACGTGCAATCACAAAATCGCATCTTGAATTATAATATTCAATAATCTTTCTTTTGCCATCGTCGAGAAACTTCTTGACATTCTGGTTTTTGAGGTTAATTGGCCGCAGCGCATTGGTGTATGCCCTGTTTTCGTTGGTTCCTGCTCCTTTGGTGGTAAAGGAGGTAGTGCTCAGGATATTTTTATCCACATAATCGACCAGGTAGAGAAATACCTGGAAGGAATATGTTTGCATAGTCGGAGTGGATGGCACTATATCCTTGCCGAGCGTTTCCATCTTGGCAGTCACACAAAAACGCGGGCTTACCCCTTTGCCACCCATGCCATATTCCGTAACGGCCTCAATAAGTTTACTTTCGAGCAGGCTCCGAGCGAATTCAGGAATCTTTGAGACCTGTTCGGGAATGATTACATCCAGTGCAATACGATCGATGTCGCTGGCCTCGCCAAGGTCATTTTGCGAATACCCGATGAAAGGCATTAAGAAAAGGATAAGTAATAATTTTTTCATGTCGGCATCGTTTTATTTTTCGCCAATAATAAGCCATATTTCGCCAAGGCCCCGAGTATGAATCTTCACATCCTGTGTGAATGGAGTTCTGGTGAGCATTGTACGCAAATCACGAACCCAGCGCCGTGTATCCATGGCACGCTGGCGTTCATCGTAAAGAGGAATCCGCACCTGCTCAAATCGAATAACATATTGAGTATAGGTGCCCGTATTAAAACGGCCCCGAACCGTGTTGTCAGCCACCCAGTCTTCAATAATCTCTCCCAGCTCAAGGCGTTGGCCGTTAAAATTGAAAACCTCTTCCAGATCTATGGGCGAGGTATCCCAAACCCGTACCTGGAAAACAATTTCACGTCCGTTTTCAAATAGGTCGTTGAAATGGCTCTGAAGCCTGGCGTTAAAGTCTTCGATGTGCGAAAGCACAGCTTCTTCGAGCAGAACCGGTGTAAGCGTAGCAAATGAAGGTGAACCGGTACCCTGGGCGCCGGCAATCTGCTTGTTGGTGTAGGCATCAAAGCCCTGCAACATGAAAGTGATGGATCTCTGCGGCCCCAATTGATTAATGACGTATGTAAGCTGGATGATAATATCTGCATTGGCAGCCCGCTGCAGTATATCGATCGGGTTTTCGGCAAGGTTGGCTCCTGATTTTGAGCTAAGTGCTGATAGTTCTCCGCTCTCCTGTTCCATGTTTTTTAGGGCGGTTTCAAGATTTACCAGAGGAAATCCCCGGTCGGCCATCATGGTATTGATTTTCGCAATAGTCATCAGCAAATCGGTCTCATTCTGAATGGCCGTTTTGTAATCGGGAAGGGTCTTAAGCGTACCCATCTCGTCAAAGGTCATCGTGTAGCCATTCTTTATGCACCAGTTGTCGGACGGGACCACCATGATGGTAGGTTTTTTGGCCTGTCCGAAAGCCAGGATTGCCATGGCCAGCAAAACGCCCGTAATTGTTAGTTTGATTCTCATTTTGGTAGTGGATTGATGTTAAAAGCCCTGCCCGAGTTTTGGTATGATGCCGGCAGCCTCCAGTTCGCGGCGAAGCTGGGCATGCATGACCGACACAATAACTCCGACTTTATATGTATTCCGGTCGATTTTGATCCGGTCAACGGATCCGTCGCCGGTTTGTGAGCAAAAGCGAAGATAGCTGCCTCCATCGCTGAAGAAGTTCTGGAAATAATCGGCGTGTTGCACTTCAGCACCCGGTTTGGTTACAAGTGGGCTTTGCATACATCCCGGTTTGCCACCAATAATACCCTTGAACAACACTGCATGAACGGCATTCTTGCGGGCCTGATAAATGGCATCATCAGGCTTTTTGCCGAAAGCCCAAACCTTGACCAGCTGAGTACCGTCCATGCCGGTTCCCATACATTCAACTTCATAGTTTCCGATAACGTACCCGGCAGCTTTTCGCTGGGTGCGGGTTTGACCGTTCACTGTTGCTATCCAGACTATTACCAGAATAAGCAACCCGGCAATTTCTTTTATTCTCATACTCGATAATAATTAAGTTTCTAAAATATTTATGATTAAAACATGAACCTTAAACCTAATCCAAATCCCATGCCACTTCTTCCAGGGAACCAATCATTATAAGTAATCTTTAAAGGATCGGCTCCTTCCGCCGATGTATACTTACTCGTTATTATCGAGAATAAATTTAAGGATGGCATCAACTGCAGGTTGTATTTAAGATTCAAGCCAAGGCCAACACCTAAATCAACGAACTGGCTTTCAACTTTCTTTTCAGGAGTGTCACTAAATGTGGCATCCTCAAAGCCGTAACCCAGCCGGGGTTCAAGGAAGATGTTCCTGGTGAGTCTCATCTCCTTGTTCAGGCCGGCGCCATACCGTAACAGGCCAAACTTGCCAGAGCCGATGGGGTTGGAAAATTCCTGACTCTGGTAGGCTGCTTCCACATAGAGCTTAAGACCTGTCATTCTACTGATCCGGCCTTCTCTGACAAACACCTCATATAAGATAGGAGATATTAAAACTTCCAGTCTTCCGGTGGGGCCACCAAGGCCGCCATCAGTGATTCCGGCATATAAGTTAAAGCCGCTGGTATTGGCTTGTTCAACAAACATACCGAGGTTATCGAGCTTGCGTCCTGCCACCTGATAAAAATATGACGGCTGTGTCTTTCCTTCGGTAGCCTTTAGGTTATTGGTAACACTTTTTGCCCTAATAACACCCCTTCGCTTGGAATACACTTCTCCCTTTCGGTTTTGGAGATTCTCATACACAAAATAGCGTTGGTCAAATTTCAGGCCTTCCTTTCTTCCTATCTTAATAGCGATCGGATTTACATCTGCAATCATAGCCTTCACCTTAAATGAGGCATCAGACTTCTCAAGTCGGAGAATGGCTTGACTTACTCCCATATCGAGAAAAGTTTTCAGCAATTGTTGGGGAGATTTTTGTTTTGGAGCAAATTTCTGGTCAGGATTCAACTGCGTAACCATTGCTGGCGCATTACTTACAGCAACAAACTTAAAGACAAAATCGGTGTTATCAAACTTAGTTTTTCGCTCCTGTTTATTGACGCTGGCCTCAGAGATCCAGAGGTTCTCAAAAAAATTGGTAGCGACAGCGTCAGAAAAATCGAGCTTGTAGACATAGACATTCATCACCCCCTGAAAACCATTGGAGATTTGCTTGGCCGGCGGCACAGAGTCGCGTTTATAAATTTCGGCTAGGGTCAGCAGTTCAGGAACATCGATTAAAATAACGTAGGACCTATCAACCAGCGACATTCCCATGTCCATCAATCCGGAAACTCCTCGTTTGCTGGCGCTTGCTACCAGCATATCATTGTCCGTTGCATTGTACACCCCTCGTTCGGCAAGTGTTTTCACACCGAAGGATCCGTCCCCCTGACGATCAAACCATTTAGCAATTATCTCACGTCCAATGCCTTCGCTTTTCAGGGAGGCCTCCACCGCGCTTTTTGGTGCTAGTTGTAAAACGGGGTCAGTTTCAAGAATTTTAGCCCTGTTGACCGAAAAAGGAACAGTGGTCTTTTTGAGCGTATTATCAAAAAATTTGTCCGGGATGGTGATGGAGTCCATGGCCATGACGAGCTGCTCAGAGAATCGTTCATTGTTATTCAGCAGCAGGACTGTCACCGCATTGCGATTGTATTCGGAACTCACAAAACTGTTTTTTTGTGCCAATGAGCTCATACCAAGAGTACCAACCAGGACCAATAGCATGAATCTGGCAAAACTTGCATTTTTCGCTGCCATAGATGGAATATTTTCAAACGAAAATACAAATTCTCTTGGCGTATTTTATGAATATTATCCAAAAAAAATTAATAATCATTTATTTAATCACTCCACATTTCATAATTTTGGATACAAATCCCATGAATATGAAAAAAATAACTGCTATCGTTTTACTTTTTATACCATTATTTCTTTTAGCGAAGGAACGCTACAGACAATCTGATCTGCATGCCGGCAACTTCTATCTCGAAAATCAAAAATTGCATTTTAAAAAGCGATTGCCTGCCACTGCCTCCATGCAACAGCTTGAAAGGCAACTGAAATCATTTAACGATCCCACCAGCGGAATGCAGGTAAAGTCAATCACACCCGATGGGATGAATGGAGTGATGGTGCGTTATCAGCTCGACTGGACCACTTCAGGATTCCGAAGCCGAAAGGTGCCCCTTTTCCTGAAACAGCCAATCAACGCAACCTTTGAGGTTAAAAAAGAAGGGGGAGATTATCTGGTGCGGGTAACGAATATCTGGTTCAATAACACCATAAATCCTGGTAATCAACAACATCTGACACTCGAAAACATGACCCTGATAAGAAATGGGTTCGCGATATCGAAAAAGAAACGCATTCTCAGAGCCTTGTCAATTCTTGATGAAAATCTAAGTCGCATGTTTACGGCAGAAATGAGATTTTAGCCTTAAAATAACTTGCTGGCCTAAACCACGGGTATGATTTTCATTTCTTATCCCAAAAAGTAAGCGCAAACAGTATGAATCAGGGCAGAGGTTTTTAACAAGAAACCTGCAGCGGCAAGGTCATCAGGAAAGCACAAATGTAAAAACCGGGGTATGTTGATCGAGGAACAGAATTTGTTTCCGGCAGTCATTTTGTCTTCAATTCGAACACTTTCCTCATGGGTGTGGGATAAAGGATGGTGTGTCTGGGGCGAGGGTAATTTTTCGGTCGAATTGAATCATCAGCCAACTCAGGAGCCGAAGGGAAGGATATTTTATAATCCTTTGTCAGCTCCACTTGCCGAGGGAGTGATTATTATCAGCACCTCCGGTGCATCAATGCGCTGCCTGAAAGACGATCCGGCTGGCGGTATTTGTACGCTGAGGGTGAGGTCTGATGAACTGGAGATAATACTATGTCCCGCTGAATCATCCTCCCCCACTTCAGAACTGCCAGCCCACCTGGCTGTAAGAGAAGTGCTGAAAATACATCGTCCGCATCACAAGGCCATCTTGCATGTACACCCCTACGAGGTGATTGCTCTTTCACAATCGTCGGGCATCACCAATAGCCTAGCCCTTAATTCTATACTACACACTGTGCTGCCTGAAATTAAAGCCTACCTTCCCGAAGGTATTGGCTTTGTCCCATGGTTGGCTCACGGCAGCATCGCCCTGGCCGAAGCCACTGCCATATGCGTTGCAAGTCAACGGGTTGTGGTGTGGCAAAAACATGGCATCATCGCCACAGGAACAACCCTGCATGACGCATTCGATGCCATCGATCTGGTAACCAAAGCCGCACGAGTAGCCCTGATGGTTAGACAATAATGTAGTCTCCCTTATCGTCTCGTATTGAGCTCAATTATCCGCAGGGTAACCTCAACCGCTTTAACCATAGTCTGCAGTGACACATACTCATGCTTGCCATGAAAATTCATTCCTCCCGCAAAAATATTTGGGCATGGCAAGCCCATATACGACAGCCTCGATCCGTCAGTACCTCCTCTGATGGGTTTTACCAGCGGTTTCACTCCTGCCTGCTCCATGGCCAGCCTTGCCATTTCCACGATATGTATCACAGGTTCGACTTTTTCGCGCATGTTGAAATATTGATCTTTCAACTCCAGGGTAAACGTACCTTCCCCATATTTTGCGTTGAGGAAATCAGCGATTCTGGTCATTAGCTCTTTACGGCGGGTGAAAATCGTCATATCATGGTCGCGGATGATATATTGCATCCAGGCATTTTCAACACCTCCTTCCATCTTCACGAGGTGATAAAAACCCTCGTAGTCCTGCGTGTACTGTGGTTTTTCAAATTCAGGCAGCAAGCTGTTGAATTCCATAGCCAGAAGCAATGCATTCACCATCTTGCCTTTGGCATAGCCCGGGTGGATGTTACGTCCCTGCACCAGCACCTTAGCTCCTGCAGCGTTGAAATTCTCATATTCAAGCTCTCCAAGCGATGCCCCATCCAATGTATAGGCAAAATCAGCATTGAACCTGGCTACATCAAAGTGATCGACTCCCCTTCCGATTTCCTCGTCTGGCGTAAAACCTACTCGAATGGTTCCGTGTGGAATTTCCGGATGCCGCAGAAGGTAGTCCATCGCCGTCATGATCTCAGCAATACCAGCTTTATCATCAGCCCCGAGCAAGGTGGTGCCATCAGTTGTAATCAGCGTGTGTCCAGTGTAATGGTTTAGTTCAGGAAAATCGGAAGGCGACAACACTATCCTTTTTTCCTGATTGAGGATGATATCTCCCCCCGGGTATTTCTCAACAATCTGTGGTTTGACGTTGTCGCCGGGCATTTCGGGGCTGGTATCGAAATGAGCAATGAAACCTATGGTTGGAACTTCATAGCCGAGGTTCGATGGTAGTGTAGCCATCACATAGGCATGCTCATCGATACTCACATTCAGCATACCCATTTCTACGAGTTCATCGTGCAGTAAACGAGCAAGGTTCCATTGTTTTTCAGTGCTCGGCGCAGTCTCAGATGTATCATCCGAGCGGGTATCGATGACAACGTAGCGCAGAAACCTTTTAAGGAGATCATCTTTGTTTATCTGTATATTCATAGGGCTGATCTTTTACTAATAAAGTAACGATTCTTGTCTATTCAGCTTTTGCCCGGAACGATTCCCAAACAAAATAGCCTATTAGTGCTATGAAGGCAATCAGGGCTGTAACCTGAGCTCCTGTTCCGTGTTCGCTGGCCCAGATCTTAAGATTCATGGCATCCGGATTGTTGGTAAAAAAGATAATGAGTGCACCAATTACACCAAAAATGGCTGCACCGGCTATAAACCCGGAAGAAATAAGGATTCCCCTCTGAATGCGTGCATTGGCAACTTTTTCGACTTTGGATGATTTCGTGAACCAATGGTTGAGCAAACCACCGACAATGAGTGGGGTGTTGAGGGGCAGGGGAATGAACATGCCCAATGCAAATGCCAGGGGAGATATTTTCAGCCAGTTTACTATCACCGATATAATGGCGCCTATTCCGAGTAATACCCAGCTCACGCCTGTGCCTGACATGAGTGGTTCGATAATGGCAGCCATAGCGTTGGCTTGCGGTGCTGTCATAGGATTGGGTTGCTCAGGAGATTGCACAAACCCATAAGCCTTGTTAAGAACAAAAATCACCACACCCACCGTAGCAGCCGATACCAGTGTGCCAAGAAACTTAAATGACTGCTGTTTAGCCGGAGTGCTTCCAAGCCAGTAGCCAACCTTCAGGTCGGTGATGAAGCCACCGGCCATTGACAGCGCAGTGCACACGATCCCGCCAATCACCAGAGAGCTCACCATCCCCTGCCATCCCTTCAAACCAACCGATACCAGCACTACTGAAGACAAAATCAATGTCATCAGAGTCATACCCGACACTGGATTGGTTCCGACGATGGCAATAGCGTTGGCTGCAACGGTAGTGAAGAGGAACGAAATGATCAGCACCGTGATAAGCGCCACCAATGCCTGTAATAATGTGATCTTAACTCCGAACATCAGGAAAACAAATACGGCAATCAGGGTCAGCAACAGAAAGAGCATAACGAAGGTCATTTTAATGTCCTTCTGTGTACGTTCCACTTGCTCTTCGGTTTGGGTCTTTTTTCCCATGCCGAATGCCAGTTTAAAAGCACTCACGATTACCCCCGATGACTTCAGGATCCCGATTATGCCTGCCATTGCGATGGCTCCTATGCCTATTGGCCGAACATATTGCCTGAAGATGTCCTCAGCTGAGAGGGCAGCAAACGGGTTGACTGATCCGGACTGGGCAGCAATCAGTGCGCCGATTTCATTCACAAGGGGTATTAAAACAAACCAGGACAATATGGACCCCAATGTAATGATGAGGGCGTATCGCAATCCGATCAGGTATCCAAAGCTGAAGATCAGCGCACTGACGTTAAATTTGAATACCATTTTAACCTTGGTCGCAAGCGTCTCACCGATCGGAATTATACGTGAAGTGATTTCTTCGCTCCAAAGTCGAAGGGCGGAAAAACAGAAGTCGAAAATACCACCTATCAGACCGCTTAAAATCAATAATTTGGCTTGAGTACCTCCTTTTTCGCCTGTCATTAATATCTCGGTAGTGGCCGTAGCCTCGGGGAAAGGCAGTTTGCCGTGCATATCTTTTACGAAGTATTTCCGAAACGGAATCAGGAAAAGGATGCCGAGAAAGCCTCCTAGCAGCGATGAGAAGAAAATTTGCCAGAAATTAACCTCGATATCCGGATATTTATACTGAAGTATATACAAGCCGGGAATCGTAAAGATTGCCCCCGCCACTATAACACCCGAGCTTGCTCCGATAGACTGAATGATCACATTTTGCCCAAGGGCGTTTTTCTTGCGCATGGCGGCAGAAGCACCCACAGCAATGATTGAAATAGGAATGGCAGCTTCAAACACCTGCCCGATCTTCAGACCACTGTATGCGGCAGCAGCAGAGAAAACCACTGCCATAAACAGGCCCATGAATACTGACCATGGCGTAACTTCAGGGAAAAACTGGCTGGCAGGCATTACAGGTTTATACGTTTCGCCAGGTTTGAGTTCAGTATATGCATTTACAGGTAATCCGGGAATTTCTTTTTGTTCGTGTGTCATGGTCTATTGTTTTAATGATTAAAAATATGTCAATGTGATGGCCAAAATAGTAAATTTTTATTTGTCTCTCCATGCGAGGCCATATCAATTTGGAAAATCATGGATCCATTTGTTCTGGTGAGGTTTATCGTTGATTCATTAAAATACGTACGAGCATCTGTGAAAATACGTACTTTTGAGTTTCGGTTCGGGGTTACCAAACGTTGATTCCAATAAATACTATTATGGGTATTACTAAATCATTCATTTATTCAATGGCAATAGCTTCATCTCTTATTATGCACTCATGTGACTGCGGTTTCTCGTCAAACAACTCTGTAGATTTTCCTTATTACGAGGGCAATGACCTTGGAGTGACATACAGAACGGATAAAACTATATTCAGACTATGGGCACCCAAGGCTCAGCAGGTGGTGCTCCGGCTCTATGACAACGGCGAGAGTGGAGAGCCAATCGAAACAGTCTCCTTAAAGCCCGATCGGGATGGCACCTGGGTGGTAACGCTCAAAGGCGACTGGAAGAATAAATATTATACCCTTCAGGCGCAAAATGATGGCAAATGGTCAAATGAGGTTCCGGATCCATATGCCAGGGCTGTGGGTGTAAACGGAAACCGGGGTATGGTCGTAGACCTACCATCAACCAATCCTGAAGGATGGCAGGACGACCGGCGGCCTGCACTTGACCACTATGCAGATATTATCATCTGGGAGATTCATGTGCGAGATTTTTCCATACACCCAAGCTCAGGTAGCAAATATCCGGGCAAGTACCTGGCCTTCACTGAGTCAGGCTCACAAAGCTCGGAAGGAGAAAAAACCCTTATGGATCACCTGGTTGAGCTCGGCATTACTCATGTGCACCTGTTACCTGTATTTGATTTTCATACTGTGGATGAGACCCGGCTCGATCAGCCACAGTTCAACTGGGGATATGATCCGCAGAATTTTAACGTTCCGGAAGGGTCATATTCAACCAATCCTTATGACGGTAATGTCCGTATCAGAGAGTTTAAACAGATGGTGAAGGCATTGCACAGTGTCGGCATCCGAGTCATCATGGATGTGGTGTATAACCATATGTACAATGCTGCGGCATCAAACTTTGAGCAATTGGTTCCGGGCTATTTTTTTCGCAGCAATGACGATGGCACCCTTGCAAACGGATCAGGGTGCGGGAATGAAACATCCAGCGAAAAGCCTATGATGCGTAAATTTATGATCGAATCAGTTACATACTGGGCTTCGGAATACCACATTGACGGTTTCCGGTTTGACCTCATGGGGCTGCACGATATAGAAACCATGAATCAGATTCGCCAGGCCCTTGATGAGATTGATCCAACTATTTATATATACGGCGAAGGATGGACGGCCGGCGAAAGCCCGCTTCCGGTGGAAAAGAGGGCTTTAAAAGCTCATGTAGCAAAACTTGATAGGATAGCTGTGTTTAGCGACGATATCCGCGATGGCATTCGTGGTCCTTGGTGGGATGATAAGGGGGCTGGGTTCATGGCCGGAAAGAAAGGTCTTGAAGAGAGCATCAAATTTGGCGTGGTGGCAGCAACACCACATTCCCAGATCGATTATACGAAGGTGAATTACTCAAAAGCGCCTTATGCAAACAATCCACAGCAAACCATCACCTATGTAACATGTCATGATAACCCCTGCCTTTGGGATAAAATTGTTAGCACTTGTACAAACTGCACAAAAGCGCAAATGCTTGAATTGCAAAAATTTGCCAACGCTGTGGTACTTGCTTCGCAGGGCGTAGCTTTCCTGCATGCAGGTGAAGAACTTGTAAGAACAAAGCTCGGCCATCACAATACTTATAACCTGCCCGACTCTGTTAACCAGCTAAACTGGGGCAACAAAGCCATGTATCGTCCGGTGTTTGAATATTATCAAAAACTTATTCAGCTCCGGAAAAGTCATCCTGCCTTTCGATTGACAGATACCCTGCAGATCCAGAAGCACCTGAGGTTTTTCCAGATTGACAAACCTCTCCTGGTAGGCTACCAGCTCAGTGATAATGCAAACGGGGATCCATGGAAAGACATTCTGGTGTTTTACAATGCCAGTTCAAAAGCAGCTGAGGTCAAACTTCCGGCAGGAGAATGGGAAATTGTTGCCACCAAGGACAATATCGAGGAGAAAGGTTTCACAGCCATGGGGCTCGGAAAATCACAAATTGGCAAAGCAATGGTTCCTTCGAGGTCGGTTATGATACTGGTTGATAAATCAAGCATTTGACCGAACGGATATTTTTGGTATTATTGCCGGGTATTAACCAACAAATTCACCCCTTTGTATGGAAACAAACTACCTGACAGACATTATGCTGCCTGTTTCTTTGGCTATTATCATGCTTGGAATGGGCTTATCGCTGGTCCCTTACGATTTTAAAAGGGTACTAATTTATCCTAAGGCCACTGCCATAGGCATTCTGAATCAGCTTATCTTATTGCCAATCGTGGGTTTTATCCTACTATACATCTTCAGGCTCGACAGCCCCGAGCTGGCAGTAGGAATCATGGTGCTGGCAGCCTGCCCCGGCGGGCCAACTTCAAATCTGATCGCCCATATCTCAAAAGGCGACACAGCCCTTTCCATCACCTTAACGGCCATTTCGAGCCTTATCGCCGTGATTACCATTCCATTAATTGTGAACCTTTCTCTGGCTCATTTTATGGATGTCGGGCAATATGTACCCTTGCCAATCCTCGACACCATCATCAAGCTGATGATCATCACACTGCTTCCTGTTGCAGTGGGCATGTTCATCAGAGCAAGATTTGTGGGCTTTGCAGACCGGATGAGCAAGCCGGTGAAGATTGTTTCGGGCATTTTGCTTTTTGTCATCATTCTGGCTGCCGTAATGACCAACAAGGACATCTTTGTGCAGTCGTTCAAGGATGTGGGCCCTATAGCACTAGCTCTGAACGTTGTTATGTTGTTGATCGGTTATTATTCATCTCGCTGGCTAAAGCTAAATACGGCTCAAAGCATTACCATTTCCATTGAGTCAGGTATACAGAATGGTACACTGGGAATAACAATTGCCAGCACCCTGCTTCACAACAATGTGATTGCCATTTCGCCGGCCATCTATAGCCTGATCATGTTTGCCACAGCCGGATTTATCATTGCAAGGGCTTATCTGTGGATTCGAAAACCTGAAACAAGCCTGTAAAAAAAGAGGCCGTCTTTTAAACGGCCTCATTCTTTATATACAAATGATTGGATCAGGCACCAAGCATCACACGCTTCATGGCGGTAATTTTTAATTCCTTATTAAACTTGGTGATGTAGTCTTTCACTGTCATGGTATTGTCTTTTATGAAATCCTGATTCAGGAGGGTGCTTTCTTTGAAGAATTTACCAAGTTTTCCGACGGCTATTTTTTCAGCCAGTTCGGCAGGTTTTCCTTCCTGAATAGCTACTTCCTTACCAATCTCAATTTCCTTATCAACGATGCTCTGATCAACATCGCCTTTGTCGATTGCGATCGGACTCATTGCAGCCACCTGCATAACCACATCCTTGCCAACAATGTCAATTCCTTGGCCTGTGTTCATGCTCAGCCCTATCATGCTGCTGAGACGGTTACCGTGATGATTATAAGCAAAAACCATCGGGGCATTGATCACCTGGCATTCAGCCAATGTGGTTTTTTCGCCTGTTTTCCCGGTCATTTCTGTCACAACGTCGGCGATGGTAAGCCCCCTGAATGGAAGGGCATTCAGTTCGTCAAGGTTCTGCACTTTATTCTTCACGGCCAGCTCAATGATGTCGTTAGCGAAATTGATAAAATCCTGATTTTTAGCAACAAAATCTGTCTCGCAATTGAGCATGATGATGACCCCATAATCATTGGAGTCATTTGTTTTAGAAAGAACGATGCCTTCGTTGGCGCTGCGATCAGCTCTCTTATTGGCCACTTTCTGGCCTTTTTTGCGGAGAAACTCGATGGCTTTATCAAAATCGCCTTCACTTTCAACCAGAGCCTGTTTGCAGTCCATCATACCTGCGCCGGTAATTTGCCTCAGTTTGTTAACGTCGGCAGCAGTTATATTTGCCATATCTGATAATAATTATTGAATGAATATTAAATAGATTTTTTCACTCGCTTAGCGGGTAGGTCTGCGAGTAGTAGGTTTGCTGATGGGTTTGCGGGGTCTGCGGCTTTTATCTTCTCCCTCACCTTCAGCTTTTTTCAGTGCTTTTTCTGCACGTTCCTTAGGCGTAAGACCATCATCTTCTTCATCTTCGGGATAAATAATCTCGCCCATTTCGTCGCGCTCGTAGTCATCGTGCTCTTCATCTTCGCGTTTGTCGCGGTCAAGCTTGCGATCGGTCAGCCCTTCGCTGATTGCTTCCACAATGCGGCCGAGAATAACAGCGATGCTTTTTGAGGCATCATCATTTGCCGGAATCGGAAAGTCGATTTCGTTTGGATTGGAGTTGGTATCAACGATGGCTATGGTGGGAATATTGAGTTTGCGGGCTTCAGCTACTGCGATATGTTCTTTCATGATGTCAACCACAAAAAGGGCGGATGGCAGGCGGCTAAGGTCGGCAATACTTCCGAGTTGCTTTTCAAGCTTGGCTCGCTCACGGGTAATCTGCAACCGCTCTCGTTTTGAAAAACTTGAGAAGTTTTCAGCTGCCATAAGCTTGTCGATAGATGACATTTTGCGGACGGCTTTGCGGATAGTGGCGAAGTTGGTGAGCATACCACCCGGCCAGCGTTCTGTAACGTAAGGCATGCCTACGCTTTGGGCATACTGGGCAACGATGTCTTTTGCCTGCTTTTTGGTGGCAACGAATAATATTTTTTTACCCGAATTGGCAATCTGCTTTGCTGCAGATGCGGCTTCTTCAAGTTTAGCCTGTGTTTTGTAAAGGTCAATGATGTGAATCCCGTTTCGCTCCATGAAAATGTACGGAGCCATGTTCGGGTTCCATTTGCGCTTCAGATGTCCGAAATGTGATCCGGCATCGAGCAGTTGATCGAAAGTTACTTGTGGCATAGTGGATTAAATTAATGTTTACTTTCCGTTAAAAGTCAATTACCAGGTAGCACCGTCAATGAACGGAGGTCCCGGCAATTTGGATACTAAACAGATCATTATCTGGATTTTAACGCTTGCTGAACTGGAATCTCTTCCTTGCTTTTTTCTGTCCTGGTTTTTTACGTTCAACCATACGTGGGTCTCGGCGCAACAGGCCTTTCGACTTCAGCGGCGGGCGGTTTTCCGGAGCGATTTCGCACATGGCTTTTGAAATTGCAAGGCGCAGCGCTTCGGCCTGACCGTTCACACCCCCTCCGTCGAGGTTGGCTAACACGTCGTATTTGCCCTGAATTTGCAGAATTTCAAAAGGCTGAAGCACAATGTACTGCAGCGTAGCCGTTGGGAAATATTCCCTGAATTCTCTTCCGTTAACAGTGATTGAACCGCTGCCATCCTTAATATAAACCCGGGCAACGGCAGTTTTTCTTCTTCCGATTGTATTGATCATGGTTTGAGAGTCTTTATTTTATGCTATCTATATCGATTGCCCTGGGTTGCTGAGCCTGATGTGGGTGATCGGGACCTGCATACACCTTAAGGTTTCTGAACAGCTCGCTGCCTAGCCTGTTTTTCGGCAACATTCCTCTGATGGCTTCTTCGACAACAGAAGTGGGCTTGGCTTTAAGCACCTGCCTGGTCGTTAAAATGCTTTGCCCGCCCGGATATCCTGAGTGGCGGATATATTCCTTCTGGTTCATCTTCTGACCTGTCAGGCGAACCTTCTCTGCATTGATGATAATTACGTTGTCGCCGCAATCGACGTGAGGAGTAAAATACGGCTTGTGCTTGCCCCGGAGCAATCTGGCAACCACCGTTGCCATACGTCCTAGCACTAGATTCTCGGCATCCACCAATAACCATTCTTTTTCAATGGTTGCGTTGTTCGCTGACAACGTTTTGTAAGATAGTGTATTCATTTCAGATCAACGTTCTAATAATATTCAAAAGCTCCCATCAAAAATGGGGTGCAAAGGTAGAACTAAATTTTATTTTAGACAAATACCGCTCGAATATTTTTAAGCGCTGGAAAACAGCAATCAAAAAAGTGAAACTCAAGCGCGTGCCAATCAAAAAACTTCTCCCTGTGGCCGGGCATGAAATCGACGGTACCGGTTTACAAATTTATGGTTATTTTTGCTGCAAGACCGGGGTTTTTCGTCATGCTGCCCCTGAAGAAATTACTCATTTGCCGATGTCATTACAGGTTTTTGAGATAGTAAGATACTATGGAGAGCAAAAAGTGCTTGACAAAGTGACGTTTGACTTAGGGCAAGCTGAAATTGTGGGATTGCTGGGGCCTAACGGTGCCGGGAAATCAACACTAATGAAGGTCATCACCGGTTACCTCCCACCCTATTCAGGCCACGTGAGGGTTGCAGGATACGACGTCAGTGCTAATGCGCTGAATGTCAGGCGAAACATTGGGTACCTTCCCGAAAACAATCCTTTATATACTGAAATGTATGTGAAGGAGTACCTTTATTTTCTGGCCGGGATCCATCAGGTGGGCACAAATACCCAAAAAAGCATCAGCGATCTGATCACACAGACTGGTCTGGCCGGGGAGCAGCAGAAAAAAATAGGTCAACTGAGCAAAGGATACCGTCAGAGGGTAGGGCTTGCCGGAGCGCTCATACACAACCCCGGGGTACTTATTCTGGATGAACCGACTACAGGACTGGACCCGAATCAAATAATTGAAATCAGGGAGCTGATTAGACAGGCAGGTAAAGAGAAGACCGTTCTCCTATCAACTCACATCATGCAAGAGGTGGAGGCGCTGTGCAAGAGGGTACTAATTATCGACAAGGGCCGCATTGTTGCCGACGACCTGATCGAAAACATCAAGCGGCCGGCAACTCTGCAACAAACCATACTTGTTGAGTTTGATAAACAGCCAAACCCAGACCAACTGCAACTGATAGAAGGGGTGCGGGAAGTCACTCAGCTTGAGGGGATGGTGTGGTGTTTTATTCCTCAGGATGATTTGGATCTCAGGCAACAAATTTTCAGGTTCGCGGTTGAAAATAATCTGGCAGTACTTTCAATGCAGAAGAAAGATATACCCCTTGAGAGCATTTTTCGCAGTCTCACCCAGGAATAAGATACTGTGCCCAAAGCAATGGCAGGGTTTTTTCAAATACCTGACCGTGAATGAGCTTTTCAGGCCATTCGGTTTCTTTTTGTATATTTGCGCCCCAATTCACACACCTATTTATTTTCTTTTCAATGAGTTATTTATTTACCTCGGAGTCGGTTTCGGAAGGTCACCCGGATAAAATCGCCGATCAGATTTCAGATGCGTTGCTTGATGAATTCCTGCGACACGACCCCGAATCAAAAGTGGCATGCGAAACTCTTGTGACTACCGGTCTGGTGGTTTGCAGCGGCGAGGTCAGAACGCGCTGTTATATTGACATCCAGGAAGCAGTACGCAGAACGATAAAGAATATAGGGTATGTTAAAGGCGATTACTCTTTTGAGTATAACTCATGCGGAGTGGTCAGCACTATTCATGAGCAGAGCCCGGATATAGCGCAAGGTGTCGACAAGACCTCAGAAGAAGAACAAGGTGCCGGCGATCAGGGGATGATGTTCGGTTATGCTACTGACGAGATGGAAAACTATATGCCACTGACCATCGAGCTGGCTCATGTGCTATTGCAGGAGCTGGCTTCCATCCGTCATGAAGGTAAGTACATGAAATATCTTAGGCCCGACAGCAAATCGCAAGTGACAGTTCAATACGACGAAATGGGCCGGGCTCAGAAAATCGACACAATAGTAATTTCGACACAACACGATCCGTTTGACACCGACGACATCATGCAGAAGGTTATAGCGGATGATATTCGTAAAATACTTTTGCCCAGGGTAATACAAGTAAAAACTTTACCTGAAAGCGCAAGCAAACTTCTGCAAAATCACTTCCGGTTAATGGTAAATCCCACTGGCAAATTCGTGATAGGGGGTCCGCATGGCGATACCGGGCTTACCGGACGTAAGATAATTGTTGACACATATGGCGGTCATGGGGCACATGGTGGTGGTGCATTTAGCGGAAAAGATTCGTCGAAAGTAGACCGCTCGGGTGCCTATGCCACCCGGCACATAGCAAAGAACCTGGTTGGGGCCGGTATCGCACGCCAGGTATTGGTGCAGGTAGCCTATGCCATCGGCGTAGCTGAACCTGTTGGACTTTACGTGAATACGTATGGAACAGCTAAAGTTAAAAACAACGATGGTACCCGAATGACCGATGGACAAATAGCCGAAGTCCTCAGGGAGCTGTTAGATTTGCGACCTTTTGCAATCGTTAAAAGGTTCGGGCTGAAGAACCCTGTATTTCTTCCTACTGCCACCTACGGGCATTTTGGCCGCGACAATTATATCAAAGATGTGGAAATTTGCTATGACCCGGTAACAGGCAAACCTCAAGGAAACGGAAATCAATGCCCCAAGAGTATTAAGCAGGTGGAATTCTTTGCTTGGGAAAAACTCGACATGGTTGACGATCTGACGAAAGCGTTCAGACTATAGTATTCTCCTGTAAACCTAAGTCCGGCCAGGTCAGTATTGCTGTCAAGGCTTTAGAAATCAGCTAATTCTAATTGAATGATTCAATACTCTTGCGGATGATGAATATGGCTTCGCGTAGCTGATCTTCGGTAATGACCAGAGGCGGAGCGAACCGAATTATGTGCCGGTGGGTTGGTTTGGCCAGCAGCCCGTTTTCTTTCATCCGAATACAAACATCCCACGCTTCATAGCCATTTTTAGGCTTGATCACTATAGCATTCAACAAGCCTTTGCCACGAATGAGCTGAACCATTTCAGATTTAATTTCGGCACATTCCTCGCGAAAAATTTTCCCAAGCCGTTCAGCATTGTCGGCAAGTTTTTCATCACGAACCACTTCCAGAGCTGCAACACCCACCTTAGAAGCTAGAGGGTTGCCGCCAAAAGTGGAACCGTGCTGGCCTGGTTTAATGCAAAGCATGATATCGTCGTTGGCAAGTACGGCCGAAACCGGATACACCCCGCCTGACAATGCTTTGCCCAAAATAAGGATGTCGGGTTTGACATTTTCGTGGTCGCAGGCAAGCAATTTACCTGTGCGTGCTATACCTGTCTGAACTTCGTCGGCGATAAAAAGTACATTTTTACTACGACAAAGTGCTGCACTAGCTGCCAGATATCCGTTGTCGGGAACAAAAACCCCAGCTTCACCCTGGATAGGTTCGACCATGAAAGCTACCACGTCCGGGTCGGAAAGAGCCTGGCTTAAAGCTTCGGTATTATTGTAAGGAATCACTGTAAAGCCTGGAGTATAAGGGCCAAAATTGCCGTATGATTCGGGATCGGTCGAAAAACTAACGATGGTAGTAGTGCGGCCATGAAAATTATTTCGACAAACAATGATTTTAGCCTGGTTTTCAGGAACGCCTTTTTTTTCATACCCCCATTTGCGGGCAAGCTTAATAGCCGTCTCGACCCCTTCTGCTCCGGTATTCATAGGCAACATCTTATCGAAACCGAAAAATTCGGTGGCAAATTTTTCGAATAGGCCAAGAGAGTCGTTGTAAAATGCTCTTGAAGTCAGCGTGAGGGTTTTGGCCTGATCGATAAGGGCCCCGACAATTTTAGGATGGCAATGCCCTTGGTTAACAGCCGAATATGCCGAAAGGAAATCGAAAAAACGTTTACCTTCCACATCCCACATAAATGGTCCCTCGCCTCGAGCAAGAACCACAGGAAGGGGATGATAGTTGTGAGCTCCGTACTTATCTTCGAGCTCCATGGCATAAGAGGAAGTCATAGGTATCTTCATAATAATCTGATATTTAATATATTAGCCAAATGATCACGAGATGCAAAGGTATTAAATGTTTCAACATGGTAATGGGATTGCTGAATAAATGCCAACAGAATCGCACAACCTCAATTCAGTACACCGCTGCCCCGACAGTAGTCCGAAGTGCAAACCCTATAGGATGGAGAGCTTCCTGGTGAGTTGGCCGGCTGGTGTAATCAACCGAACAATATAGATACCGGGTTTATTCTCATGGTCATTATTGAATATGAATGTATGCACCCCCTGGTTAAATCTGCCTGACGCCAGCTTTGCCACTCTTCGTCCGGCCAGATCAAAAACTTCGAGGGCAATCTCTTGCTGTTTGTCAAGGTTCACCTGCAAATTGTGCTGATTCATACCTGCGCTGCTCAATATCTTGAGTGCTGATTGCGCAAGGAACCTGGTTTCGTGAACAGTTGTGGCAATACCTGGCTTGACGAGTCGCTTGCTGGTGTAAATACGATATTCGCCCGGTTGGAGTGTAAGTATGGCATTCACATCCGTTACGCTGATTGAATCACCCCGGAAATAATCATACCACCATCCGGCGTTGTGAAATTCTGGCACAATACTACCCGCCGTGACGCCAAAGTTGCCCATCACAATTGCATTCATGGCGGGATGTGTGAACTTTATTTTTTTGGCGGGTCCCGATAAAGAAAGAATGAAATCGCCATTCCGGAAGGTTTCCTGGGTAATTCTCAATTTGGTCATTGTGGAAATGACGTCATACAAATATCTGCGTCGGGAGTCTGCCAGGTAGTTCCACCGGATGGGTTTTGCTCCCAGGCGACCGTTGAAATCAATGCTTACGTCATAGCCGAGTTCACCAAACTGCCAGATCATTTTTGGGCCTGGTACTGCAAGGAAAAAAACATGGGCAAGTTCCTGCCGTTTGAGGGCAATGGTCAGGTCTTTCACATTGTGCGCAGCATTGGTACTGTTGCCAAATTGAAGATTTCTATACATCAGCCTTTCTTCGTCGTGGCTTTCCATATATCCCACAAGGTGTGGTACCGTCCAGCCTCGCTGTTTGTAAGATATCCACGAAAAATTGCTGTTGTCAACCCAGCCCATGCTGGCCTCACTAAAGTTGTAATTCGTATTCCCCCATGTCATCATGCCTGCCTCAGCCAGCTCTCGTTCTTCGCTATTATCGGCAAAATGCTCGAGTATCACATAAGCTTTGGGATTTATTTCCCATATTTTGTTTGCCATTCGCTTGAGGATTGCTATACGTGGAGCATCGTAGGTTGACCCCTGATTGCTCGTTTGCACATTGGTAAATCCTTTGGTGAAGTCAAACCTGAATCCGTCCACTTTAAACTCAGTAAGCCAGAAAGCATTTACCCTATCCACAAAGTCGCGGGTAAATTGGCTGTGATGGTTGAAGTCATATCCCCAGCAGTAGGGTTCGTGCGGACAGGTTTGGTTAAACCATGGGTTGTCGGCAGAAGGTTTGCCACTGTTGGAGTCAAAATACATCTGAACCATTGGTGAAAGGCCGTAGGAGTGGTTCAAAACCATATCAATCACCACAGCAATTCCACGTTTGTGGCATTCATCAATAAATCGCTGATAATCCTGCTTGCGGCCATATGCCTTGTCGGCGGCAAAATAAAACGAAGCGTTGTACCCCCACGAGTCATTTCCTTCAAACTCGTTGATGGGCATAAGCTCGACGACATTAACTCCCAGTTTCTGAAGATAGTTTAGCGTGTCGGTCACGGTTTTAATATCGCGCGTAGCTACAAAATCGCGTATATGCAATTCATAGATGATAAGATCCTGCTTGGCGGGAGGAGTAAAATTAGTCACCTGCCACTGGTAGGGTTGACGGGCAGTTTGCAGCACACTGGCGATGCCGGTGGTTTTTCCTGCCGGATAAGCAATCAGGCCCGGGAATGTCGTGGAGCTGATGTTTTTATCGTTCCATGGATCGCTTACCTTTTCGGTGTAGGGATCAGCCAAACGGAGCTTCCCATCCACATAATACTGATAAATGTATTCTTTTCCCTTCTCCAGATTGCCGATGGTAATCCAGAAAAATTGTCCGTCGGGTGTGCGGTTCATGTAATATCTCTGGTCAATCTGCCAATTATTGAAATCACCAATTACAAAAACAAATTCTTTCTTGGCCGGAGGGTCGTGAAGCACAAGGGTCACTGTGTTATCATTGATATAATTGATTCCGCTTCTTACACCCGGAGGCAAGGTTGCTACGGGTGAGCTGGTTCGAACAAAAATATTTACTGAATCTGATACAGTTTCATTGCCTTTTTTTGCGGTAACTTTCAGCCATTGCATCCCAAAGTTCGCGGCCGTATAGTCGAAAGTGAGTTGTTTGCCGGCAACAGCTGTCAGTCGCTGCTTGTTCTGTGTCAGCACAAGGCTGTCGGAGATATTGGATGCTGCACTGATTGTAAATTTCTGTCCCGGTACGTAAATCCCATCCCGTGAGGGCGAGTTGATGACTACATTCAAACCTGGTGAATATACATCATAAAAAATATCGCCACTGGACGAGGTTTTTCCTTCAAGCCACCTGCCGCCTACCTGTTCGGCACTCCTGAAAACGAAGGCCATCCTAAGGATGGTTTCGTTGGCTGCCACACCATAATATTGCCGGATATTTGGCCCGATGGTCAGGGTGTACAGGTCGGGGCCTATACGCTGCAGCTTAGCTTTAGATACATTAACTCCCCAGCTGGCCACAACATATTTCCAATCACTGCCACTGGTGCTCAGGTTAGTGATCACCCCTGTATGGGCATATACATCACCTGTATATCCGGCCAGCCCCCCACTACCAAGGGTTGCATTAAACGTTATTACTACCTGATCCTGTTCGGTAGGCAATGGAGGATCAGATATAATGAGCTGCGCACGCACCGATGTTGCCAACACACAAAAAAGCAACGTGGCGAAAAGGATTCGGGTATGGTGAGTTTTCATGCTGAGGTAATAATATATCTACATTCAAAGATAATGTATTCTTTGGGCATGAAACTATGCCGGAATTCAAAAAATAAATTTAATCGCCGAAGCAGATGCCTATCCCTCTGGCTGTCTTGATCAATGCCGTGTCAGGGGTAACAAGGTTTGGCTTCTGGATAGCCTCCTGCAGCGTAACGCTGGTGATGTACGGGTGACGGTAAGAAACCATTCGTCCATATTCGCCTGCTAGCACCATTTCAAAGGCTTTAACCCCGAATTGTGAAGCTAATACCCGGTCGTATGCAATAGGAACGCCTCCACGCTGTAAGTGACCGAGAACGGTTGCGCGTAATTCATGTTCACAGCCTATACTCTTCAGGCCTTCGATCAGCTTATAGGCAACCCCTCCAAGCCTGACGTGTTCATATCCTGGGGTATCGGGAGGGCTCCCTGTAACATGACCTCCGATTGGGTAGGCACCTTCGGCCACTACGATAACTGCAAACCCGCGGCCTTTGATAAAACGGGAGTTAATTTTATTCAGCACTTTATGAATTTCGTAAGGAATTTCGGGAATCAAACAAACCTCAGCACCACCTGCTACTGCCGCATTCAGGGCAATCCAGCCGGCATCGCGCCCCATCACTTCAACGATAAAAACCCTGTTATGGCTGGCAGCAGTGGTTACTAATTTGTCAACTGCTTCTGTAGCCACTTGTATTGCAGTTTGAAAACCGAAGGTGGAATCAGTTGCAGACAAATCGTTATCAATCGTCTTTGGCACGCCAATAATGTTCAATCCCTTATCCTGCAATTGTTTGGAGATGCGTTGAGATCCGTCCCCGCCAATATTTATTACCGCTTCAATACCTAAATATTCAATTTTGCGGATCATTTCATCCGAACGGTCAACCGTAATCCACCTGCCATCATGTTGCTTCACTGGCCATGCAAACGGACCTCCCACATTTGTAGTTTGAATGATGGTGCCTCCCTGATAATGGATACCGGCTACGCTTTTCTCATCCAAAATCATGATTTCGGTTGGCTCCCTCAAAATACCGTTGAACGCCTCAATGCTTCCAACTACTTCCCAGTTTTTTTCCTGAGAAGCCCTTTTGACAATTGCTCTTATGACTGCATTCAGGCCGGGGCAATCTCCCCCTCCGGTTAACACTAATACTCTTCTCATACATCTTGGTTAATGATCCGTAAAAGTACAAATTGATCGTTTATTTGGAACCAAACCCGGTCGGTGATCAGAAAAAAAGAGTAGCGATGAGTAGCCAAAACATTGATAGTTAATTATTTAAAATATATATAAAAATGATTCAGCTATATATAAACAATCACTTTCACCTGGCGTGAGGGTAGCGAACCAGGAACACGAAACCGTTTTTCTCGTAAAGTACTTGTAACTCAGGCTGCTCAAGCAGAAAGCGTGATTTTTTGAAGTTCTTAGTCGAAAAATAGGCGGGCTTATCGATATCGCCATGGAGCAACCAATCGCTGTTGACGTGGGGTTGTGCATTTACGGGCTGTACGTTTCCATAAAACCAAGGTGCATAGCTTTTGTACCCCAGAGTGGCAAGGTAGGCATCTTTGTGACTGACACTTTTAAAAAACTCGATGGCAGCCCGCTGAGAATGCCCTTCGATACGCTTAGGCAGAAGATAAATTGCAAGGTTGATGAATAAAAAGGAAGAGGCAAATAGGGTAATCAATGCCAATTGCAACTTCTGGCGCCTGACCAACAGAACGAATGCCACCAATGCCACAACCAGTATGACACCGGGCAGCCCTACCCATGCATTCCAAAAAACATCGGCCGATAAATTGGCATTGGCAAAAGGGTCTTCAATAATTCCCGAAGCAATAATCCGGAGACGAAATTTGCCGATCACCGGCAGCATCAACGCTAACAATGAGATCATTGCACCAACGATCACTAACAGCCATTGGGCCCATTTGCTCAACCGCCATTTTTCATCCAGTATATTGGAAAAAGCAACGGCAGCAAGATACGTTACCGGGAAATAGGCAAGCGATGAATAGTGAACTATTTTGGTACTAACGATTGAAAAAAGAATAAGAACGACCCAAAGAAGGATGAGCATCCATAGCCTGAAGGTTTGCTGAATTCTGAATGGCGGAAGCGAGGCTTTATGGCCAATAACGGCAAATATTGAAGCGGGAAATACCCCGATGAGCAGCACGATGAAGTGGTACAGCATAAAGCCGCCATGCCCGGCATCCTCGGTTGTAAACAGACGTACCTGGTATTGCAGAAAATCGATAATAAGGTCGGATCGGCCAGAAGCCACCTGCAATATAAACCACGCCCCACCTATTATGGCAAGTACCAAAGCAAATAACAGGGGCTCGTGCCAGCGAACCGACATCTTTTGATGATGCAGCAACAGGTAAACAGTAAATACCAACATAAAAATCACTATGGCTGCCGGACCTTTGGTGAGTACGGCAAGGCCTAGGAAAACAGCCGAAAATATCAGTTTAACAATCCGAAAGTCGTACTCCTGCAGATAGAGCACGAAGAAACTTATGCCCAGGAAAATAAACAAGTTAAACCAAGGGTCAATAATTCCCGATCTAAAATAAAAAAATGGCAGGATGGATGCCATGAAAGCAATTACCCAAATTGTCGCAAAGCGTGTGTTATGAATTCTCTTTCCTAAAATAAAAATTGAGAAAAGGGTAACAATGCTGCATACGGCATTGGGGAATCGGGCAGCAAACTCGTTCACCCCGAAAATCTTCATGCTTAACGCCTGCATCCAGATGAAAAAAGGCGGTTTTTCCCAAAACGGTTTAAATCCGATCTGAACGGTAAGATAATCGCCTGAGGTAAGCATTTCGCGGGCAGATTCGGCAAAGTTGATTTCATCCCAGTCGAAAAGATGGACGCCTCCCAAAAAAGGGAAAAAAGCTACGACAGCGACACCCGCAATCAGCATTATTATCCGGAATGAAGAAATTTCTGAATGGTATTTCATACTGTTATGATACTGACTATTAGGAATCAAGAAACCGGGTTAAACTGAGGCGCTTATCCATCCATGCATAACCGCCCCTATAAAACCAAAAATAAAAAGGTATCACCGCCAGCACACCTATTAGAGATCCTGCTACTACATCGCCTAAGAAATGCTGGGACAAATACACCCTTGAAAAGCCAATTAGCGCCGCCAAAATTAACAGAAGTGCCTTCATCAACTGTCTTGGTGATAGTATAGCCAGACAAAACATGAGCGCAAAAGCACTGGCAGTATGTCCTGACGGAAATGAGTAGCTTCCGTGCAGAGTCACGCCTTCGACCAGGTGTAGGTTGGCCAGGTTCTCAAAAAACCTGACAGGACGAAGACTGTCACTGAAAATCAGGTGTTTCATGAACTGAGCTATCAATCCACTACCTAGAAAAGATCCCAACAAAAACATAGCTTTTCTGATGGAGAAGAAAAGCATTGTTAGAATTACCGTCAGATAGGCAAATCCGTCCCCCAGATGGGTAAGGTATTTGAAGAAAAAATCCGCTACATCCGAGTTCATATGATTTACGGCCAAATGAAGGTCGGTTTTATTCCATGTGGCTAAAAAAAATGCTGATACACCCAAAATGAACAGGTACAGGATAAAGAATATCCTGTTTTGATAAAGCATTGGGTAAAGCAAGGAGGTGGAATGTTTCAGTGCCACCTGTTAATGATTAATTATGGTACACTCTGTATTCCCAGGGGGTCATCTCAATGGTAGCACCCTTTCTGAACCGCATTGACGGTTGGTCAAACAAAGCCTTGTATTTTCCCGTATATGCCTTACCTGCGAGGGTAACCCGTGTGGGTTGGTCGGACAGGTTAAGTATGACAAAGACTTTATGTTTATCTTTTACCCGCACAAATGCGTACACCTGTGTGTCAGCATCAGTTGTTATCCGTTCATAGGAACCTCCATAGATACCGTTCCATAGTGCTTGGTTGTTTTTTTTCAAAAGCAGCAACTCGCGATAGAAATCCTCGAGAGGAAACTTTGCCCAATCAATCTGATCTTTCTCAAAAAAAGCCAGCCTTCGATTGAATGCCGACTCCTGCCCATTGTAGATCAATGGCATGCCGGGCACAGTGGCTGACCAAACTGCAAAAGCCTTTGCTCCTTCGCCCAGGCGTTCGTACTCTGTCCCATTCCAAGAGTTTTCATCATGGTTCGAAGTAAATTGCATACGGTAAGCGTAGGAAGGAAACCTTACCAAATCGGCCATCAGCATTGAATCCAATGTGTTGGCATCAGCCTGTTTTTTTCCAATCTGGTTCATGACGCGATGCAGGTTCCAGGCATATGACATGTCGAAGGCTTTGGTGTGATGCTCGGGCTCTTCAGCCTCAGCAAGCATGAAAACCGGCTTAATGGCTTCCAGTTCGTTGCGGGCTCTGTTCCAAAACTCTGTGGGGACCATAAATGCCACATCGCAGCGGTATCCATCAATATCGGCTTCTCGTACCCAATACTTGAGTGCATCAAGCATGTAATCCCATAGGGGCTGGTTGCTTTCAAAATTCAGGTCTGCCACATCGCTCCAATCGTAAGGAGATATAAAATTACCTTTCTCATCACGGGTATACCATTCAGGGTGGTTGGTAATCAGATCGCTATCCCAGGCTGTGTGGTTGGCAACCCAGTCAATGATTACGCGCATACCCAGGTCATGAGCTTTTTCAACTAGTGCCTTAAAATCGTCTAATGTTCCGAACTCAGGATTCACTTCCAGATAGTTTTTTACCGAATAATAGCTTCCAAGCGATCCTTTCCGGTTAAGCTGACCGATTGGATGAATCGGCATGAGCCATAGAATATCCACTCCCATTTTTTGTAACCTTGGAAGGTGTTCTGCAAAAGCATTAAAGGTGCCCTCGGGCGTAAACTGCCGCACGTTAACTTCATATATATTGGCATTTACGCTCCAGACAGGATTTGACGGGCCACCATGTGCTGTATTCTTTGGAGCCTGGTGGCAGGCTGCAATGAGAAATACCACAATCAGCAAAGAAATAAGTTTAACTGAGGTGGGATTGTTGGGTTTGATCATGGCTGGTGAAGTTATGGGTTAATAAAGATCAGGTGTATGTAAACGGTCAGTCAGAAAATAACTTGGTTATGTAAAGTTATTTACGTTGGTCGACCATTAAGGTGAGCATTTTAATGGCGGCATCGGGTATTGATGTGCCGGGGCCAAAAATGGCCACAGCCCCGGCCTTATAAAGGAAGTCATAATCCTGGGCAGGGATAACGCCCCCCACTATGACCATAATATCTTCGCGACCATGGGCTTTGAGCTCTTCAATCACCTGTGGCACAAGGGTTTTATGTCCGGCTGCCAGGCTCGAAATGCCTAAAATATGAACATCGTTTTCAACGGCCTGTTTTGCCGCCTCTTTCGGGGTTTGAAATAGCGGACCAACATCCACATCAAATCCCATATCGGCATAGCCGGTGGCAACCACTTTTGCACCCCGGTCGTGCCCATCCTGACCCATCTTGGCAATCATGATTCTTGGCCGGCGTCCTTCGAGCACGGCAAACTCATCGGCAAGGGCGCATGCGCGCTTAAAAAGATCGTCGTCTTGCGATTCTGAGGAGTACACTCCAGAAATTGAACGTATCACAGCTTTATACCTCCCATAAACTTTTTCGAGTGCTAATGAAATTTCTCCGAGCGAGGCACGCTTCCGTGCTGCGTCAACAGAAAGGGCCAAAAGATTTCCGGTGCCTTCTCCGGCGGCGGCAGTGAGTGCATCAAGGGCTTGCATAACTTCCTGTTCGTTTCGGTGGGTGCGAAGTTGGTGCAATCGTTTAATCTGTGCATTTCTCACGGCGGTGTTATCGACCTCGAGTATTTCTATTGGTTCTTCCTTTTCCAACCTGTATTTGTTGACGCCCACGATGGTGTCCTTACCGGAGTCTATTCTAGCCTGACGGCGGGCAGCAGCTTCTTCAATGCGCATTTTGGGAATACCCGTTTCGATGGCCTTGGCCATACCGCCTAATTCTTCAACCTCCTGTATCAGTCTCCATGCTTTATGAGCCAATTCATGAGTGAGTGATTCAACATAGTATGACCCTGCCCAGGGATCCACCACACGGCAAATGTTAGTTTCCTCCTGAAGATAAATCTGAGTGTTGCGTGCGATGCGGGCAGAAAAATCGGTAGGTAGGGCAATGGCTTCGTCCAGGGCGTTGGTGTGCAGCGACTGGGTATGCCCTAATGCAGCAGCCAACGCTTCGATGCAGGTTCGTGCCACATTGTTGAAGGGGTCCTGTTCGGTGAGGCTCCAACCTGAAGTTTGGCTGTGGGTGCGAAGCGCCATTGATTTTATATCGGTGGGATTGAACTGCCTGACAATTTTGGCCCAGAGCATACGTGCGGCCCGCATTTTGGCAATTTCCATAAAATGATTCATCCCTACCGCCCAGAAAAACGATAACCGCGGGGCAAAATGATCTATCGGTATACCGGCATCAATTCCGGTTCGCAAATATTCAAGCCCGTCAGCAAGCGTATAGGCAAGTTCAATATCAGCTGTAGCACCGGCTTCCTGCATATGGTACCCACTTATGCTTATGGAGTTGAACTTTTTCATATGCTGTGAAGTGAACCTGAAGATATCTGCAATGATACGCATCGACGGCTGCGGGGGATAAATATAGGTGTTGCGAACCATAAACTCCTTGAGGATATCATTTTGTATGGTTCCGCTGAGCTTATCCATGCTTACACCCTGCTCTTCGGCTGCTACAATATAGAAAGCCATAATAGGCAGAACGGCACCATTCATGGTCATCGACACTGACATCTTATCCAGAGGAATCTGATCGAATAAAATCTTCATATCGAGAATCGAGTCGATAGCTACCCCGGCTTTCCCAACATCACCCACCACACGCTCATGGTCCGAATCGTATCCACGGTGTGTGGCCAGGTCGAAAGCTACTGACAGTCCCATTTGACCGGCTGCCAGATTTCGCCTGTAAAATGCATTCGATTCTTCGGCTGTCGAAAAACCCGCGTATTGCCTGATTGTCCACGGACGCATGACATACATGGTGCTGTAAGGGCCCCGTAAAAAAGGCGGAACGCCTGCGGCATAGCTGAGATGCTCCATATTTGCCAGTTCTTTGGCAGAGTAGAGGGGTTTCACCCTGATGCGTTCATTGGTCAGCCAGGTACACCCTGATGTGGGCAGGGCTCCTGGAAGTTTTATCTTAATATCATTGAATTTTATTTTGGTGAAATCGGGTCGCATATTACCTAAGGGTTAATTTCTCTTGAATGATTAAATCATTGATATTCCGAGCGATTGATGAAAGTTTGAAAGTGTTTCCACGAGGTTGGAACGAATATGAACGAATTCATTCACACCGGCTTGCCTGAAAGCCTCAATGTGATCCTCCGGGTAGCCTGCCACAACGATCAGGGAATTTGACTGACTTTTTTTAAGCAAACTGCATATATCCGGAACAAGGAGAGGGTATTCATCGTCAGAACTGCAAATCACGACAATATCCGGATTTTCATCGACGACAGCCTCAACACCCTCCTGAACTGAAGAAAAGCCGGGGTGATCAAGAATCGTATACCCCGCACATCCAAAAAATCCGGTAGCGAACGCAGCCCGGGCTTTACGCATGGCCAGGTTGCCAATGGTAAGCAAAAACACAACGGGAGTCTTGTTGCCGGCCTCTGCATGAAGCTCTGTGGAAAGCCTTAAATCTTCAAACGCATCGGCCATCCTGCCAAGTTTCAAGGTCTTGTATTTTGTGGGAACTGTTTCCTGAGTCTCTTCTTCTACTTCTTCCTGTATTTTGTTCAACATACGTTCTTCAGGGTTAGGATACTGATTGGTACCCAACAATATCATTCGTCTGTTAGCTAAATCCTGCTGCCTCTGAATATTGTTTTTTTCAATTTCATCCTGAACGAAGCCTGCTTTGACGACCTCAAGCATGCCTCCCATTTGTTCAATTTTTACGAACATATCCCAGGCATGCTCTGCCATACTGTGGGTGAGAGATTCAATGTAATAGGAACCGGCCGAAGGGTCGATTACCTTGTCGAGATAGGACTCTTCCTTGAGCAATATCTGCTGATTGCGGGCAATTCTTGTTGAAAACTCATTGGAATCAAAAAAAGGAGCATCGTAAGGGAACACAGTGATTGAGTCAGCACCTGCTATGGCTGCAGACATGGCTTCGGTGGTGCTGCGCAGCAGATTCACAAAGGGATCGTATACCGTTTTATTATAATTTGAAGTGACAGCCTGCAAGTGAGCAGTGAGGCCTTCGGGTTTTGGTGCGGGATGATACTGCGCTGCAATGCGTGCCCAAAGGAGTCGGGCTGCGCGGAACTTTGCAATTTCAAAAAAGTAGTTACTCCCCGCTGCCATAATAAAAGTGATTCTGGGCAGGATTATGTTCACGGCCTGATCGGCATTAGCCAAACGTGCTATGTAATCGCTTGCAGATGCCATGCTCAAGGCAAGCTCCTGCACAGAGTTGGCCCCGCTGTTGTGAAAATAATGCCCGTTGACTGATATCAACCTCATCCCCGGGGCAACATGACTTCCGTACTCCAGAAAATCGGCAAGATCGTCCATATCACCTTCGAGCGACTGATAAAAATCGCCGCGCAGCAAAACAAAACTGATCGGGTCAAAATCAAACGATCCCCTGAGTTTAGCCGGGTCTGATCCGCGGTTTTTGCAATGTTCAACCAGGCGGTTCAGCAGCACCTTGTAATTTCTTGCTCCATAATAGTGTATGTCCGTATGCACCGGCGAAATACCTTCAAGAAGCTTTTCAAGGTGGGCGGTGTTTCTCACCTCTTTTGCATTCAAGCTTAATGCCGTGGCCCCTTTGCTGAGCGCCTCGGCTGCTATTCGGTTGGCTTCAGCAACATCAGGTGTTTTGATACATTGCCGCACTTCCCAGGTGTTGTCTTTCAACTGTTGATTGCGAAGGTAAGAGTTTTCGCCGGGCAACGTTCCAAGGTAGGAAACAGCTTTAAGGTCTTCAGCCCGGTAGTAAGGGTTAACTTTGATACCTTCGGCCGTTTTCCAGATCAGTTTTTTTTCGTAATCGGCCCCTTTGAGGTCTTCGGCTATTTTCTCTTCCCATTCCCGGGAGCTCACCGGGGGGAATTCCTCAAATAACTTGCCTGAATAATCTTTATCGGTCATCGATAAAATAAATGATTTAAACAAAATTCTTCTGAAATTTACGCGGCAAAGTTAGCATTATCCCCCGAATTTCCGACGCCCAGAAACCTTAAGGATCGGGTTTTGTTAATTTGGTATCAGCAAAAATATCACTGATGAATGACCCTTTCATACCAAGCCAACGTGTGCAGGAATTGTCTGCAAAACCACTGAAATCCGTTGTCATCACCGGTGCAACCGGCTTTATTGGCGGTCACCTGGCAGCCTTTTACGAAAAAGCCAATATCAGCGTAACAAGAATTGGCAGAAAGGAACTCTCTTTGGAACCTAAAGATCTGGCGGCCCTTATGGAGGGTGCAGATTCGGTAATAAACCTTGCGGGCGCGCCGATACTGAAACGCTGGACCAATGCCTACCGAAAGGAAATTATGGATAGCAGGGTTAACTCCACCCGCAAGTTGGTTGGAGCGATGGAATGCATGAATAAACGACCAAAAGTTTTTATTTCCGCTTCTGCTGTAGGCATCTATGATAATGAACACACGCACGATGAGAACAGCACTTACCTGGATCAGGGTTTTTTGGGTGAGGGTTGCCGCAGGTGGGAACAAGAGGCTGTAAAGGCACAACCCTTTGCACGGGTTGCAATTATCCGTTTGGGTGTGGTGCTTGCAAACAACGGAGGCGCCATGGCCAAGATGCTGCTGCCTTTTCGACTGGGGCTGGGTGGGCCGATAGGAAGCGGGAGGCAGGCTTTCCCCTGGATACACCTGCTAGACGTACTTCGAGCCATAGCCTACATAGCTGAGAACGATAAAGCATATGGCCCTGTCAATCTGGTAGCACCCGTATTGAATACAAATTATGACTTTTCAAAAGAGCTTGCGTTATCTCTTAACAGGCCTATGCTGCTTAAGATCCCCCCGTTTATGCTGCATATTTTTTTCGGCATGGCAGCCGTTACGCTTACCGAAGGCCAGCGCGTGCTTTCAAAAAAACTTACTGACAATGGGTATGAATTCACATACCCGACTATTGCTCTGGCACTGACTTCTAAAACAAATATAGCCTCGAATCATGAACGAATGATAATTTAATGCCAGATAATTGTTATATTTGTATGATACTTTACACCCAAATTACCACAATCCATGAAGACAAAATTTTCACTCAGCACTTTAATGATTGCCTTATTATTTCTCTCTTCCTGCGATCTGATCAATAAGATTACAGACAAAAACACCGTTGGAGGTGAACAATCGCCGATGGGTGCAGTTGGGGCAACAGTTTCCGGAAGCTCTGCCAGCATAGCCGGAGTGAGTGGATTAAATGCTACAGTTAATAGCCTTTCAGATGGTATTTCATCATTTAGCGGCAGTGTAACAGTTACAAACCCAATCTTTAAAAATTTGGCCGCAAATTTTCCCGAGGTGGTAGTATCGGGAAATACAATCACAGCAAATGACTGGAAGTTAAAAATGACTAAAGAAGGCATTGAATATAAAACAGGAGCCAGAGCCGGGGTTTTGGCTAAATATAGTTCCTCTATCGGCGACACATACAAGATTGGAAGCACCAATGATGTGAGAACGGTCACGAGCAAATCGAGCACCGATGATTTCCCCTATGGCTTTATGTACATCAAGGTAATGCAGATTGAAGAACAGAATTCATTCTTCAATAATGTCAGTATTCAGAA
>JBBIKG010000017.1:0-74623 GCA_037445555.1 Lentimicrobiaceae bacterium
AGCCGGTCCTTACTATATGATGAACTAGCCATGGCAAGCCAGGTAACACGCATCGGGTCGGAGATGTATTGGGATGAATGCAACTGATTTACAATCCAGTCTGTTCCTGCCGTAAAACTCAAGTATTGGCCTGCCTTTTTATGAAGCGTGCCTGATCCGTAAAACATGCGCTGTGTGAGGGTTGTTTCCAGCTTTCCAGCTGTGTTTGGGAAATTTCTGTCAATATAGTGTAGGTATGACTCACTTACCGACACCTGGACAGATGAATTTACGGATCCTTGCTGACGGTACCGCAGGTCCGCCGATACCTCACGATTCCGCAAACGCTGAGACGAATAAGGATTGTAGAGAATCAAGGCTCCGGGCAGACCTCTTTCCGAACCGAAACCGGAAATCCTGGCTTGCAGGGATTTTGTATTAGAAATTTGCTGATGGACAAATAAACCCAGATTCAGGTCGGTAAGATCGGCATTCTTGCGGGTCGAACTTTCGGGTTGGCCTGCTGCATTGGTAATTTGGTATGGAAAGCCGCCGTGTGCGGTTCGCCCTACAGCCAATCCTTGAATATGAGTGCGCTTTGCGATCAACCCATCCACCATGAAGCAAGAATGGACCAAGCCGAAAGATCCAAGCGTCAGCGATGCGGAAAACTCCGGTCTTTTATGTTCAACATCTGAATTTAGCCGCACGAGCTGGATGCAATTGTTGGCGGCGAGCATGCTTGCTGTAGCCAATGTGTCGTAATATTGTCCCATTTGGAGGTTTTTTAGAAAAACCAACGGAATTTTCCCAAGGTCAACCTGCCCAGTAGCCAGATCGTTGATAAACAATCCGTCAATAAAGACAGCAGTATGATGTGCACTCAAGCTGCGCATCGACACAGTTTTCAGCCCTCCCAGCCCACCATAGTCTTTGAGAGTTACTCCTGCAAATGACTTCAGCGCATCAGCAACCGAATGGCCCCCTGAGGTCTGAAACTGCAGTTTAGATGCTTGTTGAAAGGGAAGAGAGGAGAACGAAAGTAAGGCAGATCTTTTACTTATAATCTCAACCTCTTTTAGCCGTATAGTATCGGGCGCTTGCGGCTGACCTTCGGCACTGGATAAAACAAAACCCCAACAGAAGAATAACAGGACCTTCAGACGATACATTGCAATGACAGCTTTACAAAACAACCGCGCTTTTCCGCCGAAAGCCGCAGCTATAAATTGCTGAAGGCAGGTCTTCTGGCTTGTCGTATACCTTGGAGGCCTTCCCGTTTGGCTATGTGCCATACAGTGGCAAGGGGTTACCGGGTACTTTTAAAACGACTCACAGCTACGGGGATAGCCCCGGATTTATACCGGGTTCCCTTTTCATCTCAGATGTCTGGTCAGGCAAATGAAAAACCTTCAGCTGGCTGGCAAATATACAAACGAATTAAAGAATCTTCGGAAAGGCCAGTAGATTAGTTTTCAACAATGTTAGTAATAATGGTTTCTCACCAGGAATTTCAGCTGATTCGAGTCCGAATATTGTTCTGCTTAAGGCAAATCTAATCTCCAGCTACCATAAGCCATCCATGCGTATTGCAAGAATGCTTATTATTCCTAACTTTACACATTCATTTGTTTTTGATATTTCAGTTATCGACGAAGCTGCTGATTCGGATTGAAGGCTCTATTTTGTATTTGAGCTAGCCTGGTAATTCAGCCTTCTGCGTGCATCACAAATTAATAGATAAACCTTAACTTGAATCTTTTTATGGGAAAACTTGCAGTTGTGGCTCTCGGCGGAAATGCCTTGTTAAGGAGCGATCAGCGTGGAACCATCGACGATCAGGAGGAAAATGTTTTGCGCACCAGCGAACGCCTCATCTCGCTCATCGATCGGAATTATGACATTGTAATCACCCATGGCAATGGGCCGCAGGTGGGCAATATCCTGCTTGCGAACAGTGCTGCCGCCAAATTGTACGGTTTGCCGGATATGCCTATGGATGTGAGCGTAGCCTATTCTCAGGGGTTCATCGGATATATGATCGAGCAACAAATGCGCAATGTCCTGAAAAAACATGACCTTGAACGGGACATCATTACCATTATCACACAGGTGCTTGTCGATAAGGATGATCCGGCTTTTCATAATCCCACAAAACCAATAGGCCCTTACTATTCAAAGGAAGAAGCTGATAAGATTGCTGCCGAAACCGGATCGGTCTTTAATGAGGATCCTCGAGGGAGGGGATGGCGAAAAGTGGTTGCATCGCCCCAGCCCCTTGCTATTCTAAATCAGAAATCAATTGCAAAACTCGCGCGGGCACATGAAATTGTGATTGCAGTGGGTGGTGGTGGAATACCAGTTTTTTTTGTAGCCGAGAATAAGCTTCAGGGTATTGATGCCGTCATTGATAAAGATCTTGCTTCGGCACTGCTCGCAGTGAGTATCAACGCCGATAAATTTTTCATCCTGACCGACGTTCCGAAGGTCTGCCTGAATTATAATAAACCCGATCAGAAGAATATTGACCGGATGAGTGTAAAAGAAGCCCGGCAATATTTGAAAGAAGGCCAGTTTGCCGAAGGTAGCATGGGGCCAAAAGTGAAAGCCGCCATACATTTTGTTATCCACTCGGGTAAGGACGCCATCATAACCAGCACCGACATGCTGGGTGTGGATAACGGCGGCACAAGAATTTCCATCGTTTGACGTTATTCCGCACATTTAACATACCAATCAATAATTTTAATACCATGGCATTTAACCTAAGAAACCGCAACTTTCTAAAGCTGCTTGATTTTACCCAAGGGGAAATCAGATTTTTACTCAACCTATCTATGGAGCTGAAACGGGCTAAATACAGCGGAACGGAGCAACCCCGTCTTAGCGGAAAAAATATCGCATTGATATTTGAAAAAGACAGTACCCGGACACGATGCGCTTTTGAAGTTGCTGCATTTGATCAGGGAGCGCGTGTAACATATCTTGGACCTTCGGGATCCCAGATTGGAAAGAAAGAGTCAATGAAAGATACTGCCCGGGTACTGGGGCGTATGTATGATGGCATTCAGTATAGGGGCTATGGACAAGATATTGTCGAAGAACTTGGGAAATATGCCGGTGTACCGGTTTGGAATGGCCTTACTAACGAATTCCATCCTACCCAGGTTCTTGCTGACCTGCTGACCATGATAGAACATAGCGAAAAGCCGCTGAACCAGATTTCATTCTGTTACCTGGGCGACGCCCGGAATAATATGGGGAACTCCCTGCTCGTGGGTGCTTCGAAAATGGGCATGGATTTTCGTTCGGCAGCACCGCCCTCTCTACAACCTGACCCTGATCTCGTAGCTCGCTGCAGAGAAATCGCAAAGGAAACAGGCGCGCGGATCACGGTAACCGACAACGTGCCCGATGCGGTGAAAGGAGTTGATTTTCTATACACCGATGTCTGGGTTTCGATGGGAGAACCTGCTGAAGTATGGAAAGATCGCATTGCCCTACTTAAGCCATATCAGGTAAATAAGGCCTGCGTAGAACATACCGGAAATGCCAATGTTAAGTTTTTGCACTGCCTTCCGGCATTCCACAACCGCGAAACCGTAATTGGGGAAGACATATATCAGAAATTTGGTCTTGATGGCATGGAGGTGACTGATGATGTGTTTGAATCTTCTGCATCTATCGTGTTTGACCAGGCCGAAAACCGGCTGCATACAATTAAGGCGGTCATGGTGGCCACCCTTGGAGCCTAGTTAACGCGAACACATCTATCAAATCCTGAAAGAGCATTCCAGACCTTCTATTTGGACTCTTTCTAAATTACACCCAAGATATCGGAATTGGGTGTTTCGTGTGTATATTTGTAGAATAAGGTACTGTAATACTTGAAAACAGGATTGCAATGAACGTAATTAGGAAGTTGCTAACTATTCCGGAACGATGGCGTTTGCCTGTAATCATTGCCCTTGGAATATTCTCCGGCATTTTTCTCTTGATTATACATCTTTCCAGGGCCGGATCCTACCTGAGCGATAGGCCGGAGACCTGCATCAATTGCCATGTTATGTACCCGCAATACGCTTCCTGGAAAAGCAGTAGCCATCAGCAGGTAGCTACCTGTGCTGATTGCCATGTGCCTCATGATAACCTGGTCAAGAAGTATTTTTTCAAAGCCAGCGACGGTGCCAGGCATGCTACCATTTTTACTGCCCGAATGGAACCTCAGGTAATTCGAATCAAATCAGCCGGGATGACGGCTGTGCAGGACAATTGTGTCAGGTGTCACACAGATTTGGTGGAGATGACGGAACTGGTGAAAGTTACAGGTCTGAATTACCGTCATGGCACCGGACAGCGGTGCTGGGACTGCCATCGTGATGTACCCCATGGCACGGTAAGAAGCCAGTCGTCTGCTCCTTTTGCTCTGGTACCTGGATTGCCGTCTGTGATGCCCGAATGGTTAAGAGGGTACATGAATCAAAGATTCAAACAAACTGAAAAATAAACCTAATATGTCAGGTATGGAAACTTTCAGCAAACCTAAAGTGAACAAGCCCTGGATGAACTGGGCAATCTTCGGAGTGACCGTGGTTGTAGTTTTTCTTCTTGGATTATTTGCCTCATCCATTGTGGAGAGACGCAGTGAGTCGAAGCTCTATTTCCAGATGACAAAAGAAATTCCTGACTGGGAGCCGCGCAACGAAGTTTGGGGTGAGAATTTCCCGAGCCAATATGAATCGTATATGAAGACCTCTGATACGGGTTTTGCCAGTCCGCACGGGGGCTCAGCTACCATTGATTACCTGGAGCAGATTCCGGAGCTGGTTATCATGTGGGCAGGTTATGCCTTTGCTCGTGATTATAAACAAGGGCGGGGCCATTTCTATGCTGTGAGCGACGTACACCAGTCGCTGCGCACTGTGCAGCCCCAGCCAGCCACCTGCTGGACCTGTAAGAGCACTGATGTTCCGCGGCTTATGAACAACATGGGAATTGCCGAGTTCTATAGATCCACCTGGAAGGACCTGGGTCCTGAGGTGGTGAACCATATAGGCTGTCAGGATTGTCATGACCCGAAAACCATGAGCCTGCGCATCACCCGCCCGGCACTCGCCGACGCGTTTTCGAGGATGGGTAGGGATATCAATAAGGCCAGTCATCAGGAGATGCGTTCGCTGGTGTGCGCTCAATGCCATGTCGAATATTATTTTAAAGGCGAAGGCAAATACCTTACTTTTCCGTGGGATAAAGGATTCAGTGGGGAGCAGATGGAAGCCTATTATGACGAGTATGCACATGTGGATTGGACTCATGCTCTTAGTAAAGCTCCTATGATCAAAGCACAACATCCTGATTATGAATTGTTTATGACAGGAGTGCATGCTGATCGGGGAATCTCTTGTGCCGACTGTCATATGCCATATGTCCGCGAGGGTGGTATTAAATACACCAACCACCATATCGGAAGCCCACTGGCCAACATATCGGGTAGTTGCCAGGTATGCCATCGCGAAAGCGAAGCCAAGCTGCTTGAAAACGTGGTAACACGGCAAAACAAAGTACTTGAGTTGAGACGGATTGTTGAAAAAGAGCTTGCCAGGGTTCATCTGGAAGCTAAAGTTGCCTGGGATAATGGTGCAGTGGAAGCTGAAATGAAGCCAGCGCTTACCAATATCAGGCACGCGCAGTGGCGCTGGGATTATGTGGCTGCTGCCAACGGTGTTGGTTTTCACTCACCTGTTGAGAGCTTACGCTTGTTAGCTACGGCGATTCAGAAGGTAAACGAGGCGCGTATCCTAATCACTGAAATACTGATACGCAAGGGGGTTAAGGTTCCTGTCGCTTTGCCAGACTTCGGCACAAAGGCCAAAGCCCAGCAACTGGTTGGGTTGTCGATAGATCAAATCAGAGCGGATAAGAAAGAATTTTTACATAATACTTTGCCTCAATGGCTTGAGCAAGCCAGGATGCGTGAAAACAGCATGCCCTGATTTTGTTGTAGCTGGTTCTTTCTCTCCAATACAATGGATAACAGGTAAGGTGGCAACTTTTATTTGCCTGACCAAGCATTTTAAGGCTTATCCACATTCGACTATCTTTGGAAAGTTGTACTAGATAGTCAACCAGATCAAATCTGCAATATGTTTTGCTCGGTTCTAATCTGTATGAACCATTCATTACCTTTGTGTTGACGAGCCAAAGCACCCTCATGCTGAGACAACGAATCCGGAAGCTTCGCGAAGCTTCACTTAACCTTGTGGCTGATCTGTTGGTAATAATCATCTTTATTGCCATCGCCGGGACAGTGTATGACTTGGGTTTTGACAAGACTGATGAACTGGAAGGGGCGTTTACCCATTTTTACGAGTTCATTTTCGGGGCCTTTCTTATCCTTTATTCATGGCGGTTCACCATTAAACTAACCTCTCCTTTACCGCTGCCGGCAAGGATATATGATTTGTTCATTATCGCTATATGCCTGTGCATCATTGATTTTGGCCTGCTTAATATGGGTCTGGTGGCCAAATGGCCTCAGTTCGGTGCGATTCTAGGCTCACGGACCTTTATGCGCGGGGTGATTATCGTAATCTTCCTGGTGGAGCTGTCGAGATCAAGCCTGCAGATTCAGCGCATCAGGATAAACCCATCATTATTGTTTGCCGGTAGCTTTTTGGTTTTGATTTTGCTTGGTACCGGATTATTGCTGTTGCCGCGTGCCACCACACAAGGTATTTCGCTCGTGGATGCATTTTTTACGGCAACAAGTGCAGTTTGCGTAACAGGACTTATCGTGGTGGATACTTCCAGCACGTTTACTCCGTTGGGGCATTGGGTGTTGTTGATGCTGATACAGATGGGTGGTATCGGCATCATGACATTTACGAGTTTTTTTGGTTTCATCTTTCAGGGCAGTGCCCCCATCAGAACCGAGCTTTATCTGAGAGATTTCATCAACGAAGAAAGCCTCGGCAATATCTTTAAAACCCTGCTTAAGATAGTAGTTTTCACATTTACGATAGAGGCCTTCGGAGCCGCTCTTGTCTACAGCTTTACCGACCAAGAGCTGTTTGAGTCTGAAACGCAACATATTTTTTATGCGGCATTTCATTCGGTATCAGCATTTTGCAATGCAGGATTTTCAACCTTAGAAGATGGATTGCACAATCCTCTGGTTAGGTACAATTATTCTCTTCATCTCATCATTGCCATTATAATTGTGGTGGGAGGGATGGGATTCCCTATTGTGTTCAATTACTACAAATACATCAAAACAATATTAGTCAACGGGCTAAAAAGACTTTTAAAAAAAGGCACCATTGTTCATACTCCGCGAATCATCAATATCAATTCAAAGCTGGTTATAGCTACAACTTTGCTGCTTCTGGCAGGCGGTACGGCATATTTCTATTTAACAGAATTCGATGGTGCGTTAGCCGGGGCTACGGGTATTAATAAGCTAATCAGTGCTTTCTTTGCGGCGGTTACTCCGCGCACAGCGGGGTTTAACACGATCGATATGAATATGTTACCTATGCCGGCCATTCTGTTCACTATTTTGCTTATGTGGATTGGTGCATCACCCAGCTCAACGGGTGGTGGAATAAAAACAAGTACTTTCGCCTTGTCGGTGCTTCACGTGTACGCTCTTGTGCGGGGAAAATCGAAGGTTGAATTGAATAAACGCGAAGTACAGGCCGGTTCGATGCAGAGGGCTAATTCCATTCTATTTCTTTCGTTGCTGGTGATAGGATTATCGGTGTTTGCATTGTCCATCACCGAACAAGACAAATTCGACCTGACAAAGCATCTTTTTGAAACGGTATCTGCTTTTTCGACAGTTGGTCTAAGCCTCGGAATTACAGGTGAGTTATCAAGGGCCGGCAAACTTGTGCTGATTATCACCATGTTTGTCGGGAGGGTGGGAATGCTGACGCTACTAATCGGAGTAATAAGGAGGGCAAGGCATGGAGCCTATCAGTACCCTGGAGAGAGTATTCTAATCAACTAAAAACAAAGAATCATGAAATGCCTGGTCATAGGTTTAGGAAATTTTGGATCGTCCATTGCCGTGAAACTCACGGAACTTGGACATGAAGTAATAGGCGTTGATACTGATATCAACAAAGTGAATGAGTTGAAAGACCGGATAACGTACACGGTATGTCTTGACAGCAGCAGTGCTATTTCAATCAACACACTGCCGGTCAGAGAATTGGATGTCGCCATTGTTGCCGTCGGGGAGGATTTTGGTGCTTCAGTCATGATTACGGCATTGCTCAAACAGCTCAATGTCAAGAAGCTTCTCTGCAGGGCGATTTCCCCAGTGCATGAATCGGTTTTCAGTGCCATCGGTGTCGATGAGGTGGTGCACCCCGAGCTGGAAACTGCCGAACGGCTGGCTTTTAGGCTTCATTCACCCGCGATGGTTGATTCCTTCAACCTGACAGACAATACTCTGGTCGTAAAAGTGGTGGCTCCGGACTCTACAATCGGCCTGACTCTTGATGCGGTTACGGACGAGCAGCCACACCTGAAGGTGATCACACTTTTACGGTCAGGTGTTAAGGCAAATATATTCAGTCGAAGGTCGGCTAAGTACAGCGACATCGGTGGGCTGACCGAAAAAGTTGTTATCCAGGAAGGAGATATTCTGGTGCTGTATGGCACGCACCATTACATCACAAACTTCATTAAAGCATAACGCGGCTGAGCTGGCGATTGGTCAGAATTTGTTTATCACCAGCATTATGAGGTTTGCTGGCGGCTAAGACTGATTCGTTGAAATCATTTAATAGCCTATAGCGAATGATAACATACAGGTAATTTAGCCTTAACATTTTGGTAATATTGCCGGGGTACTTTTACGCCATAATTACAAGGCGTATATGAACCACCCACTCATAGCATTTCACTCGCTCATTCTTTCATCAGTACTGGCAATAATCAGCTTTGGCCAGCCATATCCAATGGTCGCCCTGCACGGCAAAGCGAACAATCCGGCCGAAATAAACAAACTCAACCATGGCTCAATTGCAGGACTGGTGAGAGATGGTAAAACAAACGAAACCATCATCGGAGCCAACCTTATTCTGGAGAACACCGGCATAGGGAGTTCAACCAACCTGGATGGTAAGTTTGAACTGGTAAGTCTCGAACCGGGAAAGTATAATTTACTGGTTTCCTTCATTTCATACAAAACGCAAAAGATAGAAGGTGTCGTTGTGGCGCGCGGACGTACAACTCTAATTGATATAAAGTTAGAAGAAAATTCCGTACTTCTTGAGACTGTCCAGGTGAGCGCCCGCAAAGCTTCAAACACCGATGTGTCTGTGATAGCGGCTATCAGAAAAAGCGGGCATGTTATCAGCGGAATATCTGCTCAACAAATCGCCAGGTCTCAGGATAATGACGCGGCCAGGGTGATCAGGCGAATTCCGGGCGTGACTGTGGTTGACGACAGATTTGTCATAATCCGCGGACTGGGCGAGCGATATAACCCGGTGATGCTTAACAGCGTAACCGCACCGAGCATGGAGGCTGATATTCGTTCTTTCTCTTTTGATATAGTGCCTTCACCGATGGTTGATCAGATTCTCATATTTAAAAGTCCTTCGCCCGATTTGCCTGGCGACCTGGGCGGGGGTGTTGTTAAAATTCTGACAAAGAGCATCCCGGATGAAAACAGTCTTCAAGTTAGCTACTCAGCCGGAATGGATCCATCTACATCATTCAGGGCGTTCATGCAGCAGGCCCAAATGGCAGATGGATTGATGGGAATAAACCTGATGAAGCCGTCGAAACTTCCGAAAGATTTCCCTGCAAACCTAAGGCAGGTAGTTAACGCCGGAGATATTGAAAAAGCCGGCCGATCGCTGAAGAATAACTGGTTACCAGAAACGATAAATTCCGGGCTTAATCACTCTTTATTACTGAATGGTTCCTTGCGTTTTGACAAAGGAACCATTCGCATCGGAAACATTACCTCAGTAAGTTACAACACTTCAAAATCCATTGATGCCATTCAGCGACGCGACTATAATCTTTACGATGAAGTTCGGAAGTTAAACTCCATGATCTTTGATTTCAACGATGAGCAATTTAATCAGCATATAAGGGCAGGAGTGCTTCATAACTGGGCTTTAAGCTTTGGAAAGCATCATACAGTTGAATTCAGAAATCTTTACAATCAGCTGAATAAGTCGCAATATGTCCACAGGACTGGAAGGCACCTCGAGTTTAATTATTTTGCCGACAATCACTCCTTTTATCAGATTTTCAGAGGGATATATTCGGGGCAACTCGGCGGAAAACACACCCTTTTCAATGATAGGGTTAGTTTAGACTGGGTAGCAGGTTATGGTTACTCCTGCCGCGACGAGCCTGATTACCGCCGATACCGCTCAGATAAAGATACGCTTGATAAATCGGTTTCTCTCTATGTGCCGGTTGGTGCGGCCGCATCATATTTCCTGGGAAGATTTTTCAGCGAGATGATAGAGCTCACCTACACAGCCGGCATAAACATCAACCACAAATTATTCAGTTCGGAAGCCAAAAGTTTTAACCCTGGGTTGAGTTATGGGTTGTTTTATGAACAAAAAGGGCGACAATTCAACGCACGCAATCTGGGCTATATCCGTTCAAGCAACTTTCTGTTTGATCAGAGTTTATTACAGGTTGGTATTGACTCCTTGTTTCATCCGTCAAATATTAATAATACAACCGGAATACGTATTGATGAACAAACCAATCCATCCGATTCATACACAGCAGGAAACAACTTAGTTGCTGGTTATATGCGGATCAGCCTTCCGGTAATCTTTCGGCTCACTTTCGCAGGAGGAGTTCGACTTGAGCAAAATCATCTGACGTTTAATAGTTTTACCCTCACTAACAGCCCTGTGGTGGCAGATGACAAGGTTTTTGCCATATTGCCCTCGGCATCGCTGACCTATAACTTAAGTGATAAGAGCGTTCTCCGTTTGGCATACGGAAAAACAGTAAACCGGCCTGAATTCAGAGAACTAGCGCCATTCGGTTTTTATGATTTTAACTATAACTTCGTGAGAAAAGGAAATGTACTGCTTCGCAGCGCCAGGCTATCCCATATTGAATTACGTGCAGAGCATTACCCATCGGTAGGCCAGGTAATCATGGCAGGCATTTTTTATAAAAAGTTTCGTGACCCTATTGAGTCGACCTATATCCCGGGTGGCGGTACAGCAGGAATAAAGACATTCACTTATTACAATGCTAAAGCAGCAACCAGTTTAGGTGTTGAGGCCGAAACTCGCATTTCGCTGGGAACAATAGCCAAGCATGATAAGCTTAAGAATGTCTTCCTGATTTTCAATGCAGCATTGATACGTAGTGAGGTAGAACTGGGATATTCAGGCGAAGGCCAAAAGACCAATAGTCGCCAGATGCAGGGGCAGTCCCCTTACATCGTAAACGCCGGAGCGTTTTATCAGAACCCATCTAATAGCTTTAACATCAGTGTTCTATACAATGTTGTCGGCAAGCGTATCTTTATGATTGGCTACGACGAATATTCGGATATATATGAAATGCCTCGCCATGGCCTTGATGTTTCTTTATCAAAGAGCCTTTCCAAGGGGCTTGATCTGAAGGCGGGGGTTCGCGATTTACTGAATAATGAGTTTATTCTTATGCAGGATTCAAATGCAGATGGTATCTTTAATGCAGTTACCGACCAGGTTATCGAAAAATTCTATCCTGGCCGGACATTCTCGTTAGGAATTTCCTGGAAAATATAATTCCTGTTACAGCTTGATTTTGGTTTTTTCGCAACAACGGATTTCTGATCCGTTGCTTGCGTTTAATTCCAATTTCAGGTTAACAATTTATTAATCTAATACTAACATAATGGTGACAATGGCTTAACAACTGCTTAACATTGGCCGGGTACTTTTGCCGTAAATCGTTTCAGGAACAACAACAAAATTATTGTATATGAAATCACAAATCTTCAAATCATCCGGTCTGTCAATGACTTTTATTGTTAGTTTTTCTATCCTTACCATCATGCTTCTGCATTCGTGTGATGAAAAAATCAGTGACCCGCCTGCAATTAAGTTAGGCGTTGAACAGGTGTCAAACATACCCGGCGCCACTATAACCAACACCCTTCGCTTGGATGCTTCCGATGGTCTTCAAAGCCTGGCGATATTAAGAAATGGAATTGTCCAGAACACTGTTGCATACAATGGTGAAAAAAGGGCTGACTATGTATTTACTTATGTGGTTGAGCAGTTGACTACGGGTTCGGTAATAACTTTTGGTTTTCAGATCACTGATAAACGTAACCGCACATCAGATGTGAAAACTATGACTCTTAGAATTGCTTCCAAGGAAATTGTTGAGGTTTCGGGAAATATTACCGGAAGTGTTACCTGGGTTAAGTCGAAAATATACAGGCTGAACGGTTTTGTAAGGGTTCAGAACGGGGCTAAACTTACCATCGAACCTGGCACACTTATCATAGGCAGCCGCGTAACCAAAGGCACGTTGATTATACAAATGGGCGGCCAGATTTTTGCCAACGGGACCCAGCAGGAACCTATTGTATTGACATCCGAACGCGCACCGGGATTGCGTGAACCAGGCGACTGGGGTGGATTGGTGATTTGCGGTCGTGCACGCAACAATGTCACTGTTGCTACAGGGCAGCCTGTCGAGCTCGAAGGTGGTTACGGAGCTTTTCACGGAGGAACCGATGATAACGACAACTCAGGGATTTTAAGATATGTTCGCATAGAATATGCGGGCATTCCTATCAATCCCAATGAGGAAATAAACTCCCTCACCTTAGGTAGTGTTGGCCGCGGAACGGTTATCGAATACGTAATGACTTCGTACGGCCTTGACGATGCTTTCGAATGGTTTGGTGGTTCGGTAGATGCCAAATACCTCATCGCCTACCGCAACATTGACGATGACTGGGATGTGGATATGGGCTACAGCGGCCGTGTGCAGTTTGGTCTTTCCATCAAAGGGGCTTCACTTGCCGACCAGTCTGGTTCAAACGCATTTGAAGTGGATAACAATGGGGTCGGTTCTGCTGCCGAACCTTTTACCTCCGCAGTTTTTGCCAACATTACCAATATAGGTCCCAAGAAAAATCGCGAAACCGCAATCAGCCTGCAATTTCAGCATGCAGCCCAGCTAAGGCGAAATTCAAGGATCTTTATTTATAATTCAGTTATGACGGGTTATCCCTGGGGGTTGTATATAGATGATGATCGCCCGGGTAGCGGACAGGCCGCCCTTGACGGACACCTGCAGATACGGAATCTGGTGCTTGCCGGAGTAGATCACTGGGGGGGTAATGGATATGGATCGGCCGGAACAATCTATACAGGAGCGCCATCAAATGGTGCACAGCATCCAAATTTGCCACGAGGTGTTGCTTTACGCAGCCACGCTAATTTCCCGGGAGGGCAATCCGCTTATGAAACCTGGTACAATACTGGCTCTTTCAACAATAAACTGATTGGCCATTGGGGTGAAACCGGACTTGAGGGCAGTTTGTTCGACTTAGGGACTCCCAAAGTCACCTTGCCTTTGTCATCAAATATTCTGAATGCCGCCAAATGGGATAACACCCCAAAGGCTGATAACTTTTTCTTAAAGGTTACTTACATCGGGGCTTTCGGAACAACTGACTGGACAAAGGATTGGGCCGAATGGAACTGCCATTCAGTCAGGTATTACTAATTCATTATTTTCTGGTTATCGTTTAATGGAATGGGCAACAAATGGAGTGAGATTGTTTTCATCCCTATGAAACCGACCGGATGGCCTCATTACAGGACTCTTTCTATTAAAAATGGCCTGAATGGCTCTGCGAGGTTATGAAACCAAACAAAGTATCAAACATTAATAGTAATGCGTTTCTACCAGAGGTTGCCACAAACTTCTGTAGTAGCCCGATTCAGCGCCTTTACAAATTCTGTCGAACGGACAATGGTTGTGGATCGGCAAATCAACAAACCGGGTCAGGGTACACGGGTTTTTTTCGCAGTATCCCACCCGGCACAGGAGGTGTTCATGACAACAACTGCGCCCCAGCGACCAGAAAATGTCATTGAGTTTAACCTTATTGATGCCTGAGTGGTGCGCGATGATACTGAAGGCTTCGATACACTGCTTGCGGATGGCCAAGTCACTGCTAACAGGTATACGTTTTCTGAGTTTTTCGGCCAAGGTAGCTTGCGTAATTTCAACGCACCCGATTCGAAGCAGTACCCTCTGCATGTGATAATCCATGATCGGAACATAATTATCCGGATCTTCAATTTGAATGAGCTTTGCCTCTTCGAGCAATTTTAGAAGAAAGCTGGATTTTTTTCGCAGAGGATCACAGTACGCCTCAAATACTTCCAGCATTGCGTATAACCCATTTTGCCCGGCAAGGACTTGCGGTGTCTGATCAAATAGTTGAGTCAGGCTCCCGTTATAATCAAGTTGCAGCAATATGTCGGCATCCGTAATGAGTTTTACTCTTTCATTCAACCTGTCGAATGTGGTATCCTCCAATTGGCCTGTATCGCTGAAAAGTTCTGCAAGCTGGCGGATTACTTCTTCAGGCTTGCTGGCTGCGAGAAACCCGGGCCACAAAATCGGCGATTCATCTACCGCTAGGCGTGTAAAGGTTTCTTCAATATAGTCCCACCCCCAGAGGTTTTTAACCTTACTTTGCAGGGTGTGGGTTTGATGGCAGATGGCTACAGCGTAGAAGTAGGTTCTGAATCGAACTTCTTCTGGTGCTTCAAGGGTCAGGAAAGGCCTGTGGTAAATTTCTGACTTGAAACGAAGGCTGCGAACAAGTTCTGCCAGGCGAAGGCAGTTACTCACGGATACTTGCACCGCTTTATTCATGTCGAATGTTCAGGTTGGCGTGCCCTGCAAACTTCAGAGTATCATAGCTTAATTCGGGCAGGTTTTTGCCCGGCAAGATACATTAAAATACAGTCATGATGAATTACAGAGATATCAAGTTGCTGGCATAAATCTACAGCTTTAGGATGATCGGCTCCGGGTTGAATCCAAATGTGTCTGATGCCCTTCACAGCAGCCTGATTCACAAGCATCAGAGTCCGGTCAGGCGGCGTGACGAACACTATTCCCTCAACGCCATCAGGCAGATTGTTCACATCAGCGACCGCCTTTACACCATCCAGCTCCTGCACATGCGGATTGATGGGTACAACCAGATACCCATAACGTCGAAGCTCATGAAAAATGAGGCTCCCGAATTTGGTCGGATTTCGTGATGCCCCGGCAACGGCTATATGGTGCAGCTGCAGAAAGGCATCGACCTGCTTCAGCGAATGACCATCACTCATAAATTTCGTCCCCGATTTTTAGGTCATAGGAAAATTCAGGAGGATTCAACAAATGCCTTTTTACGGCACAGTTGTTTGCCGTGTTGATGAGCGCCTCACGGTATTTCTTCGGAAACTCATCGGGCAAGTGCATCTCAAACCTGATTTTCCCAATCAGCCGGGTGTTTGGATCTACCTCCATATGTTGCTTGATAATTACATCTGAAGTTGGAATTCCGCGCTGCTCGCAGAATGCCTTAACGTAAATGCCCACGCAGGTTCCGATGGATGCAAGAAACAGATCAAATGGGGCAGGGGCGCTGCCTTCACCGCCAGAGTATGCTGGTTGATCGGTCATGATGGTGTAGCCTTTGTAATTGGCCTGGACTTTTAGTCCTCCGGGAAAAGTAATTTCCATATTGAGTCAAATTAAGAATATTATATCTGTTACTTGAACTTTTGCATTACTAAACACCGCAGAACAGGAATAGTTTTACTGATGGACCTGACCTATATGTGTTATTATCCGTACCGTGGATCAATCCTTTGGGTAAGACAATAACGCTATTGAAATTAAGGCGATAAGTATTCCTGCTAACCGCCTGGCATTCAGTTTTTCTTTAAAAATAATTATTCCAGCCGCCGAAGCTGCTGCTACAATACCAATATTGATAATGGGGATAACCAGGCTAACTTCAAACCTGTCAAGGCTTAGAAGTAAAAAATAGCTGGAATACCAGTTAAGTAATCCGATCAGTATACCGGCCAGCAGTGTTTTAAGATTCATCGTTTTTATAGGATATTTGATAAGGAAGATCAATGAGCTGACTATCAGTGCAATGAAAAATACTGAGACCAGAAAAGCATCGTAGTCATCGTTCAAGAAGTATTCCTGCACTACCTTTAATGCAAGGTCACTGATGCCATGTACCACCAGCAATGCTATTGGTAATAGCGATGCACCGGCTTTCGAATTTTTCTGTGGAGCAAGCGATAAATACAAGGCTGCCAATCCCACACTGATGCCGGCTATCCGGTAAATGTCCGGACTGTCGCCGAATATCAGGAGCCCGGCGGCTACCGAAACGATCAGCGACAAACGACTGGCCAGTCCGGTAGATGCCACTCCGGCTTTAACAGCCGAAAATGAAAAAAGGAAAAACCCCGTGATGAAAAGGATACCTGATAAAAATGCCAGACCAACCCATGGTTTCTGAAGAATAGCTTCAGGGTGCAAATTGCTGGGTGAACTAAAAATACCAAACAGCACTGCTACCACATAATTTACTACTAACAGCGCCAGTGAGTTTATGGTATACCTGCCTGCCAGCTTAAACATAACCAGAATACCTGTCGAACATGCGATGGCAAGTACTATGTACAACATGGGTATAAAATTGACTGATCTGGGTGATTTTTCCTGATGCAACCTGGTAAGGAATGTGGTCCGGAAGAACGAAAACACTCAGAGCGCAATCCTTAGCAAGCTTTCCCTCATTTATTATATACTGCGCAATAAAGCGCGATGATCAGAGACCAGGATGATTATTACACATAAGGAAACAGAGTATCAATCCAGCGGTCTTCGGTTATGAAGAATTTGCCAAAACTCTCCCATTTTAAGAGAATGCGTTGCTGCTTCATCTGCTCTGCAGTCAAACCCTGCTTTTTGGCCTGCCTTACTGCTTCGACCGATGCTTCGAGTGAAGCACGGTAGGCCTTGAACTGTGTCATGGTGTATACAGGACCATGACCGCCAACCATAGTAACTTTATCATCGAAGTTGTTTTCTATCCAGTGCAGTCTGGCAAGAAAATTTATAGGATTACCTCCCTGGCTAACATCAACAAAGGGAAAATTATCGGCAAACAGCAGGTCGCCAAGTACAAGAACGTTGGCTTTCGGGAAATATATGTAAATGTCACCCGCAGTGTGGCTGTTAGGCATATGGCGCATTCTGACGATTTCGCCATTGAATTTCATTTCGAGAGAGCCCTCGAAGGTGATATTTGGTATGGCGTGGGAGACCATAGGCCCCGAAACCCGTTCGCCTTGTTTGCGGTCAGATGATAACCAGGTTTTTACAGAATGATGTGCAATCACATCAGCCCCCTTTGCCATCTCAGGGTTACCTCCGGTGTGGTCGCCGTGAAGGTGGGTGTTTACGAGATATTTAACGGGCTTGCCGATGAGACGGGTGAGGGTGTCCTTCAACTGTTTTGTGGTCTGCTCATAGGCCGCATCGATGAGCATCAGGCCATCGGGGCCACTGAACGCAACAACGGTGACCACATCGCCAACAAACAGCCGGTGAATTCCCGGGGCCATTTCAAAATGATTGACTTTCATAGCCGTATAATCACGCTGTGCCGAAAGTACGAAGGGTATAAGGAGCAAAAGAAATAAGGCTTTTTTCATAATTTACTTATTTGATTACAAATTAAAACAATAAGACATAATATTTGGTTTAGTATTACTGGTAAAATCTCCCCTGTCAAGCTTAATTTCAGACCCGAACGTCAAGGTGAACCATCGGTTGACAAATATAGTTTGTTTTGCGATTTGTGCCTCAATCATTTAATTTTCAGTAACAAATGAAAAATGCCTTGCAGGATTGTTAAATGTGGAATATGGAATTTATATAGGAGCTTAAAGCCTTAATTTTGCTACATGTCAGAGAATGCTTTGAAATATTACCGAAAAGTTCGCCAGACGCTGGAAAAGCTTTATGGCCCTCATGAATCTAAAACTTTGTCCGTTATGCTTTTTGAGCATTACGCCGGCATTAGTCATGAGGATCTGATTGGGGGAAGGAATCAGTATTTTGATGAAACTGCCTGTCATTTGATCGGTGAATCAGTCAACAGATTGATGAACCATGAGCCAGTTCAGTATATTTTGGGAAAAGCACGATTTTTTGACCTTTATTTTCTGGTCAATTCACATGTACTCATACCCAGGCCCGAGACTGAAGAGCTCGTTCATTGGGTAATCACCGAGAAGAGTGGCACTCCAGATTTACGCGTAATTGACATTGGAACCGGAAGTGGCTGTATTGCCATCTCTCTTGCGAAACACCTGCACAACGCTGAGACTGTTGCGGTTGATATTAGTCATAAGGCGCTGGAAGTCGCCAAGCAGAATGGCATTATACACAATGCCAAGGTTCAGTTCATTCACTGCGATATAACCGACTCAAACCAATGGCCGCCGGGCGAATTTGATGTTGTTGTCTGCAATCCTCCATACATTCCATACCCACAGGAATCTGCACTGCCGCGCAATGTTGTAAATTTCGAACCATGGATGGCATTATTTCCTCCCGTTGATGATCCGTTATTTTTCTATCGTCACCTTATCGGTTTTGCCCTCAGCAAGCTGGTGGAAAGAGGCGTAATGTACCTGGAGTGTCACGAAGAATATGCTGACATGGTTGCTGATCTTTGCTCTGATGCTGGTTTGACCAGAGTGAAGGTTAAAACTGATATTAACGGAAAAAATCGAATGGTTAAAGCAATGAGGGCCTCTTAGGATTTCATTTATTACGGGTCAATAGCAGAAGAAAAATTATTAAACCCTCTCTCACATTCTCCTAAGCACCTGGGCAGTACGGCTTACATTATATATGCGCGCATAGGTAGCTCCCGAAGGGCTGTGGAAGGTATAATGATCCACCTCGCGGCTAATGCGCCCTAATCCTCCAAACGCGGGATCATCGGTATCGAAAATAACGCGGTAGTTTCCGGGTTCCTGTACCTGAAATTCGTATCCCGGAATGGAGTTGGAAACGTGGAAGTTGAACACAAATATAAGATTACCTTTTTCAAAAACGAGGGTCTTATTTTGCTCATCAACATTAATTTGCCTGCCATAACCCTGGTGCAGGATATGGTATTCTCTGACCAACTGCACCATTTCCGTATCAAATGATGCCAGGAATTTATATTTCAAATCCTGATTATCTCTCAGGCTCCATTGCCTGCGTGCGTACCAATAGCTCCAATTGTTTCCTTCTCTCGGAAAATCAACCCATTCAGGGTGTCCGAATTCATTTCCGATGAAATTCATATATGCATCTCCTCCCAGAATGGCAGTCACGAAGCGTATCATTTTATGGAGCGCCATACCTCTGTTGATGACTAGGTTATCATCATCTTTTTGCATGTGATTGTACATAGCCTGATCCATCAACCAGAATGCTATCGTCTTGTCGCCAACCAGGGCCTGATCATGCGACTCGCAATAGGCTACTGTCTTGACTCCGGGTTTGCGATTTGTCAGTACGTTCCAAATGTCGCTAACGCTCCAGTCTTCATCTCTTTTGTCTCTCAGAAGATGAATCCAGAAGTCGGGAATACCCATGCCAAGCCTGTAGTCGAATCCTATCCCAGCATCACTGATGGGGGAGGTCAGGCCCGGCATACCTGTGACATCCTCGGCTATGGTAATAGCTTTCGGATTGATGGAATGTGTGAGTTTATTAGCCAGTTGTAGGTACGTTACCGCATCAAATTCTACTCCGTCAGTGAAATATTTCCACGGGTCAAAATCTCCGATATTGCCATGATGAAAGTACAGCATTGAGCCGACGCCGTCAAATCTGAAGCCGTCGAAATGAAATTCCTGCATCCAGTATTTCAGATTCGACAGTAAAAACCTGAGTACCTCGGTTTTACCATAGTCAAAAAGCTTTGAATCCCAGTCTGGATGGTTTCCTCTGTCGCCCCCGTGGCTGTAATGGTGATCCGTGCCGTCAAGCTCGTTAATTCCTTCAAGGAAATTCTTTATGGTATGGCTGTGCACAAGGTCCATGATGACTACAAGCCCCAGGCTATGGGCTTTCTTAATCAATGATTTAAGATCTTCGGGGGTTCCGAAACGTGAAGAAGGGGCAAACAGGTTGGAAACATGATATCCATAGGAAGCATAATAGGGATGTTCCTGTACAGCCATGAGCTGCAGTGCAGTATACCCGGCAGCTTTTATACGAGGCAGTACGTTAACGGTAAATTCATTCCATGTCCCCACCTCAAGTTTTTCCTGTGCCATGCCCGGATGACACTCATAGATCAACAAGTCTTTCAAGTCATTAAGAGGTGATGTATCCCCCGACCAGTCAAAAGGGCCTGGGTCCCACAACACACCGGAAAAGTTAGGCGAACCGGGATCCTGAACTACTCTTTTCATAAATGCAGGGATTCGCTCGTATCGGCCATTGTTACCATCTACCAGCACCTTCAGTTTACTTCCGTGTTTTAAAGAATCAGCGTAGTGTTTATCAGGAAGAAATATCTCCCACACACCAAAGGCATCGCGTGACATAGGATGGGATGTGTAGTTCCACTGATTGAAGTCGCCGATAAGGTGAAGCATATGTGCCCCGGGAGCCCATTCGCGGTAAACCCATCCTTTGCGCCTCGAGTCGCGGTTGAATCCGAAGTATTTGTATCCGTTGGCAAATTGGATCAAGCTTCCGTAGTCCTTTTCAATTTGCGAAAGCCGCTGACGGAATCGCTCCAAACGCATCCATACACCTTCCGATACGGGTTGAAGCCACGGATCATCTTTGACGAGCTTGGGTAATTTGAACGAACTCTTTGACATAATGTGAATTTTCAATTTTGCTCAAAACTATGAAATTTAGCCCAGTACATCAACTTTTTTTTCATGCTTTTCTATGGCTGGGGAATTCACCCTCATAAATATTGCTAGTTACACTGATTGTGAACAACATCTGTGAGTGCTTTGTTGTATTTTTGTATGAAAATCATGTTTGCTCTATGGATTTTGAGTAGATCAGTCCTTTAGTACACACTAATAATTGTTCCTTATGAGAAATTTAACAATCAAACCATTCTTAGCAGCAATGTTGCTGTTGCTTGGAAGCAACATCATGGCGCAGGGCATTCTGAACAGGGTTAAGCAAAAGGTGGAAGATAAGATTGTGAATGAGATTTTTAAGGATAAAGATCAATCACAGCAGCAGAGTGCTAACCCCGCCGAATCACCAACGTCGACACCTTCGGCCACCAATCGTAAGGTCGGTGGGCTTAGCAATCAGGATATTGACGTTCCGCAGTATATTGCCGATGCAAATACTGCTTTCAGAGCAAAAGAATATGCCAACAGCCGGGCAGCTGCCAGACAGGCTATGTGGGGAATTGAACTCGAAATTGGTAGAAACCTCCTGAAATCTTTGCCAGATATTGTGGCCGGCCTTGACGCTGATAAAGGACAGGATAAGGTGATCAGCTCGGGAATAGGCTTTGTTGGGTTGGTTATGGAACGCAGCTACACCGGGAAGAAGGATGATAAGGAGTTGGAAATTTTTGTTCGTACAGACCCCGACCCACTAACGATGACAATGATGAACATGGCGGGCAACTATAGAACGTCCGAAAATATGAACCAAAAATCAATACGGTTTCAGAACATAAATGCCACCATCACTTTTGACCACAACGAAGGCTTTGCCCTGACACTCACCGCAGGCCAATCTACCTTTGTGCAAATAAACGGAGTAAATTTCGACTCAGAGAAAGATTTTATGGCCGCTGCTAATTCATTCAATATTGATTCGATCAAGAAAGGACTCGGAGACCAATGAAAAAGCATATCATAACACTCGCAGTATTGGTTTGCATGTGCCTGACGTCCAAGGCACAAAATACCCCCACCCAGCTTGATGAAGCGCTTATCGCCTACAAGGCAGGTAAGCTTCAGGATGCCCGGTTTGCCCTACAAGAGGCCTTAGATGAACTCGACAGAGTGATTGGAGCGGAAATTCTTCAACTTTTTCCACCGCAGCTGGGGAGCTTGAATGCCGAAAAGGGAAGCGACCAGGTAACTGGTGGCTCGAGTGGAATTGGCAGGATGGGATTTTTCGTCAGCCGTAACTACAAGTCAGATTCCCATAACACAGCCAGCCTGCAAATTATTGGCGACTCTCCTGCACTTACTGGCATCAACGCCCTATTGGCTCTACCGGTTTTCGCTCCCGATCCAAATCAGAAACGTATCAGGGTTGGCAATTACCGTGGAATTCTCCGAAGGTCACAAACTGAAGAAGGGCTTTCTTCATGGGAGTGTCAAATTCCTTTCGGTAATTCGCTGTTGACTCTGCAATGCAGTGGTTCGATGGATGAAAAAGCTGTCACAGATATGGCCGCTATGATACCTATGGATAAAATTGCTGCCTGGCTTCAGTAATCAACACGGAAAAGTATTTAGTTTCAGGAATGATTAACCGGCATTCAGATGTCAGCATGGAGCTACTGTTTCCGGCCGAATGGAATACCTGGAAGGCAGAACTGGAACATTGTATGGCATGCCCAAGGCAATGCGGGGTGAATCGTTTCTATGAAACAGGCTATTGCAAAACTGACGCCTGGTGTAATATTAGCAGCATTTGTGTGCACCGGGGCGAAGAACCATCGGTTAGCGGCCCGGGGGGCATTTGCAATGTTTTTTTTACTCACTGCAATCTTCAGTGTCTGTATTGTCAGAATCATCAGATCAGCAGGCTCAATGAGGCTAAACAAGGCACGCGGATATCCTTGGCAGATACAACCCGGCATATAATTTCTTTGCTGGATTCAGGATGCCGGGGGGTAGGGTTCGTCAGCCCCGGCCACCAGCTAGTCCAAATGAAAGCGATCATCAGGGCAATCAGGCACGCCGGGCGCAACCCGGTTTTTGTGTATAATTCCAATGGATACGACACGGCAGATACATTGCGCTCACTTGAAGGGCTTATTGATGTATTTCTGCCTGATTTCAAATATATAGATGATAATCTTGCACTCCGTTGGTCAGATGCTTCAAATTATGCAGAAGTGGCTAAATCCGCCTTGCGTGAGATGTTTCGTCAGAAAGGATCATCGGTTGTTTTCGGAGACGATGGCCTGGCAGAGTCGGGGCTAATCATCAGACACCTTGTTTTGCCCGGACAGGTGCAGAACAGCATTGATGTGCTGCAGTTTATAGCCGAAGAATTGTCGCCAAGAGTGTATGTTTCGCTTATGTCGCAATACTACCCGACCTCATTGGTAACAAAACACCCCGAATTATCGAGGCGGATTTACGTGAAAGAATATGACAGGGTGCGTAGCAAAATGCAGGAATTAGGCATGTTTCGTGGCTGGGTACAGGAGCTCGCCAGCCATAGTCACTATCGCCCCGATTTCGGACAGGATCATCCGTTCGAACACTAATAAGGAATTTTCTGAGAACTATTAACCCAGGCTTCAAAGGGCATCAGGGAGCCGGAATGATTTATGTGCCTGGTGAATATTTTTCTGCGCTCAGGCGGTGTATTGATTTCTTCGTAAATCATCTCATCGTCAAAACCGGCTTCAGCCGCCTGCTGGCGTGATGCGGCAAAAAATAAAGCTTCGGGGCGGGCCCAGTAAATTGCTCCAAGACACATGGGGCAAGGTTCACAGCTTGAATATATATCACAACCGTGTAGCTCAAAATCACCGAGCTGAAAACACGCTTCCCTGATGGCAGTAATCTCGGCGTGAGCCGTGGGGTCCGTTGCACATGTAACCTTATTTACGCCCCTGGATATTACCCGGCCTTCTTTCACGACTAAAGCACCAAATGGACCTCCTTTGCCTGAAACAACGTTGTCCGTGGCAATATCTATGGCCATCTGCATGAAATCTTTGTTAAATTCTCCCATTTTATTTTACTTTCAAAAAGTCATTATTCTCGCCGTAAGTAGTCCATTTTCCACGAAATCCTTTTTTGGTGGTTGCAGGTCTGAGTATTTCAAGAAACCCACGCCTCGACAACCTGACTGCTCCTAGGCTAAGAAGGTGGTCGTTATCTTGCTGAACATCAATAAAATCAAAGCCAAAAGAGATTAAAAGACTGCAAAGATACACCAATGCAACTTTTGAGGCATCATTCTCCAATGCAAACATCGATTCACCGGCAAACATCTTTCCAATGCTGACCCCATACAATCCACCGATCAATTCTCCATCGCGATAAGTCTCAAATGAATGCGCATAGCCGCTTTCATGCAGGTTGACATATGCTCGGATCATTTCATTAGTTATCCATGTTCCTTCTTGCTGACGAGTTCCGGCATGCGCACAATGAAGCATTACTGTTTCAAAACAGTTATCAACTCTTACGTTGTATGAGTTTTCCCGTAATTTTTTCCTGAGGCTTTTGGATAGTTTTAGGTCCTGTGGAAAAAGTATGGCCCGCGGATCGGGCGACCACCAAAGAATCGGATCCCTGCCCATGTACCATGGAAATATTCCTGACGAATATGCCAAAAGCAAGCGCTCAATAGTCAAATCGCCTCCTATAGCTACCAATCCATCTGCATCGGCTGACATGGGGTCTGGAAAACTCAACTCGCGATCGAGAAGTACAATCATTATGAATACCTTTCTATTGAACCGAATAAATGGCTTGAGCCAGTAATTCAGCAGCACAGTTTGCTTCCTCTTTAGTCATGGTAAGCGGGGGCGCAATTCGAAGCGCGCTTTGTCTGAAAAGAAACCAATCTGTAAGCAATCCAAGCTCGAGGCATTTATTTATGACCGCCATGTTTGTTTCGGCATCTTTGAATTCTATAGCCATCAGCAGGCCTTTATACCTGATTTCCTGTATTAACGCCAACCCATCCAGCTTCTGGATAAATACCTCTGCAATCAATTCGGCTTGCAGATGAAGCTGTTGTCCGTGTATGATTTCGAGGTTGGCTAATGCAGCAGCACAACTTAGTGGATGTCCGCCAAATGTTGTGATGTGGCCCAGTGCAGGTGAATGACTCAGGCAATTCATAGTATGCTTTCCGGCGATGAATGCTCCCAAAGGAAGCCCTCCGCCAAATGCTTTTGCCAGCAACAGCACATCCGGTACAATTCCATATTGCTCAAAGGCAAAAAGAGTGCCGGTGCGTCCAAGTCCGGTCTGTATTTCGTCAAATATGAGTAAAGCGCCAGTTTCGTTGCACCGTTGGCGCAGCCTGAGAATAAAATCGAGCTGAGCGGGAATCACACCTGCCTCGCCCTGAACCGGCTCTATGATGACACAAGCTGTATCTGTAGAAATTTGGTGCAGGTCAGCTGTGCAGTTAAAGCTAAGTTGCCTGATCATAGGTAGCAACGGGCGGAATTTTTGCTTCAGGTGTTCTTTGCCCATCACACTCAGGGCGCCGTGCGAAGATCCGTGGTAGGCATTCCCGAAAGACACAATTTCGGTGCGACCGCTGAACCGCTTGGCCAATTTCAGTGCACCCTCAACCGCCTCACTGCCCGAATTGACAAAAAAAACGGAGTCAAGACCTGGTGGCAGCAGTGCACAGAGTGCTTCGGCCAATCGAGCCTGCGACGACTGAACCAATTCACCGTAAACCATCACGTGCAGGTGTTTTGCAAGCTGCGATTCAATGGCTTTAATAACGGCTGGATGCCGGTGTCCGGTGCTGCTTACAGCTATACCTGAGAGGAGGTCAATATATTTCTTGCCGGTAGTGTCAGTCAGATAAATTCCTTCGGCATAGTCAATTTCAATGGCCAGAGGGCTGGATGATGTTTGCGCCAGATAGCTGAAAAACAAATCCTTGTCATACCTCATACCATCGTTGGATTAGATTCATGCAAAGATAATGTTTATCTGTGTGGAACGGCATAAATGTATGTCGACGAAAGGTTGCGTGCGGAAAATATACGTATCATTGCATACGCTTGAACATTCAGGACCAGATGATGCAGGTATTCAGGGATAAGGTGGTAATCGTGACCGGAGCCTCCTCGGGAATTGGCAAGGCGTTGGTTGAGGCATTTGCGTCACAGAACGCACGCATCGTGATGGCTGCTCGGGATTTCTATGCCATGAAAACCATTGCTTCATCGCTGCCAGTGTCTGAGAATAATGTACTGGTAATTCAGACAGACGTGACGAAAGAAAGCGACTGCCAGCGCCTGATTGCCACTACTGTTGAACGTTTTGGGCGTATCGATGTCATGATTAATAATGCAGGAATCAGTATGAGAGCGCTTTTTGCCGATTTGCACCTAGATGTACTCAGGAGGGTGATGGACGTCAATTTCTGGGGAACCGTGCACTGCACCAAATATGCCTTGCCATACCTGCTCAGGACAAAAGGTTCGGTAGTTGGGATCCTCTCCATCGCAGGGCACGTCGGGCTTCCGGGTCGAACAGGCTACAGCGCCTCCAAATTTGCTGTCCGAGGGTTTCTTGATGCCCTCAGGACAGAGAATCTCAAGAAAGAACTTCATGTGCTAACTGTTTCACCCGGATTCACAGCATCAAATATCCGCAATGTAGCACTTAATGCAAATGGAGCCGCCCAGGGAGAAAGCCCACGCAACGAGAAAAATATGATGGTTTCTGAAGAGGTCGCACAGCGCACTCTGCATGCTATTGCCCAACGAAAAAACTCTTTAATTCTAACTTGCAGAGAAGGAAAACTCACCGTTTGGCTGAATAAGTTCTTTCCACGGCTTGTTTCCCGCCTGGCGTACAATCATCTTGCTTCCGAACCCAATTCACCTTTTCAATAAATCCCGTTATAAATCTATTTAACACATGAACATCCCTAAATTTGTAATCGGCTTGCATCAGGGCATGGATACCCTGGAATTTGGTGTATCCATTGCCCGGGCGAAGGAAATACTCGGCGAACCGTCAGAAATAGAAGTGTTGGATAAACTCGATGATGACGAACTCAATACGCAACTCTTCTACTATAATGACCTGGGTCTTACCGTTTTCTTCGAGGGCGACGGGGAACCCATTCTCTCCTGTTTCGAGACGGATAATGCGGATACCACCCTGTTCGGACTTAAGATCTTTGCTCTTACGGAAGCTCAGATCATACAGCTCATGAACGAGCACGGCTTTATTGACATCGACTCCGAAGTTGAAGAATGGGGTGAAAAACGTGTGTCGTTTGATGATGCGCTCATCGACTTCTATTTCGAAAACGATAAACTGACAACGGTCAACTGGGGCATAGTGATCGGCGACGACGAGGAAGACTGGTAGCCTGTTACCCTTTCCTTGCCCGTGGGTGGTATTCGAGAATCACGCTTCGCAGGTATTGTTTGTCGAGGTGTGTGTATATTTCGGTAGTCACAATAGACTCATGCCCAAGCATTTCCTGAACAGCTCTCAGATCTGCGCCACCTTCAATCAGGTGGGTGGCGAATGAATGCCTGAGAGTATGTGGACTGATTACTTTCCTTAACCCGGCGCGGGCGGCAAGCTGCCGGAGGATGGTAAATATCATCACCCTGCTCAAATTCTTCCCATTCTTGTTCAGGAAAATAATATCCTCGAATCCTTTCTTTGCTGTGGTGTGAGGCCTGGTGTAAAGAAAATAATCCTTCAGGCTTTTCAGGGCTTCACTGCCGATGGGTACCAGGCGTTGTTTGTTTCCTTTTCCGGTAATACGTACAAAGCCTTCATCAAAGTATATGTCAGATATTTTGAGTGTTATGAGTTCAGTTACCCTAAGTCCGCAACCATAAAGCGTTTCCAGTATCGCCTTGTTTCGTTCTCCTTCGGGTTTACTCTTGTCGATGGCTGCCAATAGACGATCTATCTCATGCACATTGAGCACCTCGGGCAGGTGGCGGCTGGTTTTCGGAAGGTCAAGCCGCTGAGAGGGATCGGTTGAAATTTGATTCTCAAGCAAAAGAAAACGGAAGAATGATCGCAGACCTGAAATGATTCTGGCCTGCGAGGCAGGACTGATGCCCGGTACCTGCAGCCACTCAACAAACGTTCGCAGGTTTCCGATAGTTACCTGCTCTGGGCTGATTGCAGGATCCTGATCCTCTAAATATTTCAGAAGCTTGCCGAGGTCGCGGACATAGCAATCCACGGTGTTGGGCGATAACGACCGCTCGATTTGGAGATACGATTTGTAATGTCTAACCTGATTTTCCCACATAAAACAGGCAGGAATTTAATTAATGGCAAAGGTTGTAAAAAGTAGGATGAAATTATCCGCGTGTGACCATTGATTTGTTGGCTAATTAGAAGCATTTAGTACTTTTGATAGGTAAATTCAGTTAAAAAGCAACCCAAGCATTAAAGAAGAATGAAAATTAAATTTCTAGGAGCCACACGTGAGGTTACCGGCAGTAAATTTCTCCTAACCACCGACTCAGGAAAACGGATCTTACTTGACTGCGGAATGTTTCAGGGCAAAGGACTTGAGACAGATGCAATGAACCGCAACCTTGGTTTTGAGCCATCACAGATCGACCACCTCATACTTACACATGCTCATATCGACCATTCAGGCCTAATACCGTATATCTACAAAGAAGGATTCCGAGGCTCGGTTATCTGCACCGACGCCACCCGCGATCTGTGCGCTATCATGCTGGCCGATAGCGGGCACATACAGGAAAGTGATGTACGCTGGTTTAACAAAAGACGCCTGGAAAAGGACTTACCTAGGGTAGAGCCGATTTATACCGAAAAAGAGGCCCGGCAGTGTATGGAGTTATTTATTGGCGTTTCGTATAACCGGAAGTTTTATATCAACGACTCCATCAAGGTAAGGTTTACAAATACAGGACACATGCTTGGCAGCTCCACAGCGCTTATTGAAATCACCGAAAAAGGCAAGACAGTGAAAATTGCCTATACAGGTGATATCGGCCGGCCAATGAATCGTATCCTGCAAAAGCCTCAGGCATTTCCACAATGCGATTACCTTATCACAGAATCAACTTATGGAAATCGCCTGCATCCGGCGTGGCAGGATGCAGAAGCAGAACTTTTTCGTGTGATCTACGAAACATGCGTGGTAAAAGGGGGCAAACTCATCATTCCCTCATTCGCCGTTGGCCGCACCCAGGAGCTCGTGTACACCTTGAACAATTTCTTCAATCAAGGCCGTCTTCCAAAAATTCATATCTATGTTGATAGTCCGCTTGCAGTGAACGCTACCGAAATATTCAGGCTGCACACTGATAATCTAAACGAGGATGTTCGGAATGTAATGCTCAACGATCCCGATCCCTTCGGTTTTGCTTCGTTACGATATATTCGTTCAGCCGAAGAATCGAAAAAGCTGAATTCCATTACTCAGCCATGTATTATCATATCCGCATCGGGCATGATGGAAGCAGGGCGCATTAAGCATCATATTGCCAATAATATTGAAGAGCCTACAAATACCATACTCTCAGTTGGTTATTGCGCACCTGCAACCCTGGGAGCAAAAATACTTAGCGGGGCTGATGAGGTTTCCATTTTTGGGGTAAAGCATCCTGTTAGGGCCAGTATTAAGCAGATTGAAGCTTTCTCGGGTCATGGCGACTTCCGAGAGATGATGAGTTTCTTAAGCTGCCAGGATAAGAGCCTTGTTAAACAAGTATTTCTGGTTCATGGCGAACTCGCTTCTCAGGAATACTACAGGGAACAACTTCGTAAGGACGGGTTCAGGCACATTATCATACCCGAAGTTGGTAATGAATTTGAGTTATCCTGAGACAGTTCGGCGTTTGGCACAGGCAGCAAGGTCCGATTTTTATCCGGAAAATAAAAATCTTCGCACAGGCTTTGTTACTTTCGTAATTATTACTAATTTTGCAGCCCTTAAAATCGAAAGAGACCCAGATCATGGCAAAGAAAACCAAAGAAGCACGGATACAGGTAATTATGGAGTGCACTGAGCACAAAACAAGCGGAATGCCAGGCACCTCGCGTTATGTTACCACCAAAAATAAAAAGAACACCCCCGAAAGGCTAGAGTTGAAAAAATACAACCCCATCCTTAAGAAAGTAACCGTTCACAAAGAAATTAAATAACAAAGCATCATGGCAAAGAAAACCGTTGCAACTCTCAGAACCTCATCGGGCAAAGATTTTGCCAAGGTCATACGTATGATAAAATCACCAAAAACCGGTGCTTATACGTTTAAGGAAACCATTGTTCCAAACGACCAGGTAAAAGAGTTCCTGGCTAAACAATAAATCTTGCCACGAATTGCTGGCAACCGGAGCTCTTTCCACCAACGGAAAGGGCTTTTTTTATAGATAGAAATGTCAATCAATTATACCATTCCGTACCGTCCAGATCTTACTATCTGTACAAACTTTAGAGTATCTTAGCACTTAAAATCATTTCTAGAGAGAATAATCATGGGTTTTTTTTCGTTTCTCAACCGCGATAAAAAAGAATCACTCGACCAGGGCCTTGAAAAGACCAGGACCAGTATTTTCGGCAAGCTAACCCGGGCCATTGCCGGACGCTCAACCGTTGACGAATCTTTTCTTGACGAACTTGAAGAAATCCTGATTACCTCTGATGTCGGGGTCGAAACCACCCTCCGGATCATCGAACGGCTGCAGAAAAGAGTAGGCCGCGATAAATATATGAATGCCTCAGAACTAAACCTGATCCTTCGTGATGAGGTAGCCGCCATGCTTGAAGAAACATCTGATCAGGTGCAAATGGGTATCGGAATGTCTTCAGCCTCGACACCGTATGTGATCATGGTGGTAGGCGTTAACGGGGTAGGGAAGACCACTACCATTGGCAAGCTTGCCTGGCACTACAAACAGGCCGGGAAATCGGTAATCCTTGGCGCTGCTGACACTTTCAGGGCAGCTGCCATAAGCCAGCTCGAAATCTGGGCAAACCGAGTTCAGGTACCTTTTGTAAGCACGCAAATGGGTAGCGACCCTGCGGCTGTCGCTTACGAAACCTTGCAAAAAGCTGTCTCTCAAAATATTGATGTGGCAATCATTGATACCGCCGGACGACTGCACAATAAAATCAATCTGATGAACGAGTTGAGCAAGGTCAAACGGGTCATGCAAAAAGTTATTCCCGATGCACCCCACGAAGTAATACTGATTCTGGATGCATCGACTGGCCAAAACGCCATTGAGCAGGCCAAACAGTTCACCGCTGCTACTGAGGTCACTGCTTTGGCACTAACCAAGCTGGACGGCACAGCCAAAGGGGGGGTAGTGATTGGTATTTCCGATCAGCTGAAAATTCCTGTCAAATACATTGGTGTCGGCGAAAAACTTCAAGACTTGCAGGAGTTTGACCGCCGGGCTTTTGTTGACTCCTTATTTGATGCTGAATAATAACCACTTTGCTGCTACTATTTGTTGATTATGAACCAGTTGCCGGAAAGCATTAAGGTAATTACCCTTGGGTGCTCAAAAAATGTGGTTGATTCTGAAAGACTAATGGCTAACCTCCGTCTTGCCGGTAAAACAGTTGTGGCTACTTCTGCAAAAAAAGCAGATATTCTGATAATTAACACCTGTGGTTTTATTAATGATGCCAAGGAAGAATCCATACACACCATACTTGAGGCAGTAAAGCTGAAAGAATCTGGTAGAGTCAGAAAGGTGGTGGTTATGGGCTGCCTGTCGCAACGTTATATGGATCAACTGCCTGCCGAGATTCCCGAGGTGGACAATTTCTATGGTGTTAATGACCTTGAAAAAATAGTTGAAGATATTTCGCGTGAAAAGCGGATGTTCCTTCCAGGGGAGCGATTTGTGACAACACCTTCGCATTATGCCTACCTCAAGATTTCGGAAGGGTGCGACCGCACATGCTCCTTTTGTGCCATTCCACTTATTAGAGGGAAACATATTTCAACACCTGCAGATGATCTGGTTAAAGAAGCATCAAAACTGGTCAGAAATGGCGCTTCTGAGCTCATTCTTTTGGCACAGGATCTTACATGGTATGGTCTGGATATTTATGGAAAACGGACTCTGGCCGGGTTGGTCGACCGGTTGTCTGACATTGAGGGTGTAAAATGGTTGAGGTTGCACTATGCATATCCTGCCAATTTTCCGGTTGATGTGCTTGATGTTATGGCGCGTAAGAACAATATATGCCGCTACCTCGATATCCCTTTTCAGCACATCAGCGATCCTATATTGAAATCAATGAGGCGTGGTAACAATGCCGAAGACACATTCAGGCTGATTGATTCAATACGCACAAAAGTCCCTGGTATTGCGCTTCGCACCACGCTCATCACAGGCTATCCGGGAGAGAGTGATACACATTTTAATGAGTTGTGCGCATTTGTTGAAAAGATTCGATTCGACCGGTTAGGCGTGTTCGCATACAGCGAAGAAGAAGGCACAAGGGCTGCCAGATTCAGTGACAATGTTCCTGCTGAAATCAAGCAGCAAAGGGTAGATGAAATCATGGCAAGACAACAGGAGATATCACTCGCTAATAATCTGGCGAAAACCGGTTGTGTATTGAACACTATTATTGATCGGAAGGAAGGCGATTATTATGTTGGCCGCACGGAGTTCGATAGTCCTGAAATTGATAATGAAGTGCTGATACCTTCATCCTTCGGCAGGCTCAAGATCGGAAACTTTTATCAGGTCATGATTACTGATGCAGATTACTTCGACCTCAGCGGACAGGTCGTAAAAGATGTTTAGTGCTCTACTCATTTTCGGTTTGTAAACTTGTTGATTCAGCCTGTCATGCTACCATCAGAGGCAGTTTTCGGGAGATGGCTTCCATTTTATATGCACAGGAATCTTTTCTCGATAAGCGTATCTTTACTTGGGGAAAATGAGTTTTTTAATAAACTATGCTTGATTTTGAAGTAATACTCGAGAGCTTCTTTCCACACCTTACTCCCTCCTCGGTTGAGAGCCTGGAAAGTGGCCACATAAACGACACCTATCGCGTTGACTACCATGGCGAGGGGAGAAGTTACGTGTTGCAAAAGATCAACACCAAAGTGTTTTCAAATCCGTGGATTCTTGCTTGTAACCATTTGAGGCTGCAGGAGCATGTAACTCGATCTGATAATAGGTTTGTTATTCCGCAACTTATACAGGATAAAAATAACAGTCCTCTTTTTGTAGATAGCTCAAAGAATTATTGGCGCTTAACTACATATATTCCAGGTATATATGTTGTTGAGAAAGTGAGCGAACCACGCCAGGCATTCGAGGTGGGAAGGGCTTTTGGTTGGTTGAATCGTGTGTGTTCTTCACTTGACCCCAATTCATTTGTGGAGGCTATTCCACAGTTTCATAGCATTGCTTTTCGCCTGAAGCAGTTAAGGCAAGCTATCAGATATGATAAAGTCAATAGAGTGAAGCTGGCCAGCGATGAGATAGTGTTTTATTTAAAAATCAGCGATAAATTTGTTCAAATTGAAGCAATGGTTAAAGAAGGAAATTTGCCATTGCGTGTGGTACACAACGATACCAAGGCCAACAATGTGCTTTTCAGAGGAGATGAGGCCATAGCCGTGGTTGACCTCGACAAGGTGGGACCGGGATTGCTCTTTTACGACTTTGGCGTTGCAATACGGACGATAGGAAATACCGCGTACGAGGATGAACAATTACTTTCAAAGGTCGACTTTAATATGCAGTATTACAGCAGTTTTGTTCAAGGGTATCTAGATGAGACAAAACTAATACTTGAGGTAGGTGAATGGAATTACCTTCATCTCGCCCCGTCGTTGATGACATTCATAATAGGATGCCGTTTTCTTGCCGATTATCTTGCCGGGGATGTTTATTTTAAAACAGGATACCCTGAACATAATCTTGGGAGGGCGCGCACACAAATGCGGTTGCTTCAGCGGATGGAGGAGCTCGGGCCCGGCATAGCTGAGATGATCAGGAATTATAATTTTAATAGGGAAACATTCATGTTACCTAAATAGTGGAAAATTTTTCGCTGGCAGAGACTGTCAGCTGATAAGACGACGCTGAGATCCAAATCGTTCAAACTCCTTATTTTTCATCACCTGGAAGAGCGACTCAATTACCTGCCATACCTCTTCAAATGTGTTGTATAGGGCAATAGGGGCTATGCGGATGACATTTGGCGGACGCAAGTCAGGTACGATGCTGCGGGCTTTCAGCGCTTCTGTTATCCGGTGAGCTTCCTGATGTTCTATCGCAATATGCCCTCCACGTCTTTCAGGTGTCAAGGGTGTGACAATCCTAAAGCCTTCAAATTGCTTAATTATTCTTTCTTCGATAAGTGCGACAAGGTATTCGGTAAGGTGTAACGATACGTTGCGGATATTTTCAATGCCAGCTTCGAGGGTTATTTTCAACGAACCTTCGATTGGGGAGGTTCCAAGAATACCCGGAGAAGATATCTGCCAGCGACCTGCATGAGGGGCCGGAATGAAATCAGGAAGCATTTCGAACTGTTTATTCTTTAGATAACCAAACCATCCCGCCAACCTAGGCTCCTTGCTGAAATGCGTTTGACAGACATAAATAAATGCGGCAGCCCCTGGACCGGCATTCAGGTATTTGTAGCTGCACCAAAGCGCAAAATCCACACCCCATTCATCAAAAAAGTGAGGCACTGCCCCCACTGAATGACTGCAGTCGAACCCTGCATAAATTCCCCGGCGGTGGGCTTCGCTTGTTATTTTCTCCATATCAAGCAGCTGGCCGCTTCGGTATTGCACCGATGGGAAAAATGCAATTGCCACATCATCGGTCATTTGTTGTATGATGGAGTCTTCCTCAATCAAGCCCATGTTATTGGCTCTGACCAGAATCAATGCCTCTTCCGGATTATATCCTTTAAGCCTGATCTGGCTTTTCAGGGCATACAGATCCGACGGGAAATTCAATTCATCGGCAAGTATCCTGTATCGTCCGGGTGTGGGTTCATAAAAACTGCTGATCAGAGAGTGAATATTCAGAGTAGTGGTTCCGGTCATCACAACCTCTTCGGGTTTGGCGCCAATCAACCTACTGGCCAATGCTCCCATTTTTTCTGCAAACCAGAACCAAGGCAGTTGTCCGCCAAGCCAGCCGCCAATTCCCATAGTTTTCCATTCGTTTAGAACTCTGAGAATCGACTCTTCGGCATCCTTTGAGAGCAACCCTAGCGAGTTACCATCCATATATATTACTCCGGGGATGGAATAAAACCGATTTCTGAAACACTTTAGCGGGTTATCCCTGTCGAGCTGTCGGGCGTAGTCAAGAGAAAATCTTGCGGCATTTTCCATTACTGTTCAATTTTTTGCCTGAGATATTGGGCAGTATAAGATTCTGAGCGCTCCACCATTTCTTCGGGAGTTCCTTCAAAACAAATGTACCCGCCGGCTTCTCCGCCTTCTGGCCCCAGATCGATAATCCAGTCGGCGCATTTAACGATATCGAGATTATGCTCGATCACAATAACCGTATGTTTGTGTGCGATAAGGGCCTCAAAAGCCTCTACCAGTTTACTTATATCATGAAAATGTAGACCTGTGGTAGGCTCATCGAATATGAACAGGGTGGGGTTGTTTGAATACCCTTTGGCCAGGAAATAGGCAAGTTTGATACGCTGCGCTTCCCCTCCACTGAGAGTGCTTGACGATTGGCCCAGCCTCAAATATCCCAGCCCGACATCCTGCAAAGGTTTAAGTTTGGCGATAATCCTGTTTGCTAGGGTGGAGTGATTGTTTTCATCTCCAAAAAAATCAATAGCCTGATCTATAGATAATTCCAGAATGTCAGCAATGTTTTTACCTGCATAGGTAACATCTAGAACATCATCTTTAAATCTTTTTCCGTGACAGTGGTCACAAACCAGTTCAATGTCGGCCATAAACTGCATCTCGATATGTACCACACCTTCCCCTTCACACTCCTCGCAGCGTCCGCCCTCGATGTTAAACGAGAAATATCCGGGTTTGTAGCCACGCATTTGCGCAAGGATCTGGTCAGCAAAAAGTTGCCGTATATCGTCCCAGGCTTTCACATAAGTGGCAGGGTTTGATCTTGATGACCGCCCTATTGGGTTTTGGTCAACCAGTTCGACAGATGAGATACTTTGAATATCTCCGGATAAACGATCGTGCCTGCCTGTTTTATCGGCATAGCCTCCGTGAAGTTTCTTCACAGCAGTGTAGAACACCTTTTTCACCAGCGATGTTTTTCCGGAACCACTTACACCGGTCACTGCCGTGAGCGCATGTAATGGAAACTTTAAGTTCAGATTTTTAAGATTGTTTTCTCTCGCACCACTTATCATTATGAATTCTTTCCACCGTCTTCTTCTTTCGGGTTTTTTGATATTCAGTCTGCCTGAAAGATAGCCGCCTGTTAATGTACCGCTTGCCATCAGGGATTGATAATCGCCCTGAAAAACAAGCTCACCACCGTATTCTCCTGCATATGGCCCAATGTCAATGATTTCGTCGGCGGCTTTAATGATATCTTCGTCATGTTCCACCACGATAACGGTATTTCCAAGATTCCGCAACTGCTTCAGTACAGTTATGAGCCTCTGGGTGTCACGCGGGTGGAGACCGATGCTGGGTTCGTCCAAAATATACATGGAGCCCACCAGGCTGCTGCCGAGGCTAGTGGCAAGGTTAATACGTTGCGATTCGCCGCCTGAGAGGGTGTTCGATAAACGGTTTAAGGTCAGATACCCGAGGCCGACATCAAACAACACCTGCAAACGGTTTGTAATCTCTGTAAGTAACTGCCGGCTTACCTTTGCGTCGTAATCCGTAAGCTCCAGTGACTTGAAAACCTCCAGTGCCTGGGCCGCTTGCATGAGCACCAGGTCGTTGATGCTGTAATTGCTTATTTTGACATAGGTGGCATCTTTCCTGAGCCGTGTTCCGTTACATTCGGGACAGGTGGTCTTACCTCTATAGCGCGACATCATCACCCGGTACTGAACCTTGTAGTTGTTTTCCTCTACGAACCTGAAAAATTCTTGTAACCCATTGAAATACTCATTACCGCTCCACAACAGCTTACGATGGTCCTCGCTGAGTTCATAGTAAGGCTTGTGTATGGGGAAACCAAACTTATATGCATTCTGTATCAGGATATTCTTCCATTCACTCATTTTTTCGCCTTTCCAGCAGGCAATGGCATCGTCAAAAATGCTTAAGGTCTTATCAGGTACCACAAGGTCCTCATCAATTCCTAAAACTGATCCAAATCCTTCGCAATGTCTGCATGCACCAAAGGGATTGTTGAATGAAAAAAGGTTTGGAGAAGGTTCCTCAAACGTCATTCCGTCGGCTTCGTAGCGCGAAGAAAACTCCTTTACCGATTGCTCAGGATCATCTTCGTTTACTAAAACACACCTTCCCTTGCCTTCAAAAAATGCCGTTTCAACCGAGTCTGCCAGCCGTGCACGCAGGCTTTCGTCGTTGGATGCCGCCTTTATGCGATCAATCAATACATCGAACGCATTGCAAGCTATCGTCTCTTGCTGCAGCAACTCTTCAATGCGATAGAGGCTGCCCTTGAACCGAACCCGTGTATAACCCTGTTGCATCAGCAGACTAAGCTGCTCGAAAAAGTTCCTGCCGTTGTTCAGTTCATATGGAGCGTAAAGGCTGACACGGCTCCCTGCAGGCAGGGAAAGTATGTAATCCACCACATCTTTAGCCTGATGACGCATAACCAACTGCCCTGAAATCGGGGAGTAGGTTTTTCCGGTTCGGGCAAACAAAAGTTTGAGATATTCATAGATTTCAGTGGACGTGCCTACTGTGGAGCGGGGATTACGAGTGTTTACCTTCTGCTCTATGGCCACCGCCGGCGATATTCCCGCAATGGATTCAACCTCCGGCTTGCTCATGCGGCCAAGAAACTGGCGTGCATAGGCACTCAGACTCTCGACATAGCGGCGCTGTCCTTCGGCATACAATGTGTCAAATGCGAGTGATGATTTGCCGGAGCCCGAGAGCCCCGTAATGACAACCAGCTTATTGCGCGGGATTGAAACCGACAGGTTCTTTAGGTTGTGAACCCTTGCACCTTTGATGATAATGTAGTGATGAGGGTCGAGACGATTGTCATGTGCCATGACAGCAGTGAAATTAGGGTGCAAAAGTAGTGAGTTTTATCCTTGTCTGGTTAGCCGTAACCTCAGCAAAGTGATTAATAGGCTATCCTGGTTTTTGTAAAATATATTGTTTTGGCTACCTTTGGCAATGTGCTTTTAGTGGAGTCCTCGCCGAACCAAGTGCCTGATAAGTTTGTTTATCCCAGGTCTATCTATTATACTATGAACCCCCAAGATCCGGTAACAGTGGTTGTGACCCACCGCGTGGTGGCAGGTCTTGAGAAATCCTATGAAGAATGGGCGCAAGGAATTACCCAGGCCGCTCGAACCTTCGATTTAGCCCTGGGCGTTAATTTAATACGTCCACAAACCTCGGCCAGCCGTGAGTACGTTATTATATTCAAATTCAGCAGTCGGGAGGCTATGAGCCGGTGGGAGGCCTCGGATGAGCGACGCCAATGGGCAGAAAGAAGAAGACTCTTCACTATCGATGAACCTACCGTTCACCATCATTATGGATGGGATTATTGGTTTTCACTGCCCTCGAATGCCAGCGTTGCCCCTCCGAAATATAAAATGGCTTTTATCACATGGATCAGTATTTACCCTCTGGCACTTTTTATGCCAATGCTGCTGAGGCCTGTCACACAACATTTTCATGTTGCCATAGAGGTGCTGATAGTAGCAGCGGTAATAGTACCGCTGATGGCCTGGGTGATTATGCCATTCATGATCAGGATTTTCAGTAAATGGCTCTATCCCCATGATTAAACTGAAACAAAACCAAGGGATTTCAGATTACCGGCCATCACTAAAGGATTACGGCGAAGAACAGGAATGGTTATCACGTACCAGGCTGATGGTTGGCCACGATGGCATTGAAAGGCTTAACAAAGCGCATGTCCTTGTTGCAGGCCTTGGTGGTGTCGGCTCGATGGCGGCTGAGATGTTGTGCCGTGCCGGTATTGGAAAACTTACCATTGCCGATAACGATAAGGTCCAGGAATCGAACCTCAACCGACAGTTGATCGCACTACGTAGTACCTTGGGAAAACCAAAAACAGAGGTGGTGAGGCAACGGTTGCTGGATATTAACCCCAATCTTGAGCTGGAGATCATTAGCAATTATCTGAAAGATGATGTGATCATCGAAGTACTCAGCAGGTCGTACGACTATGTGGTAGATGCCATCGATACCCTTTCGCCAAAACTTTACTTCGTTATTTATGCGCTCAAAAACAACCATCGCCTTGTCAGCTCCATGGGGGCAGGGGGCAAACTCAACCCGGGACTTGTCAGAGTAGCGGATATTTCAGAAACCTTTCAGTGCAAACTGGCTTTCGACCTCCGGAAACGTCTAAGACGAAAAGGGATTACCACCGGGTTTAAAGCTGTTTTTTCGCCCGAGCCTGTGCCTGACGCAACCATCATCCACACCGAACACGAGAAGAATAAGAAGTCGATGGTGGGCACCATTTCGTACATGCCTGCTGTATTTGGGTGCTTTTGTGCCGCTGAAGTTGTGCGCGATCTCATAGGGTAGCTAATTTTAAAATACTCAATATCAATCATATGCGGTGTTATTATTTTTTTTTGAACTGATTTGGATAAAATTATGCGATGATGCGTGGTTTTTTAAATTTTATCTTATATTTGCTTTTTGAAAAAACACCTGTAACCGTAACCTAAAATCTGGAGGACAATTATCGGAACAACTCTACGCTTCGAACACTAACAGTAAAAACGGAGGGACAATGGGTACCCAGCATGTTAGCGATCAGGAGCTAATAAGCCGATATGTAGCAGGTGATCAATCCAGCCTCGAGAGTCTTATAAATCGCCATCAAAGCCGTGTCTTTGCCTATATTCTTATGGTGGTAAAGGATAAGCAGCTTTCCGATGACATTTTCCAGGACACTTTCATCAAAGTGATTAATACTTTGCGCACCGGAACCTACAAAGAGGAGGGCAAATTCATACAGTGGGTGATGAGGATCGCCCACAATCTCATCATAGACTATTTCCGTAAATCGAAGCGCATACCGGTGGTCGATAACGGAAACGATGAATTTGATATCTTCGATACCATCTCACTGACCGATGGCAGCATTGAGGAGCGTATGATTGTGGATCAGATACATGAGGACGTACGTAAACTCATCGATTATCTGCCTGCCGAACAGCGTGAAGTACTGATCATGCGCCATTATGCCGATATGAGTTTCAAGGAAATTGCTGAACAGACTGATGTGAGCATAAATACTGCGCTTGGGCGCATGCGCTATGCGTTGATCAACCTTCGCAAGCTTATTGAAAAGAAGGATATTATTCTCACGGTATAATTTTCAAAAATATTTTTCAACTCTAATACTTTTGCCCCTCAAGGGTGCGTTTGCCTGGTATAAGTGAAACCAAATACCCAGGCATGATGCAAAGCCCTACTCTTAAACCTTCGTTATCTGAAAGTTCATCAAATTCAAGCTCCGGTCAGTCCGCGACAGGCATGCGCCCTTCAAGAAGGGTCATACGGAACCTTATGGCTTATTCAGCTGCATTGCTGGTTATAAAGCCCAAACTAACAGGAACTATTCTGATCATGGCCAACTAACGACATTTTTTGGTACACAACCAAAACGCTTTTTATCAGAAAACTGCTCCGCGTACTGACTTTTATGCGGAGCTTTTCTATTTTTGAATCCGTTAGCAAACCCAATTAACCGGGTAGCATGCAAAAAAAGGAGAGGTTCAGGAATATTATTAACTATTTTGTGGTTAACCAACCGGTGGCCGAAACCGAATTGCGCTACCATTCAGCCTACGAATTGCTTGTGGCTGTGATCCTTTCAGCCCAGTGCACAGACAAAAGGGTCAACATAATAACCCCGGCATTCTTCAAGCGTTTTCCTGATGCAAAGACCTTGAGCATGGCTGATCCGGTTGAGGTGTACAGCTTAATCAGCACCTGTACGTATCCGAACAATAAAACCAAGCTTCTGTTAGGCATGGCAAGAGTGTTGATTCAGGATTTTGGGGGAGTTGTGCCGGCGGATGTTGAACTTTTACAAATGTTGCCGGGAGTCGGCCGAAAAACCGCCAACGTAATTGCTTCGGTAGTTTTTAACATTCCCGCCCTGGCTGTTGACACGCATGTGCTCAGGGTAGCTGCAAGGTTAGGTTTGACAACCCGCGCGCGCAACCCCCTGCAGGCTGAAAGACAACTTACAAAATACATTCCGTCACATTTGCTGTCGATAGCTCATCACTGGCTCATCCTGCATGGCCGATATATTTGTCAGGCACGTAAGCCCAAATGCTCCGTTTGTCCGCTTAATCAATGGTGCAAGTGGTATGACGACAACATGAAAGCAGGCTCCTCCCAATCCGAACAAAAAGACCTTCGGGCTGTTTAATATCCAGCTTAAATGAATCTATAACTTACAATAATTACAGAATACACAAAGCCATGTCATTATTAAAAAAAGGAGACAAAGCCCCATCTTTTGAATCGGTGGATCAAAATGGCCATAAGATTAACCTGAATGATTTTGCCGGTACCAAAGTTGTTCTTTATTTTTACCCCAAGGACGACACGCCAGGCTGCACTACCGAAGCTTGCAACCTCCGTGATAATCACGACCTACTGCTCAATCTGGAATACAAGGTAATCGGGGTGAGTGTCGATAGTCAGTCATCTCACAAGAAATTTGCTGAAAAATACAACCTGCCTTTCACCCTCTTGGCTGATACCAGCAAAGAAATTGTGAACGCATATGGGGTTTGGGGTCCTAAAAAATTTATGGGGCGTAGTTACGATGGCACCCAAAGGGTAACTTATGTAATTGATGAACAGGGATTTATTGAGAAGGTTATCAACAAGGTAGATACAAAGAATCACGCTCAGCAGATCCTTGGCAACGGCTAATCATCACTCATTTCTTCTGAGATTATACTTCGAGCAAAATTTAATTTCGTTTTGCCACCTCAGCATAAAAAGTCCTGCAGCAATGCGGGCTTTTTTTATCTTTGGAAAAAAATACCACTATGGCCGACCTCAAAGAAATCAACAAAGAAAAACTAAAAGCGTTGCAACTAACGCTTGATAAGATTGAAAAGACATATGGCAAAGGCACCATCATGAAGCTGGGCGATACAGCCATCGAAGATATACCCGTCATACCGACCGGGTCTATTGCATTAGATGCAGCTCTTGGCATTGGTGGACTGCCGAGGGGCCGGGTTATCGAAATTTTTGGCCCTGAGTCATCAGGTAAAACCACGCTGGCGCTGCACGCCATTGCTGAGGCTCAGAGAGCAGGCGGTTTGGCGGCCTTTATTGATGCCGAACATGCATTTGACAGGTTTTATGCCCAAAAACTGGGAGTGGATACTGAAAACCTATTGGTTTCGCAGCCTGACAATGGCGAGCAGGCTCTTGAGATTACGGAGAACCTCATTCGCTCTGGTGCCATCGACCTGATCGTGATCGATTCAGTGGCAGCCCTTACTCCCAGAAGCGAGATTGAAGGCGAGATGGGGGATTCCAAAGTTGGACTGCAGGCAAGGCTCATGTCGCAAGCCCTGCGCAAACTTACAGCAACTATAAGCAAGACTGGGTGTTGCTGCATTTTTATCAACCAGTTGCGTGAAAAAATCGGCGTCATGTTTGGCAACCCCGAAACCACCACGGGCGGCAACGCCTTAAAATTTTATGCCTCTGTGAGACTGGATATTCGCAAAGGAACCCAGATAAAAGAAGGCGAAGCAACCTTAGGGAACCGTGTGCGGGTGAAGGTGGTGAAAAACAAAGTAGCTCCTCCGTTTAGAGTGGCTGAATTTGACATAATTTTCGGTGAGGGCATTTCAAAACTTGGGGAGATCATCGACCTGGGTGTCGATTTTGGCATTATTAAGAAAAGCGGATCATGGTTCAGCTATGGTGAAACAAAACTTGGACAAGGCCGCGACGCAGTTAAGAAATTACTTTTCGAAAATCCGGAACTGGCTGATGAGATCGAAAAACTGATTCGTGAGCACCTCGGGAGCATTAAATAATGTCACATTATTCATCCTCAGGATCTATGGGGGTACTAACATTTCCTTTGTACCCTGGTCTGACCTGACGCAATGAGATTGCTTGTTGCTATATTGATGGCAATTAATTCTATGTCAAGCAATTAAGAAGATATTACTGTTTTCATGGGGTTCAATGCCTTTCAGTTCGCGCCTTAATTTCATTTTTTAGTTCAGTGAACTGACAACCGGAAGGGCTGCAGGTGCAGGAATCGCACTTGTCTGATGAAGTTTTTGAAGGTTGGAAAGTCTTTATCAGGCTGTAAACAGTGTAAGCTGCAGCCGTAACGATAATCAGGATTGTGAGAATTTGCTGCCACATGATCATTCAGGTTACGATGCTGGCTACTTGATAGAAGATAAGCGAAACCAGATAAGCAAGTATGGTGGTATATACCACTACAAATGCAACCCATTTCCAGCTGCCCGACTCCTTGTAGATTGCAGCTAAAACACCTACGCACGGGAAATATATCAGGATGAAGAGCATAAAACTAAACGCAACTATCGGATTGATGATATTCTGTCCCGCTTTTTCCCCCTCCGTATAGGTTTGCACCTTTAATTTATCGGCAAGCGAGACAGGTTGTTCGGTTTCATTATTGTTGTCAGAATAGAGCACGCCTAGCGTTCCGACTACGACTTCTTTTGCCGCTATTCCGGTAAGGAGCGAAATACTCATTTTCCAGTCAAAACCCAGGGGTGCCATGGCCGGTTCGATAAATTTGCCTATGCGGACAATGTAGCTCGTATGCATCGACGGATCTTTGGACCCAACAGAAGTATGCTCGTTACTATCGTTTTCGGAATGTAATGGTCGCGGAAAATACCCCAGCGCCCATATAAGTATAGATGCAACAAGAATTACTCCCGCAATTTTTTTAAGGTATTGCTCGCTTCGAAACCACATGTGCCGCGCTATAGAGCGAATAGTCGGCAAACGATATGGCGGGAGTTCCATCACAAAAGGCGTTTCCTGTTTGCGGAACACCGTCTTCTGCAAAAGCAACGATGTGCCAATGGCAATAACTATGCCAAGTACATACATTGAAAACAGAATACTACCTTGATAATTATGGAAGAATGCAGTGATGAATAAGATATAAACGGGTAGTCTGGCGCTACACGACATAAATGGATTGACCAGCATTGTAAGTAGTCGGTCTCTCCGGCTCTCGATAATGCGTGTCGAGAGGATGGCAGGCACATTGCAACCAAATCCCATAATGAGCGGAATAAACGATTTTCCGTGCAATCCCATACGGTGCATCAGTTTGTCCATGATAAATACGGCTCTGGCCATATATCCGGTATCCTCCATGAGTGATATGAAAAAATACAACAGAAGTATGTTTGGAAGAAATACGATCACACCGCCAACACCGCCGATTATGCCCTGAATGAGTAGGTCTTTTAGCCAGCCCGCAGCCATATTTGTCTGTAAAAGCTCCGAAATATGCCCAACAAATTGTTCAATCCATGCTACGGGATATGCGCCCACTTTAAATGTGATAAAGAAGGTGAGCCACATAAACAAGGCGAAAATCGGGAAGCCCCATATACGATGCGTTATCACCTGATCAATGAGCTCGCTTCGCCGCACCAACCGTTGGGGATTGGGTTGAAAGGTTTCACGCAGGGCCCCGGCAATGAACCCATAACGGGCGTTGGTAATTAGTGATTCTGTATCTTCGTTAAATTCTTTCTCAATGCGCGCAATATGTAACTGGCTAATATTACTGATTTCTTCATAATTATTACATTGCTCCAGCCTGCGCCTTGTTCGCTGGTCTTTCTCAAGCGATTTTACAGCTAGAAACCTTGGCGAGATATGGTCAGTGACGAAGTTGTTTTCCGGTATATTGATAACCGATTGAAGCGAAGTGATACCCAGTTCAATCCTTTCCCCATAACTGATATGAATATGCCGTGTGCTTGTTTCACGGCCTTCATACACGGCTATTACTTTTCGGAAAAGATCAACAATTCCCTTACCGCGTGAAGCTACGGTCGGAACAAAAGGAATACCCAAAAGTTTGCCCAGATATTCGTAATCAAGGGTGTCGCCTTTCTTTTTCAGATCGTCGAACATATTCAGGGCTACTACTACCCTGATATCCATATCGATAAGCTGGGTAGTGAGATACAGGTTGCGTTCAATATTTGAAGCATCCACTATGTTGATTACCACATCGGGCATTTGCTCAACGATAAAATCTCTGACATATACCTCCTCAGGCGAGTAGGCGGTCATCGAATACGTTCCGGGAAGATCGGTTAGGTGGAACATGTATCCATCGAGATCATACTGAGCTTCTTTTGCTTCAACTGTTACTCCACTGTAGTTTCCCACCCTTTCGCGCGAGCCCGAGGCATGGTTGAACAAGGTAGTTTTTCCGGAGTTGGGGTTGCCAACCAGTGCCACATGGATGTGCCGGCCTACACGCAAAGCTTTTTGCGATAGCAAAAGGTTGCCGGGATGCGAATGAGGATACGTTGTATTTGCCTGGAAATCAATTTCCTCAGTCACGACTTCAATGTGCTCCGCTTCGCTACGCCGTAATGACACATTATATCCCATCACGTTATATTCAACCGGATCGCCCAGAGGGGCTATCTGAATAGCAGTCACCTCTTTCCCCGGTACAAAGCCCATCTCAAGAATGCGCTTGCGAAAGGCTCCCCGTCCTTTAACCTTGGTGATTATCGCCTTTTCCCCTGCTATCAGTTCCGACAATTGCATGGTTCTTATTTAGAATCATTTTAAATTACAAAAGTATCAGTTTTTTTACTCGGAATACATTTTTAATTTTTCTAAACCAAAATTTCGTTGCTGTATTCAATACGGATGTCTTGTTGTATTTTTGGCATTCAGGCATTATGCATCTCATTCTGTTGATTTCAAAAGTGTTTGCTGGCTGCCGGGTTTAGAATTTCAAGGCTCTCAATCAAGATGAATCAAAATATTGGCCATACAAGTGACTCTTATGCAATCTTTTGGCACCGCCGCGATCTGAGAATGAACGACAATACAGGTTTACACCATGCCCTGCTTTCCGGCCTGAAAGTTATCCCGTTATTTATCTTCGATACGGATATATTGTCAAAAATTGATGACCGGGGTGATGCCAGGGTCGAATTCATTGTAAAACAACTTGATCAATTGCGCCAGGCATATCAACGTTATGGGGGTGATTTGCTGCTGAAGATCGGAAAACCTGTTCGGGTTCTTGATGAGCTGCAGGAACAGTTTAATTTGAAAGCCATTTATACAAATACTGACTATGAACCATATGCGAGGCAACGCGATCAAGAGGTTGCAGACATGTTGAAGAGTAAGGGTGTCGGGTTTCAATCATTCAAAGATCAGGTTATTTTTGAGAAAGATGAAATTCTGAAATCAGACGGATCCCCTTATACGGTTTTCACTCCGTACATGAAAAAATGGAAAGAAAAGCTGCTCACAACAGGAATCAGGCGATACCCTACGGAGAACTTAATGCAAGCAATTATTCATGCTCGCTTTGATCCCTCTCCCTCTCTCGCTGACCTAGGTTTCTACGGGCTAAATCTTAAATTTCCCGATCCCAAACTCGACAGGCGGATAATATTCAATTATGAAAAGAACAGAGATTATCCCGCGCTTGACGGAACTTCGCGACTTGGCATCCATCTGCGGTTTGGGACCCTTAGCATCCGATTTCTGGTTGAGGAAGCCGAAAGGCTCAGCCAGTTGTGGTTAAATGAACTGATATGGCGGGAGTTTTTTATGCAAATCCTGTATCATTTTCCCCATACCGTTTACAAAGCATTTAAACCCGCTTTTGATAACATCCGATGGCTAAATGATGAACATTTGTTTGAGGCCTGGCGACGTGGACAAACTGGTTACCCTATGGTGGATGCGGGATTGCGCGAACTGCTATCAACGGGATTCATGCATAATCGTGTCAGAATGGTTGTCGCCAGTTTCCTTTGCAAGCACCTGCTCACCGACTGGCGGATAGGAGAGGCTTGGTTTGCTTCACAGCTTCTCGATTTCGAACAGGCATCGAATGTTGGCAACTGGCAGTGGGCAGCAGGCAGCGGCTGTGATGCGGCGCCTTATTTCAGGGTGTTCAATCCGTCCCTTCAGGCCGAAAGGTTTGATCCGCAGGAGAAATATATTAGGAAATGGATTCCTGAACTGGGTACATCGGACTATCCCAAACCGGTTGTTGATCATGATTTTGCACGAAAACGAGCCATAGAAGCGTACAAGAAAGCACTTTCGGTGTAATGTTCCGTCTTTTTGAATTAGCTAAAACTTATTAACACGCCGATTTTTCAGAAGCCTATTCGCTAATTTTACAGGCTCTTCTTATCTTCAATCAGTTAGGTTTTCTTATGCCGGAATTTGTTCATTTGCACGTACATAGCCAGTATTCAATCCTTGATGGTGCGGCTTCATTCAGCAATTTACTTAAAAAGACCAAGGAGCTCGGGATGGAATCTATCGCCATCACTGACCATGGAAATATGTATGGCATCCTGGAGTTCCAGCAGCTTGCCAAAGGAAGTGGTATTAAACCCATTATTGGATGTGAAATTTATGTTTCGCCGACCAACCGGTTCGATAAGCGCGGAAGGGAAGACCGAAGCGGACACCACCTGATTCTGCTCGCAAAAAACCTACAAGGCTATTTTAACCTGAGCAAACTCTGTTCGCTAGGTTTCAAGGAGGGCTTTTATTATACAGCGCGAATTGACAAAGAACTTCTGCAACAATACAAAGAAGGCCTGATTGCATCGAGTGCCTGTCTGGGCGGAGAACTGGCTGAAACAATACTTTCGGGCGGGCTCGAAAAGGCCGAGGCGGTGGTGCGGCAATACCAAGGATGGTTTGGAGATGACTATTATCTCGAAATGATGGATCATGGCTGGCCGAATCAGAAAAAAGTCAACGAAGCACTGGTGACGTTGTCGAAACGTACGGGTGCCAAACTTATAGCCACCAATGATGTTCATTTTGTGAATGCCGCAGATTACGAAGCCCACAAAATCCTGATCTGCCTCAATACGGGGAAAGAGCTGGATGAGGCCGGAAGTCTCCACTACACAGGCAATGAGTACCTGAAATCGCCGGATGAGATGGCGGCACTTTTTGCTGATTATCCAGAAGCAATCGAGAATACGGTTGAGATAAGTAAGAAGATTGAAAATTTCATTATTACTACCGACCATCCTCTGCTTCCGCAATTTCCCGTGCCTTCCGATTTCTCGGACGAAATGGAGTATTTGACCTACCTTACTTACAACGGTGCTAAAAAATACTACCCCGATTTCACAAATGAGGTAAAAGAACGCATCGAATTTGAACTCGAGGTGATAAAAAAAACCGGATATGCTGGGTATTTCCTCATTGTGTATGACTTTATAAAAAAAGCCAGAGAGATGGGGGTGCTGGTCGGTCCCGGCCGAGGATCCGCTGCTGGGTCAATTGTATCCTATCTGCTCGAGATCACACGTATCGACCCTTTACGCTACCGGTTGCTCTTCGAGCGCTTCTTGAATCCCGAGCGTATCACCATGCCCGATATTGATGTGGACTTTGATGATGAAGGCAGAGATAAGGTGTTGAAATATGTGATTGATAAATACGGTGAAAGCCGTGTGGCACAGATCATTACCTTTGGCACAATGGCCGCCCGCTCGGCCATTCGCGATGTGGCGCGCGTGCTCAAGCTCCCGCTTCCGGATGCAGACAGGTTGGCTAAGATGGTCCCCGAAAAACCGGGCATCACCTTACAAAAAGCAATCCAATCAGTCACCGAACTGCAGGAAGTGCTGAAGGGGGATAACGAAAAGATGAAGAAGACCCTGATCTATGCCCAGACACTCGAGGGCTCGAACCGCCACACGGGCAAGCATGCCTGCGGAGTAATCATCGGCCCTGACGACCTCATTAATTATGTCCCACTAGGGGTGGCTAAGGACAGCGAACTTATGGTTACCCAGTATGAAGGTAATCTGATTGAAAAGATTGGCCTGTTGAAGATGGATTTTCTGGGATTAAAAACCCTATCGATAATCAAGGAAGCGTTAATAAACATAAAAATATTCGATGGTACAGAAATCGACACCGATAACCTGCCACTTGACGATCACCTGACCTTTGAGCTCTATCGTAAAGGGGATACTATCGGCACATTTCAGTTTGAATCTGACGGTATGCGCAACGTTCTGCGCGAGTTACAGCCTACCAATATCGAAGACCTAATCGCTACAAACGCACTGTTCCGGCCTGGTCCTATGGATTTCATTCCAACCTACATCAAACGAAAACATGGACGCGAGGAAGTGACCTTTCCCTTGCCGGTTTTGAGCTCGATCCTCGATTACACTTATGGAATCATGGTATATCAGGAGCAGATTATGCAAACCACACAGGTGGTTGCCGGATTCACACCAGGTCATGCCGACGAATTTCGAAAGGTTATGGGAAAAAAGGAAAAGGAAAAAGTTCCTCCACTGCGCGAAGCGTTTATCAAGGGTGCCATCAGAAACGGGTATAGCGAAGAAGACAGCAATAAGCTGTTTGACATCATGCAATCCTTTGCCCAGTATGGCTTTAACCGCTCTCACTCTGCCGCATACAGCATCATTGCCTATCAAACAGCTTACCTTAAGGCCCATTATCCCGCGCAGTATATGGCTGCAGTGCTTACACACAACCTTGGCGAAATAAAAAAAATTACCTCGCTGATTGACGAGTGCCGCAGGATGGGAATTCCGGTGTTAGGCCCCGATATCAACGAAAGTGAGCTGAGTTTCAGGGTTAATACAAAAGGCGAAATCAGGTTCGGACTAGCTGCAGTAAAAGGTGTGGGTGAATCGGCGGTGAATGAAATAATAACCGAGCGCGAACAAAACGGCCCGTTTACCGATATTTTTGATTTGACCCGACGTGTTAACCTTCGATCGGTGAACAAAAGGACTCTGGAATCCTTGGCATACGCCGGTGCGTTCGATGGCTTCGGAAATATGCACCGGGCACAGTATTTCTTTCGCGAAGACAATGATGAAAGTAACTTCCTGGATAAAATCATCAGGTATGCAAATGCAGTGCAAACTAGAGCCAACTCGGTGCAGCACAGCTTGTTTGGCGGCGATGACAATACCCTGATCAGCGCAATAGAAATTCCGGCTTGCAACCATTGGACGAAGATGGAGCAACTCAGATACGAACGCGAAGTCACAGGTTTTTATATGTCAGGGCATCCCCTGGATGATTACCGGCTCGAGTTCGATATATTGTGCAATATCAACCTGACTGAAATCAAGGATGATCCGATAAAGATACTTAACCGGCCCCTGATATTCGCCGGCCTCATCACATCTGTTGCCAATAAAATTGGTAAAAACAATAAACCTTATACCAGCTTTACGATCGAAGATTTTAACGATCAGTACCCGTTGTTGCTCTTTTCAGAAGAGTCTTTAAAATACCGGCACCTGCTGATCGAAGGCACTGCAGTGATCGTTAATGGCCAGATGCAGCAGCGTTATGGGCAAGAGGATCGCTATGAAATGAAGGTAGCCAATATTTCGTTGTTGGCCGAGGCGCTGGATAAAATGATACATAATATCAACCTCACCATTCCTCTACAGGAGGTTGATGATAAGCTGATCAGGAAATTGCTTTCAAAAATTAAAAAGAACTGGGGCGATTGCACGCTAAGCCTAAGAGTGGCAGATGTAGACGACAAGATATCGGTTAGCCTGATTGCTACAAAACACCGGGTTGAGTGTTCTTCTTTGCTGAAGGATCTACGTGATATGCCAAATATTGGTTTTAAACTTTCCTGATTATCGGATGTTAATTCCGGAATAAGAAAAATAGTACATTTGAAAATCCTAATCTTAAAATTCGTTTCGTTATGGCACTTGAATTTAATGACGCCAACTTCGATGAACTGGCAATGAAAAGCGATAAACCGGTTGTTATTGATACGTGGGCTGTTTGGTGCGGCCCGTGCCGAATTATAGCACCCTATATTGAGGAAATGGCAATGGAATATGAGGGAAAAGCCGTTATTGGAAAACTCGATGTGGATAGTAATCCACACACAACTTCCAGGTTCGGAATACGCAACATACCCACCGTATTGTTTCTCAAAGGAGGCGAGGTAGTTGATAAACAGGTTGGTGCTGTACCAAAATCGGCGCTGGTTGCCAAACTCGAAAAATTGCTCTGATTCTCATAAGTACCTTTTGTATTTTTATTTAAGCCACGACTAATATTTATCAGTCCTTGGCTGATCTGTGGCTTCGTAATTTATTGACTATGGACAGCAGCATCGACAGAAGTCGATTGCAGGAATTTACAGCCCTTGAACTCATTGCCAAACAGGCTGTTGAGGGCTTCATTATTGGATTGCACCGAAGCCCCTTTCACGGTTTTTCGGTCGAGTTTGCCGAGCACAGGCTATTTAACGCCGGAGAATCGACCAGACACATCGACTGGAAGCTCTATGGCCGCACAGACCGATTGTACTCAAAAAAATACCAAGAAGAAACAAACCTCCGCTGTCAGGTTGTGATTGATCACTCTTCATCAATGTACTATCCGGCCATTGCCAACCCATCACTCGAACAGCCCGATAAGATTACTTTTGCTGTGTATGCTTCTGCTGCATTGCTTTTAATGCTCAAGAAACAACGCGACGCATTAGGTTTGAGTGTTTTTTCCGATATGCTCGACACACACATTGTGCCGCGAAGCAGTTCCGTTCACCTCAAATACATTATTACTGCGCTTGAAAAACTTCTGCAAAGCCCCGAACCGCAGCAAAGAAGAAAAACCTCGGCAGCCGAAGTGCTTCACAACCTCGCCGAAAGCCTCCACAAAAGGTCGCTGGTGGTGGTTTTCAGCGATATGATGGAGAGTGAGCATGATCCTGAAGCAATATTTGATGCCTTGCAGCACCTGCGTCATAACAAGCACGAAGTCATCCTTTTTCACGTCACTGACCGGAAAACGGAGATCGAGTTTGCCTTCAGCAACCGCCCGCACCGGTTCATTGATCTTGAAAGCGGCAAAGACCTTAAACTGCTTCCGAATGAGGTGCGCGAGAGCTATGTAAACTATATGAACAAATTCACTAAGGAGCTTTCATTACGCTGTGCGAAGTACCGTATAGATTTTGTTGAGGCCGATATCCGAAAAGGCTTCAGGCAGGTCCTTCTTCCATTCCTTCTGAAGCGCGAAAAACTGTTTTAAGCCATGGCCTGGTTTTATCTATTCATTGCCGGAATTTTTGAAATCGGATGGCCAGTTGGATTTAAGCTCTCGCAGTCGGGTGGTGCAAAGATTTTCTGGATAGCATTTTCTGTTGTTTCCATGGCGCTCAGCGGATATTTCCTGTGGCTCGCACAAAAAACTATCCCTATAGGCACAGCCTATGCTGTGTGGACTGGCATTGGCGCTATGGGAGCGTTTTTAATCGGAATAGTCTTTTTCAGAGACCCGGTGACATTCATCCGGGTACTTTCGGCTATGCTTATCGTGGCAGGTGTGGTTGGCCTTAGACTGTCGGCTCCTTAAACCGCCGACCTGATACTTCATGTCGCCTGAAAACAATTTCACAGACCTGCTTGTTGAAAGACTAAATTCTCTGCTATGGACGGAAAAATATTAATAATCACAGGGGCCACCTCAGGGATAGGAAAAAAGGCAGCTCTGGAACTTTCGAAAATGGGCGCAAGAGTAGTAATCACAGCGCGTAACCTAGAAAAAGGAAATTTTGTGGCCAGCGATATCAGCCGGCAATCGGGGAATGAGGTCAAGGTGTTTCATTGCGACCTTACCTCACAGGCGTCAATACGTAAATTTGCCGATGATTTCGGCAGACAGTTTGATACGCTCGATGTACTGATCAATAACGCCGGGGTGTGGCACCGACAACTTACCCTTACACCGGATGGATTTGAAGAAACGTTTGCCGTAAACGTGCTCGCTCGCTATCTGATGACAACATTACTATTGCCTCATCTCAAAAGAAGTGGCATGCCGCGTGTCATAACCACCTCGAGCGGGTTGCATTTTGGAAATATAAATTTTAAGGACATAGAATACCGGCAGAAGTTTTCAGGGTTTCATGCCTATCGGCAGTCGAAACTTTCAGTCATACTGCTGACGCGCTACTTGGCCAATATATTGAAAAAACATAATATCAACGTGAACTGCTTTCATCCCGGATTCATCGCCACCGACCTTGGCCGCAACAGCAGCAAGGTGATGGAGTATATGTTCAAGTTTTTCGGACAATCGGTGGATAAAGGCGCCAAAACCATGATATATCTGGCATCCGATGCTTTTAACAACAAGATCAGCGGCGAGTACTTAGTAAACAATAAAGTGCGGCGAACCACGCGTCAGTCCTACGATATGGCTGCAGCAAAAAGACTCATGGACGTTATAGAGAACATGACCGGGGAGAGACTGGTTGTTTTGAATGATTCAAAATGTATTCTCAAGGCGTGATACAGGCTCGCCCCTCAGGCGAAATGGTAGGAGAATAATGTCTTAACTATCAGTAGTTTATATTGCTCAATACTGATTGTCTCACTCCGTGTGCAAAAGCGGTAAACAAAATTGATTTTATTCTTCAAGTGTGTTTCCTGATCCCAATAAGGTAACTAACTTTGGTTGTCATTTATTTTAACCGAGCCAGAGTTACAAACCTATATGATCATGAGGAAATTACTGAAAATCATATCAGTGACTATTGTTGTGGTAATATCACTTATCGTCGTCACCCCGTTTGTTTTCAAGAACCGGATCATAGAATATGCAATCACTGAGCTTAACCGCAACCTGAATGCCACAATCAGTTTTTCGAAAGTCAGCGTTGACCCGTTCCGTAGCTTCCCGGATCTCAGATTAGGGCTAAACGAATTGTTGATCATAAGCAAAGCGCCATTCGAAGGCGATACATTCATGCTTGTCAGGCGCATGCATGTTACATTTGATATATTCAGCATGTTGAAAGGAAACCCATACGAAGCAAAAAAAATAGCACTCAGCCGGCCCTATATCAACCTGCTTATTAAGACCGATGGCACGGCCAACTGGGATGCAATACTTCCGGTTTCTGATGCTAAGGAAGGCGCAATTGCGGATACTTCACAGGCCTTAGTCTTAAGAATTAATGAGCTGGCAATCAATGAAGGCCGGGTCAATTATGACGACCAGGAGATAGACATGCAGATACTCCTGAACGAGGTCGGGGGTAAAGCAAAAGGTGCGCTCTCTGAGAAACTTTCCAACCTCCTCATACAGGCACAAGCCGAATCGTTATCAGTAATCTATCACAAAACCGCCTATCTTGACAGAATTAAAGCGTCCTATGAAGGATTGTTTGATATCGATCTGTTAAAAGACTATTATACATTACGCAACAGTAAAATCAACCTGAATCAGTTGGAACTTGTCGCCGAAGGCGGATTTGGTTTTGTAGGAGATGACATTTCTATCGACTTGTCGTTCAACTCAATGGATCAGGGATTTAAAAACCTTCTTTCTGTGGTGCCGGTAGTTTATAACAGGCAGTTTGATAAATTGCAGGCACAAGGTATGTTTACGTTCAACGGATGGTTCAAGGGGCTGTACGGCGACACCTCTTTTCCCGGGTTTGGCCTTAATCTGAAAGTGGATCAGGGTGCTGTGCAGTATGCAGGTCTGCCGGGCAGCGCCACCAGCATACATCTTGATCTGGCAGTGGTGAACTCATCAGGACTCATTGATGACACTCAGATAAAGATTCCGAAGGCCTCCCTATTGTTTGATGGGAACCCGGTGCAGGCCTCGTTAATACTGAAGTCGCCTGTAAGCGACCCTTACATTAATCTTGATATCCTAGGCCGGGTTGACTTGTCGCGATTGGAAAAAGTGTTCCCGCTTGCTGACAATCAGCGTTTTACTGGGATTGTTGACGTAAAAGCGGCACTTGACACACGACTATCCCACCTAACGCAAAAAAGATATGGACTGGTTAATGCTACAGGTTATTTTCACGCCACCAATGTGTCGTTCGGTAATTCTTGGAATTTGAAACCGTTTTCGGTGGAAATGGTAAGGTTGGACTTTAGCCCGGCTGTAACAGAAATGGCCATGAAAGAACTGAATATAGGCAGTTCTACATTGGATGCCACCGGTCGGCTGCAGCATTATCTTGGTTACCTGTTGAGTAATGAAAACCTGATGGCAGATTTGTCTGTGAATGCCGCAATGATAGATGTAGACCAGCTTCTTGATTTAGTTCTTTTAAATGAATTTCCTATTCCTGACACCGCCAAAACAGGTGCGGTCATTCCCAAACTGCCTTCAAATATTGAGGCCGTCTTCCAGCTTCAGGCCGATAGCATCTTATACAAAAATTATCGGCTTGGTAAGGCACTCGCAAAGGTGAATTACAAAGATGGGGTGGTGCAGTTTAATCCACTCGAGAGCTGGTTATTAGGAGGGAAGGTGGAGCTATCGGGCACGTTTGATGCCAGAGGCCCGGAACATGCATGGGTTGATTTGGATATAAGAATCTCGGATTTTAACATTGCTAAATCATATAAGTCCATGGGTCTGCTGCAGGCTGCTGTACCAGTTGCCGAGCGCACAAGAGGAAGTTTTAGCACCGGGCTGTTGCTGAAAGGAAAATTTGACAACAACTTAAATCCGGTATATGAGTCGTTGCAGGGGGGCGGATTGCTTAATACTTCAGCAATCAGCATCACGACAGTTGAAACGTTGAACCGGTTGGGCGATCTTTTTGGCAACAACGACTATAAAGAACTCACAACTCAGGGGGTCGATTTAGCTTTTCAGTTTATTAACGGCAAGCTTTTCCAACAGCCTTTCACCATCAAATGGGCCGGTACTACCACCACTGTCAGCGGTTTTGTGGGCTTTGATAAGATCATTAATCTTGACTTGGTTTTTCAGGTGCCATTTGAAAAATTTGGCCCGGGTGCCAATCAGGCGATGCAACGTATGGCTACCGAAGCCGCCCGCAAAGGCATTAACGTATCGCCTGACAAAGGATTGATTGTAAAGGTGAATCTTGGCGGCTCGATACTCCATCCCACCATAACACTCGACTATAGATCGGCTGTTGCTGATATAAAAACTCAATTGCAGCAGGCTGCCATACTACAGCTTGAACAGCAAAAAGAAGAGTTTCAGCAAAAAATCAGCGAGCAGGCTCAGCGTTTGCTTGATGAAGCCAAACTACAAGGTGATGCGCTTATTGCGCAAGCTGGGCAGGCTGCGGCCAGGATCCGGGCAGAAGCAGCGGCAGCCGCGGAGAAGATTCTTAAGGAGGCCGAAATCAGGGTTCAAAGGGTGGAGGAAGAAGCTCGTAAAAAGGGACCACTGGCTGAGGCTGCCGCCAGAGAGGTAACCCGGAGAATCAGGCAAGAGGCTTCAAACCTTGCTCAAAAAACCATCGCGGAGGCTGACAAACAGGCCGAAAATATTTTAGCGGAGGCGCAAAAACAGGCTAATGATCTCATGACAAAAGCCAGAGAAAAAGCCGAGCGACTTTAGGTCGGTGTATTCCCGGTTTGCTGAATGTTGATTCCGCCATATTTCAAACTGATGGTATTGGTTTTTTTCTAATTTTATGGACCTGAAAACAACACAAATCCATCAAAACCAAAACCATGACAACAAAAGGAGTTGACTTTTACAAACAGGCGGGCATGCGTGCCATGCAATGGCATGAAGAAAACATGAAAAAGATGCGCAAGTGCCGTTTTGATACCATAGCTGTACATGGCATCTACTCCATGCAGGAAGCAATTGATTTCAACCAGGGCTCCATCATAGAGCCTATTTATATGAGCACTTCGCAGGCTTATCGCGACAGCGATGAAATGGAAGCTGCACTCTCCTATCAGATACCCACATGGTGCTACTCACGTATAGCCAACCCAAGTATGTATTACCTTGAAGGCGTACTGGCACTGCTCGAAGGGTATAACAGCGGTGTTGAAACCTCCTGCATTGCCACTGCGTCGGGCATGGCCGCTATACAGAGCGCTGTGGATCCTTTCTTGATTGATGACCCCGCACGCCCTAACCTACCCAGAAACTTTGTAGCCAATTGTCAGGTGTACGGCGGTACCTTTCAACAGTTCGCCATGCGCAAACAATTGGAACGAAATATTGAATGGCGCAAGGTGTTGAATAGCAATGATATAAGTGAGTGGGAAAAACATATTGATGAAAACACCCGTTTCCTCTACGGTGAACTACCAAGCAATCCATCGCAGGCGTTTTTTGATATCAAACAGGTGATAGATTTGGCGCACAAATATGGCATCCCGGCAATTTTCGACTCAACCGTAGCTACTCCTGCGCTGTTGCGACCTATTGAATACGGGGCTGATATCGTGGTCCAATCAGTAACCAAATCGTTGTTTACCAGTGGTTTTGGAATTGCGGGAGCTGTTATTGCAAGAAAAAACATTACAACCCGCCTCGATAACCCTGCAGCTAAAGCCGACTTCTGTGCATACCTGAAGCAACTCCCGAACCGAGACAACGGTCCGAATATTTCGCCCATGAATGCCATACTTGCAATCAACGATATACGCACCATTCGCGGTCGTATGGATCAAGCAAGCATGAACACCATGAAAATTGTTGAATTTCTTAAGCAGCACAAACACATCGAAGGTGTAGATTATCTTGGACTGAAGAACCATCCGCTGCATCAGGTGGCATCAAAATACCTTTTCCTTGCCGATTCAGAGTTTGACGAAAGATACGGTAGCCCCGTCAATCGCTACGGCCACCTGATGTCGTTCAGGGTGAATGGAGGCGCTCAGCAGGCACGAATGGTATTTGATGCCTTTGAACGTATCTGGCGTGCTACCGACTTGGGGCGCATTAAGTCGGTAGCTACTATACCCGCCATTTCTACTCACAGCCAGCAGGGTGAAGCAGGCAGGGCTCTGGCTCAGATACCACCTCATCTTATTCGTTTGTGTGTTGGTCTGGAACATCCCGACGATATTATCGCCGACCTTGATCAGGCTTTGGGTGTGCTGGATGGGAAAAGGATTTTCTTTACCTCACCCGAATATTCGGCGGGAGGTGCATCGGGTGCAACATTACGCTAAATAAATTGAAATGCTGACTCTGAAATATTACTCTACCAACCGGAAAGCTCCGGTGGTGTCTTTTGGCGAGGCGCTGCTTAATGGCCAGGCGCCTGACAGAGGGCTCTATATGCCGCTACAGGTTCCAAAAATCAAACCCGACATACTGAGTTCCCTGTCCGCAATGTCTTATCCGGAGGTTGCCTTTACCGTTCTGAATGAATTCCTGAGAGGCGAAATACCTGAATCGGTGTTGCATGCGATGACTTCGGAGGCCTACAACTACCCGGTTCCGCTCGAGTTGGTCTTTGAACGAAAATTTGTGATGAGGCTCGATCAAGGGCCTACGGCTTCGTTCAAAGATTTTGCTGCCCGCATGATGGGAAAGCTGATGAGCTATTACCTCGCTCAGACACACTGCAGGCTTCTGATTCTTACAGCAACATCAGGCGACACAGGCAGTGCAATAGCGAATGCCTTCTACGAACTCGATAACATCGACGTGGTAGTACTCTTCCCGAGACTTGAAGTGACATCGCGCCAGCGAAAGCAGATGACAACTCTGGGTAAGAACATTCGGGTGATTGAGGTTGACGGAAAATTTGATGATTGTCAGGCTTTGGTCAAAAGAGCATTTGCTGATCCGGAACTGGCATACCTGAATTTGTCTTCAGCCAATTCCATCAATATCGGAAGGCTTATTCCCCAGGCGGTGTATTACGTGTATGCCTGGGCTCAATTAAGGACTTCGGTGGCCGACAAACCCGTATTTGTGGTTCCGTCAGGGAATTTCGGCGACATGATGGGTGGGATCATTGCCTGGCGTATGGGACTGCCTGTTAAACGAATGGTGATAGCTGTGAATGAGAATGACGAGTTTCAGCAATTTCTTGAGACCGGGAAATATCAGAAGATTGAACCGTCGGTCAATTGCATTTCGAGTGCTATGAATGTGGGTCACCCAAGCAATCTGGCACGGCTGGTAGATTTATATGGAGGCGAGATGGATGAGCGGGGAAATCTGAACAGACATCCCGACATAAATCAGATGCGCCATGATATGTTTGCGGTTTCAATCAGCGATAGCCGTACTCGCGATACCATCCATGATGCCTGGAAAGAGCATAAGTTACTACTCGAACCTCACGGAGCTGTGGGATGGGCTGGTTTTCAGCACTATATCAGTTCAATTGGCAATGATCCCGAACAACTTTTTGTGGTACTTGAGACAGCAAATCCTGCAAAATTCCCTGAGCAGATTAACGAAATCCTTCAGTTTGATCCCCTGTTGCCTGCAAGTCTGCAAGGACTCGAGGAAAAAGATGAACATTACGACCACATCACTAATGACTATGACACTTTCAGAAATTACTTGTTGAGCAGATAACGATGGTGGTGCGTTATTGTAATGTAATTAATAGCCCCCAAATCCAATTATGAAATATATCATCATACTCGCAGATGGCGCCTCAGATTATCCGGTTCCGGAACTTGGGGGCAAAACTCCATTAATGGTCGCAAACAAACCCAACATTGATGCCCTTTGCAGGAGAAGCCGGTGCGGTTTGCTCGAAACCGTTCCCGGAGATATGCCGCCGGGGAGCGAGATAGCAAATCTGGCCGTACTTGGTTATGATGTGCGTAAGGTTTATCAAGGCCGTGGAGTACTCGAGGCTGCCAGTCTTGGCGTCCTGCTCGATTCTGGCGAACTGGCAATGAGATGTAATCTCATTTGTGTCGATCCCGAAGGAAAAATAAAGAACCACAGCGCCGGACATATTTCCAGCGAAGAGTCCCATCAGCTGATCGACTTCATCAACCGAAACCTCTCAACAGAACATTTCAGGTTTTACAACGGGGTAAGTTACCGGCATTTGTTCGTGATGAAAGGGGGTTCCAATCAGATTGAGTGCACTCCCCCCCACGATGTACCCGGCACTCCGTTCAGGCAGGTGCTCGTTAAAAGCAGGAAACCTGACGGCGAAGGGACAGCCGCTTTACTGAATGAGCTGATTCTGAAATCACAGCAAACGTTACCTGAACATCCGGTGAATAAGGCACGAGTGGGTGCTGGAAAAGATCCGGCGAACTCTCTATGGTTTTGGTCGCCGGGATACAAGCCGCAAATGCAAACCTTTCAGGAACTTTACGGAAAAACAGGTGCAGTGATATCTGCTGTTGACCTGATTTATGGAATAGGGGCATATGCCGGTTTTGAGGCTGTCAAAGTGCCCGGGAGCACAGGACTCTGGAATACGAATTATGAAGGTAAGGCGCAGGCTGCAGTTGATGCGCTGAAAAGAGTAGACCTGGTGTACCTGCATATAGAAGCAAGCGATGAGGCAGGGCACGAAGGCGATTATGAGTTGAAGGTTCGCACCCTGGAGTACCTTGATCAGCGGGTGGTTAAGTATATTGTGGAGCAAACTGCAGGTTTGGAGGAACCTGTAACCATCGCCATACTGCCTGACCATCCCACCCCTTGCGCCCTCCGGACCCATGTGCATGATCCTGTGCCGTTCATGATTTACCATCCCGATGTGAAACCGGATGGTGTTGAAAAGTACGATGAGGAGTCTGTGAGAGAAGGGTATTACGGGTTGTTAAAAGGAAAAGAGTTCATTGCAGCATTGTTGAAATAAATCATAACTTTTAACCATGACTGTTATACCCAAACGGATGGTGAAGTTACTATTGGGTGCGCTGTTAGTCAGCATAATCCTGGGCAGTGTCCCCTCATCTGCTCAAGAGCAGACCATCATAGAATTTTATGCCGAAACCCCGGCTGTATCTGACCTTGTGCTCGAGGTTGAAACCACCGTCACGGGCAAGGTGGAGTACACGCCATTCGGTTGGAAGATACCTCCGGGACATATCGTGCGGATTGAGATACAGCACCCACCTCCCGAAATGGCTATGGCCGAAGTTCGGCTGGGGTATGATTGGAGCGGGGGTGTGGTCTCTGCTATCTTTGCAGGACATGGGGTCCGACGGAATAAATACAAGGTATTTCAGGAAATGCTCTATCCCAACGAAACTCAAAAACGTATTTTCCCCGACATGTATGCCCGAGGATATGAATTTAGCATACAGACCGTTTTCAGTCAGTCGGCGGGTGACAATTATTTGTTGCTTCAGTCGCTCTCCTTGATCTGGCAACCTGAGAAAAAAGAAGACAATAGCTCTCGAACCCAGGATAAACAACCCTAATTCCCGTCAACCATATGAATACTGAAAAAGTCGCTCTTGTTACCGGAGCCTCACGTGGCATCGGAAAAGCCATATCCATACAACTGGCTTCGAAAGGAATAACAATAGCATTACAGTATAACCAGAACATACTGGCAGCCCAGGAAACACTTGCTATGCTGGAGGGTGGCGGGCATGACTTATTCTCGAGTAATCTTGCAAACTTCGAAGCAACGGTGAAGCTGGCAGACGACATCCTGAAACATTACGGACGAATCGATGTGCTGGTAAACAATGCAGGAGTATATATTGAGAAACCTTTTCTGCCGCTCAACCTTGACGAGTGGAAGCGGATTTGGGACGAAACAATTGACCTTAATCTGACGGGGCCGGCGCATCTTTCCTTTGTTGTCGGAAAAGTTATGGCAGAACAAGGTCATGGCCGTATCATCAATATCACCTCGCGGGGAGCATTCAGGGGTGAGCCCGATGCACCGGCCTACGGAGCCAGCAAAGCAGGATTGAACAGTTTAAGCCAATCGTTTGCAAAAGCATTGGCTCCGCAAAATATTATGGTTTTTACAGTGGCTCCGGGTTTCGTTGAAACCGATATGGCACGTGATGCGCTGCACGGACCCCGCGGCGATGAAATACGGGCTCAAAGCCCGCTAAACCGAGCTGCAAGCCCCGATGAAATTGCTAACCTGGTAGCCTATCTCGCCATCGATGCCCCTGCCTACCTGACAGGAAGCATTATTGATATTAATGGAGCCTCTTATTTGAGAAATTGAATGATCTTACCGGAGCGTCTCGGTAAATTACGAAGATGAATGTAAAAAGAATTATTGACGCAAGGTTAGGTGTAAACGTCAGAACGTTTCGGTTCTCCTTGAAAACATAAGTATGTTTTTTAGTTATACCGATGTAGGAGTTGGGGTCAAACTGTTTGGTTTGCAGCATCTTGCATCAATATTTTTCTTTATAATTCTACCTGTCCTTGTTGTTTGGAAAAGGCGTGAATGCCTGCGGTTGTGGAAACATGAAAAATATTTAAGGATTAGCCTAGGAGTGTTTTCGCTACTGCTTGAGTTTTCATTGTACCTGTGGCATGTGATCGCAGGAGGAATTACTGACTGGCGCGAAATAGTTCCAACCACATTGTGCGGCCTTTCTATTTACCTGGGTGCTATCGCCCTGATTACACGAAACTATAATCTAGCCAGAGTGGTTTATTTTTATTCGTTCGGAGCTATTCTTTCCTTCATTTTCGTTTCCATCGATCACGGAATTGATCGCTACAGGTTTTACAACTACTTCATAAACCATGCCTTAATCATTATTACCCCAATATATTTCCGACTCATGTATCGTGTTGGCTGGGATACAGAAGCCCTGAAAAGAGCTGTTGTACTGCTAACACCTGTACTTCTGCTTTCGTTTCTGATAAACAAACCTTTGCAGTCAAATTTCTTTTATTTCGATCATCCGATCTTTGAAGATTTTCCGGTTTTTACGCCTGCATATCACTCTAGCCCTTTGCTGTATGCAGCTCTTGTCTTCCTTTCGTACTATCTGTTAATGGGTATAATGTATTTGTTTGCTTTGATACATAAAAATCGAATATCTGCCTGAACTTGGCAGGCTCTGCAACAATGCCTCTTACCTGCAGCTTTGCGGTTCTTATGGATAAAGATGCAGTTAAGCTGCTGCTCCAATAGCTATAGGAATGTCCAATGGGCCACAAGGTTTAGATGAATGCCATTTACTGTGATCCGGCCGAAAAAAGGGTGATCTCTGGCTTGAAAAATTCTCAATCGGTCTAAGGACCTATCATCAATAGCCGCTATTATACGCTGATTTGCCGCTTAAAACCAAGTTCGAGCGAAATAAATGATTCGGTATACGTGATCTCGGGGATGGATTGAATTTTTTCGACGATGATGCGCTTCAGATGCTCGTTGCTGTGCGTGAATACCTTTATCAACAATGAGTACTTCCCTGAGATGTGATGGCATTCTACAATTTCGGGGATCTGTCTTATCTTTTCAAATACTTCGTTGTGCGAGCTGGTGCTTGTCAGGTTTACCTGGATTCCGATAAAAGCACAGGTCATATATCCGAAAGCCTTTTCATCAAGCAGGAGTTGAGAGCCGCTGATTAAGCCAGATTCTTTCATCCTGCACATGCGCTGATGAATGGCAGGCCCTGACATGCCAACAGCGCGGGCTATTTCAAGGTAAGATGCCCGGGCATCGGTCATCAGCAGGTTCAGAATTTTTTGGTCGGTGTGATCAATCTGTAATTGAGGCATCGGGTATTATATTTGATGAATTACAAAAGTAATGTAAATAATTTAAAAAAAGATAAGATAGGAAGTAAAATAATTAAAATATAAACAAAATATATTTAAATATACTAAATTAGATTTGGATGTGTAAATTTGCACGCAAGTAAAATGATTTTTTACTATCCGACTGAACTTAGTTTGTCATGAAATAAAACCTTGTAAATCTGAATTTTAATTAGGAAACCCTGCAATGAAACGATTACACGATCCCGCTACAAGAATCCAGATGCTCGAACAATTCGGCGAGTATGGCGATGTAAACCCGTCAGTTACTGATTCAGCAACTTTTACTTTTATGCAGGCAAAAACCATGCTTGCTACATTCAAAGGCGAGGAGGAAGGTTGTTTTCTTTACTCCCGCCATTGGAATCCCAGCAACAAGTATCTTGCCGATGCGCTTGCAGCCATGGACGGAACGGAGGCAGCCTGGATCACGGCATCTGGCATGGGGGCCATCACCTGCGCCATACTTCAATTGGTCAGCACTGGTGATCATATCGTATCGAGCTTGACGACATATGGCGGAACGTATGCTTTCCTGGCCAACTACCTTCCTAAATTCAATATCACGGTAACCTTCGTTGATATTACCGACCTGGCTGCTGTGGAAGCTGCAATGCGGCCCAACACACGTATTATTTACACCGAGTCGGTAACAAATCCCTTGCTGCATGTGTCCGACATCCCGGCCCTTGCCGCTCTCGCCGTAAAGTTTGGTGCACACCTGCTGGTCGATAATACCTTCACCCCCATGATCCTGTCGCCAACGCAATTGGGAGCACATGTCACCCTCTACAGCATGACAAAATTTATCAATGGCAAAAACGATTGTGTGGCTGGTGCTATCTGTGGCTCACAAGAGTATATTTCGTCGTTGATTGATGTAAACAGCGGCACCGCCATGCTGCTTGGTCCGGTGCTCGATCCGCTGCGGTCATCCGGAATATTGAAGAACCTGCATACCCTGCACATTCGTATGAAACAGCACAGCTTGAACGCCATGTTTCTAGCCGAACGCTTTCGGGAAGCCGGTTTCAGGGTAAGATATCCCGGGCTTCCTTCACATGAAGGGCATGAATTGATGAAACGCATGATGCATCCCGATTTCGGATTCGGAGGAGTATTTGCCGTGGACATGGAAACCTTTGATCGGGCGGCAAGCCTGATGGAAAAAATGGAAACTTCCGGTGTGGGATATTTGGCTGTCAGCCTTGGGTACTTCAAGACATTATTCAGCAACTCCGGAAAGAGCACATCGAGCGAGGTGCCCGAAAATGTTCAAAAGCAGATGGGTATGAGCGAAGGGTTGGTAAGATTTTCGGTCGGACTAGATCACGACATTCATCTTACCTGGGATCTCATCAGTAAGTGCCTGAACAGCCTTTAGTGGTGTCAGATTTTGAATGATATGAATCGGATATTTGTTATAAGCCGATTTGATTTAATTTTACTCACTCATCAAATATTCCTAAGCCATGGATACATCAGAATTTAAGGTCAAAGGCGAAGAATTGCTCCAGAAGATAAAAGAGCTAATTCGCGAAGGCAATGTGAGCCGTATTATCATCAAAGACAGTGATGGAAAAGTGTTTCTTGAGATACCGGTAACGGTTGGGGTGGTCGGAGTGATCTTTGCTCCGGTGCTGGCCGCGGTAGGTGCCCTTGCCGCCCTAGTGGCCGATTTCACCATCGAAGTGATACGACGCGAATAGCCTGGCCACCGCAGACTTCGATTAGATTCCGCTCGTGTTCAGGTTTCCAAGGCTTACTGTCACCAATTTCTGCTGTGAAGGATCGTCATCGTTCGACAAACGTACCGAGATCTGGAGGTGAAGGTTGTACACATTCATCTCGGTTTCTTTGAGTTTGATACGCCCGATCTTCAGTATATCGGCATTGATGATACCCTCGCGCCGTGAAGGCTCCCGGCTGAATAACTTGTCTTCAGTGGTTTGAAGCAGCATTTTGTCGTACTCATCCTGGCTGAACTCGTAGATATTGGCAATATCGTCAATAGAAATTACCTGCAGGTTTTCAAAACCTTCGAGATTGGTGGTAAACCAGGCATTCACATTTTCACCTACCAGGCAGCGATTGAGGCTGTCGCTACTGATCATGCGGGCATTATTTATTATAGCCCTTCCGTAAAAATTATTGGCATACTGGTAGATCTTGTCGTAGGTTATGGCATATCGTACGCTTATACCTCCAATAATCTTGCGCAGTCGGGGGTAGAAATGAAATGCGTTGTAAATACGCAGGACTATGGCAAAGTTGCAGGCAAATAGAAGGGATTGTAACGGGTTGTCAAAAATCACAAAGCCCCCGTCGCCCGTGCTGATAAAATGACTCTCAACGATCTGCCTGTTGTATCGCTGAAAAATGAACGGATGATGCTGACGGCAGAGTTCAATGGTTGTATGGAAGATTTTTTTATACAGGAAAGGTATTAGAGTTTGTTCAAGATCGCCATAGGAACTGTATTGGTAAATATCAATACCCAACACCGATTTTTGGGATATGCTTCTTACCTCAACATATTCTTTGAGGCTTTTATATAGCTCGCATTCGTTCGGGATAACGTTGGTTTTACTGAAGATGACACGCTGGTCGTATTTGGCCAGAATTTCTCTTATTTCGCTGTGATCCAGCTTTTTAATTTTTGATATCATGATTTCGGATAATTGTATATGTTATTCATTCCAGATTTGCCAGGTAGCCTCGGCTTGCTGATGCAACATCGGGAGGCCATTGAGTACGGCAGCACCGGCAGCTTTACCTTTTTGTAAAAATACGGTTTCAGCTGGATTATAAACCATGTCGAAGATAAGATGATGGCCACTCAGGTACTCATAGGGCAGGGGAGGGCATGAGTCAATATCAGGAAACATTCCCATTGGGCTGGCATTAACAACAATCGTATGGCTTTCAAATAGATCCATCGTCAGGTTGTCATACCCAATATGATTTTTGCCATGTGGATCTCGCGAAACTAGAAAATAATCAATGCCGATCTTCTGAAACACATAGGCTGCAGCCCTGGATGCACCTCCTGTGCCCAGTATCAGGGCGGCACGATGATGACTTCTCATCAGAGGCGTGATACTTCTCTCAAAACCGATGGCATCTGTATTAAAACCGGTTAATATTGCCTTGTCATTATGACGACTAATTTTGATCACATTGACGGCCCCGATAGCTTTTGCCTCCTCCGACAATTCATGCAACTTTTCGATAATAGAAACCTTGTAGGGAATGGTTACATTTAGCCCCACCAGATCCGGCTTTGATTCGATAAGCGTCATAAACTCGCTGAGGGTTTTTAGGGGAAATATCTGATATGACGTATTCTTAATATTTTCTTTCTCCCATTTTTGCCTGAAATAACCTGGTGAGGATGTCTGGAGCAGGGGGTAACCAACGATGCCAAATAACCTTTCTTTCATAATTTGGTTTATTTCTTTTCGAGGGCGAGCGTTTCAATCAAATAAATAGTTCCAACACCCAGGAGAGAGATTACCAAAGCAGTAATCACTTCGGCGCTAAAAGTTTCCGGTAGAATCGCCTCATAACGCTCAACCAGCGGAACGCCTCCCTTCATCAGTACATTGCCACCAGGGTCGAGAGCAAGGATTTGTTCTTTCCATGGCCATATTATCAGGAGCGATCCAAGAATGAACCCGGTGAGTATTCCGATGGTCTGATTCTTAAACTTTCGAAAAACCCAGGACAGGAAGTGCGAAAACCCGATGAGTCCGACAATAATGCCCATGGCCACGGGCATCAGGATACTGAAATTCAGCGTATTGACTGCCTCGATGGCAATCAGGTGGTAGTTACCCATCAACAGCAGGATAAACGATCCGCTGATACCTGGCAGAATCATACTGCAAACACCCGCTATACCACACAGAATCAGGTAGAAGAAGTTACGGTTTTCGACGGCAGGGTTAAGGACAGAAATGACTATAGCAATGGCGGTGCCGGCAATAAGCGCCAGAACCACACCGGTCGTCCATTTCTCCACACTCCGCCCGACATAATACACCGAAGCGAGAATCAGTCCGAAAAAGTATGACCAGATGTATACCGGGAAATGGGTGAATAGGTAGTCGAACAATCTGGCCACACTGAATACGGCTACCAAGACTCCAGCAAAAACACACAATAGGAAATACAGATCGGTATGGCTGGCAAATTCTCGGATGTTCCCTTTCAAAATCAATTTTAAGGCCTTAAGGTCGAACGATTTTAGTGCATGAATGAGTCGTTCAAAAATGCCTGTAATAAGAGCAATAGTTCCGCCCGATACACCCGGAATGACATTGGCGATGCCCATTCCAACGCCTTTTAACATATTGATTATGAAATATTTTAGCATCAGTTCTCTATAAAGTCAATGAAATTTTTAAAGTAACTTTTAATAGTTGTTAAGATACTTTTCCGAGGGTAGTTCTGGTTGCTTCTACTTTTTTTTATTTCCCGACTTTCGCACGGGGCGATAATGATCGATGAGTTCTTTTATCTCAGATCTTTGCGCCAATTCAGGGGCAAAGTCAAAGAGCTCACGATACATCCTGAATTTCATTTTCAGGGCTTTCTGTAAGGCGTTCAATCCCAGTTTTTTCTGGTTGTTTCGAAAAGCATATGCAGCAAGCCTGTAGTAAAGCGGTGCAGCATTGTAATATAGGCGGCTTTCCGCCTTTTTTTTCAAAACTCGTATGGCCTTTACTAAGCCCTGAGTGGTTGCCAGAAATTCGGCGTATTCAAAAATATCGTTGATTTGATCGAAGTTAGGGTGCCTAGAAATGAGTCGGCACACCTTGACGGCTTCCTCGATATGGCCTTTTCTGACAAGGATTCTGGCTTTCAGCATTAAACCCCTGATCGACACAACTAAATAATCGCGAGGCGAATTTAATCGTCTGGGTTTTTCGCGATTGAAGCCCAAGGAAATATATGTGTCACCTATTTGCCTCATGTTTGTTTCATATTCAATATACATAGCCTCCTCAACGGCTTCCAGTGCCTTATCCAACTGATTGTCCCCTTCGTAAGCCAAAGCCAACTGATACAGTATTGCGTTAGGCAGTGAGGCGTTAACAAGCGCCCTCAGGTAGTAATCAATGGTATTGGAATAATCCCCGAGCTGATAATAACATTTGGCGATCTCTTCATTGCATTCTGTATCTGTCTCATCCATTGCCTGCGCCTGCTTATAGCTTTCAATCGCTTCATTATACTTCTCGAGTGATACCAAGATGTGGGCACGCATGAAATGGGCCTTGTAGATGTCGTCTTCGATGGCTATTGAAAAATCAATAGCCTCAAGTGCTTTTTCATACAGTTCAGTAACGATGTAGGCATAGGCCAACCGGTACCAACCATAGGAAGAGTAGGGATTATTGTTAAGAAATTCTTTGAGATAATCTATGGTAGGAGGGAGAGTTTCACTGTGGCTATTGAGTAAAAGGATAACATCCGTTAACGCATCAATATTCTCAGGATCAAGTTCAAGTAATCGGTTGAGGTGCTTAAAGGCTTTTTGATATAGCGGGGTATGAATCAGGTCGCTGGCAATGGAGGTCAGAATTTCCTCGTCTTCACCGTATATTTCAAGTGCCTTATCATAGTCTTTATTTGCTTGATCATATTCCTGCATTTCAAGATGTACATACCCTCTCATCAGGTATAGCTCTACCGATTCCGGATCGATACGTTCCGCCTGCCTGAACGAGGCCATGGCCTGGTCATAGCGTTTTCGGCGGGCCAGAAAACGTCCCATTCTCACATGCAGCCCGGCTGAATTCGGATACCGGACTAAGCCAAACTCAAGGGCGTTTCGCATAAGCTTCAAACGCCCCTGCCTAAAATAATAATCAACGATATCCTCGAATTCGTCGCTATCATAGAAATTGATTACGCCTGAACCGATTTCAGATTCGTATCTTGCCACTAACGATCGGATCTCCTCGTCCTCCTGTTCGTCGTCAAGATCATCCATATCATCAAAGTCATTGATATTCATGGCATTTTTTCTTGAGGCGCAAAATTACGAAAAATATACAGGGCGCCCGATTGTTAACCATATGAAAGGTTGGTTGACCCGGTAAAAATTAGGACATAACTGATTATTCCTGTTACATCGTAGCCGGTAATCTTTTATATTTGCTTAGCCGAAACTAAGATGGATTAATGACCCTTCTCAATTCTATATCAGGCTTTCGGGGGACCATTGGCGGATGCCAGGGTGAAAGCCTTACCCCTTTTGACGTAGTTAAATATACTACTGCCTATGCCCTATGGCTGAGTATTCAAAACCCCGAAAGCAAGCTGAAGGTGGTCGTTGGCCGTGATGCCCGTCAAAGCGGACCGATGATTGAACATCTGGTAAACGGAACTCTAATGGCAATGGGTGTTGATATAATATGCCTTGGGTTGACTACCACGCCCACCACTGCATTGGCAGTCCTTCATTACGGCGCTCATGGTGGAGTTATCATCACAGCTAGTCACAATCCAAAAAACTGGAATGCTCTGAAGCTGCTGACTCACGAGGGCGAGTTTCTGGATAGTAAGCAGAATGCAGAATTGCTCGAACTCGCAAAAGAACCATGTACGGATTACGCCGATGTCAGCAAGATTGGTAGATTGACATCATCAGGTAATTATATTGAAGAGCACATTCGTAAGATTACCGATTTGCCTCTTGTTGATGTCGATGCTATTAAATCAGCCGGTTTTCATGTGGTGGTGGATGCCATAAATTCGAGTGGAGGCATTGCAGTACCCAGGCTCCTAGAGGCTTTGGGTGTGAAGAAAATCACGAAGTTGTTTTGTGAACCCGACGGCCAGTTTGCTCACAACCCTGAGCCGCTGCCTGAACATCTGACCGAAATATCGAATGTCGTCAGGAAATTTAACGCCACACTCGGTGTGGTGGTGGATCCCGACGTTGACCGGCTTGCCATCGTGGACGAAAACGGCAATATGTTTGGTGAAGAATACACACTAGTGGCCGTGGCCGACTACATATTAATGCATCATCCGGGGAACACGGTTTCTAACCTTTCGTCAACTCAGGCCCTCCGTGTAATCACCCAAAAGTATGGGGGGCACTATGTCGCCTCAGCCGTTGGAGAGGTGAATGTGGTGAAAAAGATGAAGGAGACGGAAGCGGTGATAGGAGGTGAGGGAAACGGGGGGGTCATTTATCCGCCTCTACATTATGGAAGAGATGCGTTAGTGGGGGTCGCCTTGTTTTTAAGCCACCTTGCCCGTACACGAAAGAGCTGTTCCGCCCTGCGTGCAACGCTCCCTTCTTTCTTTATTTCAAAAAACAAAATCATCCTTGACTGGGAAATTGATACCAAACTAATTATTAGCCGAATGGCGCAGAAATATGCCATGTATCCCCAGAATACCTGCGATGGGTTGAAGATAGAATTCAACGGAGATTGGGTGCACCTGCGCCTTTCAAACACCGAGTCGGTTATTCGTATCTATGCCGAAAGCGATTCGCAACAAAAAGCCGATGTGCTTGCCAAGAAAATCCTTTTGGATATTAAAGAGTTGATGCAAAAAGACCTGGATTAAAATCATAATCTCAATCACATGCCATCCCGCAATTCGAGACGAAAAAAAAAGCTCCGCTTCAGAAAAGTCGTCTTTAAAATGACCACCGGCCAGTACTCGCGCCTGAGTCAGTACTGTCGAAAGCACAACCTGACACCCGTTAGGCTTGTTCGCAAGGCAGTGAATGTTTATCTCACACGCTTCGGCCCTGAACTTGATCATGTCCGGATTCCTGTCGGAAAGAACCAGCTCACCATTTTTGATGTTGGTGAAGTCCGGGACAACAAATCCGGGCATGAGAACGAAGAATAGGCTATCAGCTCGCCAGACTACTTATCGTAAGGAATACGGTTCAGGATTGAGCGCCCCAGCGTAACTTCGTCCGTATATTCAAGTTCGTCTCCCACGGCCACCCCTCTTGCAATAGTGGTCACAAGCACATTCATGCTGCTCACCTTACGATAGATATAATAGATGGTGGTGTCGCCTTCGATGGTGGCAGGTAATGCCATAATGATCTCCCTGATAGTTCCATCCGAGAGTCGATCAACCAGGCTGTCTATATTCAGATCTCTTGGACCTTTTCCCTCAATGGGCGAGATTATTCCTCCAAGCACATGGTATTTGCCTTTGAATTGCATGGTGTTTTCTATGGCCATCACATCACGAATTTCTTCAACCACACAAACCACATCTGATTGCCTCCTGGGGTCAGCACAAATCTGGCAGATCTCAGCATCGGAAATATTATAACAGACCTCGCAATACCTTACTTGCGTAACAAGTTGTATAATGGCTTCCCCGAGCTTTGCTGATTCGGTTTTATCTGCCTTCAGCAAATGCATACAAAGTCTCAGTGCGGTTTTCCGACCTATGCCCGGAAGCCCGGATAATTGCTCTACAGCCTTTTCGAGTAGCAGCGAGGAATATTCAGTCACTCTGGAGTCAATTTGGTGGCAAAATTATTCTTTTTACCCACCCTTTCATAAATTCAAGTAACTTTGAAGCTTATTCGGCAACCAACTCTCGGCTTTATGGCTATCGGATATCTAATTGCTATCATTGTAGCATCACTTGCGTTGGGAAGTATCATTGGGTACCTTATCATGCTGATTAGATGGCACACAAGAGCCTCTGTTCACCAGCAGCAACTCGCTGATCAGGAAAGAATAAGCAATCAGGCAATGATGGAAAAGGAGCGCCTGAATGCAGTGCTCAGCGAAAAGGCATCTTCAGCGACGCTTCAAATCCAGGAGGCGACTGAAATAATTTCTTCCCTTCGCCAGGAATTACAGATCAAAATCGCTGACATTTCGCGGCTCGGTACCTCGAATGACCAATTGGCTGAAAAACTTGAAAACCAGAAGAAGGAACTGAACGAGCTTCAGGCCAAATTTGCTGTTGAGTTTGAGAATCTGGCCAATCGAATTTTTAAGCAACATAACCAGGAATTCATTGCATCAAGCGAGAAAAACATTGGAGGGCTGCTTGATCCGCTTAAAGAAAAATTGCAGAGCTTTGAGAAAAAGGTTCAGGAGGTTTATGAAACTGAACTGAGAGATAAGTCAAGTCTCAAGCAGGAGGTAAAAAACCTCTTTGAACTCAACCGAAAACTCAGTGAAGATGCTGAAAACTTGACTAAAGCACTGACAGGTGACAGCCAAAAACAAGGTAGCTGGGGTGAAGTAATTCTTGAACGCATTCTTGAACGGTCGGGGCTTACCAAGGGGTCTGAATACGAGATCCAGTTAGTTACGCGTGATGAACATGGGCAACTGATTCGACCTGATGTCGTAATAAATCTTCCCGATTCCAAACACATAATTATTGACTCGAAGGTGTCTCTGATGGCCTACGAACAGTTCATGAGCAGCGGCGATGCAGTTGAACGTGAACGATTCATGCAGATGCATGTCGAATCGATTAAGACACACACAAAGGGATTGGCTGAGAAAAACTACCAGCTGGCCTCAGCGTTTAACAGTCCTGATTTCGTTTTGCTATTTCTGCCAATTGAATCGGCTTTAAGTGCCGCACTTCAATACGAGCCCGAACTGTTTTCATTTGCCTGGGAACGTAAGATTGTGATCGTGAGTCCTACAACCTTGCTGGCTACCCTTAAAACCGTTGCTTCTATCTGGAAACAGGAGAAACAAACCCAAAATGCCCTTGAAATTGCCCGACAGGGAGGTAACCTCTACGATAAATTTGTGAGTTTTGTATCTGATCTTGAACGACTTGGTCAGCAATTATCGTCCCTTCAAAAGACCTATGACGAAGCCCACAAAAAGCTCTCTTCCGGAAGTGGCAATCTGATAAGCCGAAGTGAAAAACTGCGCAAGCTTGGAGCTAAATCTTCAAAAGTGCTTCCAAGTCAATATCTATTCACCGAAAACGACGAAAATGATGAGGAGGAATTTCCCGACCCGCCGACGAACTGAGAATGTAATATACGGAGTACATTCGGTACTGGAGGCGCTACAATCGGAACAGGAAATAGAAAAAGTCGTGCTACAAAACAGCAGCAAGGGCGAGTGGATACCTGAGCTCAGGAAGCTAGTTGCTGAGAGGGAAATTCCGTTGCAATACCTGCCCGGCGAGGCCCTGAGCCGTATGGTAAAAGGCAACCACCAGGGTGTTGCTGCCTTTGTATCCCCCATTCAGTACCAGCCAATCGAATCAATCATCCCATGGGTGTATGAGCAAGGCAAAACCCCGCTTGTCATCATCCTGGACCGGATTACCGACGTTCGCAATTTTGGCGCTATCGCACGTACAGCCGAGTGCAGTGGAGTGGATGCGATTGTTGTGCCGTCAAGAGGCTCGGCACAAATCAATGCCGACGCTATTAAAACATCTTCGGGAGCTTTGTTATCGCTACCGGTCGCCCGCAGTGCAAATCTGAAGACTACAATTCAGTTTCTTAAAGACAGTGGCTTACAGATTGTTGCTGCCACTGAAAAGGCACGCTCCGTGCTTTGGACGGCCAACCTCAGGCAACCCACAGCACTAATCATGGGGTCAGAGGAGGATGGGGTTTCGCCAGAATACCTGAAAATCTGCGATTTGCAGGTAAAAATTCCGCTTTCAGGAACTCTGGCATCACTCAATGTTTCGGTGGCTGCCGCCATGTTCCTGTACGAGGCCTTGAGGCAACGTTTG
>JBBIKG010000018.1:0-71908 GCA_037445555.1 Lentimicrobiaceae bacterium
TAGCTACTATTCAGTTCAATAAGCGCTGGATGAATAATCTTCGTGACTGGCCACAAATTATCTCACAATTATTTATGTACTTTGAAAACCGAATTAATGAAACTGACACAGTTTATTGAACACTCCCTATTATTGCGCCATCGCGGCTTCCCCAACCGATGGATGACGCCTGTAGTCCCTTCCCGGTCATGAGTTGTGATACATGCATGCAGGGGTTAGCAGAGTCAAATACAATACTCGCACCTGCCCTGGAACGGATAACTTCCGGACTAGTAAAAAAATCTATTAAAGACTTATGCGCTATTGGGGTTTTTCAGGCTTTTCCTTCTTCTCACCGCCCTGTTGCTGTTTTTCTTTCTCAAGCCGCCTAGCTTCGCGTGCCCTATTCTTTTCTTCTTTTTTCAGGGCTTTTTGTGTGGCCTTCTCTTCTTTTGACATCTTTTGCCGCCCGGGGTCTCCGGCCTCTTTGTTCCAGCCTTCCTTCTGGCCTTTGTCACCGGTCTTTTCGTACCCTTGCACCTTGTCATCGGTCACAGCCTTGCCGGCCTGCCCTGGAGGTAGTTTGCCTTGTGGCTCAACGGATTCGGTCTTGCCTGTATTTTCTACCTGCTGGCCTTTCTGGCCTTTGTCTTTGCCCTTCTGACCCTGAGGGCTCTGGGCGAATGTGCTTAGATTAACGACTGCCGCCAGGAATAATGCCAAGCCAGCCGCTGCGAGGATTTTGATCTTCATGGTTACAGGATTTATTCTACGCAAAAATACGAAATAAAAAGTGGTTTTTGTAGAAAGTTGCATTTTTTCAGTATATTCGGATTCTCGGTCACCCCATTGCCACAGCACCCATTATTGTCACAATTGTGGCTGGAGAGGATATTTCTAATCGATCCAGAAACAAGGATACGGACTAAGTGTTTCAAAATTATGGGCCATATAAACCACCCATTCCCAATGATGTATGAATGAAAAGCATGACGTAAGTCCCGAAAGCTCAACGAACCTCCCTTCAGATTTTTTTTCGCTCTACGATTTGAAGAAAATATGGCATCCCTCCTGGTGTCAGGGAAACAGGCAAAAGAAAAACTATTTTGAAGGGTGGTATTTCAAGCTACTCTCGGCCGAAGGCCGACATAAATATGCGTTCATTCCCGGCATTTCGCTGGGAAATAATCCTCACTCTTTTGTTCAGCTAATCAACGGACAGGATGGCAGCACGGAATATTACCGGTTTGAAGTCTCTGAATTTTTGTATTCAAAAAAAGGGTTCGATATAAAAGTGGGACCAAACCGGTTTTCGGAAAAACATCTGGAGGTCTACCTCGAAGGAAATCGGGGAATCATATCCGGGAGTGTGGAATTTGGAGAACTGCTTAGGTATCCCGTAACATGGTTGAATCCGGGTATTATGGGATGGTACAGATTTGTACCCTTTATGGAATGCTACCATGGAGTTGTCAGTATGGGTCATGGCCTCACCGGGGGTATTTCCTTTCGGAAGCAAACTGTTCTGTTTGACATGGGCAAGGGATATATAGAAAAAGACTGGGGCAAAAGCATGCCCAAAGCCTGGATCTGGATGCAAAGCAACCATTTCGGCCAAGAGGAGCAGGCATCCTTTATGCTTTCCATTGCTCGTATCCCCTGGATGGGAAGTTCGTTTACAGGATTCCTGGGATATATGCACACAGGTATTCGATTATACCGGTTTGCGACCTATACCGGTGCCAGGATAAGGGACCTTAAATGCACCAGCGACGTGGTTGATATCATCCTTGAAGACAGCAACTTTATACTCAGTATTTCGGGAATCAAAGGTAAAAGGGGAGAGCTGCTGGCCCCTGTTGATGGAAGCATGAGCCGAACCATCCATGAAAGTATGGATGGCAAAATCGAAATCAGGCTCACAAACAGAAAGGGTGAGGTGCTTTTCGAAGGGAATGCCGTTCATGCCGGGCTGGAACTCGTAGGCGACTCATCGCTGTTGAAGTAATTCGCACTCACGAGTGGGGCGGTTACCAGATTTTTGAAACCCTAACCTAAACCTCACAGGCGAACCAGATATGCGGATCCGGGAAATCCTTCATAAAGCTTTGTGGAATCCTGTTTTGGCGAAAAACGAAATTTTACGCATCAACCGAATGAGTTTACCGCTAAAGTTTATTAGGCTCATAGGCGTATATATATGGACGGCAGAGTAGCTACCTCCGAAGTTGCCGCATCAAGCTTCAAAATAAAAAAGCCGGAAACATTTCCGGCTCAATGCAAGGTCTGTTGTGGTTGGGATTAGCTACCGGCTACAAAACTGAATTTCAGCGAGATGTCGTCGTGAATGAAATTGTCTTTCAGGTTATCGAAGAATCTTTTTGATCCGTACTTCACATTCCAATCGGCGCGGTTGATGAGGAAGACAGCACTGCTTGCCGATACGCCGTTTTCACTGACCTGTATATTGGCCGGGAAGGTTATGCTGCGGGTGGTGTCCTTAAGTGTCAGGTTACCGGTTACCTGGAAGTTGGCGTTTTCACCGTTGAATGGTTCAACCGATGTGATTACGAAAATGGATGTTGGGTAGGTTTCCACTTCAAAAAAGTCGGGCGACAGCAGGTGGCCGCGTAATTGTCCATTCATATTGGCATCGGTGATATCCAGTACGGCGATACTATTCATGTCGATGACCAATTCGCCACCTGTCACCACGCCATTGCCCACAGTCACAAAACCTTCGGCCAGACCGATGGTACCGTTATGCTGGCCGGTTGGCTTGGTACCGACCCACTCGATGATGCTTTGTGCAAGGTTTGCTTCAAACCGTGTGCCTGCGACATCTGCTGCTTTTTGCGCTTCACCTGTTTTAGCGCGCTCGCCCTGCGGGTTTACACAACCTGCCACGAACAGGATTGCGCTGATCAAGATTAAATTTTCTAAGATTTTCATGAGTTTCCTCCTTGTTAATTTTGGTTAATTCGTTTTTAATTTTTTACAAATACGGCATTTTAAACAAGTCAACATGAGGCGTTGTTCAAAGTGGTGATGAAAATGAGGCGTTTAAGACAAAACCTTAAAATTCCGGGAAAGAATGGTATGATCGGGGATAATTTAAATGCGAAAAACGGGAATATGTGAGCATTGTTTACGACCTGCATTCTCCTCATGCCGGCAGCAGTTTAATTAAAAGGATGCCACGGTTGTTCCGGTATGGATGAAGGTGAGGTGGCGCAGGTTGAGAAATTCCTGCATGCTGATTCGGTTGCAATGTCTTTGATTACTGCATGCTTCATATATTCTTACAGGAAAGCATTATATTCTGCATAATCGAAGAATTGAACATCGGCGAATCCAAACCCCATGGAATATTCACTCTGTTAGGGGCTGGCTGTCAACATTTCTATCCATATTTACATTTAAGTTGCTGCATTAGCCTCAATCCGTGCGTTTGAAACAGAAACACTCTCTGCCTAGTTATAGCCTGAGCCTTGGTTTGTGCGCTTTGACAATGTGCTGACGCAGTTCGGGTTTCTACACTGATGCACTCTCAATAAATTGTGCACCATCAATCATCATAAGTCTTCGAACAGAGTTTTGTATTGAGGTGTGCATGACATTAATCCTGAAAGGGCCTAATCTTGCCGGAAAATGCTTAAACTAATTCAGGTATTCAGGAGTAAGCGTGTCTTGTCCAACGTAAATTCCTGCATTTTCGGCCAGTTTAACAGCCTTCTCAGAGGCATTCAAATTCATAAGTCTGCAGAACGGATCCTGACTGTCGCGCGACATTTGTGCCGATTTCCCTGTTTCAGCGGTTGATCCTAGTAAGGTGCAGCCGGTGTTGCTTTCTTTTGGTTTTAATCATGTGGATTTAAACGAAGTTGAGCCAGATCAGCTACCTGCACCAAAGACTCAGAGTTCGTTACCAGTAGGCTGAATAGAAAGATTATCCAGCCTGCATTTATGCCTTGCAAAAATGATGATCAGGAAAAAACCATAAATCGAATGAATCAGCAGGGTTCTTTGAACAATTTAGGAAATTTAAGTGTTTCTTTGCAGAACATGTTACGGAGCTAAAAATTATGAATATCAGCGGTATCCTCGATCAAATATTGCAATCAGGCCAGGGAGCAAGTGGCCGGACGAATCCTGGTAACTCGCCTGTGGGTGGCATCGGAGATTTAATCCAGGGAAGTGGTCTGGGCGGAATGCTCTCCGGCTTTGGAGGTGGAGCAATCACAGGTGGTGTAATTGGTTTATTACTAGGCAATAAGAAAGCACGCAAAGTTGGAGGCCAGGTAGCGATGGTTGGCGGCCTTGCCGCTCTTGGGGTGCTGGCTTACCGGGCTTACAGCAACTGGCAGGCACAAAAAGCGCAAAGCGCACAAAACGAACCCCAGACCATCGACCGTTTGCCTGCCCTGCAGGTGGAAGAACACAGCATGGCAATTCTGAAAGCGCTTGTGGCCGCGTCGAAAGCTGACGGCCACGTGGATATAAAAGAGCGCCAGCTTCTGAATCAGGAGTTAAGTAAATTCTCAGACAATGCGGATCTTCGGCGTTGGTTCGAGTCGGAGCTTAACAAACCCCTTGACCCTGCTGATGTGGCCCGTGCCTCAAAAACACCTGAAATGTCGGCCGAAATGTATATCGCCAGTGTTTTGATGGTGGATGAGGAGAGTTTCATGGAGCGGTCGTACCTGGAGGAGCTGGCACGCCAGCTCAACATTGATCCTACCCTTAAAGCGGAGCTTGAAACCCAGATCCGCCAGGCGCAAAATCGCTGATTTTGCCATTTTTCACACCTGACCGATCTGTTCTAGGCCCCTGTTGTATACCTATCAGCTTCCTCAGGCAGAAGCAACTGCATCCTTTTAACCGGATTCCGTCCTTTGCTTTGTCGGTTTTTCCCCGATGATCTCAGACTTTGCTGTTACCATCCCAAAAGCCGTGACCAGCAAACGGAGGATTTGGATCATCAGTCTTCCAGGAATCCGAATTTACCGGCATAGTAGTCTTCGTATGCCTGCTGTATCTCCTGGCGGGTGTTCATCAGAAAGGGACCGTGTGCAGCCACGGGTTCATCAATGGGCTGGCCACTCATGACCAGCAAGATGGTCTTTGATTTAGCTTCGACAGCAATACCTTGTCCTTCGCGGGCAAAATACACGAGATGATCCTGTGGCGCCCGGGAGCCGTTGATCAAGGCCTCACCTTTCACTACAAGAATGCCTGTATTGTAACTTTCAGGAAACTCAAGTGTGAAGGCAGCATCGGTTTCTAAACGAGCATTGTAGAGCTCAATGGGGGTGAAACAGAATGCCGGTCCCCGGATTCCGTGAAACTCGCCCGCAATTATCTCCACTTCGCCCAGGTTGCCTGGAAGGTCGTACCGGCCCATTTCCTTTTGCAGGATGGACTGGTATTTTGCAGGCGTCCACTTATCACGGGCAGGCAGGTTTACCCATAGTTGCACCATTTGGAACAAACCACCCTGCCGGCTGAATTCTTTTTCATGATATTCTTTATGTAAAACTCCCGCGCCAGCAGTCATCCATTGCACATCGCCTTCGCCGATGACGTCGGCATGGCCTGCGCTGTCGTGGTGGGCAATGCGTCCATGATAGGCAAGGGTGACGGTTTCGAGGCCGCGATGGGGATGCACGCCAACGCCCCTGGGTTTCTCACGCGGAGTGATTTCCCATTGGGAATTGTAATCCATCAGGAAGAAAGGACTCATGCCCTGCAGGCCTATTTCGGACAGACGGGGAAAGAAATTATGGACGCGAAAGCCGTCTCCTACCATGTGAGTAGGCGGAGGGGGAAGTAAGGAATGTATCTTCTTTGATTTCATGATGCGAGTTTTTTCGGTTTAAAAAGGCCTGATTGATAAAAGTAAGAATTTATGCCGGAAATCTAGCCATATCTCACCAAAAGAGTGAAAGTAAGCCGGCAACACCAGCAGGTTTTTACCTATCACCATCCCTTACATCCCAGCTATTATTCATGCTGTGCGACTGAGCTCGCCTTTCTGGTTTTGTAGCAGGTTGTTCTATTAAAATATTTTTTTACATTATCTTGCCAAATGATCAGATAGTTTCGTATCTTTAAAGCAGATATTTATAGCCCCACATGAGCCCTTATTCTCTGGTTTCCGGATTACTTGATTTACCAGGCTTTTCTTTGATTGTCTGACCCCATCAGAAAAATTCATTAGACTATGAAGGAGTGGAAAGATTATGCAAAATGGATCATGCACCATACATGGGTGATAACGGTGAGCTATGTAATCAGTATGATGGCGTTATTATTTATTCATGACCTTTTTGGATTCTCAATGAAAGAGGAAGGAACATATTTATCCAATACCCTGATGCACATTGGTAGTGGTTTTATTTTAGCATTGGGAACAGGCATTTTACAAAAGGAATTATTAAAGAAATATTTTCCGATTTCTTTTTTATGGGTGTTATCGTTAATAATTGGATTCGTACTTGCTGAATTATTGGCTGGTATTGTGTTATGGAAATTGGAAATTTACCGCGGTTTGATTAATTTTTTCCAAAATACCAACCATTTCCCTGAAGCTTCCATTTTTGCTTTTGCAGGGCTGATTTCAGGCCTTTTACAATTGAGATTATTTAAGCCTTTCTACAAGAAAAGATTTTATTGGATAGTTTCAAGTACATTGGGATGGGGAGTATTCATTTTATCCGCCTATCTGGGTCTGATTGCCCTACTGTTCGGGGCTTTACTTTATGGTGCAGTTACAGGGTTGGCTTTCAGCAGATTATTAGAATGTAAATCCCTGACTTAACATGTGTTGTAACGGAAACTCTGCCCAATACCCTATCCCGATTACCATGTAGGGTACATGATTTTCATTGTCCCATTTCTTCATAATCCATAGCCTTCGCGCCCAGCCAAGCACATTAAGCCCTTAATTACTGCGGCCCCTGAGCCCGTCGGAGGGCTGAAGCCATGCAGCCCTATAAAAAAATTCACCCCAATCTGAAAAATTTTCACCTCCCGCAAAATTTTGTCGTTTATTTAATCAACATATTTTCCGGTTATTCATTCAGTTTCAGGTTTTAACAGTTTGCTGATTAAATACCGGTGCAATGTTACAGGTATTGTCATCGCCACCTCGGAGCAAGAATCGATTGGGGGTGGAAGAGTGGATAAATATTATCTTATGCCAGCGCCTTACACTCTGAATTGGTACTGAAACTCATTATGGTTATTTTGGGGTTACCGGGTTTTATCTACATCCAACCAAGGTTCATTGATAATTGAGCTACGAATTTTTCTATCAGTCATTTTTGATTTTGCTGGGGTGTCAATCACTCATACCGTATATAAGATAATTCATGATGCGTTAATCCGGCACTCACGGCAAGGGCAGATGCCTTATATAACCTCTGTCTTAAAAATCTGCCTGAGCAAATGCGGGCTTATGCAGTTAGTTTTCTTTATAAATTTTCCACCAAAAATTCTATTGCACATTCGCACTCTTTTGCTTATTTTAGCATACTCAGTCAAGCAAGCTTATGTTAGCCTTCAGAACTAGGATACTCGGCACGAATTTCCTTTTAATCCTCTTGTCGATTGTGCTTGCATTGCCTGTCATTCTGCTGATGCCTGATGCCTTCAGAAACAGGTATGTAACCGATATTGTAGCGACAGAATCAAAGCTGGAAAAAAGCATCTATTTTTTTGAAGATCTAAATCAAAACGGATTTAGTGAATTAATTTTCACTAAAGTTGATTTTGCTGGAGTATATGGAATCTCTATCTATGAAAATGAAAAAGCGATCGAACAATGGAATTTACCGGGAGGTCCTCCGGCAGGCAAGGTCAGGCTTATGACTGCCGACTGGAGCCAAGATGGAACACACGATGTTTTCGCGTTCAGCATTTCTAATGACTCGCTTTTCATGCATGTTTTCGATCCATACAACTATGATAAGAAGCATCTTGTTTTTATTGATAAGGTGAATAAGTTCAATGGCATAAATGATATTTTCATACTCAATGGGGGTGTTCATGATATGAACAACGACGGGTATCCCGATCTTGTTTTTGGTATTTGTGCCATGTACAGTGCCTCTCCCCGCAAAGTGCTTATCTACGATATTTTCAACGATAGTTTAACTTCAACGCCAAACATAGGGGCATATATAAGCAGGCTCATTGTATTTGAAAATCCCGGAACGACGAATAAAAACATTCTGGTTCAGACCAACAGCCATTGCAACACTAAACGCGGCAGTGTGATCTTCGACGATCATAGTTGCTGGCTGATGGTGCTCGATCCTAACCTGGAATTTGTCATTGACCCGGTTGAGTTTCCCGGTCCTTTCAGTGCACTCACCATCTGGCCATGGAGGCAAGACGATGAATTTTGTTTCATTGCAACGCATCGCATTTATAGCGAACAAGAAGAAAAAAGCGCACATTACATGATTCGCCCTGATGGATCTTTTATCACCCGGATACCAAGTTATTCTGAAAATCAAAAATTGCATCTTCAAATTCATGTAATTGATTGCAGGGGTAAACCTAAAGCGTTTCTTTTTAATAAGAAAGGAGAATTATTTGAGATCCTACACGATTTAAGCCCTGGCCGAAAAATAGCCGGGGGAGTAGTAATTTATAATAGCTCTTCTATTGATGCAGACCTGGATGGACAAAATGAAATTATTTTGAGCAATACATCGAATAATGTTCTGCTTATCTATCAGGACTTCGATGCCAAACCGGTTTCACTTCCGCTCACGGAGACTTTCAATGATCATTTAATGATAAGCCTTGAACGAAGAGGGGCGGATCATCCATGGCTGAGAGTCAATACACAAAACCTGGTATATGCCATTGAATACAGAAAGAACGAATATTACCCACTCCGTTATCTCTATTTGGCGGGGGCAGTCCTTCTTTCCATCCTCATCGTTTTAGTAATAAAGGTGCTTAGCACCAGGCGGATGGAAAACTCATTCCGCTTGCAGCGCGAGCTCTCCAATCTGCAGATCAGCAACGTTTTGAACCAGCTCGATCCGCATTTTACCTTCAATGCGCTGAACTCGATCGGGTCATCGATCATCACCGGGGTGAGGGAGGAGGCTTACCAGCAGCTGCTGCGTTTTTCGGCATTGCTGCGGGCCAGCCTTTCCGATGCTGATTCGGTAGCCCGCCCACTCAAAAAGGAGTTGGAGATCACGCACAGCTACCTCGAGCTGCAGAAGAGTTCCTATCCCGGCCGCTTCAATTACCAGTTGACCGTGGGCGAAGGGGTAAACCCCGAAACGCCCATTCCCAGGATGCTGTTGCAGAACCATTGCGAAAACGCCCTCAAGCACGGTATCCTGCCCGGAGATAAACCCGGCATGCTGAACATTTCCGTTGAAAGCGACAGAAAGTATCTGAAACTGGTGGTGGAAGATAACGGCATAGGCCGTCAGAAATCGGGAAAATTTGCTTCGCAGGGCACGGGTAAAGGGCTTCAACTTTTCGGCCGGTATTTTGAGGTACTGAACCGGCAAAACCGGGATAAAATCGAGCAAACTGTCATAGATTTGCATGATGCACAGGGTCACCCCACTGGAACGCGGGTCATGATTTTAATCCCAACCGATTACAGATACTATTGGTAAGGTCAATGGTGTTTATGGAGGTATTCAGGGGTGGCCTCATGATGACCTCCTCCCAATAATCAGGAGTTTATTACATGGATAAAAAGCAAACACAGCACATAGTAAGAGAAGCCTACGGCAAAATTGCCCAAAAGCAAGAAGGTTGCGGGTGCGGCACCTGTGAACCCAATGTCAATGAATTTACCAGGTCTGTTGGCTATTCGGAAGAGGAACTGAAAGCTATTCCAGCCGAAGCTAATCTGGCTCTTGGTTGCGGAAACCCGACAGCCTTAGCCAGCCTCAGGGAAGGCGAGATTGTGCTTGATCTTGGTTCAGGTGCCGGGTTTGATTGCTTTTTGGCTGCAACCAGGGTTGGGCCTGGTGGTAGAGTCATTGGCGTAGATATGACACCCGAAATGGTTCAAAAGGCAAAATGGAATGCAAAAAAGTACAAGATTGAAAATGTTGAGTTTAGACTCGGGGAGATCGAAAACTTACCTGTAGCAGATGGCTCAGTGGCTGTGGTGATAAGTAACTGCGTCATCAATTTATCAGCTGATAAGCCAAAGGTATTTCGTGAGGTCAATAGAGTTTTAATACCGGGTGGTAGAATAGCAATTTCTGATATTGCCCTCCTCAAAGAACTCCCTGAGACGATCCAGGAAAGCATTGAAGCCTATGTGGGTTGTGTTGGAGGAGCAATGCGCATAGATGAATATAAAAAGATTGTTGAAGCCTCCGGGTTGAAGGATGTAAAAATTACGATAAAGGGTTCTTCTCTCTGCATAAATCCCAATACAAAAGATCCCATAGGCAAAGCCATCATAGATGGGTTAGGCAAAAATGAATCACTCGACGAATATGTGGTAAGCGTGTATGTGGAAGGTCACAAATGAGAAATATTGAAGCCCATACTTGCCGGCTTTCCTTCGCTTTGCCCGGCCTGTGCGGTCGCACCCGGCTAGGGGTGGGCAAAAGTGGATCATGGATTTCGACGGATTATCTTAGGCAACTTCTTCCATCCGCAAAATATGTGGCATTAAAAATAGCGAGCCCGTAAGCAAATTATTAACTGAAAATGACAGAGATGAAAAATATTAACACGCGTTACGTTATTCACGCACTAATTTTAGTTTGTGCTATAATTCTTATGATCGGGGGGATCATTACCGGCAAGCATGGTGCAACCATTGTTGGAATGATAGTTGCAGGAGTGAACGTTCAACAATGGATACAGTGGAACAAAAAGAAAGAAAGTAATGATTAATCCCAACAAGATTATCCGAATAATTGTGTGAGCAATATCAATATTTCACTTTCTTTTATAAGTTCGATGAATCAAAGAATTATAACTTAATTACCTTTAACAATGTTAGATAAAAACAGAATATATGTAATTGATAATAAAAGAATATCATATTTTCTGATTTTTGTATTTATGTTTATCATTACCGAAATTGGCCGAAAAATATACAGACCTTTTATCTATTCAAATGAAATATTTGATTATTGGATCGCAGACACAATTGGAAACTTTACCGGAACCATTGCGATCATTTTCTTTGATCTTGCCGGCTTCAATCCAATACATAAACAGGGAAGAATATTTTTACTCATAATCACTCTTGGCCTGATAGTTTATGAGCTTTTACAATATTTCTCCCCAAGGAGCATTCTGGACTGGAGGGACATAATTGCAACAATAATTGCAGGATTGATTTCATGGGGCATGTATGAATTGCTATTTAAAAAACTGAAGGAAAAAGAAATAACACCACATAACAGCACCACCGCCCAGTAAACGATGATAATGCAACTCGAAACAGTAAAGGCCGCAGGACCATTGTTCCGGGTGAAAATTTTCGGCCTGCAAAACTGCTGCCGGGCAAAGCAGCAACACATAAAGTAGCCTATCGGACGCCAATACCTCTATAACTATATGAAAAGTCTCGTCAACGTTAAAAATATATTATTGCTTGCCGGCTTGTTTTTCATATTATCCTGTGAGAAACCCGATATCGCGGATGATCCCGTGCTGGTTGAGCAACTTATGGTCAAATCATCGGATACGATACAAACTGATTCGCATAAGTATTTTCTCGAAACTGAACTTAGTCGCAACTTAATGCCCGGGGGGCCTGTTGCAGGAAGAAGAAAACTGGTTGCATATATCACAATGGTCAATGCTGACCGCCTGCCTGTTTCTCCATATATATCAATAGCAAAGCTTTATGTAATAAATAAAACAACCATCTGGACTTCTGTACCACAAAAATCCAGTTCATTAAATATTCCTGACTATAAGTTTCCCACAGTAAGTACAGGCGGACCAGAATGGCAAATTGATATTTACGTGGATGTTGTAGCTGAGGTTTTTAATGACCAAACAAAGCAGAAAATCCTTATAAAAATACTAAACCAAAAAATTGAGGCATTGTATTAATAAAGCTAAAGTACCCTGAAAGGTAGTCCAAAAACAAAATCCAGATATTTGTCCCCGGCAGTTTTTGTACCTTGATTTTCCATGCGAGGTTGAAGCACGGTGAACCAGCCTTTTTCAGTTTCGCAGTATGCATCCGTAGCACATCGTTTCACCCCACCACCGCTCGTCTTAAGTACAATACGTAGTAGCCCTGACCGCGACCAGGCCCTCAGAATATTATAATATTTCCGTTTTTATCCTTATCCGTGGCAATCAAAAACGGGTTTCAATTGTTAAAGAGAAATGAAACTCTCATCTTGTAATATATTAATCAAAAACAAGTATTGAACTACCGGATTACCAATATTAACCTTCCGATACCAAAACCTAATGGCCTATGAGCGAACTGATTAACAATTCCGACGACCGTAAAAGAAAACTCAAGGAACTTATCCTTAAGCTCCACCAGGGGCATTCAGAATCAGAGATCCGCAGCGAACTCATGAAAACACTCCTGCAGATACCCTACGGTGAAGTTGTAGAAGTAGAGCAGGAGCTGATCCACGAAGGGCTGCCTGAGCAGGAAGTGTTGCGCCTTTGCGACGTACACGCATCCGTCCTCCAAGGCAATGTCGACCTCTCGGCAGCAGCACATATCCCCGACGGGCACCCGGTTGACGTATTTCTGAAAGAAAATAATGAATTGCGAAACCTCACCGACCAGATCAGATCCCTCATTCAGGTTATGTCTGCAAGCGATAAAAACGTGGTTCAAACTGAAATCCTTCACCTCCGTGGCTTGTTCAATGCCCTATTCGATGTCGACAAACACTACAAACGCAAAGAATACCTCCTTTTCCCGTTTCTCGAGCAACATGGTATTACAGGGCCTCCCAAGGTAATGTGGGGAAAACACGACGAAATCCGCGAATTGATCAAAGGAGCCATCGAACTCCTGCAAGCCGAACTCATCTCAGCCGACGAGCTTAAGGCATCCGCCCAGATCATACTACTGCCTGCCATTCAGCAGGTGGCCGATATGGTCTACAAAGAAGAAGAAATTCTCTTACCTATGGCTATGGATAAGATTACCAGCGCAGAGTGGTTCGAGATCGAAAAGCAATCCGTCGAAATCGGATTCTGTCTCTATGATCCCCCAAAACCCTGGATACCCGAAGGGCATTCTGAATATTCCCCCTCAGAAGTCAATAAGGTAACAGGCCATATACAGCTGCCATCGGGCAATTTCTCTGTCGAAGAACTAATGGCCATTCTGAATAACCTGCCAATTGACTTAACCTTCGTTGACAAACACGATAAGGTCAGATACTTTTCGCAAGGCCGCGAACGAATTTTCAGTCGCAACCGTGCCATCCTCAATCGCGACGTGCGGCTGTGCCACCCCCCGGCCAGTGCCCACATCGTCGATAAAATAATCAACGATTTCCGAACCGGCAAAGAAGACCGCGCCCCGTTCTGGATCAATATGGGTGGAAGAATGATCCATATCGAATATTTCGCGCTGCGGAACGATCAAGGCGAATACCTCGGAACCCTCGAAGTGTCCCAGAACATCCAGACCTACCGCGAACTCGTAGGCGAACAACGAATCTTATCCTATGCAAAGTAATAAACCATGGGAAATAGCAAATTGATTATCAGCCCAAAAACCAAAGTGATGCAGCTCATCGAGGCATATCCCCAACTCGAAGAAGGGCTCATTAGCTATGTGCCCGCTTTTAGCAAACTCAAAAATCCACTTCTCCGAAAAACAGTAGCCAAAATAGCTACCCTGCAACAAGCTGCCGTAATCGGTAACGTAAAGGTGGAGGACTTAATCAATCATCTTAGAAAAAGAGTGAATCAGGAGCCCTTTCAGGAAGCCGACTCCCTCCCATACAACAGGGTGCAACCTTCCTGGTTTGATACCTCGCTGATAAAAACCGAATTGGATATCGCTAAAATGTTGAACGAAGGCGAGCATCCTGTAAATCTGGTAATTACTTACCTAAATCAAATCAGCCCTGACGAAATTTATAAAATCACCGCTCCATTCCTTCCTGCACCTTTGATTGATAAGTCGCTCAGCCTAAATATCGATCACTGGATTGATCAGGTCTCTGACGAGTTGTTTGTCATCTACTTCAAGAGAAGGTATGATTAAGCGGCCCGGCTCCCTATTTCAACGACGCCCCCGAACCTAAAGCCTTTTTGGGATTACCTGCGGTGATCCCTGGAGGGGGTTGGCTTCATTGCCAGAAAAAGCCAGGACCCTGCGTATTCATGGTTTTTCTATTTCCAGGCTTCCATACACGCACGCATACCGAAGCGTCCGGAAATAAAAAACCAGTGCGTTGCACCGCCTTTTCGTGGCCTTGGCGGAGAGAGAGGGATTACCTGCAGTGATCCCTAAAGGGGGGAGGTTCAGACAAAGGTTCAGTAGCTGCGCTCCCATAATTTTCATTTTTTCGTTCTTCAGTCAAACTGCGTTTACTGAAGCTCTCAAAACGAAAATTCCCGCTCATTGCGGGAACCTTTGTCTGCGGAGAGAGAGGGATTCGAACCCCCGGAGGTGTTACCCTCAACGGTTTTCAAGACCGCCGCAATCGACCGCTCTGCCATCTCTCCGCTGCAAAAATAGCAAAAAACCGTTTACCCGAATAGTTCTCTCAAAAATTCACCCACATCGCGTCCCCCAGCCTGCCACACTGCACCTCCCCCGAAATAGCAGCACTCCGGCACACGGGTATCTTTCTCTACTCATGCTTGCAAATTCAACGATTGGGCGTACATTTGCCTTAAAAGCATACCGCATGAGTCCGGCATTCAGAATATTCAGGTTTTTAGCCCGCATCACCGAGCGTTTGCCATTCTGGATGGTATATATCGGCTCATTCAAGCTTTTTATTTCACTCTACTACATTTACCAATACCGGCGCAAAGTGGTGACTCAGAACCTGCAACGCGCTTTTCCGGAGTTTGACCGGGAAAGAATCAGAAAAACCCGTAGGCATTTCTACCGTCACCTGTGCGATGTTATTTTTGAGATTATTAAAACTCCCGGTATGAAGCCCGAAGATCTGCAATGCCGCTACCATTTCAGAAACCCCGAAATCATTCACCAACTGATGTCGCAGGAACGTAGCGCCATCATTGCCACGGGGCATTTTGGGAACTGGGAATGGTCGGGCCCGGGGCTGCTGTTAAACTTCCCCGGCCTGGAGGGTTATGTGGTTGTGAAACCCCTGTCGGATAAATATTTCGAAGAGTACCTCAACAACATCCGACGCCTATACAAATCGGATGTGGTTATCCCTTTCAAAATGACATTGCGCTACATGCTGAAGCACCAAAACCGCACCACCTATACCCTGTTTGCAGCGGATCAGACACCTCATCTCGGCGATATTAACTTTATGGCTCAATTCCTGAACCAGCCCACCCCGTTTTATACCGGCATCGAGAAGTTGGCAAAATCACTAAATCAGCCTGTGGTATACATGGAAATGTATCGCCTGAGGCGGGGATATTATGAGGCTTCTTTTGAACTGATTAGCGATAAGCCTGCCGATACCGCCGATTTTGAGATCACCACAAAGTATATCCGTCTGCTGGAGCAAAGTATTCGCCGGCGTCCCGAAAACTGGCTTTGGTCGCACAAAAGATGGAAATATGCCAGGGCGGCTACAGAAAAACTACAGTCCCGGTGAAACAGGTCAGCATTGTCATATTGAACTGGAACGGGAGGGAGTTTCTGCGAAAGTTTCTTCCGAAGGTAATCGAAACCAGCCACGATCAGGCTGAGATCATCATTGCCGACAATGCCTCTATCGATAGCAGTGTGGAGTTCCTTGAGAAAAACTATCCCGACATACGTATTATACAAAACTTAACCAACGGAGGCTTTGCCAAAGGCTATAACGATGCGCTGGCAAAGATTCCAAGCAAATACTACATCCTGCTCAACAGCGATATAGAAGTTACCCCGGGATGGATTGAGCCGGTGATACGAATGATGGAAGCAGACAGGCGAATAGTTGCCTGCCAACCCAAAATATTGTCATATTATAACCGTGAGTATTTTGAATATGCAGGAGCTGCAGGCGGATTTGTTGACAAATTTGGTTATCCGTTCTGCCGCGGAAGGCTTTTTCAGTCCCTCGAAAAAGATGAAGGGCAGTATAACGAACCAGCTGAAATATTCTGGGCCAGCGGCGCATGTATGTTCGTAAGGGCTGATCTGTATCATCGCTTTGGGGGCTTCGACAACGATTTTTTTGCTCACATGGAAGAAATTGATTTTTGCTGGCGCCTGAAAAACGCCGGCTACAAGGTAATGTATTGCCCCGGTTCGGTAGTGTACCACGTGGGAGGAGGCACGCTGCCAAAAAAATCCTCACTCAAGACCTTTCTGAACTTTCGCAACAACCTTACGCTGATTTTCAAAAATATTCCCTCCGAGCAGATGCCTGTGGTTTTCTTCACCCGCTGGATACTCGATTGGGTGGCCGCGCTGAAATTTCTGAGCAATGGCGATGCCCGCGACTTTCTGGCTGTTCTCAGGGCACAGAATGCCATTATCCGCTCCTTCCGACGTCAACTGGTGAAAAGACGAAGAATTTCGCAATCGGCGGTGTCGGGAATGTACCGTCGCAACCTGGTTCTGGAGTACTACCTAAGGCGAAAAAAGAAGTTCAGCGATCTTGACCCGAAAGCCTTCACTGACTGATTCTCATGCGTACATGCTGTACCAATGCTTCTGTAGCCAGCCGGTACACATCCGAACCAAACCCGGTGATGGTGCCTAGGGTATGAGGGCCTATGAATGACACATGCCTGAAAGATTCCCGGGCGAAGATATTGCTAAGGTGCACCTCAACCACTGGGGCGGCAACGGCTTTCACTGCATCGCCAATTGCCAACGAGGTGTGAGTATAGGCGCCGGCGTTGAGGATAATACCTGAATGATCGAATCCGTAATGATGGAGGGCATCAATAATTTCGCCCTCCACATTGCTCTGGAAGCGGGTAAATTCGACTTCGGGGTAGGCGTTTACCAACCGGCTTATGATATCCTCCAGCGATTCGCTTCCGTAGATGCCGGGCTCTCGGGCGCCGAGCAGGTTAAGGTTGGGACCGTTGATAATTGCAATTTTCAACATCACAGAATAATCTATTTACTCTTTACCTTGTTGGGTGTTATTGGTTCCGGACCTGCTTTTTCAACCTTTGTGGCTTTTCGGGCAGCGCGCTTTGATGCCATTGCTGACGGCTCGGCTGCGGATTGTGGCTCGCTCAATACCACCACCGGTTGCTGATTGCCGCATATTCTGTCGACACGGATTATGAAATCGGAGAGCACATTCATGTAGTTGATATAGGCCTCGTAAGGGGTGGGGTAGGGGTTGAAATACTTATGCACCTCGCCGTCCGAAAACCACTTGGTGCACATATAGTAAAAATGGTCACTGGTTTGCAGGTAGTTCCAGTCGCGCAGCAGGTCGGCATTGTTACACCCCTTGATCTTTTGTTCGACGGAGTAGAGGCTGTCGAAGGCATCGTCCTGCAGGTCGTTGCCGAGCCATGCGGTGAGGTCGCGTTCGGCATCGGCCCAAGACATAGGGAATGGTACGTTGATTTCAGCCACATCTTCCAGCTCTTCGGCTAGTTGCGACGGAGTGGCGAAGCCATAGCGGGTGCGTTTGAAAATGGCGTCGGGGAGAGCTCTGAGAAAATCCATGATGCCGGTGTCGGCCGACTGATGTTCGCCAAAGGTTTCGTAATCGGCAAAGATATTTACCACTTCGTGGCTATTGTCGAGCGCATTGATCCAGCCGGCAAACTTCTCTGTGGTCAGAGGCCACTCCGACCAGCCTTTATTCGAAAACCGGAACGCGATATCATCGCTCAGCTGGAAGTTTCGGAGCAGTACTTTGAGATGTGGGTTGATGGAGCTTCGGTACATGTGGTTGGGGCTTTTCCATCCCAACACATGCTTTGCACCTTCGGTAAGCATTACTTTAAATCCCATCCGGGCTACCATGCTGCTGATCGCATCGGAGTAGATCATCTCGGTGTTGCGAAAAGCCGTGGGTGTCACACCGAAAAGCTCCTTTATCTTTTCGCGATGCAGGCTTACCTGTCTGGTAAACTCTTCCTGGCTGCGCAGTGCCGCAAGCGAATGAGCATATGTTTCGGCTAAAAATTCGACATTGCCGGTTTTTGCAAGGGCTCTGAAACTCTCGATTACCTCAGGGGCATAGAGTTGAAACTGGTCGAGCGCTGACCCTGATATTGAGTAGCTCACCTTAAACTTATCGCCATGTTTTTTAATGATATCCAGCATAATCTGGTTGGTTGGCAGATAACTTCTGGCGGCAACTCGCTTGGCTATGGATCGGTTTTGAAATTCATCGTAGTAATAGCTGTTGTCGCCGATATCAAAAAACCGGTAGGTGCGCAGGCGAAAGGGTTGATGGACCTGAAAGAATAAGCAAATAGCTTTCATATTGACGTTGAATTATTTTTCGTAATGTTGATTTATTGCATAGTTAACGGCTCTGATATATGCGTCAAGAACCTTCAGGGCGGCGTTCTCCCACTTAAGATTATTTACTTCGGCAATGCCGTAGCGGTCAAACATTTTGTGAATTCCTTTATAACGTATCAATCCGTACACAGCATCGGCCAGCCCCTCGGTGTCCCAAAAATCCACTTTAAGGGCATGGGTGAGGATTTCAGCTACTCCCGATTGCTTGGATATGACTACCGGCACGTTTGACCGTATGGCTTCGAGCGGGGCTATGCCGAACGGCTCGCTTACCGAAGGCATCACATATACATCGCTCATTGCAAACATCCGGTCTACGTTTTCGCCCTTGAGGAAACCCGTAAAATGGAACTTCTTTCCGATACGCAGCCTGGCCACCAGCCGTATCATTTTGTTCAGCATATCGCCTGAGCCAGCCATCACAAAGCGCACATTTGGATCGCGCTGAAGAATCTTGTATGCGGCTTCCACGAAATATTCAGGCCCTTTCTGATAGGTAATTCTGCCAAGAAAAGTCACCACCTTTTCGTCCACGTGCGATTTGATATCCTGGAGGCCGCTCTTGTCGATCGGTTCCACGGCGTTGTGAACGGTCACCACTTTTGCCGGGTCAATACCGTATTGGTCAATGACCACGTTGCGTGTGAGATTGCTGACTGCGATTACTATATCTGCCTGCTGCATACCGTATTGCTCAATGGCGAACACCTCGGTATTGATGTTTTGACCCGACCGATCGAATTCGGTGGCGTGCATATGGACTACCAACGGTTTGCCCGTGGCCATTTTGGCGGCAACTCCGGCCGAATAGGTCAACCAGTCATGTGCATGTATTACGTCAAATTGATGGTTGCGGGCTATCACTGAAGCAATCATGGCATAGCGCGATACCTCTTCCATCAGGTTACTGCCGTACTTGCCCGAGAACTCGAATTTGGTGCTGAATGCAGTCTCCTGCCGGGATTCTGATTTTTGCTGTCCGGCGCTTACCAGCTTTTCAAACTCTTCCGGTCCTACGTAGGGTATCAGGTTTGAGCCTATCTCCATGTATGTGACCTGTTCCCAGAACTTTTTCAACGATTCGTCACGTATGTCCAGGGTTATATCGCTGGCGTTGATGATTCTAACTGCTTCCTCACTCTCATCACCATAGGCTTTTGGAACCACAAACAATACTTCCACATTATGTTTGGCCAACCCTTTGGTGAGCCCAAAACAAGCGGTGCCAAGCCCTCCGGTGATATGAGGCGGAAACTCCCAACCAAACATGAGTACTTTCATACTTGTTCCTCTCAGGGGTTTAATGATGCTTTATATTTTGTCACGATATCATTCATTCGTAGCACTTCGGCCACACTCCATGCCTGCGAAATGGCACCTCCGGGCTTGTGTGGCGGATCTCCATCAAAGAGCTCTGAAATAGAGCCTATACCGTGCTCGGTAATCGTCTCTTCCAGCCCCTGGAAAGTTTTTTCGATCAGGGGGATACCGCTTCTCATATTAATTTTGAGGTAGGCTTCGGCAAAATGTCCTAAAAGCCATGGCCAGGCTGTGCCCTGGTAGCAGGCGCGGTCGCGCTCATATTGATTGCCCGTGTACACACTGTGGTAGTTCGGATCTTTGGGCGACAAGGTCCTCAAACCCCTTGGGGTCAGCAACTCCGAACGTATTATGTCGAGCAGGCTTTTCTGAATATTCTCATCCACCGCGCAATAGGGCAACGATGCGGCAAACAGCATATTGGGCCGCACTGACCAGTCTTTGTGGTCGCCTATTACCACATCGGCCAGGTAACGCATTTTGCTGTCCCAAAAGACAGAAGTGAAAACTGCAGGAAACTGATCTGCTATAGGTTGCCAGTGTTTGATGAAGTCAGCATCCTTTCCTTTGGCCAGTTCAAGGGCAAACATGATGGCATTATACCACAGGGCATTCAGCTCAACGGCCAGCCCTGTGCGGTCAACAATGGGCCTGCTGTCAGCCACGGCATCCATCCAGGTAACCGGGTTGTGGTGATCCCCGGCATAAAGCAGTCCGTTGGTTAGCATGTGAATATTGTAATCTGTCCCTTCGCGGAACCCCTGCAGTATAGTTTTTATTGTACCGCCGTATTTTTTCCAAACATGCGCCTTTTTGCCGGTAACTAGCACGAATTTCTGCATTGCCCAGAAGAACCACAAGGGGGCATCGGCCGAGTTGTAGAGGGTTTTTGAACCTTTGCCGACATTAGGAAACAATGGGCCTTTTATTTCTTCGATCATCGAATCGATGATGGCCTCAAAAAGTAGGTAATCACCGGTTCTTAACGTCAATCCGGGAAGCGAAATGAATGTGTCGCGGCCCCGGCGCCCAAACCAAGGGTAGCCCGCCACTATTTCATTCTTATTGCCGCGTTTGACTAAGAATTGCTGACCTGCATTGACCAGACAGCTTTCGTAGCTGTTTCGCGGGATGCGGGAGGTAACTTCCTTGTCAAAGAGCTGGGCAAACCTGGCAGGTTCTGATTCGGAAAGGGCTGCGACAAAATAAACACTCTCGCCCTTTTCGATGTCTGTCTCGAAGGTCCCAGGGGTAAACAGGTCTTCATGGCACTCGTACCCGCGCATAGCTTCGCGGATGTATTCGATGTCATAGTACCAGTCTGGCTGGTGTTTGTAAATGACCTGCTTGCTGAATTGCATGAAAAGCGGGGTGTAGCCTGGATACAACCTGACCTTAATGCCCTGGCTTACTAACTCATACTTTGTGTCGGCAAACACATTGGCTTTGCTCAGGGCGTGGATGCTCCGGAATCCCAAAAGGGGTTTGAAACGCAGGCGGGTGGGCGAATGTGCTTCTTCGAGGGTGTACTTAATGATGGCGGTATCGTCGTTGTGTGTGAACAAGACTTCCTTGGTCAATATCACACCGCCAACCCGGTAGGTTTGTTTGGGAATGGGATCGGTAGTAAAGTTACGCAAGTATTTGTGACCGCCCGGGTGGTAATGTTCTCCTTTAAACTTGTGAATGCCCAGGTTGAACTCCGCATCACGTTGAATTACCGTTTCGTCGAGGGTGGACAGCATAACATGAAGGTCATCGTTGATGCCGGATTGGGGAGCTACCAGCAGACCATGATATTTTCGGGTGTTGCAATTTATAATTGTAGTGCTGGCATATGATCCGGCCCTGTTCGATCTGAGCAGCTCTTTAGGGAGCGAATACTCAAGATTGATAAGCTGGGTTTTGTCAAACCTTATGTAACTCATATAAATAGGTGATTATCTGCTTTTTGTTTGTCCCGTTCTATTGGAATGTCAATGCTGAGTCAATTGCTCAGTGTTAGGTAAAGTAACTTCAGTATGTTATTATTTTCCAACTATAGCTAAAAATGCGACATTAACTATCCGAATGCTCAAAAATAACTATAAAATCTCCAGATTTGTTCGAAAAAATTTAGGAATTAGCAAAAAGATATTACAGGGCCTTTTTTGTCTTAAGAGTGATTTCGCTGCTCCAATAACGAGGTAGACTGACAATAATTCCTTACAAAATTCGTATTAAATAGTCTAAGTAATTGTGCTATTTACCATTGTTCGACGCTTAATCTCACTTAACAATATTACAATTAGTTAATTTTACGCCACTTTCCTGACCCATGATGGCATTAGTATCAAAAAGGTTCCTCTTCAGTTTATCAATCCTGGTTACAGGAATCTGGCTGCTCACTGCCTGCCGTGACGAGATCAGGTTTTCAGCTGATCCAGCCCTCAAACTTCGTTTTTCGGCTGATACAGTTCTTTTCGATACGGTGTTTACTTCCATCGGCACCGCCACAAAAGTGCTGATGGTTTACAACAGCGAGAATAAATGGGTTAAAATCTCCTCCATAAGGCTGGCCAGGGGTCAGGCATCGCCGTTTCGCATGAATATTGACGGACAGGCCACCCTCGACGCAAGAGATATAGAGCTCGCCCCGCGCGACAGCCTGTTCATATTTGTCCGGGCCACTATTAATCCTAAAAATCAGTCCGGCATTCTGATAGAAAGCGACTCCATCGTTTTTTCGTTCAATAATAAACAACAGGATGTCAAACTGGCTGCATGGGCACAGGATGCTTATTTTTATTCAAACATCGTACTTTCGGGCGATTATGTCATGAATGATGATAAGCCACATGTGATTTACGGTTATATCGCGATCGATTCGCTATACACCATGACGGTCAATGCAGGGGCCCGGCTTCATTTCCATCGCAATTCGTTTATGCTTGTCTATCGCGATGCATCGTTACGCATCATGGGAACAAAGGAGAAGCCAGTAATCATCCAGGGCGACCGACCCGAGTACGCATTTCGTGAAACACCAGGGCAATGGGGACATAAAGATGCCGGTGTGGGAATTTACTTCTATCCCGGCAGTAAAAACAATCGGATTCAGCATGCCATCATCCGCAATGGCATTGTCGGGCTGCAGGTTGATAGTACAGCAAGCTGGGAAGTTCCTGCGCTTGAGATTTTCAACTCCGAGATACGTAACATGTCGGGTATCGGGCTTCTTGCACGCGGCTCACACGTCAGGGCTGCCAATACCGTAATCGCCAACTGCGGGAGCAACGCTCTGGCCCTGGTCTATGGAGGGAAATACGATTTCAGGCATATGACCATCGCGAATTATTGGAATTTCTCCGTCAGGTTATCACCGGCGGTTATACTGAATAACTATTACACCTCGAAGGGCAAGCTGGTGTTGCGTGACCTTTCCAATGCCTATTTCGGAAATTGTGTCATTTACGGAAGCAACAACGAAGAGCTCGCATTCGACTCTAGGACAGAAGCTGCGTTCAACTATCTGTTCGAGAATTGTCATGTCAAGGTTAAGAACAACATTGGCGGCGATACAAAATTCATTAATTCCAGTGCCAATACAGACCCTCGGTTTTTTGATGCGGCTGTACACGATCTTAGGCCCGACACCCTGTCGCCGCTTATCAATAAAGGTGCTTTAAAGATCATACAGCAATCGGATCTGAACCTTACTTTTGATCTGAGAGGGAAAAGCCGTATTCTGGATAACGCTCCCGATATCGGTGCTTACGAGTATCAGCCAAAACCGAAGAATTGACCTATTTTTGTAGTCTTCTTTTATTATAGCTGTGCGTCTCCTGTTTATTTCAGTATTGTTTGTAGGTTGGCTGTTGGTCACCCTGACGGGGTGTAAAGAACTGAACGATGACTATCCTCCGGTGCTATGGTCGGTAGTGTTTGAGAATGATGCCAAAATCCGGCCCGGCCCAATTACAGCCTTAATTTACGAAAATGATCATCGCATCTGGCTTGGGTCTCAATCAGATGCGGGTCTGATATGCTACAACGGCCGGAATTGGGAGTTTCTTGAACCAGGTGCTGGAATGCCTTCCATTGATTCAGTAACGGCGATCGTACGCGATGGGTACGGCTTGCTCTGGGTGGGATGGAGAAGCGGACTGGCAAATTACAATGGATCAGTATGGCAGCGCATACCCCAGTTTGATGGCCGGTGCGTCACCTCACTGGCCGTTGAGGAAGTCGGAAACATCTGGGTAGGAATATCCGGATCGACTGCAACAGGCGGGCTGGCTTACTACAAAGACAGGCAGTGGAGTTTTTTGAGCCCGGCCAACTCCGGCTTCTCTTCATCGCGTGTGCGTAGCCTGGCATATGATACCTTTGCCGGACTATGGGTATGCACGGCCGACCAAGGAGTAATCAGCCTTCAATCGGGAACGATGAGGCAATACAAAAGGCCCGAACTGACATTGGATTCGGATCACTTTACTTCCGTCGCCATCGATGAACGGGGTTGGGTATGGACCGGAAACATTGCTTCGCAGCTGGTATGTTTCCAGCCCAACAATATAGTTAGTGTTGTCAATACAGGTGCGGGATCCCCGGTAACCTCAATCACAACCGCAGAAAATAATATATTGTGGGTAGGGACCCGCGATGCAGGACTGATCAGGTTTGACGGGCGAAGGTGGCAATGCCTGAACGTCAGCAATGCACGTTTGCCTTCAAATACAGTGATACGCACATGGAACGGAAACGCCGGATCCTTGCTTTTCAGTCTGGACAACGGCCAGGTGCTTTCAATCAAATCCGGCTTATGAAACGTGCAGCAATCCTGATATTATTAATACTTGTTTTATATGCACCCCTAAGGGCTCAGATACCAGGGTTATACAGTTCTTTCGGGTACGATAGACACAACCGCAAACTGGAACCTACACAATGGATAGCAGGATTGCACAGCAATACCTTTCTCAAAAACAATGAGTATTTCGGGCCTTACACCGAAGGTATCACTTATATCGGAACCACCCTGCAACCATATGCCAGCTGGGCTGTGAATTCAAAAGTCAGGCTCGTAGGGGGATGGTACCTGAGGCAGTTTTTCGGTGACGACAGCATGAATGCCTCACTTCCGTCTCTACGAGTGGAGTATGATTTTATACCCGGTGCAAGAGTGGTTGCGGGAAGGCTGTATGGCAGACTGTTTCATGGCTATGCAGAGCCTGTCTTTAGTACAGATAACTACTTTAAAACCAAGCCTGAATACGGCCTGCAACTGCTCATGGACCGCCAATATTTCACCTCTGATCTGTGGCTCAGCTGGGAACGTTTCATTCAATCCGGCAGCACCGGGCCGGAAATAATCCACGCCGGTTTGGTGTTTCGGGGATATCTGCAGCCAAGGGATAAAGAGCGCGGCCTGGTAGCCGATTTTCAATCACTGATATATCACGAGGGCGGTCAGATTGGTTGGCGCGAAACGCCGCTCATCACCCGGGCTAACATGGTCGGAGGGCTGCAATATCTGATGAAACCCGGACACAGCCTGCTTAACCGCCTCAGCCTGAGTGCATACTACATTCAGGCTCTCGAGCTTTCACCTACCAACCTGCTCCCATACAACAAGGGATATGGTTTGTTCGGAAGCATTGAGGCTTCAAACAACTGGGCAATGACCTCGGTGAGCTACTTTAACGGGCAATTCTTTTTTGCCCCCTTGGGTGACCGGCTATTTCAATCAGTTTCTGATCACCTGCCCTGGTATTTCCAGCACAGCCGAAACCTGATTTTGAATAAAATTATGTTTCAGCACAACCCTTTTGAGTTTATACACCTGGGGTTCAGGTTTGAGTCGTATTACGACCTGGACGATAAAAGGTTCGATTTCAGCTATGGTTTCAACATTTCGCTCGACCCAATTTTTGCGACGGGATTTCTTAAAAATAATTGAAATTCAAATCTTTTAACAAGATTTTTACTTCTTAATACAATCAATTCTGCTGGCCGGTTGTTTATAATACATTAAGTACAGCCTCGCATGATTGAGGTCAAGACCATACCGGTTGTCGGAATGTCCTGTGCTGCATGTGCTGTTAGCATAGAAGATAAGCTGCGTTCTGTTAGCGGAATCAGGAAAGCATCCGTCAATTTCGCCAATAACTCTGCTTTAATTGAATATGATCCCGATCTGACATCACTGCAATCTATTAGGCAGGATCTGCATGAGCTTGGATATGAGTTGATCATTGATGAAGACACTAATGGGGCGAAGAAACACGAGGCTGAAAATGCCAGGAGTGTCCGGCTCAGGAAGAAGCTGGCTATTGCCGTTCTTTTCTCATTACCTGTGCTGTCGATCAGCATGGGCTGGCATCACCGGCCAGATTGGGTCAATTATTTATTGCTCGTTCTTACCCTTCCTGTTGTAATTTATTCTGGTTCTGAGTTTTACGTAAAGGCGATACGTCATTTGCGTAAGCGCATGGCGAACATGGACACACTGGTGACCTTAGGCACGGGCGCAGCTTTTCTTTTTAGTCTTGCAAATACAATCTTTCCTTCCTGGTTTTCAGGGTTGGGTTCAACACAGCTCGTTTATTTCGAATCATCGGCTGTCATAATCACCTTTGTGCTTCTGGGACGCTATCTCGAAGAAAGGGCTAAGTCAAGAGCCTCTGCTGCAATCAGGCAGCTAATGGACCTTCAGCCAAAAAGGGTGAGTGTGATCCGTGGAGGCGAAGAACTCATCCTGCCGCTTCAGCAGATTATACCGGGCGATAGAATCGTTATCCGACCGGGCGAGAAAGTCCCGGTGGATGGATTGGTTCTCGACGGGGAATCGTATGTTGACGAAAGCATGGTCAGCGGAGAACATATTCCGTTGTATAAATCCGGAGGCGATTTGGTTTTTGCCGGCACCGTCAATCAACACGGATTATTGCATATCCGTGCCGAAAAGATCGGAAGCCAAACCTTACTGGGGCAAATTATCCGGATGGTCGAACAGGCGCAGGCATCAAAAGCTCCTATTCAGCAACTGGCCGATAAAATATCATCGGTCTTTGTGCCTGTAGTGTTGGTGATAGCTTTCGTAACCTTCACAGCCTGGCTGGTTTTTGGACCTGAGCTTTCATTGCCTTTGGCCACAGTTGCTGCCGTTAGCGTGCTGGTCATTGCCTGCCCGTGTGCCCTTGGTCTGGCTACACCTACGGCATTGATGGCTTCCATTGGAAGGGGGGCAACCTTGGGTATACTGGTTAAGGATGCCGAGAGTCTTGAGAAAGCTCATAAAGCCGATATGGTATTGTGCGATAAAACAGGTACCCTTACACTCGGCCACCCTTTTGTAGTTGACTATTTTGAAACGGGTGTTATTGAGAAAGAAGCTCTGCGTCAACTGGTTTGGCAGGTTGTATCGGCATCCAAACATCCACTGGCAATTGCCATTGCTTCAAGCCTGATACATTACAAGTCACCAGTGGATGAGGTTACTGAAGTAGCTAACATGCCCGGAGACGGGATTCGTGCCGTTGTGAAAGGCAAGCCATATTATGCCGGCAGTGACTCCTTGCTGTCCAAGTATGAAGTTCGTGCCGGAGAGCACCATCAGTCCGTAATAGATGGTTGGGTAGCGCTGGGACATTCTATTGTATTTTTTTTTGATGAGAGCCATCTTTATGCGGCCTATGCACTGAATGATCCACTCAGGCCCGGAATGGCTGAAGTTATCGCTTCGCTAAAAAAAATGGGGAAGGAGGTGGCTGTGGTGAGCGGGGATCATCCTACATCCGTCCGGAAAATCGCCGAAGAAACAGGTATCACTTCCTTCTACCCTGATATGAAACCGGCTGACAAGTTTGAACTCATCAGTAGACTTCAGGGTCAGGGTAAGACGGTGGCCATGTTTGGCGATGGTATCAACGATTCGGCTGCCCTTGCCAGAGCAGACATAGGCATTTCACTTGCTACAGGATCGGATATAGCTATCGAAAGCTCGGGACTTACCCTGGTGGGAAACGACCCTGCGCTGCTATTCAAAGCATTTCGGTTATCCGACAAAACTGTACGCATTATCAGGCAAAACCTTTTCTGGGCGTTTTTTTACAATATCATTGCAATACCTCTTGCTGCCGGATTGTTTTTGCCCCTGACCGGCCACCTGCTTAACCCCATGATAGCTGGAGCAGCCATGGCATTCAGCTCGGTTACTGTTGTTTTGAATAGCCTCAGACTCAGAGCATTTCGAATTTAACCGCAAATGAAAACCCTATACTTTAAAACTAACCTCAAATGCAACGGCTGTGTAAATGCCATTGCCCCTGCAATGAATGAAATCCCGGGCCTTGTGCGCTGGGAAACTGATCTGATTGCTCCAGAGAGTATACTAACGGTTGTTACCGAAACGGATATTACTGAAAGCATTTTGGAGGCCGTACGAAAGGCAGGCTACACGATAGAGCCGGTCGGCAGCCGATAGTAAGTTCTAAGTTTATTTGATTCTTGAATCTAGTTGGTGATTTTAAATTCAGTGCGGCGGTTGGCAGCTCTTCCTTCGGGCGTGGCATTTGATTCGATAGGAAGGGCGTCGCCCATGCCTGAATGTTTCAGCCTTTTCTGGTCAATTCCTCTTGATACAAGATAATCATACACTGCTTTGGCACGCTTTTCGGAAAGTTGCTGGTTGTAGTCTGACTTACCTGTATTATCTGTGTGACCAATAATTTCGGCCTTGATCAAAGGTGTCTCGTTCAGCATCCGAACCAGTCTGGTCAGCTCTGGGCCCGATTCAGGCTGAAGCTCATAACTGTCATGAGCAAAGAAAATGTTCTTCAGTACCTCGATTTGTCCCACTTCGATTGGACGCATCAACACATCGAGCTGATAGGGCTTTTGATAGAGGGTTACTGAGTCGGGTGAAAAATGTTCTGAGTAGAACATGTAGCCGAGCCTGTTGGCATGCAGTGCATATCTTTTGCCAGTCGGAAGCACCACCAGGAATTCTCCTCTTCTATCTTCCGAAAAGGTGTGCACCATCACCTTACCAGCTTCCAGGTCGATAAGATCAAGGGACGCTTGAAGCGGTGCCAGCGTTTTGATGGAGCGCACAGTACCCTTGATATAACTCACGGGCAGCGGTCTTACAGCCTCGGGCAGCCTGAAGCTGTAGATATCATACCCGCCGTAGCCGTCGGAGCGGGAGGCTGAAATAAAGGCAAAATCGCCCTGCGACGATACTGTCAGACCAATTTCATCGGCATATGTATTTATGGGATACCCGATGTTCTCAGGTTCATTCCATTGTCCATCGGGTTGCAAGGTGGTTACAAATAAATCTGCCCCACCCATTCCCGGAAGCCCTCGCGACGAGAAATAAAGAGTGCGGCCATCGTAGTGGATAAAGGGAGACATCTCGTCCTCTTTGGTGTTGATTTGCGGTCCTAGATTTTCAGGCGTTGACCATGACCCATCTGCCTGCAGCTCAGTTTTCCAGATATCTGATCCCCCGAAGCCCCCGGACCGGTTGCTGGCAAAAAAGAGTGTTTTGCCATCCGACGACAAACTGGGCTGGGATTCCCATCTTGAGGTGTTAACCGGACGACCCAGATTCATGGGGTTGGCCCAATACCCGTTTTCTTTCACCGAGTAATACAGGTCGCAACTTCCAAAACCGTCGGGCTGGTGGCAGGAAGTTAGAAATAAATAGCGGCCATCGGGTGAGACCGAGAGGGCACCTTCGCTACCAGCCCGCGCTGCGTCAAGCGGAAAAACCTTTGCCTTATCCCAGCTTCCGTTGACTTTGTCCGTATAATAGAATTCCTCACGGTAGTTTCTGCGTCCGTTACTAGCAGCGATCGGGGTTTTAAGGGTAAATATCAGGGTGTTGCCATCAACAGAGATGGCATTCACGTATTCGTCGTCGGGTGTGTTTACCAGATTACCCAGGTTGACAGGCTCGAAGGGTACAGGGTTTGCCTTTAGCTTTTGCGCCCGTTCTGAGCGATCCATCAGTTGCACTACCTGGTGGTAATCTGTAGCTGTTGGATGGTGGCGGAGGTATTCTCCGAACGACGACACCGATTTGTCATATCTGCCGCTACTGAAATTTAACCTGCCTAAAATGCGGTTAACCTCCGTGAGTGCGTCAGGCTTGCTGAGGATTGCAAGCTCATAATAACGAATAGCAGAATCATACAATTTTATTTCGCTATATGCATCGGCGGTAAGCAGATATGCTTCGGATAGCTTTGGATCTGTTTTTATTGCCTTCGATGCATGCCGGATAGCGATGAGGTAGTCCTGGGCGGTAAAGGCTCGAAAGGCTTTGGTGTATTCGCGGCGGGCGCGGGCCGAGGAGGTTATGACCTGCGCCGACTGTCCGCAAAGTTCAGAGATGCCTGCGAATAACAGAAACATCAGGAAATATGCAGGCAGCAGCCTCATAAAATCTTGCGCTGATTAGAACCCATAAAGATAATAAATCGGGGGGATCAGAGAGATCAGGGAATATGGATGTATTTATGGCTTTGCAGCGAGAGCATCCACCACGGGTGTTGCAGGATATAATCCACTATGGCCGGCGTCACCACTTCGCGGGCACTCCATTCGGCCTGCATGAAGAGCTTGCAGCCGGGATTTACTTTATAGGCATTATCTTCTGCCCAGGCAATATCCGACTGTTCAAAAATGATGACTTTCAACTCGTTGGCCACGGGATAGAGCGCATCCAGCGGTGGTGATTGTTTCTTGGGCGAAAGGCAGATCCAGTCAAAGCTTCCCCTCGGTGGCTCTGATCCGGAGGTCTCAAGAAAAATCTCGAATCCTTTTTGATGAAGCAATGCACAAAGCGGGTTCAGGTTATATAGAAGTGGTTCACCTCCGGTTATCACCACCGAACGGGCAGGGTGCTTCTCAGCTTGAAACACTACTTCATCGATGTGGATGGCAGGATGCAACTCCGCATCCCAGGATTCTTTTATGTCGCACCACCAGCATCCGTTGTCGCACCCTCCGATACGTACAAAAAAAGCCGCTTTACCTGTATGATATCCTTCGCCCTGCAGTGAGTAAAAGGTCTCCATCACAGGCAACATCAGGCCCTGGGCGATCCTGTCATCCGTAAAGGTCATCAGGCTGGTTTTATCGATACCATATTTCTTGGCGTGCCGCTTTCAGGGTATTTGAGAGCAAGCTGACGATCGTCATCGGGCCCACACCACCCGGCACCGGGGTAATCCACGAGGTTTTTTTGCTGACATCAGCATATTTCACATCTCCGATGAGTTGGTGGGTGCCCTCTTCTTTGCTTCCCATACGATGAATTCCTACGTCGATTACCACAGCTCCTTCCTTAACCATATCTGCAGTGACAAATTCGGGCTGCCCCATGGCTGCAATCAGGATATCGGCAGTAGCGGCAATCTGAGGCAGATCAGAGGTATAACTGTGGCAGATCGTTACAGTACAGTTGCCGGGGCTGGTTTTTCTCGAAAGTAACATGGCTATAGGTGTGCCCACAATCTGACTCCGACCCAGCACCACGCAATGTTTTCCTTTGGTGTTGATACGGTAGTACTCCAGCAACTGGATAATACCGTACGGAGTGGCCGGCAGGTAGCATGGAAGGTTTTGAACCATGCGCCCAACGTTTACAGGGTGAAACCCATCCACATCCTTCGCCGGATTAATTCTTTCCATAACCGTATGCCCGGATATATGTATTGGCAGTGGAAGCTGCACGATGAAACCGTCCACTTCGTCATCGTTGTTTAAAAAATCAATTGCCTTCAGCAAATCTGATTCGCTGGTGCTGGCCGGAAACCTGTAGGTGGAAGAGGTTATGCCAACACTCTGGGCAGCTTTTCCCTTGCTCTGCACGTAAGTGTGGCTTGCCGCATCATCACCTACGATGATAGCTGCAAGATGAGGAGCTTTATAGCCTGCATCAATCATGGCAGCTACTGCGGCAGCAATTTCTTTTTTTTTGGCTTCGGCAACCATTTTGCCGTCAATGATCTGGGTCATATACTCAGGGTAATAAATATTGGTTATGGGGCTAAGCCCGGCTAACGCCTGTTTCCTTTGTTTTTCACCAAACGCATCATGTTGGTGGCTCCCCCGCCTGCAACCGTACGCATGATTTTTCGGGTGTCTTCAAACTGTCGTACGAGCCTGTTAACCTGCTGTATATCTGTGCCACTTCCTGAGGCAATTCTTTTCCGGCGACTTCCGTTCAGCAGATTCGGATCGGTACGCTCCTGCGGTGTCATGGAATTGATTATAGCCTCGATGCTTTTGAAGGCATTATCGTCGATATCGATGTCTTTAAGTGCTTTTCCCATCCCGGGTATCATTCCCATCAGATCCTTGATGTTTCCCATCTTCTTGATCTGCCTTATTTGTGATAGGAAATCGTTGAAATTAAACTGGTTCTTGATGAGTTTTTTCTGTAACTCCCTGGCTTCCTTTTCATCGAACTGCTCCTGTGCTTTTTCGACCAGCGAAACAATGTCGCCCATGCCCAGGATACGGTCGGCCATACGTTCGGGATGAAATGCATCGATGGCATCAATTTTTTCGCCAATACCCACAAATTTGATGGGCTTATCCACAACAGCCTTGATGCTGAGGGCAGCCCCGCCGCGTGTGTCGCCGTCGAGTTTTGTCAGCACTACACCATCGAAATCGAGGCGGTCATTGAAAGCTTTGGCTGTGTTTACAGCATCCTGACCGGTCATAGCATCTACTACAAACAGGATTTCGTGCGGGTTGACGGCCTCTTTGATAGCAGCAATTTCGTTCATCATCAGCTCGTCGATGGCAAGTCGGCCTGCCGTGTCGATAATTACTGCCTGACATCCTTTTTCGCGAGCGTATACAAGGGATTTTTTGGCAATCTTAACAGGGTCACGGTTATCGTCCTCGCTGTATACCTCAACACCAATCTGGCTGCCTAGTACCTTGAGCTGCTCAACGGCCGCCGGACGGTAGATGTCACAGGCTACAAGCAGAGGCTTTTTACCTCTCTTGGTCTTAATAAGGCTGGCGAGTTTTGCTGAAAATGTGGTTTTGCCCGAGCCTTGCAGGCCCGCCATCAGGATGATGGCAGGGTTTGGCTTAATATTGATGTCTTGCCGCTCCCCACCCATCAGGGCAGCCAGCTCATCATGCACTATTTTTATCATCAATTGCCCCGGCGAAACCGCTGAGAGCACTTTGGCCCCAAGGGCTTTTTCCTTAACTGTATCGGTAAATTGCTTGGCAATCTTATAGCTTACATCAGCTTCGAGCAACGCTTTTCTTACATCCTTGAGAGACTCAGCCACATTGATTTCAGTGATGTGGCCATGCCCTTTCAGGATCTTAAAGGCCCTTTCCAGCTTATCGGACAAATTCTCAAACATCGCGGATATAGTTTATCGGGGCGCAAAAGTACTCATTTAATTCCAAAGCCGGAAAAGATTGATGAAACATACCCAAAAGACTGGTGCTCAGAACCGCTTGCCTTAAACACTCTTGCATCGTTTACAGAAGCAGTAATGGTATTCCGTGTGAGTGCTTTTTGACAGAATATTTACAAATCAGATGGTTATAAAATCCGGTGACAACCTCTTATTTAAAACCGTTTTAAATAACTATGTCCGATCACTTTTAGCCCTGGCTCTTATATTATGATCCGTTAAATATTTCTACCTTCGCCGCATCGACCCAATATTTAATTAACTTAAGCTACCATGGCAAAAGTCAAAGGCGATATCGTGATTGACATTGAGAGGTGCAAGGGCTGCGAGGTTTGTGTACTGTCGTGTCCCGAAAGTGTGATTGCCTTGTCCAAAAATGTAAATAGCAAAGGCTATCACTACCTCGAAAAAGTGAACGATTTATGTACCGGTTGCACCAACTGTGCCATAGTCTGCCCCGACGGGGTGATCACGGTATACCGTGTCAAAATTAACACTTAGTACAATAACCATCTGAACATATGACAAAGAAAGAGTTGAGACTCATGAAAGGCAATGAAGCCGTAGCTGAAGCTGCCATACGAATCGGAGTCGACGGCTATTTTGGGTATCCCATCACCCCGCAGTCGGAGGTACTTGAATACCTGATGGCCGAGCGACCGTATGATCGCACGGGTATGGTGGTTTTGCAGGCCGAAAGTGAGGTGGCTGCTATCAACATGGTGTATGGAGCGGCCGGATGCGGCATGAAAGCCCTTACATCTTCCTCAAGTCCCGGCATAAGCCTGAAGCAGGAAGGCATATCCTACCTGGCCGGGGCAGAACTTCCGTGCGTCATCCTGAATGTGGTGCGCGGCGGCCCGGGGCTTGGCACTATCCAGCCATCCCAATCCGATTATTTCCAGGCGGTAAAAGGAGGTGGACATGGCGATTATCGGATGTTGGTGCTGGCACCCGCTTCGGTGCAGGAAATGGCCGACCATGTGGTGCTGGGCTTTGACCTGGCATTTAAATACAGGAATCCGGTGATGATCCTTTCGGACGGAGCCATCGGGCAGATGATGGAAAAGGTGGAACTTCCGCCACAAATGCCAAGACGTACCATCGAACAGATCGAAAAAGAATGTCCGTGGGCATCGCTGGGCAAGAAAGCCGACCGCGAGCGGAACATCATCACCTCGCTTGAGCTTGATTCGCTGAAGCAGGAAAAGCATAACCTGCGACTGCAGGAAAAATACGCCCGGATGGAACGTGAAGAAGTACAATACGAAAAGATTCAGTGCGACGACGCGGAATATCTTCTTGTGGCGTTCGGGACAAGCTCGCGTATTTGCCAAAAGACTATCCAGCTGGCTCGTGCCAAGGGTATTAAGGTGGGTCTGCTTCGCCCCATCACGCTATTCCCATTCCCGAAGGAAGTACTGTTTGAGCTCTCAAAAACGGTAAAAGGAATACTCGTCGTTGAAATGAACGCCGGACAGATGATCGAAGATGTCAAGCTGGCAGTGTGCAGCAGGATCAAGGCCGAACATTACGGAAGGTTTGGAGGTATCATGCCTACCCCCACGGAGGTGCTGCAAGCTCTGGAAGAAAAAATTATCGGAGGTTAAGACATGGAAAAATCGATGACCAACCCACAAATCATTAGCCACGAAAACCTGGTCTATAAAAAGTCCCGGGTACTTACCGATAATGTGCTTAGCTATTGCCCCGGCTGCGGCCATGGAACCGTGCACCGCCTCATTGCCGAGGTAATCGACGAAATGGGAATACAGGACAAGTCTATCGGCATAGCGCCGGTCGGCTGCTCAGTACTTGCCTATAAATTCTTTGATATTGATATGCAGCAGGCGGCGCACGGACGTGCTCCGGCACTCGCCACGGCCATCAAACGCCTTTTGCCCGACAGATTTGTTTTTACCTATCAGGGCGATGGTGACCTTGCTGCCATCGGTACCGCCGAAACGATTCACGCGTGCAACCGTGGCGAGAATTTTACCGTTATCTTTATCAATAACGGCATTTATGGAATGACCGGCGGCCAGATGGCGCCCACCACGCTGGCCGGCATGAAGTCATCCACATCGCCCTACGGCCGCGACCTGCATATAATGGGCAATCCCCTTAAAATTACCGAACTCGTCGCCCAGTTGCCCGGAACGTGTTTTGTAACACGCCAGGCTGTGCATACTCCGGCCAATGTTCGTAAGGCGAAAAAAGCAATCAGGCTGGCATTCGAATACCAGAGCCGGAATATGGGTCTGAGCTTCATCGAGGTAGTTTCGAATTGCAACTCGGGATGGAAAATGACACCCAACCAGGCAAACCAATGGATGGTTGAGAATATGTTTCCGTTCTACCCGCTTGGCGATATCAAAACACCCGAAAAGTAAACCCTTTACCCGATCATAAACCTAACACCTCACTATCAATGACAGAAGAATTAATCATAGCCGGTTTTGGAGGACAAGGCGTACTTTCGATGGGTAAAATTCTTGCCTACAGCGGTATTATGCAGGATCAGGAAGTTAGCTGGATGCCTTCGTACGGACCCGAGATGCGAGGAGGTACCGCCAATGTTACCGTTATCCTGAGTGATGAGCGCATCTCAAGTCCAATCCTCAACCAATACGATACAGCCATCATACTCAACCAGCAGTCGATGGATAAGTTTGAAAAAACGGTTAAGCCCGGCGGCGTGTTAATCTATGACAGCAATGGTATCACAAGACATCCCGAGCGAAAAGATATTACCATATACCGGGTTGATGCCGCCGATGAAGCTGCAAAGATGGGGCTGACCAAGGTATTTAACATGATCGTGCTGGGTGGATATCTGAAGGCTAAACCCGTTGTTGAGCTGGAAAATGTTATACTTGGACTGAAGAAATCTCTTCCCACACGCTACCATAACCTTATCCCTGAGAATGAAAAAGCCATCCGAAGGGGTATGGAGATCATCACCAGGGTACCCTGAGAGTTTTACCCAATTAGGTTTTTTCCGGCAAGCCCTATCTGATTTCATCAGGCACTGACCGCTGTTGTCTGTTACTTCTTTCGATTACCGGCCATTCTGCCGGTAATATTTTTTTGTGCCGGTCGTTTAAGATATCAGAATTGCATGGCAACCTACTGAATTCATTGTTTATGAAAGTATCTTTCCGGCTGATATCTGCGTGCCTGATGTGCCTGGCCGTAGGCCTGGCGCCTGTACAGGCCCTGGCACAGCAAAATCCCGTTAATACATCTGCAAACTCAGTTGCAGAACCGGAGGCGGCTACAGGCTTTACTGCGCAATCTGCCACCCTGTTCATCAACAGGTTTCTGCAGCAGCAACAGATGCATCAAGCCGCCGGGGGTACTCTTGAGCAGTCGTTGCGCCGCCTGCTTGACCAGGCAGCTGAGCCTTTTGATTCGGTGCGCCTGCGGCTCGAACGTATTCCCGTCAGTCCTGCGCTCGTGAAGCCAATGGCCGTTGCATATCAGGATACCCTGCCTTTGCGATGGCTGGATCCAAGACATTTCATCATTGATACGGTCAGGCTCGATCGCGAACCCGTCGTGATCTACAAAACCATACTCATGCGCGCCCTCGATCCTGTCGCACTTTCAGTGCTTGAACCGTCGCCCCTGCTCAAAAACCAGGTCGAAGCCCTTCTTAAAGCCTCTGATACCATTACCAATGTAAGGATTGACTATACTTATCTCTCAAAGAAAAATATACAGGTGTTTGAACTGCGTGGTGGCCAGGTGTATCCGTCCGTTGTTGGTGACAAAAGCGCTGCAACTGCGATAATTCTCGACGATTCTGCCAACCTTGTTATATCCGGATTCCGCACGGTGTTTTCTGACACAGAAGGGAAAAGGTTTGGAAGTGTTTATGACCTGCAGGCCTCCGATTCGCTGCAGCGCGCTGTTCACACCTTGATTTCCTACGTGCAGCAACGGGATTCGATACTTATTCAACTCAGAAATCATGACGGTCATGTCACCGGCTTCTGGCTCTCAGGTATAAGAGATGATCTGTTTCGTTACTGGGTGAAAAACTCTAGTGACGATTCGGTCTCCATCTGGCTGGGAAACCCCCGAAAACAAGACCTGACACTGGTTCTTGAAGATAATGTTCGCATCGAACGGATGCGGAAATGGCGTTCGGATGAAGCCTTGATTACATTTCCTAAGCCTTCGAGAATGCTTCAGCCGATGAAACCTGTGACAGAAACACCTGCCTATTGGGATGTGGGGTATAACAGCTCGTTTTCTTTCAATCAGAACTACCTCTCAAACTGGGCAAGGGGAGGAGAGAGCTCATTTTCGGGCATGTTAGATGCAGGGAGCAGGGCGGTATACACCAATAAAGAGAACAAAACCCAGTGGACAAACACGTTAAGGCTTCGCTACGGTGCTATCTGGACAAAAGCTAGGGGGATTCGTACCAGTAACGATATTCTTGAGCTGAACTCCAAATACAACAAAGTGATCAAAGGAAAGTTGGATTTCAGCACGGTCATGTTCATGAAAACCCAGGTGGCAAAAGGCTATAAACTTCCTGCCGATACAAGGCCAGTATCTAAATTCATGAGCCCGGGATCGATTATCGTGGGTATGGGGTTGGAATACAAGCCATGGGAAAAAACGATGATCAATTTCAGCATGCTAAGCTATAAAAACACGTTTGTACTCGATACAGCCAGCATCGATCAGCGCACTTTTGGCATTGACAGGTTTAAAAAGTCGAAACAGGAAATGGGCGGGCAGCTTGTGATGAAAAACACAATGACCGTGCTTGATGGCACCAACCTGTCAAACTCTGTCCGTCTGTTTTCGAACTACCTCAGCAACCCTCAAAATGTGGATGTGGAATGGGAGATGAGTGTCGAAAAACAAATTAACTGGTTTCTGGGTGTGCGGTTTAGCTTTCACCTTATATATGACGATGATTCCCGATTTCCTGTGCTGGATGAGGCCGGCAAACCCATTCTTTTACCAGACGGATCAAAAAAACTGCAACCCCGTACCCAACTCAACCAGTTTATGGGTTTGACATTTTCCATCAAACTTTAGGGACCGTTCAGCAATTTCTTTTCGAGGATTGCAGCTTTTTCGCTGATATGCAACATTTTGTAAAGATACTGCATTTTTGAGATTGTAGCTTTGTCTGCAGGCCGGGTTGCATAGACTTCATCCAGCAAAGTCACCGCTGAGTTAAAGGAGCTGGCTGCTCGGTCTTTCTCTGTTTGAAAATAGCTGCGGTTTGAAATCGCCCTGGACTTTACCTCGATCTCTACGCCCTGGTTGTAGTAGCAGGTGGCGAGGCTGAGCATGATTTGTACATTATCTGGTGCATGTTTCAATGCTTCGGTGTAAGACAGAAGCGCGTTACGGTTATCGTCGGCATGTTCGTAGGCCAATCCTTTTGCAGCAAACAAAGCAGAATTTGAGGGCCTAATTCCTATTGCCTGATCAAGAACGCGTACGGCTTCCTTGAAATCACCTGAACGAAGGTAGTAATCAGCAAACATGAGCACGAGCGTTTCGCTGTCATTGATTCGTTCTATGTTTTCTTGCAAAATTACCTTGGCACGAATGGTATCTGCGTTTTGCAACAGAGCCTCAAAAAGAAGCTGCGAGAGTTGTAACGATGGTTTGGTTTCGTTAAGCTGCCAGAGATATCTTGTCGCCTTCTCCCAGTTCGAGCTTTCGTAGGCTGCCAGCGCTGTATTGTACATCAGGCTGGTGTCGGGCTGAAGCGAAACGAACGGCTTTTGGGAGATTTCCATTGCTGTTTCAAATGCCTTGAGTGCGGCATCTGGCCTTCGGTTTTTGAATTGATTCTCGCCAAGTTTCTGAAACCCATTTATCATTTGCACATACTTCGGTCTGACCTGTTTCCTGAGTGCATCACTTCCGGCCAGCGAAATCGCCTTTTCGTATGATTCATATGCTGTGTAAAGCTGATTTGGGTAGAGCTCGATAAGTTTTTTATCGTTCTTCCTTTCTCCTTCGAAATAGGCTACCAGGCAAAGATTACCGCGTACGACCCACACCCTTGCCTGTTTAGCCATCTTTTCATTTGCAATAAGATCCTCCACCACTCCCTTGGCTTCGTTGTATTTGGATGTCTCCATCAGGTGCGACACGGCTATCAGTCGGCTTTTCTGCAGGGGGGCAACCGATTTGCAGCCTGAGAGTATTATTGCCAGAATTAGAAGCTTTCTCATATCTGTAGGTACCACTGGCAAATGAAAGTTACCTCATTGATCCAGCAGAATGATTTTAAAAAGAGGGATAATTATTTCTGCCTTGATCAGAACGAAATTCTTTCCTTCGCATTGTACATGATGAATTAAATCCTGAGTGATGCGAATACCGCAGCGGTCTATGGCTACCTTTGTTTAACAATTGCCACGAACTAATTTCTGTGCGACTATGAAAAACCCGGATTGGCTTGGCGAATTACTTGAATCTGCTTACTGCAAATACAACTCTCCCACATTTATCAGTGATGATCCGATTGCCATTCCTCACATGTTTTCAAAGCTAGGCGATATTGAAATCAGTGGCTTTTTTGCTGCAATGCTTTCGTGGGGTCGGCGCGAACAGATCGTGAAAGCCTCGTTGGAGCTGATGCGACGCTTCGATTTTGAACCGTACGATTTTGTGATCAATGCCTCAGCCGATGAGTTGAAACGCGTCACCCCATTTGTCCACAGAACTTTCAATTCTATTGATTGTGAGGTGTTTATTCTGCAATTAAGATACTTGCTGCATCGGTACAAGACACTCGAAAATGCTTTCACCGTCGATTGTCAGGAAAAGGATACAGCACAGCGTATCAGCAATTTTAAACAGAAATTCTTCATCGGAAACCATGTTCGGAGAAGCGAAAAACACCTTCCCGATCCCCATCGCGGGTCGGCAGCCAAGCGATTAAATATGTTTCTCAGATGGATGGTACGATATGACGGCAGGGGAGTCGATTTCGGTATCTGGAAGACGGTAAGGCCTGAGGACTTAATATGTCCGCTCGATCTGCATTCAGGAAACGTAGCCAGGCGGCTCGGGCTGCTCGAACGTAAACCGAATGACTGGAAAGCTGCCGTCGAACTTACCCAAAACCTCAAGCAGTTTGATGCAAGCGATCCTGTGAAATATGATTTTGCCCTGTTTGGTTTGGGATGGTACGAGAAATTCAGGTAAGCCCGGGGCATTCGCACCTTGGTCGTGAACATCAGGATGAATTAGTTGTTTATGACTTGCACCAAATAATTCAACGAATGAAAACAATTTTTTTATTTACTCTTATACTCATTGCAGTTATGTCAACCTATGCTCAGCCATCTGTACATTCCTTCAAAATAAAAACCCTCAGCGGTGAAATATTTGATATGGCATCGCTAAAGGGCAAAAAGGTATTGATTGTAAATACGGCATCAAAATGCGGACTTACTCCCCAGTTCAAACAGCTTCAGCAATTGTACGATACGTACCAGGACAGAAATTTTGTGATCATCGGATTTCCGGCCAATAATTTCCTTAACCAGGAGCCCGGCACAAATGAAGAAATAGCTGAGTTCTGTTCTACGAATTATGGGGTTACCTTTCCGATGATGTCCAAAATTTCCGTCAAGGGCGATGATATGGACCCAATCTATCAGTGGCTGACAAAAAAGAGCCTGAATGGTGTCGCCGATTCTGAGGTCTCGTGGAATTTTCAGAAGTATCTGATCGATGAGCAGGGCAGGCTGGTAAAATCATTCTCGCCGCGCACCAGCCCTATGGCCGACGAAATTGTTGAGTGGATACAGAAATAGTATCCTTGTCAGCCTCGTGTAAATATCCATCTATTTACGTCCGACAAGGGTTCCATGTAGTGGTAGCCCTCAGAGTCGAACAGTTTGAGGTCCTCTGCAACCGTAATGGCGTTTTTTATTATGAATCGTGTCATCAGGCCACGTGCACGCTTCGCATACATTGATATTACCTTATACTTCCCCTGGCTATATTCCTGAAACACCGGTTGAATGACCCTGGTCTTCAGATTCCTGAAACCTATGGCTTTCGCATACTCATCCGAAGCAAGGTTGATCAGGATTCCAGACCTCTCCCCGGCAAGCAGCTGCTGAAGATGAGCGGTGATCGAACCCGTCCAAAACTGATATAGATCTTTATTTTCAGCCACTCCAAGTTTCGTAGCCATCTCGAGGCGATAAGGTAAAATCAGGTCAAACGGGCGGAGGACGCCATACAAGCCTGACAAAACCCTGAGGTGCCGTTGAGCAAAATCCAGCTCCTGGGCAGATAAATCATCTGCCTGCAAGCCCTGATACACATTGCCCCTGTAGACCAGAATAGCAGGTTTGCCCTGGGAAACATGCTCCTCAGTGCGCCACTGGGCATAACTATGAGCCGCCTGAGAGGCCAGTTTATAACTGAGGTTAAGGAGTTGTTCAAGTTGCGACAGGCCGAGGGTTCTCATTTCTTCGGCAATTGCTGATGCTTGGTTCAGAAAAACCGGCAAGGTGGCCTGTTCGAGATTCCGGACATCAAAATCAAGAGTTTTAGCCGGGGATAGTAGTGCAATCATTTACGTGTTTTATTCAGGAACAAACAAATGTCAAACTTGGTTTAACGTTCCGTGCGGAAATACTCCGTCCGTTGCATAAGTTTTCCGGATTTCCCATTCAACGAAAAATTCGCATATGCAGGTGGAAGTCATTCCTGAATGGAGCAGGACAAGGTACCAGCCCAATATTTATCTTTTCTTAGACAGTGCCGGTTACAACTCATTCAGATCCGCCAAGGATATTGCTTCCTCACCACGCAATGCCTGCCGGTAGGCTCAAAGGCCAGGTCAATCCGGAATACTAACCCGGGTTGATCATGTAAATACGGCTCCACAATTTTCACTAAGTATTTTTTCGCTTTCATGCCCCTGATTTCAATCTCCATGTCGTATAAACACAGGCAGCGGCAGGCAGCTTCCTTTTCGTATTCCTCAATAATCAATGTGTCACCGTTGAGCTTCGTCTGACAGTGCAGATACCCGGGACAACAATTAAATCCTGCATTCTCATGTATGACCGAAAGTATGCCACTGGATTTGTCAAATGCATACCGTATACACGATAGGGTGTCACTTATTTCGGTTTCGGTCAGATCCATAGTTTTTTGCGCCTTGCATGATGTATGGCCGACCACCCTCCCTGAAGCCAGATGTTGATTGCTTTCGCAGAATTTGCCGCATGCGCTGAGGATCGCGAAAATGATAATGCTTGTAATTGTAATGATAAAACTTTTATGGGCCATCATTATTAAAGTTTCTTCATAAGCTTACACCGAGGCTGAATCCCAAAGGAATAAACAGAATGTCCTCAGTTTCTCTGAACGGCCATTCAAAATACACACGAACGCTTATTCTGCCAGATACAAAAGGGTGCAGCCGATAACCGAATATGGGGTAAAAAAACAAATGCTGGTTGGTGTTACCATTTATAATGGTTGCGCCGAAGCCGGCTTCCGCGAAATTCCGCTTCCTGCCAAAGTTAATCGTTGTATGAACCGGTAGGGTGAAGTAGGTTGACGGAGGTGTGCACGGGCCCCAAACGCATAACCTAAACTCCTGGTTAAACCCTGCGCCTATCCTGGCTGCAACCATGAAGGTTGAATCGACCATAAACAAGCGTTCAAAATTGATGGCAAAGATGGAGGCATCACCCAGGGCACTCAGGCTGATTACATGCAAAGGTCTTGACATGGGTTTCTGTTGCCCTGGCTGAGCGCAAAGGCCAGATGAGAGCATAATTATTGGCAGAAACAACCCTAGGTAAATGATTTTTATCATCAAAGCGTATTTTTTCGTTTCAGACCTATTAGGTTTTGCGCACACATTCCTAAGCCTTATTCATTTTTGGATTAAAAAAATGGACCCTGACTTTGCTCCTGCAATCATTAATACTGAATAGCCATATCATGGTGGCAGTGTTGCCGTATTGAATCCTTCGATCATTCGTCAGACTAGCAAGTCGGAAAATTGCTTTCCGGATCCGGATTGCTATCATGATACTATTCTCCTTCACAACTATCGACAGGAAAACTATTCAACTCACTAATTGCTTATAAAGATAGTCATTTATGTCGGCAATTGCAATCTTTCTGCCGAAAGAATCCATTACACGCTTTTAAGGATACATGGATACAAATTTTCGGATTCTTTAAAGACAAGATTCTGCCCGCCAACAGTCCTGAAAGGAAAAAAACATCACGATGTCAGATGTTTACCTCGCCATCATCGGATTGCTCTGCGTGGAGGATATGCAGCAGGCGATGAATGATAGGGGCGAAAAATACGGCAGTGATGCTTTAGAAAGCCACACCACTGTATAGAGCATAAAACGAGGAGAAGAGTTTGGCCCCATCGGACGACATCGCCACCGCCGACCAACCGTCGGTGAGTATCATAAACGCCATATTAAAGCTGTCGATCCACAACAGGTGACCAAGCCCCTGTAGCCGGCAACTCCGATGGTCACCGAAATAATGATCAGCCCCAGGGCCAACAGCCTGTATTTACCCATGCGTATAGTAAATTCATTCAGCGAAAGTACGCGCTGATGTTTGTGTTCCAATTTCATTTTTTTCAAGTTTTTGCATGAGGTCTTCAAGGTAGTCAATCTGAACCTCCTGAATTTTACGTAACTTCTTGTTCGGATGAACCATCAGGCGGTCAATTATTTTCGCTAAGCAGCTCTCGCAGTTATAAGTCGCATTTATTAATTGAACTTATAAAGAGCGAACCTGATGGTATTCAAGTGCTATGGATGACCTACCTGAATGCTTTGGTACTTCCCCGAGGTTTCGGGCAATTGTGTGGTTGGTTCAGATTTATTTCCGCTCAGTAAGCTCTGTCGCCCGATATGCCACAATCCGGCTGATCAGTTCAGAAGGCAAATGTTCGTCAGCCGGAAATTGTATGGCTCCGCGGGAGGTTTTGTATCGCTTTAGCTCCTCCCTGAATGCAATGATGGGAGAGGCTGTGGGGTAAAGTCCTATATGACTTTTATGTGCCGCATAGTACACAAGAATTTTTTTCATCCGAAAGGCAGGCATGTTGAAACTGATGGTTTCCTGTGCTTCAGGCACTACCCTTCTGATGATTGCGCGCAGTTCATCAAGTCTGGCCAAAACGGGCCCCTCAAAGGAGCGGTGGTATTCGTCAACTGAAGTAAACCTGACATCGCCGGATAGTGTTTTCTTCTGACTACTTTTCATACGGAGGATTGGATGTTGCAGCAAGCTCAGAACCATCTTCTTTTACGGAAAATGATGACTCCCAGATAGGATAACAACATGCTGCCGACGAGTATGAATACAATAGCATACGGATTATTTTCCATCATGTTGGGTACGTTCATTCCGAAAATACTCGCGATGAGTGTAGGAATCATGAGCAGGATGGAGATGATGGTGAGCTGTTTCATCACCCCGTTGAGGTTGTTGGATATCACCGAAGCAAAAGCATCCATCATACCGCTCTGTATGTCGGAATAAATCTGGGCCATTTCAAGAGCCTGTTTGTTTTCAATGATGGCGTTCTCGAGAAGGTCTTCATTGAATTCTGTAGTGATTTTCTTTGAGTTCCGAAGTTTGGCCAGCACCAGCTCGTTCGCCTTTATGGAGGTAATAAAATAGACCAGGCACTTCTCCATCTTCAGCAACTTGTTCAGTTCCCGGTTCTTGATCGATTTTTCAAGATCTTGCTCTATACTGTTGGTAATCTGGTTTATCTGCTTCAGGTACTTCAGATACACATTGCCGGAGCGAAGAAACAAGCGCAGTATAAAATTGATGGTATCAGTAATGTCACGATACTGCTCACGCAAGGGCGATGGCTGTCCAACAGGCAGAATTTCATTTTCCTGCAGGCAGATGGTTACCGTGAAATTTTCTTTTATAAAGATACCCAGGGGGATGGTGGTGTATGGCACCCCATTAGTACTCACCTCAATCGGGATGCGAAGAATGACCAGTGTCCAGTCGTCCTCTATTTCGAGGCGCGAGCGTTCGTCGATGTCGAGGATGTCGGTAATCAGGTCGGCCGGCACACCAAAGAGGGTAGTAAGCTTTCCAATTTCTTCAGGGGTCGGATTGATAACATTAATCCAACATCCCTGAGTTGGCTCTGAGATTTCCTGATAGCCACCAAATGTCTTGAAGGTTTTGACCATTATGTTGTCTCCTTACGTTTTTTCTGTAAGGAAACCCGATGTGCCCTTACAGAATAGTTAAAAATTCAGTTTACTATGATACGGGCCATCGTCCATATATGAAGTCAAATTGGTTTGTGAGGCAAAGGTAAGAATAATAGTTGTAAGGGTTGACAAAAACCCAATATTTTTTAGCAATTATTATAAAAAATATTCCGGTGTATCAGCTGTCTGAAGTCATTGATTCGATCAAGTAAAGAACAGTATCAAGGCACAGATTATGAATGTTTTATGTCATAATCCTGCAGGGTTGACGATTCATGCTTTACGGATTCTTTCGACAATGATCCGGTTGACGGGGCACCCGTTGGGTTTCAGGTGCCAGTCCAGCCATACGGCCAGTGGAAACGATTCTTTTTCAAGGATGATTGCCGATCCGACAGGCAGGGAGTCAAATACGTAGGTACCTGAGTCAATCTGTATCATCCAACCCCCGCAGCAGGCGCACATGCGCAGGTCGGGGCCAGTAATGATACCCCTTGACCCGAACTCAGTTTCGCTCGTGCAACACGAAACAAAAAAGAATATCCAGGAAAGGAGGATTGAGACTTTCACGAGTAGAATCGTATTAAGTGATCCCGGGTGCATCACGCCAGGGTTTTACATTCAAAGTAGACTTAAAATCAATGTTCCGGCAGTGAGTGTACTTCACTTATTCCTGAATTCTGTTTTAGCAAACTTTGCCTGGATGGTTTCATTCAAGATCTATATCAATGGGTTATCAGTCAACCACTTTCCTGTTTTTAAGGTCGTAGGTATCGCCTGGTCGTAAAAAATAGAATAAGGGTTGATTTGCAGGAAGGTTTTTCAACGCAATACCCTCCCGCGACCAGAACGAGCCGTCGTAGACAGCCACGTAGCTATCGCCGATCACTTCAAACTTATCGCCTTTTACAACAATGCCGGTTTTTTCATCTATTCCTATTCCCAAGAGACCCGGATGTGCAGCAAGTACCTCGAGCAGATCGAAGTGCCTGTTGCGGGCCAATACATGCTGGTCGATGGCAACATTTTTCAAAAATCCAAACCCTTGCTGGTGGTCGCCCATCATAATCTGGTTATTCCTTGTATCACCGCGCACCAGATAGCTTCCCTGGATGGTGGCACCTGCAGACGAACCCCCGATAATTCCTCCGCGACTCAATACGTCCCAGAGCATTTTTTCAGTCAGGGTGTTTTTGTAGGCATCAACGAGCCGCCATTGCCTACCCCCGCTGAACCATACCACTTTTGCATGCCTGAGAGGCTCAGTAAAGGCCTCAGTATTGGCCACCTCGGGTTCGGTTGTATGGAGAATCTGTACGTTTGTTACCCCCCTGTTTTTCAGTTGAACAAAATCCGTGAAGTTTTCATCATATGTGGCCTGGCCTTCAGCTGTAGGAATGACGACCATTGGCACATCAAGCGTTCCAAAAGTGGCTGTTACGGATTTCAAAAAAGGATCCCTGACATTTCCCCCTCCCATAATGATGAGGGTTCCCTTGGCGGGTCCTATTTCCTGGCCAATGATTCGGAGGCTTCCTAAGAGCAGTATTACTAAAACCAAAACTTGTTTTCTCATAATCATGAATTTAATATGGAATTATTTGATTACCAGATACTGGCTCTTCTCCATACCTGATTTCCAAAGATAACAATCCATTGCATCCCTGAAACAAATGGATGCAAATGACAGTTCCTTAAAACACCAAAATCAAATTCATCAGCAAAAGAAGTTCGATGGCAGGATGCCAGCCCCTCCAGATCAAAATGTAAGACTTTGATAAGAAAGTTATTGGGACAGTTCGAAACGATCCAAGTTCATTACCTTATTCCAGGCTGCTACGAAATCAGTCACAAATTTTTCTTTTGCATCACTGCATGCGTATACTTCGGCAATAGCTCTAAGTTCCGAGTTGGATCCAAATATCAGGTCAACACGGGTGGCTTTCCATTTGGATACTCCTGATTTTCGGTCTCTGCCTTCAAACTGCTCTTTATCTGCTGAGATTGGCATCCATTGTGTGTGTATATCCAATAGATTAATGAAAAAATCATTCGTCAACACACCTGGTTGATTCGTCAAAACCCCGGTATCCGAATTATTATAATTTGTTCCTAGCACGCGCATACCACCCAACAATACAGTCATTTCGGGTGCCGTCAGCGTAAGAAGTTGGGCACGATCAATGAGCATATCCTCAGATGAAACTCTGAGTTTGCTTTTCAGATAGTTCCTGAATCCATCGGCAACGGGCTCGAGCACTGAGAATGAATCCACATCTGTTTGTTCAGCAGATGTGTCCATTCTACCGGGAATAAACGGCACCGAGATTTCTATGCCTGCCATTTGAGCTGCTTTTTCAACTCCGGTGCAACCGGCCAGAACGATTAGATCAGCAAGTGAAATTTTCTTCCCATCCTTCTGCGACCGATTAAATTCAGCCTGAATCAGCTCGAGCTGGTTTAGGATAATAGCCAATGTGGGCGGATTGTTTACCGCCCAGTCTTTCTGAGGTGCAAGTCGTATTCGGGCTCCGTTTGCACCACCCCGTTTATCTGACCCCCGGAAAGTGGAAGCGGACGCCCAGGCTGTAGAAACCATCTGCGATATACTGAGTCCTGAATTTAAGAGTCTTGTTTTTAAATATTTGATATCGTTTTCTTCAATAAGCGGATGATCAACTGCCGGGATTGGATCCTGCCATGTGAGCTCTTCAGCTGGAACTTCCGGACCAAGATATCTCGATCGTGGCCCCATATCTCTGTGCGTAAGCTTGAACCATGCGCGGGCAAATGCCTCGGCAAATTCGTCAGGGTGCTCATAGAATCTCCTGGAAATTTTTTCGTATTCCGGGTCAAAGCGTAATGAAAGATCCGTGGTAAGCATTGTAGGCAGGTGTTTCATTGAAGGATCATGGGCATCGGGGATCACTTTGTCTGCGTTGACAGCCACCCACTGATAAGCCCCAGCCGGACTCTTGGTCAGCTCCCAGTCATACCTGAACAGATTTTCGAAATAATAATGATTCCATTTCTGTGGCGTTTGAGTCCAGGTAACTTCAATACCACTGGTGATGGTATCTGCACCTTTCCCACTCCGAAAAGTACTTTTCCAGCCCAGACCCTGATCTTCAATTTTTGCGGCTTCAGGTTCAGGTCCAAGATGACTGGCATCGCCGGCACCGTGACACTTGCCAAAAGTATGACCACCTGCTATCAGTGCAACAGTTTCTTCGTCGTTCATTGCCATCCGCGCAAAAGTGTTGCGAATATCTTTTGCGGCAGCGAGCGCATCCGGATTTCCGCCAGGGCCCTCAGGGTTAACATAGATTAAGCCCATCTGAATGGCTGCAAGAGGATTTTCAACTTCACTGAGGTCAAGGTTCCGATTTTCGTTATCCAGCCATTTCTGTTCCGATCCCCAATATACATCTTCTTCAGGTTCCCATACATCTTCTCGTCCGCCCGCAAACCCAAACGTCTTAAAGCCCATAGATTCCAATGCAACATTACCGGCAAGTATCATCAGGTCTGCCCACGAAATTTTTTTGCCATACTTCTGCTTTATGGGCCAAAGGAGCCTCCTGGCTTTGTCAAGGTTGACATTATCGGGCCAGCTATTGAGCGGAGCAAAACGTTGCTGACCAGTTCCTCCTCCTCCCCGTCCATCCCCGGTTCTATACGTACCGGCACTATGCCATGCCATACGGATAAATAAGGGACCATAATGCCCGAAATCTGCCGGCCACCAATCCTGAGAGTCTGTCATCAGGGCATGGAGGTCTTTTTTAAGTGCCTCGTAATCCAGAGTACCAAACTCCTTGGCATAATTGAAATTCCGGTCCAATGGATTCGATTTTTCAGAATGTTGACGAAGAATGCTAATTTTTAGTTGATTAGGCCACCAGTCACGGTTTTTTGTACCCGTCATTCCAAGGCTATGTTTTCCAATTGAACCGGTAACCGGACATTTGCTGATTTTTTCTTCTTTGTTTTCCATCGTATTGATTTTTTGTTAATTAATTATATCCTGTGCAACTATATCTTTTGTTTACCAATTATCTGCAGCTTCAGATCAACAATATCCAGGCCTGGAACAGGCTTTCTGCTAAAATACTCACGCAGCAATTCCTGTAGCTCCTGATCACTGTAGTCTTCTATTTGGTCAGTACCCATAAAGTAAATGTGATGATGCGGATCCAGAAATGCATCGTAGCGCATAATATCGTTTTCCGTTCTGACTTTATGAATCAGGCCATTTTCTGTAAGCACTTCCAGCACTCTGTACACCGTGGCAACCGAGATATTCAGATTGGTTCTTCGGATATGATCAATGATTTTATCAGCCGTTGGATGATTTCCTAATTTTTCTATCGCTGCCAGTATATTTATGCGCTGGGGAGTAGGTTTCAATCCTTTCTCCCTCAGTTTTCGACTTATGTCAGAAGTCTCCATCAATGGTCATTTTTGAATGAGAATCATTCTCATCTGATAAGACAAAATTAGGCATTAAGTCTGAAAAACAATAACGATTTAGAAACTTTTCTGAGTTGCTCCTGGTTACTGTGCAGGGTGGGTTTGTCAGTTTTAAGAACGATATTTGGGGCACCCTAAAATTCGACGGTAAAATCATTCGCTCAGTGACAACTCGGCTGATCTGATAACTGCTGAAGGGTTTGATTATGAGGTCAGTTGCTCTGTTGTCATGATGTGTCTTAAAACGTACTTTTCACATATAAATATTCAGCTCTGCTTCTTTCAGGCCTAGATGCAGGCTTACAGCCTGGCAACCTGATTGTTTATGCAAGAAAGTGCTGAAAATTGGGTATACAGGAATAGCCGCCAACGTGCCGGCTCAGGCAAGTTCTGCACTCGGAAGCTATGTGAGCTGAGGTGTCATTTTCCATTTAGATAGACGTTTGACACGCCTTAATCTTTAGCTGATAATAGCTTAAACCCTTTCCTGCTTAACCGGCAGTCATGTGGTTGCCTTGGTGATATAGCCAATGGGTATTTCCTTGCCTTGGAACGACATCATTGATAAATACCGGCCGTGCTGTGCAAACAGATGCAGGTATCTGCTGACAGAAGGTAGCCCACCGCTGAAACGAGGAACTCGCCCGGATTAAGATGGCGGGCCGGTGCCTTAAAAGTTCAGAAAATCCCGACGGCAAGTTCAGCCCAGATCAGTAACAGCAACAGGATCAACGTAGCACAGGCTGTGATTCTGATCCATCGTTTTTTAACGGTCCTGAGTACAAGGTCGCATAGGATGGCTGTGCTGAACAGCAAGCCTCCGGCTACGATGAAATCAAAAATACTCCAGTTCACCTCGTCAGTAAACAGCATGGCGATGAGCGGAATGAGCAATATGACGGCAGCGGCTAACAGGAAAAGGAATAGTCTTTTGTTTTTCATGTTCGATTGGTTGTCGTGTGTTCTGTTTTTGAATATGATGTAAGAGTTTCTTTCCACCTTTTTGCAGCCGATGTACGGTGCTTTTATTGCGTATAGTGGCGGGGTATTATTGTGCACCTACACCCAAAGCATTCCTCTGAAGCCTCTGGCTGTATAATAGGACGATGCCCCGTTGTGATACACAAACACGGTGTTATACCGGCGATCGCAGAAAAGAGCACCGCCCAGTCTGCGAATGGGGTCAGGTGTTTTAATCCAGCTGGAAGTTTTGGTATCAAACGCCCCGAATGTTTGAAGGAGCCTGTAGGCATCCTCAGTCATCAGTTCTATCCCCATGGCGGCAGCCATGTCCATAACATTATTCGCAGGGCTATGCTCTTTGCGCGATTCCTGAGCCTGACGATCGTAACACAGGCTTCGGCGACCTGCCGGACTCTCATTGGAACAATCCACAAAAAGGAACCTGCCGTTCATTGTGTCAGCAATTAATACGTCGGGTTCGCCTCCGGTGCGTTCCATCTCGCTGAGCGACCACAGCACGACTGGATTTTCTTCTAACCTGGCACTCACTTCCATCCATTCAATACCGGGGTGGCGATGCCTGTTATTAACGAAGCGCATATGCAGCTTTTTTAGAAGCTCAGAACGTTCGGGTGACGATAATTGGCGATGATTGTTATTTGACATGATTTGAGGTATTGAAGCAATAGAGTAACAGGATCTGCTCAGCGCTGTTAAAACAGAAAATAGTTCTCACGCAAAACGACTGACAGATTCAGAAGTAAAGTTATATAGAAAACAGCTATAAGGGAGCTTCTTTGAGAGGATCGCAGTTTGGGATGAGCGTGCAATTAGGGGGTTGGATATGGTTGGGAAATTTAACGCGGTCCGATTAATACCTGTAAGATGGTCACGATTCGGGGCTACCATTTACGCAATCCTTTGGGATAATGACCGTCGGGTGAAAGTGAGCGCGCCACATCTTCCTTCAGGGTGTAATAACATCCGCTCTCAGAAAGAATCTGGTTCACAATGTCGAGCGACACAAAAGTTGCCAGGATTGCTTCTGCTTCACGCTTGCGCAATCCGGCTTTCACAACAAACTCCTCCAGGGTAATGCTGGGATGTTGATCCAGGTATTTCAGCAGGAACTTTTCCTTGTCGGTATATGCCAGAAAAACTCCATTGCTTCGTTTGCGTTTTCGAAATGCCTCCAGGAATACACGATTCGCCAATAGGTCGTGGTCATCTACACGCACATATACAAGCCATTTGTCGTCTTTGTCAAGAGCGTAATGCAAAAAATCGGGGCATGGAGCTATGGTTACCTCCAACACTTTTTTGCCATCTACCGTCCACTCATGAGTTTCAAAGGGGATTGGCGGCCTGCAATACATGGTGGCTGCCGCCTCCACCATATAGTATTCTTCCTCCGAACGAACACCGGCAATGGCCCCGTTGTCTTTTACGCCGATTAGCAGGGTGCCGCCTTCGGCATTGGCAAACGCCACCAGCGAGCGGGCAATCTTGCGTGAGTCGTTCACCCCAAACTTGAAGTCGAGATGCTGACTTTCGCCATGTTCAATCAGTTTTTTGATGTATGTACTCACCTAAAATGCTTTGCCTGACTTTCTGAAAACGAAAGTGGTCGGTGTTATGGTATATCTAACTTGCACAAAAACCGAATGTGGTGCATCAACCTGTACAGGAAGGGCGGCGATTCCCTGCCAGGATTAGATGAAGCTGATATTTTCCCGGGCGGTGGTTTTTTCGCAATAGCAGCATTGCAGCTTCAGCGATTCCTTGTCGATCACGCAAAACCGCGTTGGGATCTGCTCGTGGTTGGTAATACAGTTTGGATTGACACACTTCACAATATTGCTGATCTGATCAGGCACCTGAACTTCGCGTTTTTCAATAATCTCGAAATTGCGGATCACAATCAGGGTAGCGGTGGAAGCCACTAAAGCGATCTTGTTTATCTCCTCCCTCTCAAAATAACGGTTGCTCAGTTTAAGGATCCCTTTTTTGCCATACTTGCGGCTGTCGAGATTAGCGCCAATCAGAATCTGTGTATTAAATTGCTCAAGGTTTAAAATCCGCATCACTTTGAAAACACTGCCTGCCGGGATATGGTCAATGACGGTGCCATTTTCGATGGCCGATACTTTTAATTCTTTTCTCAGTTCTTTGTCCATGGTTGAGGTTTCTTACAGTTTCAGACTATTTAACACCTAAAATACCGGCCAGCAATGCCTGGCGCACATACACCCCATTCAATGCCTGTTCAAAGTAATATGCCGAAGGATGGCTGTCAACATCGGTGGTGATTTCGTTCACTCTGGGTAGCGGATGCAGCACTTTCATGGTTGGCTTAGCGCCGGCAAGCATCTCGCTTGTGAGTATGTAGGCATTCTTTACCCGTTCGTATTCGATAGGATCGGAGAAACGTTCTTTCTGGATTCGGGTCATATAAATGATATCGACTTTAGGGATGGCCTCAGCCAGATCTGTATATTGATAATACGGCAGTTCGCGTTCCTTTATATATCGCTTTACCGAACTGGGCAGCTTGAGTGCTTCGGGCGATACCAGATGCATGGTGGTATTGTATTGTGATAAGGCCATGACCAGCGAATGCACAGTGCGGCCATATTTCAGATCGCCCACAAAAGCAATATGCAAATTATCCAGTGTGCCCTGTGTCTTACGAATCGAATACATATCGAGCAGGCACTGTGTAGGGTGCTGGTTGGCGCCATCGCCAGCGTTGATGATAGGCACCGATGCTACCTCGGCAGCAAATCGTGCGCTGCCTTCGCGGGGATGGCGCATTACAATCAGGTCCGAATAATTACTTACGGTTTTAATGGTATCGCGCAGCGATTCTCCTTTCTGAACACTCGTTGAGGAGGTGTCACTGAAACCGATCACTTTTCCACCCAGGCGGTTGACAGCGCTTTCGAAACTCAGTCGGGTGCGTGTCGAAGGCTCAAAAAAGAGAGTGGCCACAACAAACCCGTCGAGTATTTTTTGAGTAGGTTGTTTTTCGAACTCGGCTGCAAGGTCGAGTATGCGCAGCATTTCATCTTTGCTGAAGTCGCTGATGGAAATCAGGCTCTTCTGTTTCATGGTTTAATATGTTAATAATCAATTATAAAGTCTGGTATTAGAAGATGCAGAAGAAAAAAATAACGGCTTTGCTGCCGTTGAAGAAATTAAAAGACGATGTAAGCGAAAGTTGGTTGGGAAATGGGTGGCCGAAATCATAGCATGTGCTTGTTTCGGAATGCAAAGATACTCTATTGTGGGGTAGGTCGGAAGTTATTTGTTCACAATTACGAACGTGTTACCAACAATTCACATCGGCCACTGTCTAGTATTCATCCCAGGCCTTGATGCTCAGGTCATCAAGGTTGTAACGCGAAATGGCATAAATGAAAGCGCTTGCCAGACGGGCGTTGGTGATAAGAGGAATGTTGTAATCAATGGATGCGCGGCGAATCAGGTAATCGTTCTGAAGCTCTTCCTTGCCAAGATTTTTGGGTATATTGATGACAAGGTCGACCTCGCGGTTGCGAAGCAGGGTCAGGGTATTTGGTTCTGCACTCATGTCAGGCCAGTGGGCAATTGTAGTTTCAATGCCATTCGCTGCCAAGAAGTCGCGGGTGCCTTGCGTGGCATAGATTGTATGACCTCTTCTGAGCAGCATGCGTGCACTTTCGAGAAGCTCTGTCTTGGATCGCATGGGACCGGAAGAGATAAGCACGGCCTTCTGTGGGATGGAATACCCTACAGCCAGCAACGATTTCAGGATTGCTTCATAATAATCGTCGCCCAGGCAACCTACTTCTCCCGTGGATGCCATTTCGACCCCAAGAACCGGATCGGCAGAACTTAGCCGGGAAAACGAAAACTGCGGCGCTTTCACACCGATATAATCAATCTCAAATTGAGATTTGTCGGGCTTTTCGGTCTTGACCCCCAACATCACACGGATAGCAAAATCGATAAAGTTAGTTTTCAAAACTTTAGATACGAATGGAAGACTGCGTGAGGCCCTGAGATTACATTCGATCACCTTTATGTCGTTGTCGCGCGCCAGGAACTGTATATTGAACGGCCCGGTGATATTTAGCTCCCTGGCTATCTCGCGGCTTATTTTCTTTATTCGCCGGATAGTTTCCACATACACTTTTTTGGGTGGAAACATTATAGTGGCGTCGCCCGAGTGTACCCCAGCAAACTCCACATGTTCCGAGATGGCATACACCAGTATTTCGCCGTGGTCGGCTACCGCATCGAACTCGATCTCTTTGGCATCTGTAATGAATTTGGATACCACCACCGGGTATTGTTTCGACACCCGCGTGGCAAGTTCCAGAAAATGTTGTAACTCACCTTCATTCGAGACAATGTTCATGGCAGCTCCCGAAAGCACATAAGAAGGCCTTACGAGTACCGGGAAACCCACCTTTTCTGTAAACGTAAAAATATCTTCAACGGTAGTGAGTTCCTGCCATTCGGGCTGGTCAACGCCAATCTTGTCGAGCATGGCGGAGAATTTATGCCGGTTCTCTGACCTGTCAATGGATAGGGGCGATGAGCCAAGAACCGGAACTCCGACATTGTATAGCCGCAGGGCCAGATTGTTCGGAATCTGGCCTCCGGTGCTTACCACAATCCCATGGGGGCTTTCCAGTTCAATAATATCAAGTGTGCGTTCAAAACTCAACTCATCGAAATAGAGCCTGTCGCAGGTGTCGTAGTCTGTGCTGACTGTTTCAGGGTTGTAGTTGATCATAACCGACCGGTACCCGCAGTTGTGAATGGTCTGGATGGCGTTCACGCATGACCAGTCAAACTCTACGCTGCTTCCTATACGGTAGGCACCGGATCCAAGCACAATCACCGACCGGGCATCTTTCTCAAATTCGATATCATGGCAGTGGCCGTGGTAGGTGAGGTACAGGTAGTTGGTTCTGGCCGGATGCTCCGCCGCCAGTGTATCGATCTGCTTCACACAGGGCACGATGTTGCGCTGGGTACGATGGCCCCTTACAGCAAGAATTTCACGATCGCTCTGACCTATGTCAGCGTTTTTAAAAACCAGCCTTGCTATCTGAAAATCACTGAATCCGGCTTGTTTTACCTCACGGAGCAAATCATCAGGTATATCCTCCAGACAATTATATGATTCGATTGAGGATTCTATGTTGACAATGTTTTTGAGTTTTTGCAAGAACCAGCGGTCAATTTTGGTTAGTTGATAGACCTCTTCCACTGTCCATCCCTTTCTGAATGCCTGCGCAATGGCAAAAATGCGCCTATCTGTTGGCCTGCTCAGAGCTATACCAATATCATCGGTTTCAAGTTCGCGGTTGGCTGCAAATCCGTGCATCCCAAGCCCTACCATACGCAAACCCTTCTGGATGGCTTCTTCAAACGTTCGCCCGATGGCCATCACTTCGCCTACGCTCTTCATGCTGGAGCCTATTTCGCGTGTTACGCCATGGAATTTATTAAGATCCCATCGCGGAATTTTGCACACCATATAATCAAGCGCGGGTTCAAAGAATGCGCTGGTCGTCCGTGTGATGCTGTTCGAGAGTTGATGTAATCCGTATCCCAAAGCCAGCTTAGCTGCCACAAAGGCGAGCGGGTATCCGGTCGCTTTCGAGGCCAGGGCGCTTGAACGCGACAGGCGTGCATTTACCTCGATCACTCTGTAATCTTCCGAGTCGGGATCGAGGGCATACTGCACATTGCATTCGCCGACAATACCCACGGTTTTGACTATGGCTATGGCTATCTTCCTGAGTTTGTGATACTCGCTGTTGTTGAGGGTCTGCGACGGAGCTACCACAATACTTTCGCCGGTGTGTATGCCAAGAGGGTCAAAATTTTCCATATTGCACACCGTTATGCAGTTGTCATACCGATCCCGCACTACCTCATATTCCACCTCTTTCCAGCCTTTGAGCGATTCCTCAACCAGCACCTGCCCGGAATAGGCAAATGCCTTCTCGGCCAATTGGCGGAGCTCATCACGGTTGTTGCAAAAGCCGCTTCCTTGTCCACCCAATGTATAAGCGGCACGCACAATGACCGGAAACCCGATAGTATCACTCGCAGCAAGCGCCTCTTCAACCGTCGTTGCAGAAATTGACACAGGTGTTTTAACCTGAATGCTGTGCAGCAGGTCGGCAAATCTCTGGCGGTCTTCGGTATTGATGATCGCCTCTACAGGTGTGCCGAGCACTTTAAGGTTATATTTCTCCAGCACGCCTGTCCTGAACAAAGCTACACCGCAATTAAGAGCGGTTTGCCCCCCGAAGGCAAGCAGGATACCATCCGGGTTTTCCTTGTCGATTACTTTTTCAACGAAGAAGGGGGTAACAGGCAGGAAGTAAATTTTATCAGCCAGCTCATCCGATGTCTGCACGGTGGCAATGTTCGGATTGATAAGTACGGTTTCGATTCCTTCTTCCTTAAGGGCTTTCAGTGCCTGCGATCCTGAATAGTCGAACTCGCCGGCCTCACCAATCTTTAAGGCTCCCGAACCCAGGATAATGACCTTCCTACTGTCGCTTCTCATGACGTCGTTTTGGGGGACAAAAATATCATAATTGATCCAGGCGAGGTGATAATGTTAATAAAAAAGTATAAATTTGCAGTCAAAATGAATAAATATGCAAAAAATTGATCGGCTCCTGGCAATCGAAGAAATCATCGGCCATGAACGCATTGCCTCTCAGGAAGTATTGCTGAAAAAGTTGGAGGAGCGGGGTATAGAATGCACCCAGGCCACATTATCGCGCGATCTGCGGCAGCTCGGCGTAAGCCGCATCCCCGACGGTCAGGGTGGCTACTGTTATTCGCTTTCTGGTCATCAAACACGCAGGCAGGATTTCGATGTGAGGATGAATATCATTCCGTTGGTAAGGGATATGATTGAAGCCCGCGGACTGATGCTGGTAAAAACAATCCCCGGTAATGCAAACACAGTGGCATATTTTATTGACAGTATGCAACGTTACGAGATTGCCGGCACCATTGCGGGTGACGATACTATTTTGGTAGTGCCACGTGATGGCGTCACCATGCACCAGATTCATGATTGCCTTGAACGCATTCTGCCCGGCCTGCATAAACACCTTGAATGAACCGCGTGAACAAATAATTGGAAAACTACCTGTAACTCAAAAAAACTCAAATGAAAGAGAAAATCGTACTTGCCTACAGCGGCGGTCTGGACACTTCAGTAATTCTGAAATGGCTAATCGAAAAAGGAAATGATGTGATTGCTTTTGTCGCCGATGTCGGCCAGGATGAGGATTTCGAGGAGTGCCGTTACAAAGCGCTGCAGCTGGGCGCATCGAAAGTGATCGTATCCGACCTGAAACGGGAGTTTGTTGAAAATTATGTATTAAAGGCAATCATGGGCAATGCTGTGTACGAAGGAAGGTATCTGCTAGGAACTGCCCTTGCCAGACCGCTCATCGCGAAAAAACAGATTGAGGTTGCCGTGGACGAAAATGCTATGGCCGTGGCGCATGGCGCCACCGGTAAAGGCAATGACCAGGTAAGGTTTGAATTATGCTACTATGCCCTGAAGCCCGATATCAGAGTGGTCGCCCCGTGGAAAGACCCGGAGTTTCTTAGTACGTTCAAGGGGCGCACCGACCTGCTCAAGTATGCCGCCGAAAAGAACATATCCGTCAGGGCCAGCATCGCCAAGCCTTATAGCGAGGACGACAACCTGATGCATATTAGCCATGAGGCCGGCATACTCGAAGATCCCATGTTTCCCTTTCACAAAAGCATGCTTCAGAAAATGGTGATGCCCCAGGATGCCCCTGACGAAGAAACGAGGATTGCCATTCATTTCAAAAACGGGCTGCCTGTGAAGCTTGTCAATAAGGACGATGGAACCATCATAAACGACAGTTATGAATTATTTACCTACCTGAACAGGTTGGCCGGCCGAAATGGCATTGGATTGCTCGATATGGTCGAGAACAGGTATGTTGGCATCAAATCCAGAGGAGTGTACGAGACCCCCGCTGCCACCGTGCTCCATATTGCACATAAAGATCTGGAAGGTATCGCTATGGACAGGGAGGTTATGCGGCTCAGAAACATGCTTTGTCCGAAATTTTCCGAACTCATTTATTACGGATTTTGGTTTAGCCCCGAGATGGATTTCCTGATGGCAGCAATCGAAAAGAGCCAGGAGCTCATCGACGGTTCGGTGCATCTGTGCCTGTACAAAGGCAACGTCATGGTCGAAGGAAGGGAATCTCCGTCGTCGCTTTATAACCAGGATTTGTCGAGTATGGACATCGAAGGCGGATTTGACCAGACCGATAGCAAAGGCTTCATCCGTATCAATGCTATAAGGCTCATGGCCCATCGTGCCATCATCGAGGCAAGCAAGGAAAAGTAACTTTGTCACACACCTCAAAATTACATCACCTATGAAGCTCTGGGAGAAAGGTAGCGTACCTAACAGATCAGTAATTGAGTTTACATCAGCCGATGACCGAATCACCGATATGGTGCTGGCCGAGTGGGACATTGTGGGCTCGATGGCACATGTCATCATGCTCCATGAGATCGGGTTGCTTGGCGACCAGGAAAAAACAGATCTTTTAAAAGCGCTATATGCTCTTTTCGAAAGGGCGTCGAACGGCAGGTTACTTATCGAAGACGGAGTGGAGGATATTCATTCTCAGGTAGAGAAGGAACTGACGTTGGCTTTGGGCGATACGGGCCGCAAAATTCATACCGGCAGGTCAAGAAATGATCAGGTGCTGGTTGATCTGCGATTATATCTCATCCGCGAGATGGATGCACTTGCCGCCAATACAGAGCGCCTTTTTCTGAAATGGCAGGAGCTGAGCGAGCGTTACAGGAATATCATGATCCCGGGATATACTCATATGCAGCCGGCAATGCCTTCAAGCTTGGGTATGTGGTTTGGCGCATATGCCGAAAGTTTGTGCGATGACATCGCCGTTTTGGCGGCTGCGCGTACCCTGAATAACCGTAATCCCCTGGGAACGGGCGCCGGATTTGGATCAACGCTGCCTTTGAACCGCAGGTTGACCACCAAACTACTCGGCTTTGACGGACTTATGTACAATTCGGCCTATGCCAGCCTGAACAGGGGTAAGGCTGAGATGGCTCTGGCTTCGGCCATGGCCGGTATTGCCCAGACCCTCTCGCGTTTTGCAATGGATGTATGCCTGTATATGACACCGGAGTACGCCTTTATTAGCTTTCCGGACGAGTTCGTCACCGGATCGAGCATCATGCCTCAGAAGAAAAACCCTGACGTGTTTGAACTTATCCGCGGGAGGGCCAACCTTGTACAAACCCTTCCCTCGCAGATTGCCGGCCTGGTTTCCAACCTCCCATCCGGTTATAATCGCGATCTGCAACTGCTCAAAAAACTTATTATTACCGGTTTTTCTGAATTAAAAGCCTGTATTGACATTACCCTGCTGATGCTCGAGCATATCCGTATCAACGAAAACATTCTCTGCAAACCGCAATACAATCCAATTTTCAGTACAGAAACAGTCAATCAGCTTGTAAGGGAAGGCGTACCATTCCGCAGTGCATACAAAATGGTTTCCGAAATGGCTTCCGAAGGGAGCTTCCGGGAAACCTCCGTGCAGGACTATACGCATGAAGGAAGCCTCGGCAACCTGTGCAATGTAGAGATAAAGAACCTGTTTTACGAACGTATGAAAAGCTTTAAAAGCAAGTCAGCCAGGGAACTGGCTGATGATATGCTGGCAGAGAGTCTTTAAACGGCCGGGAGTCCTGATTTGCAGAGGAAAAATCAAGCTTTTATCTCTTGCTTTGCCATTTCGATATTCCTAATGAAGTCATCGAACAGAAAATCGGTATCGGTGGGGCCGCCTGAAGCCTCAGGATGAAACTGTGTGGAGAAAAAGGGTTTGAAGCTGTGTTTCATCCCTTCGTTGGTTTGATCGTTGAGATTGACGAAATAGGGCACCCACTCATCACTAAGCGTTTTGTTATCCACCGCAAACCCGTGGTTTTGCGAGGTTAGATAGGCCTTGTTTGTGCCAACTTCGAGCACGGGCTGGTTATGACTGCGATGGCCATATTTGAGTTTGTAGGTGTCGGCACCCGAGGCCAGCGCCATCAGCTGGTTGCCTAAACAAATTCCGAAAATCGGTTTGTTGCCTGCCAGCGACTTGCGTATGTGTTCAATGGTCACTCCGCACATTTTCGGGTTGCCGGGCCCGTTTGTGATGAACAGGCCGTCAAACTCCTCCTGGTGATAGTTGTAATCCCAGGGTACCCGAACGATGGTGGTGTCTCTTTTGAGCAGATGCCTGATGATGTTGTATTTCACACCACAATCCACGAGCATGATCCGATATTTTCCGGAACCATAGGTGATGATTTCCTTTGTACTCACCTGGGCTACCAGGTTGGTTTTGTTAGGGTCAAAAAAGTCGGTATTAGTTCTTTTGTGCTCAACTTTAGCAAGCATGGCCCCGTGCTCACGGATGCGTTTGGTGAGGGCACGGGTGTCGATACCAAATATACCCGGGACCTTGTGAAATTTCAGCCAGTCACCCAGGCTCTCGGATGCATTCCAATGGTTGTATTCCTCCGAATAGTCCGAAATAACCAGGGCTGTGATTTGAACCTTTTCTGATTCAAAATTCTGCAGCATGCCATTCTCCATCGTTTTGAGAGGAACCCCGTAGTTTCCGACCGACGGGTAGGTCAACACAAGAATCTGGCCGCAGTACGAGGGGTCCGTTAGATTCTCGGGATAACCTGTCATGGCTGTATTGAAAACCAGTTCACCGGCCACCGGTTGCTCATAACCGAATGAATATCCTTCAAACCGGCTGCCATCCTCAAGAACAAGTTCTGCTTTCTGGTAGGTATTATGTTTCATGGTTTCATTAAAAAAGCGGCCATATGAGCCGCTTTTGGGGTTATTTAAGTTTATGGGTAACTATGAAGGCGTCAAGAATATCATCAAGATCGGGTTTGCCTATCTCCTGCAGGTCATAAAAAACGCGGGTGTTCGGTTTTCTGATGTCAATTACTCTGTTCAGGTCGATCGGGGTGCCAATGATTACGGCGTCGCAATCGGTGTTGTTGATAGTAGTTTCGAGGTCTTTCATCTGTTGCTCACCATATCCCATCGCCGGCAGCAGCTTTCCAATATTCGGATAGATGCGGAACGTTTCAGCAAGCCTGCCAACCACATGAGGTCTCGGATCTACTATTTCGCTTGCACCGAATTTCTGGGCGGCGACGATTCCGGCACCAATTTTCATTTCACCGTGAGTCAGTGTCGGGCCATCTTCGACAACCAGCACCCGTTTTCCGCGTATGAGCGTGGGATCGCTTACCATGATGGGCGAGGCACCGTCAATTACCCGGGCAGATGGGTTGACACTGGCAATGTTCTCGCGCACGATGTTGATTTGTTCTGGAGCCGAGGTGTCAATCTTGTTGATGACCACCACATCGGCCAGGCGAAGATTGACCTCTCCGGGATAATAGGTCAGTTCGTGGCCTGCACGGTGCGGGTCGGTGACTGTGACCATAAGGTCGGGCTGGTAAAACGGAAAGTCGTTGTTTCCGCCGTCCCATAAAATTACATCGCATCCACCTGGATCATTCTCGGCTGCCCTCAGGATGGCTTCGTAATCAACGCCGGCATAGATCACATTGCCTCTAACCACATGCGGTTCGTATTCTTCCATCTCTTCGATGGTGCAGTGGTGAAGATTCAGATCGTCGATGGTGGCAAAACGTTGCACTTTTTGCCTGACCAGATCGCCATAGGGCATAGGGTGCCGAACAGCTACCACCCGCAGGCCGCGTCTCATAAGCAGCTCAATGATGCGCCTCGAGGTCTGGCTCTTGCCACAGCCGGTTCGTATGGCACACACGGCGATCACAGGCTTGGTACTTTTTACATACGTTTCGTTGGGACCCAAGAGCATGAAGCTTGCACCGGCAGCGTTTACCATCGCACTAAGGTTCATCACATGCTGGTAAGACACATCGCTGTACGAAAAAATACATTCGTTGATTTTGTATTTCATTATAAGCTCAGGCAGATCGTTCTGTGCATAGATGGGAATGCCTTCAGGATACAGGCTCCCGGCTAGTTCGGCAGGATACTTGCGTCCGTCAATATCGGGAATTTGAGCGGCAGTAAATGCTACCACTTCGTAATTGGAGTTGTTTCGGAAGTATCGGTTGAAATTGTGAAAATCCCGTCCCGCCGCACCGATGATTATCGCTTTCTTTTTCATAAACGAAATTTTTGATTATATATTGATTTATAGATATTTAAATTAGAAGGTTGGACAAAGATAGTGACTTGCTCCCAGACGGAAATATTCACCGGACGAATATTTTGCTAACAGACGGTTAGTAAGTTGATTCGATCTCAAAATCCGGATCATTAATGGTATGATGTTCAGCATGATACATACTACCTCGTATTGCCGAAAAAAAGGTATTTTTGCCAGTTAAATATTGGTCATGATATACTCATTTCTGCAAAACAGTATTGCCGATTTCGCTGCTGCATCCTATGGAATAGAGTCGGCGCCTGGCTCCGTGCAGGTTCAGAAAACGCGAAAGGAATTTGACGGTGACTTTACGGTGGTTACCTTTTCCTTGTCCAAAAACGCGCGCAAAGCCCCCGAAGCCGTTGCTGAAGAGCTTGGTAAATGGTTGGTATCGAGGTTTTCTGAAACCTTCCGCCAGTTTAACGTGGTAAAGGGTTTTTTAAATCTTACCCTGACTCCGGATTACTGGATGAATTTTCTCAGGAATATAGCGGATGATGTGGCCTTCGGAACCACGGCAACGCCGGGCGATACCCCTGTACTCGTCGAGTTCAGTTCGCCCAACACCAACAAGCCATTGCACCTCGGGCATATACGCAATAACCTGCTCGGCCACAGTGTCAGCGAAATCCTTAAAGCTGCCGGCCACCGGGTCGTAAAGCTCAACCTTGTTAATGACCGGGGAATACATATCTGCAAATCCATGCTGGCCTGGCAGCGGTGGGGAAATGGTGAAACTCCCGGCTCCTCAGGAATCAAAGGCGACCATTTGGTGGGTAAATACTATGTGCTCTTTGACAAGCATTATAAAGAAGAACTGAAAAAATTAAGGGAATCGGGGCTTGATGAGCCACAAGCCGAGGCTGCCAGCGTGCTCATGGCCGATGCCCGCGAAATGCTACGGCAATGGGAAAACGGCAACCCCGAGGTAAGAGCGCTGTGGAGCAGGATGAACCAATGGGTGTATGAAGGATTTGAGGCTACTTACAAAAGGATGAATATCACCTTTGATCAAATTGATTACGAGTCGGATACATACTTGCTTGGTAAAAATATTGTTCTTGAAGGTGTGTCGAATGGCACACTTGAACACCGTGAGGACGGCTCGGTTTGGGCGGATTTGAGAAGTCAGAACCTCGACGAAAAACTCCTGCTAAGGTCAGATGGCACCTCGGTATATATGACACAGGACATTGGCACTGCCTGCAAACGTTACGAGCAATTCAAGCCATCAACGATGATTTATGTTGTAGGCAACGAACAGAACTACCACTTCGATGTGCTTAAAAGAGTTCTTGGGCTTATTGGATACGGTTGGTCAGAAAATATCCATCACTTAAGCTATGGTATGGTAGAGCTGCCTCAGGGTAAGATGAAATCGCGCGAAGGAACTGTGGTTGATGCCGACGATCTTATGACGGAGATGTACGAAACCGCTCGCAGCACCACTTTGGCACTGGGTAAAACCGAAAATTTCTCGCCTCAGGAATTAGACGAGTTGTTTCATATGTTAGGGTTGGGTGCCCTTAAATATTTTATTCTTAAGGTTGATCCCCGTAAAACCATGCTGTTTAACCCTGAGGAGTCAATTGATTTTAATGGTCATACCGGCCCCTTTATTCAATACACCCATGCCCGAATAAGGTCGGTGTTACGCAAGGCTGCTGAAGCCGGATGGAATGTGGATCATGCACAGTTACTGGTTGACCAAACCGTGATGCTCCCCGATAAGGAACGGCAATTATTGCGCCTGGTTGCCGATTTTCCAACGGTATTGGAAGAAGCAGCCACAACACTCAGCCCTGCTTCCATTGCCAATTACGTGTATGAGCTGGCCAGGGAGTACAATCAGTTTTATCACGAGTTTTCGATACTGCACGAACCCAACAAATCGTTGGCGGCGTTGCGATTAGCTTTATCTGTGGTAATTGCCCGCATCCTACAGCGCGGCATGGGCTTGCTGGGAATTGATGTTCCGGAGAGAATGTAATGGCTGGAAGTTAGCCGCCTGTATCGGGTTTAACGATATAGATCAGGCCTGTAAGCTTCCCTCATCTTTGCCTGGAAAACTGTCTGCATTCTTCAGTTTGCTGGCGGCGTTCTTCATGAGCGCTCCTTAATTAAACGGTCCTTTGCTCATATAGCGTCAGGTTAGGTCATTTAACCTACTCGTTGCAGTTTATGAAACACTCTCTTCATTTGATGCCCCACTAGTCGGATTTCCATGGTCGACATCATTAAATTTCTGATTGATTAAACCTATTGCTTGTACCTATAGGCAGCCTTTTTGAGTCTATCCATTATAGCCAGGCCGATCCCCTTCTCAGGAACAGTCTCAGCCACAAAATAATCGACATCAGCTTCCTCCATCTGGTGCAGGGCTGCAAATAGATTCACGGCATATTCGAAGAGGTCGTTGCTATGAGTAAGGCGCAGCACGGCTTTATATCCTTCGGTGTCCTTGCCGCTGAACGAAATCAAGCCGGCATCGGCTCTGTTGCGGGCATGTGCCGGAATATGGGTCGAGAGATACATGGGTTTTGCAGGGCTGTAATGCGACTTAACCATACCCGGAGCAAGCACTGTATGGTTGATTTCTGTTGAGGGACTATAAGGAACCAGGCGTTCGATGTCTTCTTTAAGTATGGCTCCATGCCTCACTATGTCGAAGCCTTTTTCGTTGAGAATCACGATGGTTGACTCGATTCCCACTTTTGTTCGACCGCCGTCGAGGATAAACGGCACTGCAGGGAGTTGCTTGCGTACATGGGCTGCGGTTGTGGGGCTGATGCGGCCAAACTTGTTGGCGCTGGGCGCTGCTATTGGGCATCCCGCCCGCCGTATCAACTCCAGGGCGTAGGGGTTATCGGGCATTCTCACACCTACTGTTGGCAGACCTGAAGTAACAATTTCAGGGACCACGTTCGTTTTGGGCAAGATTAGAGTAAGAGGGCCAGGCCAAAATCGATCGGCGATTTTATATACTCTTTCATCTTTAGCTGTTGTGAGCAAGGCCAGATCGGCTAAATCGGCAATATGAACGATGAGCGGATCGAACGATGGGCGCTGTTTCATTTCGAAAATGCGCGCCACCGCCAACGGATCGAGGGCATTGGCACCTAAACCGTAAACCGTTTCGGTGGGGAAAGCAACCACATTGCCTTCTTTTATGTATTGTGCCGCCTGTTGTAACTGGCTGATTTGCATTATTAAGTCAAAAAAATATTACAGCGAGCAGAAGGACAAAGTAACTCTCACAACAAAATTGCTAAAGCCTTAGCGGATGCTTGATTGAACAACCTGCCTTTGGTCGCAAAATTAATTAAAAAGTACAGTTAAGGTATAACCCTTTAATGCTTAGCGGAGAGAGCGGCACAATAAAAATGGCTTTAGTTTCCAGCGCTGATTAGAAACAAATAAACTTATTGTTGGCCAGGCCTAATTCTGCAAAATTATATTTACAATCATTATTATGTCAAGCACCGATATAGCGCCATCTTTATTTACGTCAGCATTAGCAACACTGAAGCCTTGAGGTGGGTTTCCAAGGATATAATTCACCAATCCGATGATGTCTAAAACAGATACAATACCGTCATTATTTGTATCTCCAGCAATAGGGCCTATCGTGCTTATGAGTTGAGATAAAGGTCGCACCCAGACACCGGCGCCTAACGTTCCTGCATACAACATATCGTTAGCCACTACCAGCGAGTAGCCCGGTACTGCAGGCAGTCCGCTGCTTGCGCTCTTCCAGTTTTGTCCCAGATCTGAAGAAACGAACAAAGCACCCTTGGCTGTATACGCAAATATGTGATTTCCTGATCGAGCCAGAGCCTTGATGTCCTTATCGCTTCCAAAACCTGTATTTGATTCCGTCCAGCTATTTCCTTTATCGCTCGATATATATATTCCCGAAGTTGTACCTGCAATTATAGTAGATTCAACTGTTTTTAGCGCATTGACCCTATTGCCGGTCGTTGCAATTCCATTACTGGATGCGCTCCATGATGTCCCATCCAAAGTAGAACGAAAGATGCCGACACTTGTACCTGCGAGAATACGGTCATCAATAGTGGTATAAGTCCAAATATTTGCATCAGGTAGTCCTGTGCTATAATTGGCCCAAGTAGCCCCATCATTCATTGATCGGTAACAGCCCTCCATGTAAGTGCCAGCGTATATTCGGGAGCCAATTATCTGAAGGGCGCGCACCTGAAGAAACTGTGTAATGTCATTATTGATACTTGCCCAGCTTGAACCATTGTTTAATGAACGATACATACCTTTAAATGTGCCAATAAGTATTGCACCAGGGCTGGCTGCAATTGAAAATACGTCCGGATCATTAATTTTAGTCAGGCCGCCGAATGTCGTACTTGAGGTAAGCCCGGCATTAATGGGAGTCCATGAATTATTGTTCAGATTCAGCTTGAAGATTCCGTTGCCATAGGTTCCGGCATATACATCGTTGCTCCGAGTCTCCATCGAATAAATCTCAGTAGCTCGGTATCCGCTGTTTATCAATGTCCATGTGCCTGAAAGACTGGTCAATTGAAATATGCCCCTGGTGACTGTTCCTGCGTACACTACTCCTCCTGCAGCCACAACCGAAGTAATTAATGGATCTGTAAGTCCGGTATTAATGGGCATCCAGCTATTACCATTATTCGAAGAATGGTACACACCCGATTCGGAAAGGCCTGCATAAATATTTGAACCTGATGAGGTTAGGCTGGTAACGTATGCAAGCACCCCACTGGTCAGCTGGGTCCAACTTTCGCCAGAATTCATTGAGCGAAACAATCCGGAATTGCCACCTGCAAAGAGCGTTGTCCCGACAGAATGCAATGCATCAATTTTTCTAAGTGACATTCCTGTATTCATAGCTGCCCAATTAGTTCCATAGTTAGTCGATCTGAAAACGCCTCCGCTGTAGGTGCCGACAAAAAGTACAGTATCGATAGCAGCAAGCGACAGCACATGTTGGCTGGTGAGGCCGGTGTTAACCCATGTCCACGAAACTCCGTTATCCGTAGATCGATATACCCCGCCCGATGTCCCAGCAAATACTTTTGTGCCTATCACAATCATTGCGTTTACAAAGCGTGTCTGAGTAAGGGAGTTATTGGCTTCCACCCATGTTTCTCCATTGTCGGTGGATCTAAAAACCCCATTTCCGTAGGTGCCTGCAAAAAGGACCGGACCTGCAGCAGCCAATGAAAGTACATTGTAGTTCGAAAGTCCGTTACCTGAAAATGACCACTGGTTTGAGCCTTGAGACATCCTGAATACTCCGCCCTGCGTGCCGGCAAGTATCAGGTTGTCTTTTACGATCAATGCATTGGTTCTGCCACCCAGTGGCCCTGAAGTGGGCAACCACTGGGCAAATAAGATAGTTTGAAATAGTACGGCATGTACGGCCACAGTTGTCCAAAGTCTTTTTGTTTTCATTGAGCGTAGTGATTAGGTAGGTAGATTAGTAAAATTGTAATTACAGGGGCTAAAACAAAGTTAGGCAGCTTGCAGTATAATGTTGACTATCTGGATTATATCCAATACTGAAATATCGCCGCTGGCGTTAGTGTCAGCATTAATAAACGAGAAGGGACTAGGGTTGTTGCCCATTATAAAATTTACGGTTGAAATAATATCTAGCACATCTACTTTGCCATCAATGTTGGCATCGCCACGCAAACCTGATTGCGTTGGGATCATCTCAGATAACTGACGCTTCCAAACGCCATTGTTCATACACGCAGCGTAAACATGTGTTCCACTAACGGTTATAGCCTCAATACTCTTATTAGGCAGTCCATCGTCGACTGATAACCAGGTTGATCCATTATTGGTAGATAGGTACAAGCCGTTGTTTTCGAGTCCAACAAACACATTGCCTGATTTATCAACAACCATTGACGTAATGAGACGCCAGCCTGGAAGGCCTGTATTGGCTGGCTCCCATGACGATCCTGCATTGCTCGATCGAAATACTCCAACGTGTGTGCCAGCATACATGTATTGTTCAAAGACAGATAGTTTTCTTATTGATCGACTTCCAACTCCTGAAGTTATTGGTGTCCAACTATCGCCCGCATTATCAGAACGAAATATGCCAGCAAAGGTACCTGCAAATAAGTTGGTGCCGTTGACTGCCAATGACAATATTCTTCGTGAGAAAGGGGTTGTCAGGCCGTTATTTATGGCACTCCAATTTGTGGTTGAAATATTGGTTCTGAGCACGCCCCCGCTTTCAGTGCCTGCATAAAGAGCATTCCCTAGCATGGTAAAACAAGTGACTGTAACTGAAGAGGCTGAATTGTTCCAGGCAGTCCAGCTGCCTGATGGGTTGGGTAGTCGAAAAACACCACTCCACCAATAACTGGAAAATAAATCAGAACCTGAGCTAAACAATGAGGTGCTATTGTAGTTTGATAAACCAGTATTGGATTCTATCCAGGACACACCTTGGTTCGCTGTACGAAAAACTCCTCGTCCAATCATACTTACATAAATATTATTTGCATGTTCTGCTAGGGAAGTGATGGTGTACCCATAAATACCTTTGTTTACTTCAGTCCAGGTGGCTCCATTGTTTGATGAGCGATATGCTCCAAAACTGGTGGCAGCAAATAAATCTTCACCAAACACATGTAGCTCCTTTGCCCAGAAGTTAGCTGAAGATGTCCATGAATTTCCATTATTAGTTGAATTGAAAATCCCCTTATCTGTACAGATGAAAATCGTTGTTCCTTTTGCAATCACTGAGGAGACGTCTACATGTGGTAATCCTGTATTGACCTTTTCCCACAAATTGCCATTATTGGATGACCGATAAACTCCCGATGTAGTTCCTATAAAAATAAAATTGTTTACCGTGACAAATGAATATATAGAAGGTAACCATCCGGGTAACCCGCTATTTATGGCAGACCAGCTCTGACCAAGATTATCTGAACGGAAAACACCCTCTGAGGTTCCGGCAAAGATAGAGTTTCCTGAAGTGTGTAGAGAAAAAACATAAAGCGTGGTTAGACCGTTGTTTATGGGCGACCATTTTGCGCCTGCATCATCAGAACGAAATATACCAACCAATGTGGCTGCAAAAAGCACCTGACCCGAGCTCATTATTGCATTAATCTCAATTTTGCCGAGTCCTTCATTGCATTCATGCCAGTTTAGCCCGCGATCTACAGATTTGAAAATACCTGACCAAGTCCCTACCAATACATCTTTTCCAAGGGGGGTTATACAATTAATCTGCAGGTTCGGGAGGCCGTTATTTCTTGCAATCCAGTTCGAGCCATTGTCAGTCGAGGTGTAAACACCGGCGCCTGATGTGCCGGCTATCAAGGTGGAATCAATCGATCCAAACCTCGTGACATAGGTGCCATAAGGCCCATTAGTTTGAATCCACTGGCCATTTGCCGAAAGTAAGCAACCGTAAAATGCCAGTATTAGCAAAGTGAGTTTGTAATTATTTTTCATTTTGCACAAATTTTAATAAAATAGAGAATACTTATTTACAGATATAGTAACCAATACAGGTAATAAAATAGAAATATATTCAAAAAAACAAAAAATGTCTGAACCCATTATGGCATTATAGTTCCAAGCTTTCGGCAACATCATTCATCACGTATTTGGCAGCCCAATGTATCAATCCCCTAAGCCAAAAATCACTGCATTCAGAAAACGAGGGATAAATCCTCAGATTTCATTCTTGTGCTTTCTGTCAGGCCGATATCCTCAAACCTCCCTATTCCCATAGTTTCCCTTTTCCCTTTTCCCTTTCCCTTTTTACCTTTTACCTTTTACCTTTTCCCTTTCAACTTTTCCCTTTCAACTTTTCCCTTTCAACTTTTCCCTTTTTCCCTTTTTCCCTTTCAACTTTCAAACTTATTACTCCTTTATGCAGCGGACTGAGAATCCGTTCGCCCGGCTGCTGACGCTCATTATGGCATTGCTGCTGAAGAATAAGAGGAGCCGTGAGTATACACCACTTACAGTGCTTGACCAATAGCTGCCGTGGGAGCCAACAGCGTCGAGCGAACCATCGTTGCTGTAGCGGAAGCCGGCAACGGACAATTTCAGCGGAGAGTTGAAAGCCCCGGCAGAGTTGTTGCTGCCCCAGCTTGAGCGCTCGGAATTCAATTCTGCCTCGGTTGGCAAGCGGTAGCCGGTCGGGCATGGATTATTGTTCCCGTTTACTCCTTGCCACAAATTGTTGTTCTGGGGGCTGCGCCAATCAGTGGGGTAGTTTCGAGCCAAAATAAAGCTGCCATGGCCGGGGATGTCGCTGCTGCTCAGGGCGGTGGTAGTGGGTGAGTTAAGGCACTGGTGCCCATCGGCTGCACGGCCCCATTGGTAGAGGTCGCCATATGCCTGTGCATCGGTACTGTTTGTGGCTACACGAGAGGCACCCAGGTTGCGGTCCATCCAGGTTTTTCCTGTTGTGGGGTTGGTTACATCCACAACCGCTGTGGGTGTGCCGGAGCAATGCACGGTACCGGG